>JBBISY010000012.1:7562-73942 GCA_037441065.1 Acidobacteriota bacterium | reverse complement strand
CGCTGCCCCGCCCCTCCGCCCGGGCCGCCGCCAGCGGTACCGCCCGCGGGTGCGCCGCCGTGTTCGGCTCCGCCGCTGCCGTGCGCAGGAACCGCGTCAGGTTCTCCGCCCGGACCGGGTCCAGCAGCAGGGGCAGCATGGCGGGGTGAAAGCGGTCGGGAGCGATGCCCCGTGCCGCCAGCCGGCGGGCCAAGACCTCGGGGCCGGTGGCCATCTCCCCGTCCCGCCCGCACACCACCATGACCTCCTCGCCCGGCACCCCCACCGGCAGCGGGAACACGCGACGCACCGTGCTCGCCAGGGTGGCGAGCAGCTCTCCCCCCGGGCCGCCCAGGTAGGTGTCCGGCACGCCCACGCGCAGCACGAGCACTCCCCCCGGCCCCAGGCAGCGCCGACAATCGGAGAGGAACTCCAGCGTCCGGGTGCGGTTGCGGCGCAGTGTGGTGGGATCCCCGTCGCGCAGCAGCACCAGGTCCCAGGCCTCCCTCCCCCGCACCAGCGTGACGGGGTCGCTGCGCCGCACCCTCACCCGCGGGTCGGCCAGAGCCGAGCGCAGCTCCCCACCCAGCCACGACGCCAGGAGCCCCGGCAGGGCTCGATCCTCCTCCACCGCGTCCAGGCGCTCCACCGGGTGCTGGAGCATGGCCGGCAGCAGGCCCTCCGCTCCCACCCCCACGGCCAAGACCCGCCGGGGCGCCGGGTGCAGCAGCATCAGCAGGTGAGCGAGCGGGTCGGCCCGGTAGGGGTCGGGGAGCGTGCTCATCAGCCGGCCATCGGCGTAGAGGGAGTAGGGCGGCCCGCCGCTGACCTCGATCCGCTGCTCGTGGGTGTCCCGCCAGTGGGCGAGAGGTCCGATCCTCCCCGACCACCCCCAGGCGGCCTGCGCCAGCCACCCGCCACTCACCACCGCGAGGCCGGCTCCCACGGCGAGCCCACCGAGGGCGAGCCCGTAGGCGCCCCGGAGCCACGCCGTGGACCCTGCCACCAGGCCGAAGGCGATGGCGAGCGCGGCCACCGAGCCCAGCGGCGCGAGGACGAAGGTAAAGGCCAGCCCGCCGAGCAGCGCACCGAGGCCTTCGAGCGCGTAGGCCGTACCTGCTGCCGTGTTGCCCGGCAGCGCCCCGGCGAGCACCGGGAAGCACCAGCCACCCACGAGAGCTGCCGGGATGACGGCAGCCGCCCACACCCACGCGCCCCGCCCGGCCGCCACCTCCTCGCCCGGCGATGCGCCCACCAGCGCCGGCGTGGCGCGGAGGAGGACGACGCCCACACCGGCGAGAGCGACCGCCAGGGCGGGGCCCCACGCCGCGGCCGCGGCCGTCCCCCAGCGCGCACCGGTCCGCGCGCCGAGGGCCATCGCGGCGAGCCACAGGAAGAGCACAGCGCCCCAGGACAGCTCGGAGCCGCCCGACGCGGCCATGCCCTCGCGGAGCAGGACGGCCTGCGCGACGCCCGCCGCCAACCCCAGACTCACCAGCGACACCACCGGCGCCCACTGGGCTCGGGAACCCGTCACACCGCCATTATCGCGCCCGCCCCGCGCCCACGCCCTGCCCTCTTCTCCTTCCCCTGTCCGCTGTTCCCGTTCCCCGGACCCCGGACCCCGGTCCCCGGTCCCCTGTCCCCGGACCCCGGCCCCGCAGGGAATACCGACCATTCCTGCAGCGTTGCCCGCTCGCAGGAGGGAGGTCGAATGAATCTCAAAACGGTTATGGTCGTGGTGGTGGCGGCTACTCTGGCTTCGCTGCCGGCGCAGGCCGAGCCGACCAGTTGGGTGATCGACACGGCGCACTCGCGGTTGACCTTCGGCATCAAGCACATGACGGTGTCCACCGTGCGTGGGGCGTTCGGAAACTTTTCCGGCAAGGTGGAGGTGAACAACGACGATCCGACCACCGCGTCCATCCAGGTGACCATCGACGTGGCTTCGGTGAACACCCTGGAGCCCAAGCGCGACGAGCACCTCAGGAGCGCCGACTTCTTCGACGTGGCGAAGTACCCCACCATGACCTTCCGCTCCAAGAAGGTGGAGAAGGCGGGCGGGGGGCTGCGCATCACCGGCGACCTCACCCTGCGGGGCGTCACGAAGGAAGTGGTGCTCACCGTGGACGAACTCGCCGCCCCGATCACCGACCCCTGGGGCGCCACCCGCGTCGGGGCCCACGCCACCGCCAAGCTCAACCGCAAGGACTTCGGGATGACCTGGAGCAAGGTGATGGACAACGGGGGGCTGGTGGTGGGGGACGAGGTGAGCGTCGCCATTGACCTCGAGCTCGTCAAGCAGAAGCCGGAAGCCGGCGCCGCCAAGTAGATCCGCGTTGCCCGAAGGTGTGACGGCGGGCGGCCGCGGGCGGCGTCGCCCGCGCCCCTGCCCTCCCCCGTCCCCTGTTCCCTGTCCCCGCCCCGCTAGAATGGCCCCGTGACCGCTGCGGGCGGCACCGCAGGAGGAACTCATGGCCGATGCCCACCACGACCTCGTCATTGTCGGCTCCGGCCCCGGCGGCTACGTGGCCGCCATCCGGGCGGGCCAGCTGGGCCTCTCCACGCTCGTCGTCGAGAAGGATCCGTTCCTCGGCGGCACCTGCCTGCACCGCGGGTGCATCCCCACCAAAGCGCTCCTCCACACCGCCGACCTGCTCCGGCAAGCGCGCGAGGGGGCCAAGTTCGGCGTCGTCTGCTCCGAGGTGGCCCTGGACCTGAAGGCCGCGCACGACCACAAGCGCAAGGTGGTCACGAAGAACGCCAAAGGCATCGAGTTCCTCTTCAAGAAGAACAAGGTGAGCTGGGTGCAGGGGACCGGCAAGCTGCTGGGCGGGGGAGGCGTGGAGGTGACCAAGCCGGACGGCTCGGTGGAGCGCCACACCGCCGACCACATCATCCTGGCCACCGGCTCCCGATGCGGCGACCTCCCCCACGTGCACGCCGACGGGCAACGTATCCTCAACTCGGACCACGCCCTGGAACTCACGGACGTGCCGGCGACCCTCTTGGTGCTGGGTGCCGGCGCGGTGGGGATGGAGTTCGCGTCCATCTTCTCCCGCTTCGGCGCCACCGTGACGGTGGTGGAGCTCTTGGACCGGGTGCTCCCCCTGGAGGACCCGGACGTCTCGGCGGAGGTGGAGAAGGCCTTCCGCAAGCAAGGGGTCACGGTGCACACCGGCACCCGCGTGGAGGGGTGTACGGTGACGGAAACCTCGGTGACGTGCACGGCCACCAACGCCAAGGGGGAACCGCTCACCCTCACGGCGGACAAGCTCCTGCTGGCGGTGGGCCGCGTGGCCGCGCTCGAGGGCGTCGGCCTCGAGGCCACACGGGCAACGGTGGACAAGGGACGGGTGGTGGTGGACGAGATGTGCCGCACCGGCGAACCGGGGGTCTACGCCATCGGCGACCTCATCGCCACCCCCTGGCTGGCTCACGTGGCCTCCGCCGAGGGGGTCCTGGCCGTGGAGCATCTGGCCGGCAGGAACCCGCGCCCCATCGACTACCGCCAGGTGCCCTCCTGCACCTACTGCTGGCCGGAGGTAGCCTCGGTGGGACTCACCGAACCGCAGGCCCGCGAGCGGGGGTACGCCGTCCGCGTGGGCACGTTCCCCTTCTCGGCGGTGGGGAAGGCGGCGATCCTCGGGGAGGCGGCGGGGTTCGTGAAGATCGTGGGCGAGGAGAAGTACGACGAGGTGCTGGGGGTGCACATCGTGGGGCCGCACGCCACCGAGCTCATTGCCGAGGGGATCGCGGCGCTGCGGGGCGAGCTGACCGCGGAGGAGTTGATCCGCACGATCCACGCCCACCCCACGCTCCACGAGGCGATCCACGAAGCGGCGGAGGCGGTGCACGGCGCCGCCATCCACATCTAGGGATTGATCGGGGGGTGGGTGGCGGTTTCCCCGCAGGGAGGTGGTGAGCATGGCCGTCAACGTGGTGATGCCGCAGATGGGCGAGTCGATCACCGAGGGGACGATCGTCCGCTGGTTCAAGAACGAGGGCGAGCGCGTCGCCAAGGACGAGCCGCTCCTGGAGATCTCCACCGACAAGGTGGACGCCGAGGTCCCCGCCCCCGCCGGCGGCACCCTCCTCAAGATCCTCCACCCTCCCGGCGCCACGGTGGCGGTGGAGACGGTGATCGCCGTCATTGCCGAAGCGGGCGAGGCGGCGGCCGAGGCCGTGGCAGCGGCCGAGACGGCGCCAGCGCCGCCACCTTCAGCTTCCCCCAGTGGCGCCCCACTCACACTGGCGGCGGCTCCGCCAGCCGAAGCGGAAGCAACGCGGGAAGCGGAGCCCTTTCGCCGCTCCTCCCCGCTCGTGCGCCGCATCGCCGCCGAGCACGGGATCGACCTGGCGGAGGTCCCCGGCACCGGCGCACAGGGGCGCGTCACCAAGGAGGACATCCTGGCGTTCATCGAGAAACGCCGCACGCCACCACCCCCTCCCACCCCCAGCGCGCCGTCTTCCCCCGCACCCAGCGCGGCACCGGCCCCCAGACCGGCTGCCCCCGCCAGCGGGGCCACCCTGGCGCCCTCGCGCCCGTTCCCGGGGGAGGAGCTGCGCGAGCCCCTCTCCATCATGCGGCAGAAGATCGCCGAGCACATGGTGGCTTCGCGCCGCACCTCGCCCCACGTCAACACCGTGTTCGAGGCCGACGTGTCGCGCATCGTGGCCCTGCGCGAGGGGGCCAAGGCCGCGTTCGAGGCCCAGCACGGCCTGAAGCTCACCTACACCCCCTTCTTCATGGCGGCGGCGGTGGAGGCGCTCAAGGCGTTCCCGGTGCTCAACGCCTCCCTGGAGGGGAACGAGATCGTGTACCACCGCCACATTAACCTGGGCGTGGCGGTGGCCCTGCCGCACGGTCTCATCGTGCCGGTGGTGCGGCACGCGGAGGAGCTGTCGCTGGTGGGGTTGCAGCGCGCCGTCACCGACCTGGCCACGCGGGCTCGCAACAAGCAGCTGCTGCCCACCGACGTGCAGGGCTCCACCTTCTCCATCACCAACCCGGGACCCTACGGCGGGCTGTTCGGGCTGCCGATCATCAACCAGCCCAACGTGGCGATCCTCTCGGTGGGGGGCATTCAGCGCCGTCCCACCGTGGTGACCGACGCGGAGGGGCGCGAGTCCATCGGCATCCGCGACATGGTGTACCTGGCCCTGTCCTTCGATCACCGGCTGGTGGACGGGGCCACCGCCGACCAGTTCATGGCCCACCTCAAGGGCTTCCTCGAGGCGGGGCGCTTTGAGCTGCGGTAGGGCAGCGCGGGGCACGGTTACGGAGCGGCGAGCGCAGTTGGGAAGAACGGCACCGCCGCCACGACGCGGGCAGGGTCGCGCAGCGGCGACGCCTTGACGCCCACGCTGGAGAGGGAGAAGAGAAACTCCTCCACGTAGAGGCTGCGGCGCATCCAGCTCCACCGCTCGGGCGGTGTCAGGTCCTCGTGGTCCAGCCGCCCCAACTCGCGGATTCCCCGCGCGGGGTCCACCTCCAGCACCGCCAGGCTGCTCACCCACCGCTCCCGCGAGGCGGCGGCCAGGGGCACGGAGAGCACGCCGTGGTGGAAGGTAAAGGCGTGGTGGTCCCAGAGCGCTTCGGACCACGTCCACTCGCCCTCCCCCCGCGCCAGCAGGTGCTGGTGCACTAGCCGGGGGTGGGCCAGGTCCGCCACATCGAAGAGGTTCACCGCCATCTCGGTGAGGCGCCCCTGCCCGTCCTCCGCCCGCCCCACGGCCAGGAGGTAGCGGTCGTCCAGCGGGTGGAGGTAGGAGGAGAAGCCCGGCATTTCCAGTTCGCCCACCACGCGCGGGCGGGCCGGGTCGGCGAGATCCAGGGCAAAGAGGGGGTCCACCTGCTCGAAGGTCACGAGGAACCCCTTGTCGCCCAGGAAGCGGGCGGCAAAGATCCGCTCCCCCGGCGCGATACCCCGCAGCTGACCGACCACGGCCAGCGTCCCCCGCCCGTCGTGGCGCAGCACCGTGACCACGCTCCCGCCTCGTTCCTCGCTCCTCGGCGACCAGACGCTGAACTCGGTCGAGACCACCCGGAGCAGCCCGTCGTGCTCGCTCATGGCGAACTGGTTCAGGAGGAAGCCGGGGACCTGGCCGCTCGCCACGTAACGCACCGGCTCCTCGCCGCCCAGGGCAAAGGCGTGGATCGCCGCCGTCGCTTCCCGCTCGTCCAGCCACCACCACCAGGGCTGGCCGTTGGCCACGTAGAGGGTGCGGGAGGAGGCGTACACCGTCCAGCCCTCGGCCAGCAGCCCCACGCCATGGATCTCCCCGGACCCTGCCGCGGCCGCCTCCAGGTCCAGGTGGAGCACGGCCAGCATGCCATACGAGCTCGCCTGGGTAGGTCGGAACACGGAGGAGCAGGGGAACGCCGGCACCGTCGAGGATCCCCCCTGGCCGGCGCTGTCCCTCACCGCGGGGAGGAAGTCGGCAAGAGGCATGGCCGCCACGATCCGCTCCACGTAGGGCCGCAGGATGACCCGCGCCAGCGCGGCCGCGGCCTGGCGCTCCTCCGGCGTCGCGTCCCAGTCCACCCTCGGCAGGCCGATATCCCCTTGCCACAGCAGCTTCCACGCCTCCTCCGGGAGCGGCAGGGGGCGGTGGCACACCAGGTACAGGTGCGCCCCGATGCGCCGCGCTCCCACCAGCGTCCCCTCCACCTCGATGCGCCGCACCCGCCTGGGCGCCGCGCGCTCCCTCACGTCGAACAGGTCGAGCCTCGTGCCACCACCCGAAAACCGACTCGCACCGGGCGGGGCCTCGCCGGGGGAGAGGACAGCCACCAGCTCGTGGTAGAGGAACAAGCCGGTCGCCCACCCCTCCAGGGGCACCGCGGCGAGGAGCGCGCTCCCCTCGGCGGGCCAGGAGCGCACCACCCGCAGGGCATCGTCCATGGCCACGTAGAGGTACGCGCCATCGCTCTTAACGATGTCGAGCTCGTCCACCTCGGTCTCTTGATTGTTGGTGGTGGTGAAGTCGGTGGGCTGCTCCCCCGTGAGCACGGCGCCGTCCAACACCCGCCAGGGGGAGAGCCAGATGCGGACCAGCTCCTCCACCATCGCCTCCACCAGGTAGGACTGCAACTCGTCGCAGCTTCCCACCCGGGTCAAAGCCGCCGGGTTCGGCACCGGCACCGGCACCACGCGCCGGCGCACCTCGGCGCCCGCCGCCGAGACGACCACCAACAGGAGCCCGGCCGCTGCGGCCCGTGCGAAGCGGAAAAACCCACTGCCGTGTCGCACCCTCGCCTCCGAACTCGCCCGCTCCCAATATAGGCCCCGGGAACGGCCGCGGCAGCCCCCGCACCCCCCGCCGGCGGGTGTGGCAGTATGCGTACATGGACACCTTTCCGCCCTCCGTTCGCCACGAACTCCCCGGCTGGCTGCTGCTGTGGGCCGACCTCGAGGATACCGGGAGCGACCCGGCAGCGCTTGCCCGCCTGCGCGAGGAGGTGGCGGCACGGGCGCGGGCGAGCCACACGCTGGAATCGCTCTCGTCCCACCCCACGGTGGCCGCCCTGCGCCGCCTGTTTCGCGAGGCCGGGTGCGACCCCACCCGCTACCGGCCGTCCTCGGAAGCGTTGCTGCGCCGCCTTCTCAAGGGCGAGCCCCTCCCCGCCATCCACCCCCTGGTGGACGTGAACAACTGCCTCTCGGCGGAGCTGGCGGTGCCGGCCTGCGTGATGAACGTCGCCAACCTGCAGCCGCCCTTCGTGTTCCGCGCCGGGCTGCGGGGCGAGTCGTACCTCTCGCTGCGCGGCCCCTTCAACCTGGAGGGGAAACCCCTCCTCCTGGATGCCCAGGGCCCCGCCGATGCCCCCATCACCGGCGGCGAGCGGGTGAAGGTACTTCCCGAGACCAGGCGGGCCTGGCTCGTTGCCTACGCCCCCGCCGCGACGCTCACCCGAGAGTGTCTGGAGGGAGCGCTGCGCCAGCTCGCCCAGGCCAGCGGTCTTGCGGTCTCGGCCCTCGGTTTTTCCGGTCCCGACGCGGCCCGCTGAGAAGCGTCCGGCGGCGCGGGCTCCTCGGCAGCCCCGCGGAGCTGCCCAGAGCCAGCGCTTGCCGCCCGAGGCACGCTAGAATCCCCCGATGGTTCGGCACGCACCCCTGCTGCCACACCCAACGGAGCGAGCCGCCGCCGCAGCCGGCTGCGCGCACCGCCAACCGGGGAGAGTTCGATGAACGCGAAACGGCGCCCCTACGAGTGGTTCACCCTCGGCGACATCAACGGGTTCTTCGGGCTGATGTTCGACAACCTCACGGTCCTCTCGTTCTTGGCCGGCATCCTCGTCTTCGCCTTCGGGTTCCCGGCCGAGATCGTCTACAAGCGGATGTTCCCCGGCACCGCCTTCGGCGTGCTGTTCGGCGACCTGGTGTACACCTGGATGGCCTTCCGCCTGGCCCGCCAGACCGGCAACCCCCACGTCACTGCCATGCCCTTGGGGCTCGACACCCCCTCCACCATCGGCATCGCCCTGGCGGTGCTGGGACCCGCCTTCGTCTCGCTGAAGGAGAGCGGCATGCCGGTGGAGGAAGCGGCCATGACCACGTGGTACATCGGCATGGCCACCATGGTGCTGATCGGTGCCGTGAAGCTGGTGCTCTCCTTCTGCGGGGGGTGGGTGCAGAAGATGGTGCCGCAGGCCGGGCTGTTGGGCTCTCTCGCCGGGATCGGCCTCGCCCTCATCGGCTTCATCCCCATGGTGGACATCTTCGGGATGCCGCTGGTGGGCCTCGTTTCCCTGGGGTTGATCCTCACCAACCTGGTGGCCCGCATCCGCCTGCCCAAGAACTTGCCCGGCGTGCTGGTGGCCATCGTCGTCGGCACCACGCTCTACTACGTCCTGGGTCCGCACGGTCTGGTGGGCGGCACCTTCCAGCCGATGCCAAAGATGGAGCTGCACTTCGGGCTCCCGGTCCCGTCGCTGCTCTTCCTCCACGGTTTCGTGGCCGCCCTCACGTACCTGCCCATCGCCATCCCCTTTGCCATCCTGACCGTGGTGGGCGGCATCAACGTCACGGAGTCGGCGCGGGTGGCCGGGGACGACTTCGACACCCGCGGCATCCTCCTCACCGAAGCGGTGGCTACCCTGGTGGCCGGCGTGTGCGGTGGCGTGGCGCAGTCCACCCCCTACATTGGACAGCCCGCCTACAAGGGGATGGGCTCGCGCGCCGGGTACACCCTGCTCACCGGCCTGTTCGTGGGGCTGGGCGGCGTTTTCGGCTACGTGGGGTTCATCGTCGAGCTGATCCCGCGGGCGGTGCTGGCGCCCATCCTCATCTTCGTGGCCCTGGACATCATGGTGCAGGCCACCCTGGCCTGCCCGGCCCGGCACGCCCCCGCCGTGATGTTCGCCTACTTCCCCACGGTGGCCCGGTTGCTCTCCATCAAGCTCGTCACCTTCGTGACCCCCTTCGCCGCCTACGCGGCGCTCCTGGGCGCGCAGGGGAAAGAACTCCCGGAGGTGCTGGTGACGCTGGCGCTGGGGAACGGCTTCATCCTCACCGCCATGCTGTGGGGCGCCTTCCTCGCCGAGCTCATCGACCGGCGTTTCGCCACCGCCTCCCTCTACCTGGGGATCCTGGCCGTCTTCACCTTCTTCGGCGTGGTGCACTCGGCTTCCCCCGACGGCAACATGTACCTCCCCTGGACCCTCCAGCAGCCGCTCCAGCGCGCGCTCGCCTACCAGTTCACCGCCGCCTACGCGGCCCTCGCCCTGCTCGTGCTGCTGCTGTCGCTGTCCCGCACGAGCCGAGAGGCGCCCGCCGCCGATCTGGGCCACCCCGATTTCGAGGAGCCACCGAGGGTAACCCCATGAGCGAGGGCGAGCCGCGGGCCGGGGAAGGCGAGGGCCGCCACCAGCCGCTCCCGCGCTGGCTGGAGTGGGCGCGGGAGATCCAGGCGCTGTGTCAGACCGGCCTGGCCTACGCCGCCCCCGGCTACGACCGCGACCGCTACCGCCGGCTCGCGGCCATTGCCGGGGAAATCGTGGCCGCGCACTCGCAGCTGGACGCTGCCGAGGTGGCGAAGAACTTCGTCGCCCACCCCGGCTACGCCACGCCGAAGGTGGACGTGCGCGCCGCGGTAGTGCGGGAGGGGCGGATCCTCCTGGTGCAGGAGCGCACCGACCGGCGCTGGGCCATGCCGGGGGGGTGGGCCGATGTGGGCGAGACGCCCTCCCAGATGGTGGTGCGGGAGACCCGGGAGGAGAGCGGTTTCGAGGTGGTACCGCGCCGGCTGGTGGGGGTTTTCGACGCCAACCGCGGCGGCCGCCCGCTGGAGTTGTTCCACGCTTACAAGCTGGTCTTCCTGTGCGAGATCGTGGGCGGTGCAGCCCGCCCCAGCGAGGAGACGCTGGCGGTGGATTTCTTCGCCTTCGACGCGCTGCCGCCGCTCTCGGAGCAGCGCACCAACCGGAGGCACCTGGACGAAATCCTCGCCCACCTGGCCGACCCGCTCCGGCCGGCGGCCTTCGACTGATGCCGGTGCGCATCGTCTTCTTCGACGTGGGCGGGGTGCTCGCCGACGATATCCACTTGCCGCTCCTGTCGCGCCTGGCCCGCGAACGGTACGCCGCCGATCCCGACGCGGAAGCGCGCTTCCGCCGCGCGGGGATCGGAGCCTGGCGAGGGTTCGAGCTCTCCCCCGAGGCCAGCGAGGAGGTGTTCTGGAGCCAGGTGATCCGCGAGGGGGGGCTACGCGAGTCGGTGGCGGAACTGGCGGCGTTGGTGCGCGCGGAACGGTTGATCCCCTTCTGGGAAACGCGGCAGATCGCGGCGCGCCTCGCCGAGCGCGGCGTGCCGCTGGGCATCATCTCCAACCACTGCCAGCCGTGGTTCGGCGAGATCGCCGCCCTGCTCCGGCTCGACGAGATCTTCCCCGCCGAGCTGGTGGTCACCTCGTTCGCCGTGGGTGCGGCCAAGCCCGAGCCGCGCATCTTCGAGGCCGCCCTCGAGCGCGCCCGGCGACGCATCCCCCACCTGGCCGCCGACGAGTGCCTGTTCATCGACGACAAGCCGCGCAACGTGGAGGCGGCCGGCTTGCTGGGCTTTCAGGGGTTTGTCTTCGACGCCCGCCGCGATCCCCCCGCCGCCTTGGCGGGAGAGCTGGCCCGCTGGCACCTCCCCCCCTTCGAAGGCCCTACACCGCCGGCCAACCCCCGCTGCGGGCCGTGACCGCTGCCTCCACCCCTTGCCGCAGCGCCGGGTGCTCCTCGAGCAGCTCGCGGAACGCGTCCTTCGGGAGCACCAGGAAGAGGCTGGGGAAGAGGGTGCGCACCGTGGCGGACCGCACCGTTTCGCGCACCAGGGCCATCTCGCCGAAGAAGTCGCCGTCCGCCAGCACCGCCAGCCGACGCTCCCCCGTCCCTGCGGCCACCACCACCTCCACCTTGCCGCGGGCGATGACGTAGAAGGCGTCCGCCTCTTCGCCTTCCCGCACCACAGCGATCCCCGCCTCCACCGGCCGCGCCCGGAAGCGATCGGCCAGCCGCCGCCGCGCCCCCCGCTCGAGCCCGGCGAGGAGCGGCACGGCCGCGAGCCAGTCGGGGTCCACCCGGCCAGCCGCGCCGTCCGGGCTCACCTCGAGGCCGCTCTGCCGCTCCCAGAGCTTCCAGTACAGCCCCTGCCGCGCCAAGAGCTCCTCGTGCGTCCCGGTCTCGACAACGCAGCCGCCGTCCAGCACCACGATGCGATCCGCGGTGCAAGCTGTGGCCAGCCGGTGGGTGACCGAAAGCACCATGCGACCGCGGGAGAGGCGGTCGAGCGTAGCGTGCACCGCCGCCTCGGTGGCGGGGTCCAGCGCCGAGGTGGCCTCGTCCAGTAGGAGCAAGGCAGGGTCGCGCAGGATCGCCCGTGCAATGGCGATGCGTTGGCGCTGCCCCCCCGAAAGCCGGCCGCCCGCCTCGCCGATCTCCGTGTCGTACCCGGCGGGAAGCGCGGCGATGGCGTCGTGGATCTCCGCCGCCCGCGCCGCGGCCTCCACCTCCTCCTGGGTAGCCCCGGGCCGCCCCATGGCGATGTTGTCGCGGATCGAACCCGACAGCAGCAGGCTCTCCTGAAACACCACCGCGACGCGGTCGTACCAGGAGGCGAGGGCCACCTCCCGCAGGTCGCGGCCGTCCACCGTGATGCGTCCCTTGTCGGGGTCATAGAAGCGCAGGAGCAACTGCACCACCGTGCTCTTCCCCGAGCCGCTGGGTCCCACCAGCGCCACCCGCTCCGCGGGTCGGATTTCGAGGCGCACCCCCTCCAGTACCCGAGCGCCCCCCGGGTAGGTGAAGCTCACCCCCTCCAGCCGAACCGGGCCCTCCACCCGCTCGAGCCGAGCAGCCGCCGGCCGGTCCACCACCGCCACCGGCTGCTGGAGCAGCTCTTCGATGCGGCGCAGCCCCCCCGACGACGCGATGAGGGCCGGCACCACCTTCTTGGTAAGGTCGTAGGCGTCCTTGCTCACCACGGCGTGGAGGGCGAGGAAGGCCACCAGCGTCCCGGCGGAGACGTGGCCGTGGTACGCCATGGCGGCGCCCACCCCCAAGACCAGCACCTGAACGGCGAGAACGCCGAGGCTCGAGCCGCTGCCCACCAGTTGGGCAGAGAATTCGGCGCGCACAAAGCAGCGGGCCACCTGGGCCAGCCGCCCCTCGAAACGGGCCACGAGCCGGTCCGCCAGGGAAAACGCCTTTACCACCGCCTGTGTCTTCACGTTCTCCTGCACGAAGGCGGCAATGGCCGCTTCCTGCTGTTTCAGCTCGTAGCGGGAGGCCGCCGCCCGACGCCCGAACAGGCGGGTCCCCAGCCCCACCACCGGCATGCCCAGCAGCATCACCGCACCCAGGCGCCAGTCCAGGACGAACGCCAGAGGCACGTTGATGGCCAGCCCCACGCTGGCCAGAACCGCGTCGATGATGCGGGTGGTGAGGCTTTTTTGAATGTCGGCGAGATCCGAGGTGAAGCGGGCCACCACGTCCCCCGAGGGGGTGCTCGTGTAGAAGCCGATGGACAGGCGCTGCAGGTGGGCGAAGAGGCGCCGGCGGATCTCGTTGATGATGGCGGCCCCGGCCCGCGCGCCCAGGTAGTCGGCGAGGAGCGTGGCCACCGCCGCCAGGAGGAACCCCAGCAGCAACGCGGCGACGGTCCGTACCAGGGCGGTGCCGTCGTGCCCCAGCAGTCCCCGATCCACGATAACCCTCTGGCTGTACGCGAAGAAGCTCTTGTAGGCTTGCGGCACGAGCAGCATCGCGAGCAGGCCGAGGGCGAGCCGCGAGTGGGGGCGCCAGTAGCGGAGGGCATGGCGGAGGGTCTCGAGGATCCCCACTCAGGGCGCTCCCCAGGTCCGCCCCGCCTCTCGCCCGTGGGCAAGCAGCACGTGCTGCGGGGTCACGGCCGGGATGATACCAGGCGGCGGGCGCGTTTCCACAAGGCCGAGAGACTCTCCCGCAGCAGCACCAGGATCCCCTCGCGGCGCACGATCCGCCGTACCACCTTCGCGTAGTACCGCCGGTCTTTCACCGGTAGCGGGGAAGGCGCCCGCCCTGGTTGGCGTCTGGCCTCGGCGAGACAGCGCTGGAGGTAGGCGGCCAGCCTGTCCGCGGCCGCGTCCCAGGTGAAGTGCGCCACCGCCGAGTGCGCCTTCTCGGCCAGGGCGCGCCGTGCCTCGGCATCGCTGGCGAGGCGGACCACAGCCGCCAGCAGCTCCTGCGGGGTGTTGGCCAGAATCCCCGATTCGCCGTCCCGCACCACCTCCGGGTGGGCGCAGAGGCGGTACGCCACCACGGGCGTGCCCTGGAACTGCGCTTCCACCAGCGGCAGGTTGAACCCCTCCCAGCGCGACGTGCTCAGGAACACGTCCGCCGCCCGATACGCCGCCGGCATGTCCTGCGCCGGGAGGTGGAAGATTGGCGTGATGCCAACCCGCTCCATGGCCCCTCGTGCGGCCTCGTCGCCCCGGCCCACAGCCACCAACCTGGCCCCCCTCGCCCGGCGGGCTAGCTCCGGCGCCAGCGCCAAGAGCTCGCGAAAGCCCTTGTAGGGTTGCAGGTCGTTGTGGAGCTCCGCTCTCCCTACCCAGAGCACCAGCACCTCGTCCTCGCCCGCGCCGCAGCGCCTCCGGAACGCCGCCGCCTCCTCTGCCGACGCCAGCGGGTAGTGGTCGCCGCCGTTGTGGATCACCACCGCCCTCCCGCCCAGCTCCGGCGGCAGACACGAGGCGATGTACTCGGAGATAGCCACCACCCCGTCGCCGGGACGCAGGTTGCCGTACACGTCCTCGTACCGGCGCTGCCGCAGCGCCTCGATGCGGCGGCCGATGCGGCGCGGAAAGAAGCTGCCGGGTGGCGTGCCGTGCTCCACGCACACCACCGGCGCTGGCAGATGCTCGAGCCAGTCGTAAAACGGGGGGGTCTCCACAACCCAAACTTCCCCGCCGGAGGTGCGTAACGCCTCCAGACTGGCGAGCAGAAAGCCGGGGGAAAAGACGTCGGCCGCGTCGTGGCGCGCCGCAAGGTTCACGATGGGGTAGGGAGCGTTGCGGTACGTGTCGTCGGTGCGGGTGGTGAAGACGGTGGGCTCGAACCCCCGCTGCCCCAGGCGGCGTGCCGTCTCGTGCACCACCAGGTCCACGCCGAAGCCCAGGAGCATGCGCTCCGTCAAGAAGCCAACGCGCACGGCCACGGCCGCATTCTACGCGCGGCACAGGTGGCGTTGCCGCCCACTGCTTGACACCCGTCAAGGCGTCGGGGGCGGGCGCAGGACACAGTGTCGGCGACGGGGCACCCCGTCGAGGGGGATGACAGTGAGTGAGCTGATCGACAACCGCCGACACCGCCTCGAGGCCCTCAAGGGCATGATTTTCGAGCTCCACGCCGGCGCCGCGCCGGAAACCCTGACGAACCGTTTCCGAGCCGTGCTCGACCAGGTGGGAGCTAGCGAGATTTCCGCGCTGGAGTCGGAACTCATGGCGGAGGGGATGCCCGAGAGCGAGATCCGCCGCATGTGCGATCTGCACGTGGCGGTGTTCCGGGACACCCTGGCCGGGCAGCCGCCCGTCCACACCGTGCCCGGCCACCCGGTCCACACCTTCACCGCCGAGAACCAGGTCATCCTGGAGGTGGTGGCCGAGTACCGGCGCCTGTTCCAGGAGCTGGCGGGCGGCAATGGGGACACCCTGCCCCCGGACTTCGCTCCCCGCTGGCGCCAGGTGCACGCCCGGCTGGCGCTCGTGGAGGCCCACTACAAGCGCAAGGAGTACCTCGTCTTCCCGTTCCTGGAGAGGGCTGGCATCACCGCTCCCCCGAAGGTGATGTGGGGAGTGGACGACGACATCCGCGACAAGCTCCGCGCCGCTGGCGAAGCGGCAGCCGACGCAGATGCCCTCGCCGCCCCCGAGCTGGCCCTGGTGCACCGGGTCGTGGTGGAGCCGCTGCTCGCCGCGGTGGAAGCCATGGTGGAGAAGGAAGACCGGGTGCTCTGGCCGATGGCGCTGCAGCACCTCTCCGACACCGACTGGAGCAGCGTGCGAGACCAGTGGGGCGAGTTCGGCGCCGGCCTCGTTCCGCCCGGCGACGAGTGGCAGCCTGCTGTCCCAGCCGCCGCAGCCGCCCCCAGCGCCGATGCCCCCTCCGGCACCGTGACACTCCCCTCCGGCCAGCTCACGGCCGTGCAGTTGGCGGCGCTCCTGGACGCGCTGCCGGTGGACATCACCTTCGTGGACGCCACCGACCGCGTGGCCTACTTCTCCGAGGGGAAGGACCGCATCTTCACCCGCAACCGCGCCATCCTCGGACGCCGGGTGCAGGATTGCCACCCCCCCGCCTCCCTGCACATCGTGCAGCGGGTGGTGGACGAGCTGCGGAGCGGCCAGCGGCAGGTGGCGGAGTTCTGGATCCAGCTCCACGGCCGCTTCGTGCACATCCGCTACCTGCCGGTGCGGGACCCGGCCGGCAACTACCTGGGCATTGTGGAGATGACGCAGGACGTGACCGCCATCCGCACCCTGCAGGGGGAGCGCCGTCTACTGGACGAAGGGGGAACGCAGGCATGAACGTGAACGCGGCCACCAAGATCGGCGCCCTCCTCGACGCCCACCCGGAGTTGGAGGCGGTGCTGTACCAGCTTTCCCCCGAGTTTCGCCGCCTCGCCAACCCCATCCTCCGGCGCACCGTGGCTCGTATCGCCACGGTGGCGCAGGCGGCCCAGATCGCCGGGCTGCCGGTGCCGGAGGTGGTCAACGCTCTGCGCCGCGCCCTGGGCCAGCCGCTCTCCTGCAACGGGGAGGAGCCCGCCAGCGACGAGCCGCAACCCCCATGGGTGACCGCCACCGAGCCGGTCGCCACCCTGGACGCGGAAGCGATCCTCGGCCAGGGCGGCACCCCGGTGGGGGAAATGGCGGCGCGGCTCGCCGCGGCGGAGCCGGGGCAAGTGGTGGTCCTCCACGCACCCTTCTACCCTGCCCCCCTCGTCGAGGCGTTGCGCGACAAGGGGCACGAGGTGTACGCGAGGCAGAACGAGGCCGCCGGCTCCTGGACGGTCTTCGCCCGCCACGCCCCGTAGGCGGCCAGCCGAACCAGTCCGGGGCGGGGCCGTTCCCTTGACACCCGCGCGGCGGTGGCTAAGACTCGCGGGGCGCCCAGAGGAGGCGCGAGGGGGGGTTGGTGACGTCCACGGGAGCCTGCAGGGGGGCACGCGCCGCGCTGGTGCCAGGGGCGGGCTCGCGCCAGCCCTCGCGCCGTGGCCCCGCCATGGGGCTGCTGGTGGGCGATATCGGCGCCACCAAGTCGCTCCTGGCGTGGGCCGAGACCGACGGCGCGAAGGTCTCTCTCCGCCGCCCCCGCCGTTTCCTCACCGCCGATTTCCCCTCCCTCGACGCCATGCTCGCCGCCTTCTCCGCCGAGCTGCGACCGCTCCCCTCCGCGGCCTGCCTCGGCGTGCCGGGCCCGGTCGTGGGTGGCGTCTGTCGCACCACGAACCTGCCGTGGCTCCTGGACGAGGCCGCGTTGGCCGCCGCGAGCGGCATCCCCCGCCTGCTGCTGGTGAACGATTTCGAGGCCACGGCGCGCGGTGTCCTCGCGACCCCGCCCCGGCACCTCCGCCTCCTCCACGGCCCGCCCCTGCGCACCGACCGGGTGCTGGCGGTGCTCGGGCCGGGGAGCGGCCTGGGGGAAGCGGTGCTCGTGCCGCACGGTGAGGGGCACCTGGTGCTGCCCAGCGAGGGGGGGCATGCGGACTTCGCGCCGCGGGGGGAGCTGCAGCGAGCCCTGGCGGCGGCTCTCGAAGGGCCGGACGAGGTCCTGCCGCTGGAGGACGTGCTCTCCGGCCCCGGCCTCGGGCGCATCTACCAGTTCCTGGTCAGCGCCGGCAGGCCCGCGGCGGCCGCGGTGGAGCGGGCGGAGCCGGCCAGGAGACCGGCCGCCATCACCCGGCTGGCCCTGGCTGGCCGCCACCGCACCTGCCAGGAAGCGCTGGAGCTGTTCGTCCACATTCTCGGCGCCGAAGCCGGGAACCTCGCGCTGCGGTGCCTGGCGCAAGGGGGAGTGGTGGTGGCGGGCGGCATCGCGCCCAGGATTCTGCCGAGACTCGCCGAGGGAGGTTTCGTGGCCGCCTTCCTCGCCCACGGCCGCCTACGCGGTCTGCTCGAGGGGGTGCCGCTGGCCGTCTGCACCGACCCGGCCACCCCGCTGCGGGGCGCCGCCCTCCTCGGCTTCGCACGGCTGCAGGGGACACGGGTCGGGCACAAGGGGGGAGACGGGTCATGACACGGAAGCACTTGCACCACAACCCGGTGAGCTTCGCGGGCGGCCTCATCGTCGCGGCCAGCGTCACCCTCATCCTGCTCACCGTTGCCTTCATGCTCATCCTGGGCGGCGGCAGCCCCTACTTCGGGATCGTGGCGTTCCTGCTGCTGCCCATGTTCGTGGTCCTGGGCCTGCTCGTCTTCTTCTACGGCATGCGGCGGGAAAGCCTGCGCCGGCGGCGGCTCGGAACCGCCGAGGCCCCGCCCTACCCGCGGCTGGACCTCAACGAACCCCGGCAGCGGCGGCGCTTTGCCCGCGCCGCGGTGGCCGCCGTGTTCCTCGTCATCCTCCTCGCCGTCACCGGCTACCACGGCTTCCTCTTCACCGAGTCGGTGACGTTTTGCGGTCGCATCTGCCACACGGTGATGGAGCCGGAATTCACCGCTTACCAGGCTTCCCCCCATGCCCGGGTGTCCTGCGTCGAGTGCCACGTGGGTTCGGGGGCGGACTGGTACGTGAAGTCGAAGCTTTCGGGGGTCCGGCAGGTGTTCGCCGTGCTCTTCCGCACCTACGAGAAGCCCATCCCCGTCCCGATCAAGAACCTGAGGCCTGCGCGGGAGACCTGCGAGGAGTGCCACTGGCCGCAGAAGTTCTACGGCGCCCAGCTCATCCGCAACCCCCACTTCCGCTATGACGAGGCCAACACCGCCGAGCAGATCACCTTCCTGGTGAAGACCGGCGGGGGCAGCCCGAAGCTGGGGCAGAACGCGGGGATCCACTTCCACATGATCATCGAGAACGAGATCACCTTTGCCGCCGCGGACGAGCAGCAGCAGGTGATCCCGTGGGTGTCGGTGCGCCATGCCGACGGCACCGTGCTGGAGTACGTGGCCAGCGACCCGGACCTGTCAGCGGAGGAGATCGCCAGGCTGCCGAAGCGGACCATGGACTGCATGGACTGCCACAACCGGCCCACGCACGTGTTCCTCCCCCCCGAAGCGGCGGTGGACGTGGCCATGTCCTCCGGCCTCATCTCCCCTTCTCTCCCGTGGATCAAGAAGGTGGCGGTGGACGCCCTGACCCAGGAGTACCCCGACCACGCGGCGGCCGAACGGGGCATCACGGCGGAGATCACCTCGTTCTACGCCGCCAACTACCCCGGCGTGGCGGCGGCCCAGCGGCAGCACGTGGCCGAGGCCTGCGAGGCCGTGGTCGCCATCTACAAGCGCAGCGTCTTCCCGAAAATGAACGTGAATTGGCGGACGTACGCCTCCAACATCGGCCACCGCAACTGGCCCGGGTGCTTCCGGTGCCACGACGGCCAGCACGTCACGGCGAGCGGGCGCGTGCTGACCAAGGAGTGCAGCGTCTGCCACACGCTGCCGCAGCGCGGGCCTCTGGCGCCCATCGGCGCCGAAGTCCCGGCCGCCAACGCGCCGTGGCACCCCATGGAGCTGGCGGGGCGTCACGCCGCCATCCTCTGCAACCGGTGCCATGCCGCAGGCTTCCGGCCGCCCACCGACTGCGCTACCTGCCACCGCCTCGACGCCGCGGCTCCCATGATGGCGTCGGGTTGCGATACCTGCCACGCGCAGAGCGGGCAGGTGCAACCGCTGGCCGAGTGCACCGGCTGCCACGAGGGCCCGTCAGGGCTGCACCGCAGCGGCGGCCACCCGGACGCCGCCTGCACCGAGTGCCACCGCCCTCACCGCTGGCAGGTTGTTGGCCGTGAGACGTGCCTCGCCTGCCACGACGACAAGGCCGACCACTACGCGGAGGAGGGAGACTGCGCCGACTGCCACGACTTCACGCGCTGACCTCGGGGAGGCGGTACGTGCCGTCGAGGCGGGCCACGAGCTCCTCGTACCGTCGTTCCAGGGCGGCGCGGGCCTCCTGGTACGCCGCGTCGTCCAGCTCGCCCCTCTCCCGACGCACCCGGAGGAGCTCCAGGCGGTCGGCCAACCACCGCTCGGGGTCGAAATTGTAGGTCACGGACCCCTCCACCCTCCGCCACGGCGCGGCGCCGGGTGCCCGCCCCTCAGCATCGGGCGAGCAGCTCCTGCACCTTACCCACCGCCTCGCCCATGGGCACGCTCTGCCGCACCTCGGAGGAGCGCAGCGACAGCTCCACCTGCCCCTGCTCCACGCCTTTCTTGCCCACCACCACCCGCACCGGGAAGCCGATCAGATCGGCATCGTTGAACTTGACCCCGGGGCGTTCGTCCCGGTCGTCGAAGAACACGTCGGCCCCCACTTGCCGCAGCGCCCCGTAGAGCCGCTCGGAAGCCTCGCGGACCGCCGGCACGTCGGGGTTGAGGGCGATCAGCTCCACCTCGAAGGGCGCGAGGGGGCGCGGCCAGACGATGCCCCTCTCGTCGTGGTTCTGCTCCACCGCCGCCGCCGCGGTCCGGCCGATGCCCAGCCCGTAACACCCCATGATCATCGGCTGCGCCCGCCCGGTCTCGTCCAGGAAGTTGCAGCCCATCGCCGCCGAGTACTTGGTGCCCAGCTTGAAGATGTGGCCCACCTCGATACCCCGCTGCACGTCCAGCGGCGCCCCGCAGCGGGGGCAGGGGTCGCCCTTGCGGGCCACCCGCACGTCCGCCACGGCATCGGGGCGGAAATCCCGCCCCGGCACCACCCCCACCAGGTGGAAGTCGGCCCGGTTGGCGCCGGTGGCCGCGATGGGGAGGCGCATCACCTCCGGATCCGCCACCACCCGCACGCCCGACAACCCCACCGGCCCGGAGAACCCCACCGCCCCCCCGGTGACCTGCTCGATCTTGGCGGCGGAGGCGAGCTGCAGGTGGACCGCCTGCAGCACGTTCTTGAGCTTGGTCTCGGAGAGTTCGTCGTCGCCCCGCACGAGAGCCGCCACGAATTCCTTCTCCGTCTCGACGATCATGGTCTTGATGAAGTGCGCCGGCGCCAGGCCCAAGAGCGCCGCCACGTCCGCCACCGAGGTGGTCCCCGGCGTGCGCACCGCCTCCGGCTGCGCCGGCGCCCTGCCGGGCCAGGGCGGCGCCGGCGGGATGGGCCCAGTGGTGGCCTTCTCCAGGTTCGCCCCGTAGCCGCAGCGGCAGGCCACGACGGCGTCTTCCCCGGTTTCCGCCAGGACCATAAACTCGTGCGACTCGCTCCCGCCGATGTTGCCCGTGTCGGCCTCCACGGCGGTGTAGGACAGCCGGCAGCGGTCGAACACGCGCCGGTACGCTGCCTCCATGGCGCGGTACGCCTCGTCCAGGCTCTCGGGGGTGGTGTGGAAGGAGTAGGCGTCCTTCATGAGGAACTCGCGCCCCCGCATCAACCCGAAGCGGGGCCGGATCTCGTCCCGGAACTTGGTCTGGATCTGGAAGAGGTTGGCGGGGAGCTGCCGGTAGGAGGTCACCCGCCGCCGCACCGCGTCGGTGATCACCTCCTCGTGCGTGGGTCCGAAGCAAAACTCGCGCTCGTGCCGGTCCTTGAGCCGCAGCAGCTCCTTCCCGTACACCTGCCAGCGGCCGGACTCCTGCCAGAGCTCCGCCGGCTGGATGCAGGGCATCATCAGTTCGCAGGAACCGGCCGCCACCATCTCGTCCCGCACGATGCGCACCAGCTTGTCGATGGAGCGCCACCCCAGCGGGAGGTAGGTGTAGATCCCCGCCGCCAGCTTGTCGATCATCCCGGCCCGCACCAGTAACTGGTGGGACACCACCTCGGCGTCCGACGGGTTGTCCCGCAACGTATAGAGGAAATACTGGCTCCAGCGCATGCTAGCTCCTCTTGCGCGCCCGCCCCGACAGCCGGCCGACGCGCACCAAGTGGGTCAGAATATCCGTCTTCAAATCCCGCGCGGCCCCCGTCCGAGCCCGCTGCAACACGTCCCTGGCGCGATCCCCCTGGCCGGCGCCCAGGAGGGCGAGTCCTAGCTGCGTGAGAGTCGCGGGCGACGCCGACAGGCTGGCGGCCTGCTCGAGATACTCGACGGCAAGGGGGTACTCGCCGCGCGCCAGATGGACCCGCCCCAGGGCCGCCAGGGGGTACTGGCGCAGCTCGCTGGGCATGGATTCGAGCGCCCGGCGGGCCAGCTCCTGGGCGCGCTCCGGATCGCCCCCGCCCTCCAGCTCCGCCAACGCCAGCTCGTACGCTGCAATCCCGGTCTCGCCGCCCCCCTGCCCATCGGCGAGGAGCCGCTCCGCCCAGTGCCGCACCGCGGCGAAGCGGCGCGCGCCCCGCAACAGCTCCAACAGCGCGGTCCACGCCGCCAGGCGGTGCGCACCCTCGAGGCGCAACCGGAACAGCCGGTGCACCGCCGCCAGCCCCTGGCGGAAGCGTCCGGCCGCGGCCGACAGGAGCGCCACCGAGGCCAGCACGCTGGGATGGTCCGAGTCCCGCGCCGCCCGTTCCACCTCCTGCAGCAGCCGCACCACCCCGCCCCGTTCCGACAGCCGGGGGGTTTCGGCCAGCAACGCCTCCACCTCCAGCGGGGGCGGGTTCCCGTTGGCCTTCGCCTCCAGCAGCCACACCGCCTCCTGGTACTGCAGCCGCTGGGGGTCCAGCCGGAGGACCCGCTCGAAGCACTCCCGTGCCCGCCGTTCCCAGCCCCGGTCCAGGTAGGCCAGGCCCAGGTAGTAGATGGCGTCCTCGAACTCGCCGTCGAGGGCCACCGCCCGTTCGAACGCGGCGGCAGCCGCCCCGGGCCGACCCCCCTCCAGCTCCACCAGCCCGAGCAGGAAGTAGGCGTGCGGCACCTCCTCGCTGGCGATGGCGCGGCGCAAGTGGCGCACTGCGAGCTGCCGACGTCCGGCCGCCGCATGCAGGGCACCCAGCGAGAAGTGCGGCAAGAACGCGTCGGGGGCTTGCGCGGCGGCCCGCTCCAGCTCCGTCCTGGCTTCCGCGTCGCGCCCGGCGTCCGCCAGGATGGTGCCGAGAAAGATGCGCGCTTCCAGGTCCTCGGGGTTCCACTGGATCGCCAGCCGGAAGAACCCTTCGGCGGCGGCCGTGTCCTCCCGCTCGAAGGCCAGCTCGCCCAGCAGCTCGGCCAGCTCGGGGTTGGGGGGGATCCGCCGCAACACCCGTGCCAGCGCCTCCGCGGCTCGCACCGGCTGGCCGGCCAGCAGGGAAAGTTCCGCCGACTGGAGGGCGCGGTTGCACAGCTCCGCCGCGTGCCGGTCCACCGCCCGGGCGCGGGCCACGATCATCTCGCGGCGCCCCCGCAATCGCTCCGCCAGCTCCTCCCGGGCCAACTCCGAACTCGCCGCATGCTCCCAGGCCGCCACCACCTCCGCCTCGCTCACGAGCCGGTGCCGGTCGAGCAGGTTGACAAGGGCCTGCAGGCCGGCGTCCAGGAGCGAAAGGCTGCGCTCCAGCTCGGCAACCCGCTCCTCCAAGGTCCGCACCGTTCCCGCAAGGCGTTTGGCCGTCTCCTCCACACCCGAGATGCGTTCCAGCAGGTGCTCGTCGAGCTCCAGCCCCTCGCGCTCCCCCGCCCCCTCGCCCTCGGGCTGCTCGCCCCCCGCCACGTTGCCCGACAGCACCAAGAGGCGCGAGTGGCAGCGCAGGCACGACTCGCGGTCGGCGGGGTTCGCGGCCCCACACCACTGGCACAGTACGGTCATCGAAGACCACCAGGGAGGGCAGTGTCGCGGGTAGCAGCGGCGCAGGGGGTGGCCGCAGGCGACCGCCGGGGATCGCGCCACCTGTCCAGCCGGCTCGGACCCCAGCTCGCCGCCCTGCTCGCACCGCCGTTCGTCACGCCCCAGCTACCCCGCTGCGAAGCCAACACCTGTAGCAGGGGCCGGCCCAGGGCCGGCCCCCGCCACAGCAGCTGCATTCGAGTTCTACGCGCCGTCGTTGCCGATCGCTTCCACGGGGCAGGAGGCCTTGGCCTCTTCCATCTGGGCCTCCTCCTCGGCGTTCTCCGGCTGCTTCGCCACGTAGGAGTATCCCTCGTCCTCGTTCGCCTTGAAGTTGTTCGGCGCCGTGGTTCGGCACACGTCGCAGTCGATGCAGCTCGAGTCCACGTACCACGGTCCCGGAACGTTGTCCGGAAGACGATCGTCCACGTTGGCCATAGCTATCTCCCTTCGGCGCCCGCTGCGGGACGCACCGGGCGGGAATACTAGCACACCGTCAGCGCACCGCCAGCGGTAGCGGCCGGCGCTGGCTCCGCCGCGCCAGAGCCTGGGCGGTACTGGGCGAGCAGTGGCCGTTGAAGACGCAGTCCCAGGGCAGCTCGACGCCGAAGGCCTGCTCCAGGTACACGGGATCGTTGGTGGCGTTGTCGATCCGGGAAACGTAGGCGATGAGCGCCGGCGTGGGCTCGGCGGCCGTCCCCTGCCACCCCGTGGCCTCCACCGTCACCGTGAGGTTGGTGTACTCCTGGTCAGCGTCGAGCCCGAGCACGCCCGTGACGAACTGATCGTACTGGACCTGCACGAGCGGGCCCAGGAGCACGGAGTGCTCCTTCAGGACCGTGCCGTCCGCCGCCTTCAGCGTGATCTTTACCTGGATGCTGGTGAGCAGGTCGGAGATGTTCACGAGACCCAGGGCGGTGCGGAAGCGCGCGTCCTCCCGGACGCCGGTAAAGGTCACACTGGCAAACCCCTCCTCCTTGAGGCTGGGGTCGATGTAGTCGTACCAGGGGATGCCGGGGATCTGCTGCCCGTAGGTGAGGGTGCGCGCCTCGCTCCCCTCGCCGCTGGTGGCCTGGGTGTAGGTGCGAGAGGTGACGACGATGCGGCGCGGCCGGCCGCCGGGGGGGGTGGTGGCGGAGAAGGAGCCGGCCTCGAACGCGTAGACCAGGAGCGCACCCTTCCTCGCGTCGCCCCACACCGTCCTCACGATGTCCTCCAACATCACCGCCCGCCCCGGCGGGATGTCCTTGAGCCGCTCGTCCACGTGGCCGAACCCGTCCTCCTGTCGGCCCCCCAGGTGGTTCTGCATGTCCAGGAACCAGTATAGGTTGCTGGAGGAGTAGGAGGGGAGCAGCACCATAGCCACATCGATCGGCACCGTGTCCACGTTGAGAATCTCCACGTCGCTGCGCCAGTTGGAGTTCTCCAGCCCCGGCGTGGCCGCCACCACGGGAACGACCACCAGGTCGGCGGCCCGAAACATGGCCGTGGCCACGCTGCAGCCCACCAGCATCGCGATGCCAACGCAACTCGCTACCCGCATGCCCACCTCCGCCGAGAGTGTACCGCACGCCCTCGCCGACCGCCTGTGCCTAGGCCGCCTCGCTGCGCCTGGCGGCCGGCAGGACGAGACGAGCCACGAGCCCCCCCTCGGGCCGGTTTTCCAGCTCCAGGGAGCCGCCGTGAGCCCGGGCGATACGGTCGGCAATGGCCAGACCCAGGCCGGTCCCGCCCTTGCGGAGGGAAAAGAACGCCTCCCGCACCCGGTGGAGCTGCTCGCTGGGGATGCCGGGACCCGAATCCACGACCTCCAGCACGGCGTGCTGGTCGAGGGGGTATGCCCGCAGCTCCAGCCGGCGTTCCCGGTTCTGCTCCATCGCCTGCAGCGCGTTGAGGGCCAGGTTGACGAGCACCTGCGCGATCTGGCCGCGATCCGCCTCGAGGGGCACCGGCTGCGCGCTCACGGTGAGCGCCACGTCGGCCTTCTCGCAGCTCGGCCCCAGGAGGGCGGCGACCTCGCGCACCACCTCGCCCGCCTCGCACCGCTCCCGCCGCACCGGCGAGGGCCGAGCGTAGACCAGGAAGTCGTTCACCAGCCGCGACAGCCGCCCCACCTCCCGGCGCGCCAGACCCACCGTGCCACCGTCCGCCCGGCGCTCTGAGAGTTCCTCCTCCAGCAGTTCCAAGTTGAGGGACAGCGCGTTCAAGGGGTTGCGGATCTCGTGCGCCAGGTTGGCGGCGAGACTGCCCAGCGCCGCCAGCTCCTCGTCCATGCGCTGGCGCGCCTCCAGGGCGGCGTTGCGCTGCACGAGGTGCCAGATGAAGGCCACCGCCGCGGCCAGCACGGCCAGGGCGAGCCCCCCGGCCACTGCCGTGTGCACCAGCAAGCGGCGTCGCAACAGCGCAATGCGTGGCGCCAGGGCGGCCTTGGAGACCGCCACCACCACCGTGCCCACCTCCTTGAGGGGCACGCGGATCTCGTAGGTGGTTCCGGTTTCCACCACCCCTTCCGGCGCGGCGAGAACGAGTTCCGCGTTGGCATCCGGGAAGCCGCCCACCAACCCCTCGGTGCGGGTCGTGGTGGACCACACCAGCCGCCCCCGCTCGTCAAAGACCTGGGCGGTCTGGATCACGTCCTGCCGCGCCAGGGTGGCGGAAATCCGCGACAGCGCCTCCTTGCGCGTCTCCACCACCCGGTAGAGGGGGGCGTCGCCGCCCAGTTGCCGGGCCAGCTCCTCGGCCTGGGCACGGCCGGAGAGCAGCACGTCCTCCAGGTACGAGCGGGAGAACTGATCCACCAGGAGATCGGCGAAGAGGGCGAAGCTGGCCACCAGGAGCAGGGCGAACAACCCCACTGCCAGGAGGTACTGGCGCCGGAGCGGAGGAGTCTGCCGCCGCACGGTGCGCATTCTATCCGCCCCACCCCCGCCGAGCCGCTCCCACCCTCCCGGCAAGGGGCCTCACGCGGCCGGCCGCTTGCCGAACACCCACGCCACGGCGATGCCCAGCAGGTAGAGCAGGATCATGGGGGCGGCAAACACGCTCTGCGTGGCAACGTCGGGGGTAGGCGTGATGACGGCCGCCACCACGAAGATGGCCAGCACGGCGTAGCGGAAGTGGCGCAGGAGGAAACGGTGATCCACGATGCCGAGGCGCGCCAGGAAGAGGATCAGCACCGGCAGCTCGAAGACCAGGCCGAGCCCGAGAATCACCTTGCTGGCCAAGGAGAAGTACTCGTTCACCGTGATCACCTGCCGGAAGTCCCGGCCCACGTTGAGGAGGAACCGGCACACGGCGGGGAACGCCACGGCCCAGCCGAAGTAGCCGCCGGCCACGAAGAAGAGCGTGGTGACCAGGACGAAGGGGCCCACCACTCGCCGCTCCCGCCGGTACAGCCCCGGGGCGACGAACAGCCACACCTGGTACAGCACCACCGGCGAGGCGACGAAGATGCCCGCCAGGAGGGCCACCTTCACGTACAGCATGAAGGGGTCGACGAGACCGGTGAAGGCCAGCCGTTCCCCCGGTGGGAGGAACTGCACCAGGGGCACCGACAACCAGGCGAAGATCCGCGGCGCGAAGTACCAGCAGGCGAGGAAGGCGACCAGCACCGCGGCGAGCGACACGGCGAGGCGTCGCCGCAGCTCGTCCAGGTGTTCGAGCAACGTCATCTTCGGGAGTTCCTCGCCCGGCTCGCGAGGGTGCTGGGGCAGCGCGGCCACCATGGGCTAGGGGCGCTCCTCCGCGGGAGGGGCAGCCTCGGGGCCTGGCGCCGGCGGTTCCGGCGCCGCCATGGCCTGTCTGATCTCCGTGTCGGCCCGGCGCAGATCCTCCACCGCGATCTCCTCCTCGACGGTGCGGCGCAGCTCGTTGGAGGCCCGCCGGAATTCGCCCAGCGCCTTGCCCACGGATCGGCCGATCTCCGGCAGCTTCCGCGGCCCGAAGAGGAGCAGCGCCACCACGAAAATCAGCACCAGCTCCGGCAACCCCAAGGACCCGAACACGCGCGACCCTCCCTGCGCCCCTGGCGAGTATAGTGTGGTACAGTCGCTCCCCCAAGGGGAGGGGTGGGCCCTTCATGAGGAGAACGCTCGCCGTTGCCACGATCGGTCTAGGCGCCCTGATCGGTGCCCTGGCAGGGGGTGGGGCTTCGGAGAAGGCCTCGGTGGTGGACGCCTTCCTCGCGCGCTACACCGAGACCCTCCGCCTCCTCGCCAGCCGGGCCCCCACCGAGGCGAGCCCCGAAGAACTGGTGTACTCGAGCATCGACGGCATGCTCGACGTCCTCGACCCGCACACCAACTTCCTGCCCCCCGACGCCTTCGCGGCCATGCGCGAACGGCAGCAGGGGTCGTTCCACGGTATCGGCGTCATCATCTCGATCCGCGGCGGCCGGGTCACCGTCATCTCCCCCATCGCCGACACCCCCGCGGCCCGCATGGGCCTGCGCGCCGGCGATATCATCGACACCATCGATGGCACCTCCACGGAGGGGATGAGCGTGGACGACGCGGCCCGCCGCCTGCGGGGACCCGAAGGCACCTCGGTCCGGGTCGGCATCCTGCGGCCGGGGATGCGCGAGCCGTTCGAGGTCTCCCTGACGCGCGCCAAGGTTCCCACCGAGTCCATCCGCAACGCCTTCTTGATCCGCCCCGACACGGCCTACGTGCGCATCTCCGACTTCACGCGCTCCACCGGAGCCGAGTTCCGAGCTGCCATCACGCGCCTCACCCAGGCCGGCGCCACCAAGCTGCTCCTCGATCTCCGCGACAACCCGGGCGGCATCGTGGACTCCGCCGTGGAGGTGGCGAGCGTGCTGCTCGCCGGCGGCCAGCAGGTCTTCTCCACCAAGGGCAGGACGGCGGACTCCTTCCAGGACTACCGCGTCTCGGCGGATGGCCTGCACTTTGCGGGGCCGCTGGTGGTGCTGGTGAACCGGGGCTCGGCGTCGGCCGCGGAAATCATCGCCGGGGCCATCCAGGACCACGACCGCGGACTGCTGGTGGGCGAGGTCACCTTCGGGAAGGGCGTCGTGCAGACGATCTTCCCGGTTCGCGACAGCGGCCTGGCCCTCACTACCGCCAAGTACTACACCCCCTCGGGCCGCTGCATCCAGAGGGGGTACGAATCGTTCTTCGACTACGTGCACCCCGAGGACGAGGCGGAGCCCCCGGAAAGCCAACAGGCGCCACCCCCGCCCGCGCCGACGGAACCTCCCCAGGAGGCGGTCTACTTCACCGACGCGGGCCGCCGCGTCTTCGGCGGCGGCGGGATCGTCCCGGATCACCCCATCCCCCGCCCCGAGCTGTCGGGTCGGGTGGTGCGGTTGCTGGTGAACTCGGCCTTCTTCCAGTTCGCGGTGGAGACGCTGGCGGATGCTGCGGACAAGGAAGCGGCGGCCCGGGCTTTCGTGGCCGACGACGCCACCCTGGCCCGCTTCCGCGAGCGCGTCGTGCGCGAGGGCTGGCTCCCCGCCGAGGACATCGATGCCGCGCTGCGCGACCCCCGCGACCGCGCGAGCATCGTCAGCAACCTCACGGTGGAGGTGCTCAGCGCCGGCGTCTCCATGGCCGCAGGGTACGAGGCGGCCGCCGCCGCCGACCCGCAAATCCAAGCGGCCCTCGACCTCTTCGACGAGGCGCGGCAGCTGCAGGCCCGCGCGGCTTCACCCCCGCCCAGTGGCACCACCGCCCAGCTGCCGCCCCCGAGGTAGCGGGAGCCGACCGCGCGCTCTCAGCGGTTGATGAGGCGCCGCGCCAGCGGTTTGAGGGGGACGACCCGGTCGATCTGGTGACCGAGGGCGAGGAGACGGTCGTAGAAGGGGGGCTTCCCCTCGGCGTTCTTGTAGCACACCCCGCAGCGCGGCAGCGCCTGCCAGTCCCTGGCCTTGAACGCGGCCATGGCGTCGGCAAGCCGCACCGAATTGACGATTTCCTGCACCGTCTGGGTCTTCATGTCGCCGATCGTCTGCTGTCCGTGGGCGTCGTAGCAGCAGTGCGTCACCCGCCCGTCGGCCAGGACGATGAACCAACGGAACGGGTAGCCCTGGAAGCACCCGTAGAACGACTGGTGCATGGGGGTTTCGTCGGAGGTGTCGAGGGGCTCGCAGGTCTTCTCGATCACCTTGGCCTGGGGGTAGCGATCCAGGTGGAAAAACTCCTCGAAGGCGCGCACCGATTCCTGGGCCGTCTCCAGCGTGATGAGGCGCTGGATCTCCACCGTCATCGCCGAGCCCTTGGAGAGCTCCAGAAACGACCGGATGTTCGCCACCACCTCCTCGAACCGCCCGCCGCGGCGGATGAAGGGGTACACCCGCGGATTGATGGTATCGAGGCACAGGCGCAGGCGCCGCAGCGAGGTGGCGAGCAGCTCCTTCCCCATCCGTTCGTCCAGCAGCATGGCGTTGGTGGACACGGAGCAGTTGGGGAAGAGGTCGATGGCCTCCGGCAGGCGCGGGTAGAGGAGCGGATCGCCCATCTCGTGCAGCCAGGACACGGTGAGCCCGTTCGCCTTGAAGTCGGCGGCCACCTTCTCCACGAGCCACCACTCCATGTCGGCGTCGGGCCGTCCCAGCTTGTTCATCGGGCACATGGAGCAGCGCAGGTTGCAGCGGTTGGTGAGCTCCACCGCCACCTTGGCCGTCTTGAGGTCGAGAATCCGGCGCATACGCGCAGCATAACAAAGCGCCCCCGGCGCCTCTTCCCGCCTCTGGTATGCTGCCGCCGGCGCACGCTGGCCCTCAGGAGGTTGCGTGAAGACCGTCATCGAGCCGTTTCGCATCAAGGTCGTCGAACCGATCCGGATGACCACCGAGGAGGAGCGGCGGGTCTGGATCCGCGAGGCCGGTTACAACCCGTTCCGGATCCGCGCCGAGCACGTCCTCATCGATCTCCTCACCGATTCGGGGACGGGGGCCATGTCGACGCGCCAGTGGGCCGGCATCATGGAGGGGGACGAGTCCTACGCCGGCGCCCGCAGCTACTTCCGCTTCGAGGAGGCGGTGCGGGCCGTTTTCGGCCACCGGCACGTGATCCCCACCCACCAGGGCCGCGCCAGCGAGCGGCTGCTCTGCCGCGCCGTGGTCAAGGCGGGCGATGTGATCCCCGGCAACACCCACTTCGACACGACCCGCGCCAACATCGAGGATTCCCACGCGGAGGCGGTGGACCTGCCCATCGCGGAGGCGCGAGACCCGGACAACCTCCACCCCTTCAAGGGGAACATCGACCTCGACGGGCTGGAAGCGTGCCTGCGCACCCACGGCCGGGAGCGGGTGCCCTTCGTGCTCATCACCGTCACCAACAACTCGGGCGGCGGCCAGCCCGTGTCCATGGCCAACCTCCGGGCCGCCCGCGCCCTGTGCGACCGGTACGGGGTCCCGCTCCTCCTGGACGCGGCCCGATTCGCCGAGAACGCGTACTTCATCAAGCTCCGGGAAGCGGGCTATGCGGACCGGACGCCGCGCGAGATCGCCCGCGAGATGTTCTCCCTCTCCGACGGCGCCCTGATGAGCATGAAGAAGGACGCGTTCGGCAACATCGGCGGCGTGGTGTCCTTGAATTCCGACGAGTGGGCCGAACGCGTGCGCACGCTGCTCATCCTCACGGAAGGCTTCGTGACGTACGGCGGTCTCGCCGGCCGCGACCTGGAGGCCCTTGCCATCGGCCTGGAGGAGGTGCTGGAGGAGGAGTACCTCCGTTACCGTATCGCCTCCACCGCCTACGTCGGCCGTCACCTGGAAGCCTGCGGCGTACCGCTCCTCAAGCCCTTCGGGGGGCACGCCGTGTACCTCGATGGGCGCGCCTTCTGCGACCACATCCCGAACGAGCAGCTCCCCGGCTGGTCGCTGTCGGTGGCCCTCTACGAGCACCTCGGGCTGCGTGCGTGCGAGATCGGCAACGTCATGTTCGGGCGTCAGGACCCCGCCACCGGTGCGTGGCGGTGGCCGCCGCTGGACCTGGTGCGCCTCGCCATCCCCCGCCGCGTTTACACCCAAAGCCACATGGACTACGTCATCGAAGGCATCGACGAGCTGTACCGCCAGCGGCGGCGCGTCAAGGGGCTGCGTTTCGTGCACCGCCCCGCGGTGCTCCCCCACTTCACGGCGGTGTTCGAACCCGTGGCCTGAGCCGCCCGGGCCCGCGAACCCTCGTCTCGATGGCGCGCTCGCGGCTCTGGCGCCTACAACGGCCGGGAGTACATGCGGTACACCTTCACCAGCTCGGCATCCATGAGGCGCACGGTGCGCTTGGCGAGCTCGTTGTCCTCCAGGATCCACGAGTACTCGCACCACTTGTACCCGCGGTCGAGGGCAGCCTGGAGCCCCTCGTAGAACATCACCCCCTCGATGCCGCGCAGCCGGTACCGTTCCTTCACCCCCATGGTGATGAGGCGCAGGCCGTGGCGCCGGCGCCCGATGAGCCAGGCCCGCAGCAGGCGGAGCGGGTTGGCGAGCGAACCGTCGAGCACGGCCAGGGCGGGGTTGACGTCCGGCACCGCCAGGAGGAAACCGGCCGGGTCGTCGCCCATGAAGGCGATACGCATCAGGGGGGGGTCCACCAGGGGCTTCAGCTCCTTGGCCAGCGCTGCGAACTCTTCCTCCGAAGCCGGCACGAACCCCCAGTTCTTCTCCCACGCCGAGTTGTAGATGTCGCGCACCACGGCCACTTCGTGGGCGAAATCGGCGAGGTTCGGAGCCCGCGTGCGCAGCAGCGGCTCGCGCTGGCGGGTGCGCCGGGCGAAGCGCTCGAGCCGCTCCAGCGAGCCGGCGTGCACCGGCGAGAGGTAGGCGTACAGGTCCTTGGCCTTGGCGAACCCAGCCCCCTCGATGAGCTCGGCGTAGCCGGGGGGGTTGTACGTCATCATCACCGTGGGGGGCAGATCGAACCCCTTGACCAACAAGCCGCACTCGTAGTTGGTTGACGGACTGGCCGGCCCGACGATGGTGTCGCACCCCCGCGCGGCCAGCCACGCCGCCGCCGCATCGAAAAGCGCCCGTGCCGCCTCGGCATCGTCTTCGCACTCGAAGAAGCCGAAGAACCCCCAGCGGTCCCCGTGGAAGGCGTTGTGGGCCCGGTTCCAGATGGCGGCGATCCGGCCGCACGCACGCCCCCCCCGCCGCGCCAGGAACAGCTCGCGCTCCGCCGCCCCGCGGGCGTAGAAGGGGTGGCGCGGATCCAGCAACGCGCGCACCTGCTTGACCAGCGGCGGCACCCAGGAGGGGTCGCCGGCGTAGAGTCGCCAGGGGAGTCGAAGGAACTCGCGCAGATCCCCGGCGGTGCTGACCGGCGCGATCTGCGGGCCAGGGTCGGTCATGGGATCAGGCCCACTTCCCGGCCCACCTTGGCGAACGCCTGCAGGGCTCGCTCCAGGTGTTCCCGGGCGTGGGTGGCCATGTACGACGTGCGGAGAATCGCCTCTCCTGGCGGTACCGCCGGTGCGATCACGGGGTTCACGAAAACCCCCTCCTCCTGGAGGCGCTTGGCCATCAGGAAGGCCAGCTGGTCGTCGCGCACCATCACCGGGATCACCGGCGTGTGCGAGTCCCCGGTGTCGAACCCCAGCCCCTTGAGGCCGGCAGCCATGAAGCGGGTGTTGTCCCACAGCCGCTGCCGCCGCTCCGGCTCCCGTTCGATGATCTCGATCGCCTTGAGCACCGAGGCCACGGAGGCCGGCGGCGGCGCCGCGGAGAAGATGAGCGAGCGGGCCCGGTGCTTGATCCAGTTGATGACCCGCTCCTCGCCCGCCACGAACCCGCCGACCGAGGCCAGCGACTTGGAGAAGGTCCCCATGACGAGATCGACCTTGTCCTCCAGGCCGAAGTGCTCGGCGGTGCCGCGGCCGTGCTCGCCCAGCACGCCGATCCCGTGCGCGTCGTCCACCATGAGGCGGCACCCGTACCGCTCGGCCAGCTCCACCAGGCGCGGCAGGTTGACGATGTCCCCCTCCATGGAGAAGACGCCGTCCACCACGATGAGCGCGCCCTTGTTGGGATCGCGCAGTTGGAGGCGATGCTCCAGGTCGTCCATGTCGTTGTGGTCGAACTTCACCACCGCGCCGAAGCCCAGCCGCGCCCCGTCGATGATGCAGGCGTGGTCCATCTTGTCCAGGTACACCACGTCGCCGCGCTCGACGAGGCAGGAGATGACGCCCAGGTTCACCTGGAACCCGGTGGAGAAGGTGACCGCCGCCGGCTTGCGCATGAACGCCGCCAGCCGCTCTTCCAGCTGCACGTGGATGTCGAGGGTCCCGTTGAGGAACCGCGAGCCGGCGCACCCCGTCCCGTACTTGGCAATCGCCTCCCGTGCCGCCTCCTTGACCTCGGGGTGGTTGGTGAGGCCCAGATAGTTGTTCGAGCCCAGCATCACCACCTCGCGGCCATCCATGGTCACCACGGGATCCTGAGCCGAAGCGATGGTCCGGAAATAGGGGTAGAGCCCGGCTTCCTTGACCACGTCGGCATCCCGGAAATCATGACACTTCTTGAAGATGTCCACGCGACCTCCGCGCGTTGTCGTTACCGCCTGGTGCGCTCCCCGTGCATGTTAGCACGCGGTACCCAGCCGGCCTGTCGGTACCAGGCCCAGGTTTGCGCCGCGCCTTCGGGGAACGGCACGGCTCCCGCCAGCCCCAGGGCCCGCAGGGATGCCACGGTGCGCGAGGACCAGTGCCGTGCGCACAGCTCGCGGGCCTTGTCCGAGGTGAGGGCGAGGCGATGCCACCCGACGCGGTGGAGCCCGTCCCCCAACGCGCCCAGCAACCTGACGATACCGGCGGGGACCGGCACGACACGGGCCTGCACCTCTCCGGCCCGCGCCATCTCCGCCACCAGCGCTCGCATTGCGCGCGGCGTGGGCTCGCCCAGGTGCAGGATGCGGCCGTTCGCCTGCCCGCAGGCGGCCTGCAGGATCCCCCGCACCACGTCGCTGGCGTGGGCCAGCGTCACGAACCGTTCCCCCGCCGGCAGGGGAACGAGCCCAGCGGCACAGAGGCGAAAGAACTGCAGCATGTCCGTGTCCCGGGGGCCGTACACCGCGGGTGGCCGCAGGATGACCCAGGGGGTGGCGAGGCTGGCAACCGCCCGTTCGCCTTCCAGCTTGGAACGGCCGTAGGCGGAGACGGGGGCGGGAGGCTCCTCGGGCTCCCGCCCCTCGGGCCGCGGGCTGGGCCCCGCGGCGGCCAGCGAGGACACGTAGACGAGACGCGGGGCGACCGCGCTGGCACGCACTGCCTCGACCACGTTGGCCGTCCCCACGGCGTTGGCCCGGTGGAAGTGCGCGGCACTCGGCGCCCGCACTACCCCCGCCAGGTGCAGCACCACGGCGCAATCGTCGAGCAGCCGGCGGAGAGCCGCCGCGTCGTCCAGGTCGCCGGTCACGACCTCCGCGCCACCGGCGAGCGCCGCATCGAGCCGGGAGGGGTCGCGCACCAGCAGGCGCGGGCGCCTCCCGCAGCGCTCCAGCGCCGCCACCAGGTGGTACCCCAGGAACCCCGTGGCGCCGGTCACCGCCACCGTCGGCGGCAGGGTGCGGCGCCACTGGTCCGTTTCTCCCTCGCCCAGGAGCGGCGACAGTGGCTTCAGCCCTGCATCGCCGTCCGTCGCCATAGCCCCACCGCCGCTCGCCGCGTCGCCCTGCACCGTGGCAGTGTAGCCCACGCCCGCCGGGCCGGCCGCAACGCGGCCCGCTCGCCCGCACGGTTCCCGTACAATGCCACCGTGCAGAACGACGCCTCCTCCTCCAGCGGTTCCTGGACCTTCGCGGTCCCGCCGTCGCCGCCGGGGACGCGCCCGGGCTGCCTCGGCTACCTCCGCAGCCGGTTCGTCACCGGCGCCTTGGTGGCGTTCCCCCTCGTGGTCACCATTTTCTTCGCTCGTTTCATCTTCAACCTGCTCGACCGGTGGTCGTACCCGATCACCGCCCGGCTCCTGGGGTACTCGGTCCCGGGCGTGGGCGCCGCCATTGCCATCGTCCTCATCTTCCTGCTCGGCGTGCTCGCCCACAACGTACTCGGACGGCGGATCCTGCACGTCGGCGAGCGAATCCTCTCCCGCGTCCCGTTCGTTCGGCCGGTCTACACCGGCGCCCGCGAGATCACCAAGGCGTTCACCGCGGACCGGAGCAAGGCCTTCCGACGCGTCGTCCTCATCCCCTTCCCGAGCCGCGACGCCACCAGTGTCGCCTTCCTCACCGCCGAGTTCGAGCAGCGCACCCCCGCAGGCCCGCAGCCCATGGTCTCGGTCTTCATGCCCACGACCCCCAACTTCACCACCGGCTTCTACCTCATCTACCCCGCAGCGGTGGTGCAGGAAACCTCACTGACCGTGGAGGAGGCGGTGCGGATGGTGATTTCCGGCGGGCTGCTCGCGCCGGATCCCAGTCGCATCCTCACCCCCCCTCCGGCGGCCGGCAGCGAGCGGCCATGAGCGGGACGCTGGCTGCCAAGCGTGCTAGGGCTGCGGCGATCGATGCCGCCCTGGCGGCCGCCTACCCCGATGCCACCTGCGAGCTCGTCTTCTCCAATCCGTTTCAGCTGCTAGTGGCCACGATCCTTTCCGCGCAGTGCACGGACGCGCGCGTCAACGCGGTCACCCCCGCCCTCTTCGGCCGCTTCCCCGACGCGGCCTCCCTCGCTGGCGCCGACCAGGGCGAGCTGGAGGCATTGATCCACTCCACCGGCTTCTACCGCAACAAGGCCCGCTCCCTGCTGGCCCTCGCCGCGACGCTGGTGGCGCGACACCACGGCCAGGTGCCCTCGTCCCTGAGCGAGCTGGTCTCCCTGCCGGGGGTGGGGCGGAAAACCGCCAACGTGGTGCTGGGCACGGCCTTTGGACTGGCCACCGGGATCGTGGTGGACACCCACGTGGCCCGCCTGGCAGTTCGGCTGGGGTTGTCCGCCGCCGCCAGCGCCGACGCCATCGAGCGCGACCTCATCGAGCTGTTCCCCCCCGACTCGTGGATCGCCTTGGGGCACCGACTCATCGTCCACGGGAGGCGCGTCTGCACCGCCCGCCGCCCCGCCTGCGCCCGCTGCCCTCTGGCGTCCCTCTGCCCTCGCCTCGGTGTGGACTCGCCCGGGTTGCCGGGGCGCAGAGCGGTGCGCTAGAGTCGTGCGGTGCGCCCGCCGAACCTGTGGGGTGGCTGGATCGAGGTGATCACCGGCAGCATGTTCTCCGGCAAGTCCGAGGAGCTGATCCGGCGCTTGCGCCGGGCCATCATTGCGCGCCAGCGGGTGCAGGTGTTCAAGCCGGTGATCGACGACCGCTTTGCCGTCAACCAGGTGGTTTCCCACTCGCGCTGGCGGTTGGACTCGGAGCGGGTGCGGAATGCCGCGGAAATCCTCGAGCGCCTCGACCCGCGCACCGAAGTGGTGGGCGTGGACGAGGCGCAGTTCTTCGACGAAGGTCTGGTGGCCGTTTGCTCCCGCCTCGCCGACCTGGGCAAGCGGGTGATCGTCGCCGGCCTCGACATGGACTTCCGCGGCCAGCCCTTCGGCCCCATGCCCCGCCTCCTAGCTATTGCCGAGGAGGTGGAGAAGATGCACGCCATCTGCGCTCGCTGCGGCGGCCCCGCGTCCTACACGCAGCGCCTCACGCAGGCCACCGAACAGGTGCTGGTGGGAGCCTCGGACATCTACGAGGCTCGTTGCCGCCGCTGCTTCGAACCAGGGGGACCGGCACCGCCGCCGGTGCTCTACCCGGCCGAAGAGGATGGGGACTAACCCGCCCCCAGCGGTACAGCCTCCGGCCGGGGTGCGCCCGACCCGACGCCGGGCGCCCCGACGGGCCTGCGCGGCATCCGCTGGCGCCCTTATCCGTGCGGTGGCGGCCTCCCTCGCCCTCCCTGCCCTGCTGTTCGCCCAAGGGGCGGCCACCTCCCAGGTACGCGGTCCTGCCGATCCCTTCGAGACAGGGAGTCGAGGCCTGCGGGTGTTTCGGGATGCGGACGGCTTGCCCCAGAACACCGTTCATGCCATCGCCCTGGACAGAGACGGCCTGCTCTGGGTGGGAACGCAGGACGGGGCGGCGTACTGGGACGGTCGCAGCTGGACCACCGTAAGTCTGCCGACCCGGCTGCAGTCGAATTTCGTGAGAGCGCTCCTGGCGGACCGCGACGGCAGCCTCTGGTTCGGTACCCAGGCGGCGGGGCTGTGCCGGCTGAGCGGGTCCACCTGGAGCGTGATGACTTCGGAGCTCCCAGCGCTGCGCGTGAATGCCGTGGCCGAGGGCCGCGCTCCCGACGGCTCGCCGGTGATCTGGGTCGCGACCCATGATCGGGGCGTGGCGCGGTTGCGCCACGGCACCTGGACCGTCTTCGACACCTCGGCGGGGCTGCCTGCCAACACCGTCTGGGGGCTCCTCGCCACCACCGACGAGGCCGGTGTGCCCCTGCTCTGGGCGGCCACCGAGGGCGGCCTCGCCCGCCTCCGGGAGGGGGACTCCCGCTTCCAGGTCGAGCCGGGGCTCCCCTCGGTTTCCACCAACAGCCTCCTTGAGACCGGCGTCGGCGCCGCCTCTCGCACTCTGTGGGTGGGCACCTACGGGGCAGGGGTGTGCCGGCGGCGCGGGGAGGCGTGGCAGTGTTTCGACGTCGCCCGGGGCCTGCCCAGCAACTACGTGACCAGCCTCGCGGCGGACGCGGGCGCCAGCTCGGCGTGGGCGGTGTGGGTGGGTACCGACGGCGGCGGGCTCGCCAAGATCAGCGATGGGGGCATCACCGTGGTGGACACCCGGCACGGTCTGCCCTCCAACGCCGTGTACAGCCTCCTCGCCACCACCGCCGAGCAGGGTACGAACGGGTTGTGGGTGGGCACCAGGAACGGCGGGCTGGCCCTCCTCAAGGAGGGGAAGTGGCGGCAGTTTTCGCCCGTGAAGGAGCGCCCGTTCCTGCCGGTCACCGCCATCCTGGAAAGCCGGGACGAGCAGGGCCAGCCAGTGATCTGGTTCGGGACGGACGGGGGCGGGGTCGTCCGCTTCCACGGCACCAGCTCGCAGGTCTTCCACCGGAGCAACGGGGCCCTGCCCGACGACACCGTGCAGTGCCTGCTGGAGACGCAGGACGCGAGGGGGAGGCGGGTGCTGTGGGTGGGCACGCGGCACGGTGGCCTCGCGCGGCTGGCGGGAGGCCGGTGGACCACCTTCGACGCCAGCTCCGGCGCCCTCCCCGGCAACATGGTCCAGGCCCTCTTCGAGAGCCGCGCCGAGGACGGCTCGCGCTCGCTCTGGGTGGGCACCAGAACGGGCCTCGCCCGTTTCACCGAGCAGGGTTGGCAGTCCTTCGGCCGGGACGACGGGCTGCCGGGCGAGTCGGTGCTCTGCTTCGCACCGGCCGGTAGCGGCCCCTCCCGCGGGGCGTTTTGGGTCGGCACCTCCGGGGGACTGGCCCGCTGGACCGGCGAGGCCTTCGAGCCGCTCGCGGTGGACGCGCTTCTGAACCCAACCGTGCAGTGCCTGCTGGAAACCGCCGACGCTTCCAGCCGGCGCTTCCTGTGGATCGGCACCGACGGTGGCGGTGTCACGCGCCTCGAGCTGTCCGACCCCGCGCAACCGCCCTTGACCCTCACCGACGAGACGAATCCGCCGCTTCCCAACAACACCATCTACCACATCGTGCCCGATGGCAACGGGCGTCTCTACCTGGTGACGAACGGCGGCGTGGCCCGGATCAGCCCCGGTCCACCCACCCCCGGCCCCACGCCTTCCCTGGAGATTTACACCTTCACGGTCCACGACGGCCTCCCCAGCAACCAGGGGACCCGCGGCGCCGCCCTGCTGGACTCCCGGGGGCGGGTGTGGGTCGGAACGGTGCGGGGTGCGGCGGCCCTCGACCCCGCCGCGGAACGGCAGGACCGGGCCAGCAAGAGGCTGCGGCTCGCCGCCACCGCGGGCGCGGACATGGCCCCTCTCCAGCCCCACGCCACGCTCTCGCACCGCCGGAACCGCGTGACGATGCGCTTTGCGCTCCTGAGCTTCTTCCGCGAGGGGGACACCCGCTACCGCTCCCAGCTCGTGGGGCTGGAGGACGACCCCACCCCCTGGACGGCGGAGTGGCTCCGAGAGTACCCGGTGCTGCCGGCCGGGAGCTACATCTTCCGCCTCTGGGGCAGGGATTACGCGGGCAACGTGTCCGGCCCCGTCGAGCTGCCCTTCGTGGTTCGCCCGGCCCCGTGGGGCACCTGGTGGTTCGCCCTCCTCGTCGCCGCCCTGCTGGGGAGAATTGCGTACCTTCTGGTGCGGGCCCGGTGGCGCGCGCATCGGCGCCGCGAACGGCAACTAGCCGCCCTGGTGGACGCGCGCACCCGAGAGTTGCGCGAAGCCAACGAATTCCTCCTCGAGCTCTCGTACCTCGACCCCCTCACGGGAGTGGCGAACCGGCGACGCTTCGAGGAGCGCCTGGCCAGCGAGTGGCGGCGCGCCGTGCGCACCGGCTCGCTGCTCTCGGTGGGGATGATCGACATCGACCACTTCAAGCTCTTCAACGACACCTACGGACACCACCGCGGCGACGAGTGCTTGCGGGCGGTGGCCGGGGCCCTGGCCGACGGCCTGCCGCGGGTCGGGGACTCGGTGGCCCGCTACGGCGGCGAGGAGTTCGCCCTCATCCTGCCGGCTACCGATCGCGCCGGGGCCATCACCGTGGCCGAGAACCTGCGCCGCCGCGTGGAGGCCCTGCGGATCGCCAGCCCCGCGGGCGGGGTGGTGACCATTTCCTGCGGCTTCGCCACCACCCGCCCCACCGCCGATGGGAACCCCTCCCGCCTCGTCGAGCTGGCCGACCGCGCCCTCTACCGAGCCAAGCAGGAGGGGCGCAACACCACCCGAGCCGAAGCCACCGACCTCGACTCTTCCTCGCACCCCGTGCTCCCCCGTTTCCCGCTGGACTGATCGCGCACCTCGCGGCGCGCCGCCCCACCGGGTGCCAGCGGTCCCGCTGGCCCGCGCCATCACAAGCGGGTACGCGCCAGGCCCTTCTGCGAGGAGAGCTTGAGGATCCCCTGCTGCAGCAGCTCGTGCACGATCAGCCGGCCCAGCAGGCGATTGCCCGGGAACTGGGAAAGCGTCTGGGCGATGGTGTAGCGGCCGTCCACCCGCGAGATGATGAAGGCCTCCTCCGGGGAGAAGCGAAGCTTGGTGAGCTCGCCGAAATCCACCGCCAGTTGGAGCAGATCCTCGCCCTCCGGCAGCGCCCGGTCCAAGATCGCCGCGATGCGACCCTGCATCGCCTCCGCCCGCCGCACCGCCTCGCTGGCGTGAGGGTGTTCCCGCTGCACGGTGGCGAGATGACAGTAGGCGGAGAGCAGATCGCCGAAGGTGATGCAGGTTTCGGCTTCGCGCAGGAGGTCGGACCAGCCGCCGCCCTCGGTGGGGGGTGCTGGCTCCCCCTCCGCCGGCGGGTCCAGCGCCATGGCGCCCGTCTCCACTCCACGGAAGACCAGCGACGCCACGTGAAACTCGGCCACCCGGGCCGCGAAGGCCACCTCTTCGATACTTCGCCGCCCATCTACGTGGGCAAGTACTTCCCGCTCCTGCGGCGAGAGCCGCTCCGCGAACGAGCTGTCCAGGAGGCGGGGCACGTGCTGTCCGCTGGGCACCACGTCGCGCAGGCGGCGTAGTTCGTCCGCCCGCCGCGCCGCTTCGAAGAGCAGCTGCTCCACGGGGAACCGCACCTGCAGGCTGGCCCGCAGCGGCAGGGTCTGGTCGATGAAGCGGAAGTCCCCCTCCCCGGCTAGGATGAGGTTCACGACCATGTCCTCGGCGCGAACCCGCAACATGCGAACGAGCTCGCCTTCGGGGACGAGGTCCCGATCGAGGAGCAAATCCCCCAGCGCCTGTCCCCGCTCCTGCTGTTCGGCCAAGAGCGTCTCGAGCTGGGCGGCGGTCAGGTACCCCCAGCCAACCAGGTAGTACCCCAGGCGCTCGCGAGCGCGGTCGGAGGCCACCAGCGTCACCTGCCCGTCCTCGAAAAAGATCCGCCGCTTCCACTCGCCGCGCACGATGAGCGTCCCCGTCTTGCGCGCCACGGAGATCCACTGCAGCAGATCCACCACGGGCATGGTGCGAAGGTTCCCGCTGATCGGCATCTCAGACCCTGCTCACCGTCCCCCTTGGCCTGGGCGCAGCCCCGCACGCGGCCCGTCCCGCGCCGCAGCGAGCAGCTTACCCCACGAACCGTCCCGGTGGGGAGCCTGGTGTTTCGGGAGGCGGCCGGGCGGCCGTGCCGATCCCTGCGAGCCTGTGGCGGGAACTCACGACAGCAACCGGACGTTCGCCCGCCCCCACGCCTCCCGCATCGTCTCCGGCCACACCGACGCCTGCACCTCGCCAATGTGCGCCTTGCGCAGCAGCAGCATGCACAGCCGCGACTGGCCGATCCCCCCGCCCATGGTCAGCGGCAGTTCCCCGGCCAGGAGCCGCCGGTGGAAATAGAGCTCGCGCCGCTCGGGGCAGCCGCGCTCCTCGAGCTGGGCCAGGAGACTCTCCGGCGTCACCCGGATCCCCATGGAGGAGAGTTCGCAGGCGCCGCCAAGCACCGGATGGCGGACGAGGAGATCGCCGTTGAGGCCCCGCCCGTGGCCGTTGGGGGTGATCCAGTCGTCGTAGTCCGGCGCCCGCCCGTCGTGCGGCTTGCCGTTCGCCAGGCGCGCCCCGATGCCCACGAGGAACACGGCGCCGAACTGCTGCACCGCCCGATCCTCCCGCTCTTTCGGCGACAGCTCGGGAAAGCGCCGCGCGAGCTCCTCGGCGTGCACCACGTGGAGCTCCTCGGGCAGCCCCGGCTGCAGGCGGGGGAACGCGTCAGCCAGCTGTCGCTCCGTCCTCCGCAGCGCGGCGTAGATCCGCCGCGCCGTCTCCACCAGAACCGGCACCGTGCGCTCCTCGGGGGCGATCACCCGCTCCCAGTCCCACTGGTCCACGTAGATGGAGTGCAGCTCGTCCAGCTCCTCGTCGGGGCGGATCGCGTTCATGTCCGTGTAGATCCCCTCTCCCGGGCCGAGCCCCAGCTCGGCCAGGGCCAGGCGCTTCCACTTCGCCAGCGACTGGACGATCTCCACCCTCGCCCCGGCCAGGGCGGCCACGGAAAAGGAGACCGGCCGCTCGGTCCCGTTCAGGTCGTCGTTGATCCCGGTTCCGGCCAGCACGAAGAGGGGCGCCGTCACCCGCCGCAGGCTGAGGGCCGCCGCCAGCTCGCGCTCGAAGGAATCCTTGACGAGCTTGATGGCTCGCTCGGTGTCGAGCACATCGAGCACCGGGGAGTACGATTCAGGTATCCGCCAGCGCGGTGGTTTCATGGTCGTCGCTCCTTCCAGGCGCCCGCTTCCGCCGGGGGCGCCGCCCGGCCGGGCCCTTCGGCCTGCAGGCCGGCCCGAGATGCTCTAGCGCGTTGTGGGGGTGCGGGGTACGGGGGCTGCCCGGTGCCGCAGCACCGCGGCGGACAGCCCCCTAGCTATTGGCAGGCCGGGACACGGTTCGCAGGCGGCAGACGCAGGCAAGGCTCGGCTCGCTGCCGGTGCCCTGTAACGCCTTCTCGCCTCCCGCCTGCACAGTCCCTCCCATAAGTGGATAGCGATCATGCCGCAGCGGCCCCTTGCCGTCAAGAGGCCGCCCCACGCCCGTGGCTTCACCGCCGCACAGCTCGCCCCGGTGTGGTCCTGTCACCCCTTGTAGATCTGCATGGCTCGCAGCTCCTTGAGGCGGTCCCGCAGTCGCGCGGCCTCCTCGAACTCGAGCCGTTTGGCGGCGGCCTGCATCTGCCGCTCCAGCTCCGCGATCGTCTGGGTCAAGGAGGGGGCGTCGCCAGGCTCCCCCTCGCCGACCCGCGGCGCCGCCCATGTCGCGTCGTGGTAGTCGAGGTTGGCGAGCTGGACGAGGGGCGAGGCGATGTCCTTGATGATGGAGCGCGGCTCGATCCCGTGCTCGCGGTTGAAGCGCTCCTGCACCGCCCGACGCCGGCGCGTCTCCTCGATCGCCTGGCGCATCGAGTCGGTGACGGTGTCGGCGTAGAGGATAGCGGTGCCATTGAGGTGCCGCGCCGCCCGGCCGATGGTTTGGATGAGCGAGGTGGTGGAGCGCAGGTATCCCTCCTTATCGGCGTCCAGGATGGCCACCAGCGACACCTCCGGCAGATCCAGCCCCTCCCGCAAGAGGTTGATCCCCACCAGCACGTCGAAGACCCCCCGCCGCAGATCGGCCAGGATCGCGGTGCGTTCCAGCGTTTCCACCTCCGAGTGGAGGTACCGGACCCGGACCCCCAGCTCGGCCAGGAACTGGGTGAGGTCCTCGGCCATCCGTTTGGTGAGGGTGGTGACGAGGACGCGCTCCCCGGCGGCCACGCGCTCGCGGATGCGGGCGAGGAGGTCGTCCACCTGCCCCTGGGCCGGCCTCACCTCCACCACCGGGTCCAGCAAGCCGGTGGGGCGGATCAATTGCTCCACCACCTCGCCCCCGCTCAGTTCCAGCTCGTAGGGACCGGGCGTGGCTGACACGAACAGCACCTGGTGGATCCGCCCTTCGAACTCCTCGAAGGTGAGCGGCCGGTTGTCGAGGGCCGAGGGGAGGCGGAAGCCGAACTCCACCAGCGTCTCTTTCCGCGACCGGTCGCCGTGGTACATGCCGCGGACCTGCGGCACCGTGACGTGGGACTCGTCCACCACTAGCAACCAGTCCGCCGGGAAGTAGTCCAAGAGCGTGGGCGGCGGCTCCCCCGGCCGCCGCCCGGTGAGGTGCCGCGAGTAGTTCTCGATGCCGGGGCAGTAGCCCAGTTCGGCCAACATGTCCAGGTCGAACGCCGTGCGCTGGGACAGGCGCTGGGCCTCCAGGAGCTTGCCGGCGGCGGTGAGCTCGGCGACTCGCGCGTCGAGTTCGGCGCGGATGCCCACGAGCGCCTCGTCCAGCGCGCGACGGGTGACCACGTAGTGGGAGGTGGGGTAGACGGGCAGCCGGTCGGGCACCACCTCGAGGACCGTGCCGCGCAGCGGATCGATGCGGGAGATCGTCTCGATGGTGCGATCGAAAAACTCCACCCGCAGCGCGTGATCCTCGTAGGGCGGGTAGAGCTCGAGCGTGTCGCCCCGGACCCGGAAGGCGCCGGGCGCGAGATCGAGTTGCGTGCGCTCGTACTGCATGGCCACGAGCTGCCGGAGTACCGCATCCATGCCCGGCGAGGCGCCCGGCTCCAGCAGCAGCAGCATGCCGTAGTAGGCGTCGGGGTCGCCCAGGCCGTAGATGCACGACACCGAGGCGACGATCAGCACGTCGCGCCGCTCGAACAGCGCCCGCGTCGCGGACAGCCGCAGGCGGTCGATCTCCTCGTTGATGGACGTCTCCTTCTCGATGTAGGTGTCGCTGGCCGGCACGTAGGCTTCGGGCTGGTAGTAGTCGTAGTAGGAGACGAAGTACTCCACCGCGTTGTCGGGGAAGAAGCTGCGGAACTCCTGGAACAGCTGCGCGGCGAGCGTCTTGTTGTGGGACAGGACCAGGGTGGGCCGGTTGAGCGCCTCGATGACCTTGGCCACGGTGAAGGTCTTGCCCGACCCCGTGACCCCCAGCAGGGTCTGGGCGAAAACACCGCTTTGAAATGCTTCCACGAGCTTGGCCACCGCCGGCCCCTGGTCGCCGGCCAGCGGGAAAGGCGCGCGCAGACGAAACGGGGTCCCCATTACCGGCTGCCCGGCGGGCACAGCGTCGCCAGCACGGAGCGGATGCCGGCCAGCTCCGCCTCCGTCACCTGCCGGTCGGCGAGGGCCGCGTTGCACAGCCGGCTCAAAGTACCCAGCTCCTCCTCGCCCACCCTTCCCCGTTCGGCCCGGGCGATGACGCACTCGAAGGCCTGGCGCAGCTGGCGCCGCTGCACGGGCGTCACCGGCGCTGGCAGCGCTGCCATCAGTCGGTCCCGTGTCATCGTCAAGCCCCAGCCGACGAGCCTCGGAGCCGCCGCGCTCCCCGCCAGCAGTACGGCCACCAGGAGAACGAGCACCACGCCACCCCCCAGGAGAACCCACCGATCCGGGCCTCGACGCCCGCTGCGTGCCGTGGCGGTGTGCACCCCTCGCCCCCCAAGAGAAGGCTAGCACGCCAGCCAAAGGTCGGGGTCCGGGATCCGGGGTCCGGGGTCCGCGGCCCGTGGCGCGGGGCCCGTGGCCCGGGGTCCGGGAGGGCGATCCGAGGATCGCCCCGTGCCTCGCCCCCGTGCCGTCCCCTGTCCCCTGTCCCCTCGCCTCCCGCCCTTGACAGCGGCTCGCCGTCCCCGTCAAGCTCCGGCCGTGCTGCGGTGGCTCCTCCGCTGGCTGCTGTTCGGTACGTTCGTCGGCCTAGGTCTCGGGGCAATTGTCGGCCTGATCCTCGCCCGCGGTATCCAGCTGCCGCCGGTGGAAGCGCTCACCACCTACCGGCCGGCGGCGGCCACCCAGGTGCGAGCCCGCGACGGGACCCTGCTCGCCACCTTTGCCACCGAGCGGCGGATCCCCCTCGCCGCCGAACAGATCCCCCAGGTGTTCCGCGACGCGGTGATCGCCGCCGAGGACGCCAATTTCTACCGCCACACCGGCGTCGATCCCAAGGGCCTGCTGCGCTCCGCGGTGAACAACCTGCTGCGCAAGCGCCTCTCCCAGGGCGGTTCGACGCTCACCCAGCAGCTGGCCCGGACCCTCTTCCTCTCCCCCGAGAAGACGTTCCGCCGCAAGCTCAACGAGATGCTGCTCGCGGTCCAGATCGAGCAGCGGTTCTCCAAGGACCAGATCTTTACCCTTTACGCCAACCAGATCTACTTCGGCCACGGCCGCTACGGGGTGGAAGCCGCGTCGCTCTTCTTCTTCGGCAAGCACGCCGCCGCTCTCACCGTCCCGGAGGCGGCACTCCTCGCCGGCATCATCCAGCGCCACGACCTGCAGTCGCCCATCCGCTACCCGGAACGCGCCCTGGCCCGCCGCGCCTACGTGCTCCGGCAGATGCTGGAGACCAAGAAGATCGACGCCGCGACCTACGAGGCGGCGATGAAGAGCCCGCTGGGCGTCGCCCCCCACTACGACCTGGACACCACCTCGGCGTACTTCACGGAGGAGGTGCGCCGCACCATCGAGGACCGTTTTGGAACCCGCCAGATGCTGGGCGGGGGGTTGACCGTGGAGACCACCCTCGACCCCGCCCTGCAGAAGCTGGCCGAGCAGTCCCTGCGCGAGGGGCTGGTGGAGCTGCAGCGCCGCCTGGGCTGGCCGGGGGCGCGTCGCAACGTCCTGGAGGAAGGGGTCTCCGACCTGGCTGGGTGGCGCCACCCCAGCTGGCCGCACCTGCAGTGGCGCCCCGGCGAGTTGGCCTACGCCCTGGTCACCGCGGTGGAGCCGAAACTCGCGCAGCTGCGCATCGGCGACCGGACGGCCCGGCTCGCCGACAGCGGCGCCGCCTGGACCGGGCGTTCCTCCCTGACGCGCCTGGTGCGCCGGGGGGACGTGCTCTTGGTGCGTCTTGCCGAGGTGGGGGGGGAGCGGACGCAGCCCCTCACCGTCACTCTCGAGCCCGAGCCCACGGTGGAGGGGTCTCTCCTCGCCATCGACAACCGCACCGGCGCCATCCTGGCCCACGTGGGGGGGTTTGACTTCGAGCGCTCGGAGTGGGACCGGGCGATGCAGGCCACCCGCCAGTGCGGCTCCGCGTTCAAGCCCTTCGTCTACCTGGCGGCGTTCGAGCGGGAGTTCGTCCCCGCCGACCTCATCTTCGACGGGCCGGCCCTCTTCCCCGACGAACGGGGCGAGCTGACCTACGTCCCCCTCAACTACTACCGCCGATACGAGGGCATCGTGACGCTCCGCCACGCCCTGGAACACTCCCTCAACGCCTCGGCGGTGAAGCTGCAGCAGATGATCACCGGCGAAGCGGCCATCGATGCCGCGCGGCGGCTCGGCATCAAGCAGCAGCTCGCCCCCTACCCCACCCTCGCCCTCGGCACGTTTGAGACGACCCTCCTGGAACTGGCGGCGGCGTACGCCGGCATCGCCAACCTGGGGCAGTTCGCGGAGCCGTACTTCATCACCCGCGTCCGCGACGCCGACGGCGCCGTGCTGGAGGAACGGCGCCCGCGAGTCCGCCAGGCGGTGCGTCCTGACGTCGCGTACCTGCTCGTCCACACGCTCGAGGGCGTCATCGACCGGGGGACGGGGGTCAAGGCGGCCCAGCTCCCGGCGAACCTGGCGGGCAAGACCGGCACGACGGATGGGTACACCGATGCTTGGTTCATCGGTTTCTCGCCGCGCCTCACCTGCGGCGTGTGGGTAGGCCGCGACCAGAAACAGCGAATCGGGCGTCACATGACCGGCGCCGAAGCGGCGCTCCCCACGTGGATCCGCTTCATGCAGGGCTACCTCGAGAAACAGTCCGAGGCGGTGCGAGCCGAAGAGTTCCCGGTGCCAGCGGGCATCGTCCTCGTGCCCGTGGACCGGCGCACCGGCCTGCGCGCCACTGCCGATTGCAGCGACAGCGCCATCCTCGAAGCGTTCCCCGAGGGCCGGGAACCGGCTGAGTGCTCGCCCAGCTGGCACGCCATCGTCGAGCTGCCGTGGCAGCAGCAGATCCCCTACTACCCCTGGCGACCCGGCGAACCGATGACCACGCCAGAGGCGATGGCCGCGGCGGCGGCGAAGCTCGCCGGAGAAACGGAGAACTGAGGGTGCTCTCCTCCGCGCTGCTGATTCTCCTGACCATCGTTGTGATGGCGCTCGCCTTCGACTTCGTCAACGGCTTCCACGATGCGGCCAACTCCATTGCCACCGTGGTGTCCACCCGCGTGCTGCCGCCGGGGATCGCGGTGGTCTGGGCCGCCTTCTTCAACTTCGTCGCCGCCTTCGTCTTCCCGCTGCGGGTGGCGACGACAATCGGCAAGGGACTCATCACCCCGGAAGCCGTGACCCAGCACGTGATCTTGGCGGGCCTGGTGGGCGCCATCGTCTGGGACCTCATTACCTGGTACCTGGGGCTCCCCACCTCCTCCTCCCACGCTCTCATCGGCGGCTATGCCGGCGCCGCCGTGGCGAGCGCCGGGCTCGGCGCGGTCATTGCCACGGGCTGGACGAAGACCGTCGTGTCCATGTTCGTCTCGCCGGCGGTGGGACTGGCGCTGGGTCTGTCTCTGATGATTGCCGTCTCGTGGCTCTTCCGGCGGACACAACCCCACCGCGTGGACCGCCTCTTTCGCAAGGGCCAGCTCCTCTCGGCCGCGTTTTACAGTCTCGGGCACGGCGGCAACGACGCGCAGAAGACCATGGGGATCATCGCCGTCGCCGTTTTCGCTTACGAACGGTCGCTGGGCCGCAACCCCGCCGACATCGCCGTGACGTGGCCGATCATCCTCTCCTGCCACGCCGCCATCGCCCTCGGCACCATGGCCGGGGGGTGGCGCATCGTCAAGACCATGGGTTCCAAGATTACCAAGTTGAAGCCAGTCGGTGGCTTCTGCGCCGAGACGGCGGCCGCCCTTACGCTCTTCGGCAACTCCCACCTGGGCATCCCGGTGTCGACCACGCACACCATCACCGGCGCCATTGCCGGGGTGGGCGCCACGCAGCGCCTCAGCGCCGTCCGCTGGGGTATCGCGGCACGGATCGTCTGGGCCTGGGTGCTCACCATCCCCGCCTCCGCGCTCGTGGCGGCCTTGACCTATTTCCTGCTGGACCCCTTGTTCTGAACCGCCCTCAGGAGGCCTTGATGATCATCGTTTCGATGGCGTTGACCACGTCCTCGCAGCGGTCCGTCGCCTCCTCCAGGAAGGCGTAGAGGTCCTTGAGCTTGATCACGGTAATGGCGTCGCTGGAGTTGGCGAAGAGCTCGGCCAGCGCCTCCCGGTGCAGCACGTCCGCGTCGTTCTCCAGCCGGTTCACCTCGACGCAGTGGTCGAGGGTGGCCTCGCGCTGCGCCCCGTCGTGGACCGCCACCACCGCCTTGCGGAGCTCGTCGGCGGACAGCACGAGAATGTCCGCCATCCGCATCAGGTGGCGGGGAATCTCGACGATCCGATAGAGCACCATGCGCTGCGCGGCGGCGTCCACGGCATCCAGGACGTCGTCCATGCGCGTCACGAGCACGTGAATATCTTCTCGATCGAAGGGGGTGATGAAGGTGGTGTTGAGCTTCTCGATGGTCTGGTGGGTGATGCGATCCCCCTCGTGCTCCACCTGCTTGATGCGCTCGACGAGCGGTGCGTACTCGCCGGGATGGTCGAGCAACTGCCGGAAGAGCCGCACCCCCTCCACGATGTTGGCCGACGCCCGATCGAAGAGATCCTGGAAGTCCACGGTCTTGGGCAGGAACCAGCGCACCGACACCCCCTGGCGTCCAGCCTGGCGCCGCCCGGAGTATACATCCTTTCCACGTTGCCCGCCCCCACCCATCCACTCCGCCTCAGGGGGCGCCCAGGATGTCCTGCAGCTCCTCCAAGAACGCGGTCGGTGGCAGGTACCCCGGGATGCGTCCCACCTCGCGGCCGGTGGCGTCGAGGAAGAGCAGCGTAGGGTAGCCGTCGACCCGGTACCGCCTGGCCGCCTCGCGGCCGCCCCGCTCGGCGTCCAGCTTGACGGGCACCAGGCCCGCCAGCGCCTGGCGTACCTGGGGGTGGGCGAAGGTGGTCTCGTCCAGCTTCTTGCACCAGCCACACCAGTCGGCGTAGAAGTCCACCATCACCACTCTGCCCTCGGCCTTGGCCTTGGCGAGGGCGCCGGGCAAGTCCTGCGACCACGCCACACCCCCGCCCTTCCCCGTGCTCGCGTCCCTCCCCTGACAGGCGAGGGCTGCCATCGCCACCATTGCCATCAACCAGGCTCTGCGTCCCGAGTGACCCATGCCGTCTCCCCCTGTCGGGCTGCTGCCACGCCCCCCTCCCAGAACGCGCACCGGCCCGAAGTATGCCCAGCCGGGCGGGCGGGCCCGCCACGCTCCGCAATGCGGCCGAGTCCCGTCGAATCGTCGGAGAAAGACCGCCACCAACAATGTGTTTTTCGGAACATGTCCCAGGATGTCGGGCGTTCGGAGGAGAAAGTTCGAAGCAGCGGCAGGCCCTTGACAGACGGCCAACCGCGTTCTAGCGTCGGCCAACTTTTCCGTTGCGTCCCGGGGGAGAACCCCGAGTTCGGCCCCCGGGGGGGAGGACCGGATGAGGCGTTACGTGGTCGGGCTGGTGGCGCTGGTGCTGATCGGGGGACAGGCCCTGGCGCTCGGACATCGTGTCCCCATGGTCTCCTCGCCGGAGGAGCAGCTTCGGGCCCTGGAGGCGCTGCCCGAAGTGAACCGGATCACCCTGGACAGTAATGGGGTACCCACTTTCCTTGCCGGCCGCCTGGGTCTCCTTGGCCCCGGCGAACCGGAGGCGGCGGCGCTGCGCTACCTGGAGCGGATGCAACCCGTCTTCCGCGCCACTGGCCGGGAGGAGCTGGCCGCCATGCGCACCTCCCACGACGAACTCGGCCAGGTGCACGTGCGCTTCCAGCAGTTCTACCGGGGGCTGCCGGTGATGGGTGCCGAACTCATCGTGCACGCCAAGGCGGCCACCGGAGAGGTGCACGCCATTTCCGGCCGCTTCACCCCCATGGAGGACCTGCCGGAATCGCCGCAGATCGATGCGCGGACCGCCATCCAACTGGCGGCCATCGAGGCCGGCATCGCTGAGGGCCAGGCCCTGGAGGAGCCGGAGCTCGTCTACGTGGTCAACGACAACGACAAGGCCTACCTCGCGTGGACGGCCGCCGTCTACTACACCGACGGCAACGGGGAACTCATCGACCGGCTCTTCGCCGACGCGCTGACCGGCGACCTCGTGGCCCGCCACGGCTTGATCAAGCGCGCTCTGAACCGGAAGATCTACAACGGCAACCACACCAACCCCGACTACCCGACCCTCCCCGGCACCTTCATGTTCGGGGAAGGGACCACCTCCAGCTCCGACGCGGCGGCGTGGGATTGCTACGTCAACTTCGGCTACACCTACAACTACTACAAGACGCGGTTCAACCGCGACTCCTTCGACAACGCTGGCGCCACCCTCATCGGCACGGTGCACGTGGGCACGAACTGGGTGAACGCCTACTGGAACGGCACCCAGATGGTGTTCGGCGACGGTGACGGCACCACCGCCACCTACCTCTCCAAGGCCCTGGACGTGGTCGCCCACGAGCTCACCCACGCGGTCACCGAACGAACCGCCAACCTCACCTACCAGAACGAGTCCGGCGCCCTCAACGAGGCGATGTCCGACATCTTCGCCGCCGGCACGGAGGCCTACAAGGACGGCGGCGTGAACGCCGACACCTGGAAGGTGGGCGAGGACTGCTGGACGCCCAACACCGCCGGAGATGCCCTCCGCTACATGAACAACCCCACCGCCGACGGGCAGTCGTACGACTACTACCCGGAGCGCTACACCGGCACCTCCGACTACGGCGGCGTCCACCTCAACTCGGGCATCGGCAACCTCGCCTTCTACCTCCTCTGCCAGGGGGGCACCCATCCCCGCAACAAGACCACGGTGAACGTGCCGGGCATCGGCATCGCCAAGGCGGAGCAGATCTTCTACCGCGCCTTGACCACCTACATGACCTCCTCCACCAACTTCCAGGGGGCCCGCAACGCCACCGCCCAGGCTGCCGCCGACCTGTACGGCGGCACCAGCTCGGCGGAGTACAACGCGGTGCAGCTGTGCTGGAACGCGGTGGGCGTTCCCGGCGGACCGGTGGAGGTGATCACCATCACCAACGGCCAGACGGTGAGCGGCATCTCCGCCTCCACGGGGAACTGGAAGTACTACAAGATCGCCGTCCCCTCGGGGCAGACCTCCCTCACCGTCAAGACCACCGGCGGCACCGGTGACGCCGACCTCTACGTCAAGCTCGGCGGAATTCCCTCCACCTCCAGCTACAACGGCAAGTCGGAGGGGTCCACGGCCACCGAGACGGTGACGATTTCCAACCCCTCGGCGGGTGACTGGTACATCGGCATCTACGCCTACTCCTCCTTCTCCAGCGTGTCGCTGCAGGCCACCTACACGGGTTCGACCCCGACCCTGTCGCTGTCGGTCTCGCCCACCAGCATTTCCATCGCCCAGGGGGCGTCGGGCACCGTCACGGCCACCACCACGGTGAGCGGCGGCTTCAACTCCTCGGTGTCGTTCTCGGCGTCCGGGCTGCCTTCGGGCGCCTCCGCCAGCTTCAACCCCACCTCCATCGCCGCGCCGGGGGCCGGTTCCTCGACGGTGACCCTCAACGCCGGGACGGCGGCCACGGGAACCTACACGGTGACCATCACCGCCACCGGGGGCGGCCAGACGAAGACCGCCACCGTGAGCATGACCATCACCTCCTCGGGCGGCGGCGTGGTGGTGATCACCAACGGCCAGACCGTGTCCAACATCTCCGCCTCGGCGAGCACGTGGAAGTACTACAAGATCACGGTGCCCTCGGGGCAGACGTCGCTGGTGGTCAAGACCACCGGCGGCACGGGCGACGCCGACCTCTACGTGAAGCTCGGCAGCTCGCCCACCACCTCCAGCTACAACGGCAAGTCGGACGGCTCCACTTCCACCGAGACCGTGACCATCTCCAGCCCCTCCGCGGGTGACTGGTACATCGGCATCTACGCCTACTCGGCCTTCTCCGGCGTGTCGCTGCAGGCCACCTACACCGCCTCCAGCGGCACCACGATGAACGAGACGGAGTCCAACAACACCACCGGCACAGCCAACACGATCTCCACCTCCGGCACCACCGTGACTGGCAAGATCGGCTCCTCCACCGACGTGGACTACTTCAAGGTGGCACTGCCCGCCGGCAAGACTCTCACCCTCGACCTCACCGTGCCGTCCACCAAGGACTACGACCTGAAGCTCTACAATTCCTCCGGCACGCAGATCGGCAGCAGCACCAACGGCAGGGGCGTCGCCGAGAAGATCACCTACCGCAACAGCGGCACCTCGACTATCACGGTTTACGCCAAGGTTTACGGCTACAACAGGGCCTACTCCACCACCCTCACCTACCAGCTGAAGGCCACCTGGTAGCCTCGCCGCACGCAGTCCTTTCCCCGCCCTGTCCTTCGGGACAGGGCGGGGTTCTTTTAGGGTGTCATTTGCGGGCCCTGGCGCTCCAAGGGCGAGGTGAGGCACACCTCGGTGGCGGAGCGGATGAACCCCCGCACGCGGTGCAGCCGCTCCACCAGGAGCTCCTGCAGGTGGGCGGTGCTCTTGGCCCGCACCTTCACCACCAGGTCGTACTCCCCGGTCACCACGTGCACCTCTTCCACCTCGGGGATCGCCCGCAGGTCGGCAATGGTGCTCTCGATCTCTTCGGCCAGTTCGGTGCGCAGGTGAATGAGCGCCACCACCGTGTACCCCAGCATGGCCGCATTGAGGCGGGCGTGGAAGCCGAGGATGATGCCCGAGCGCCGCAGCTTGCCCAAGCGGTCGTGGACCGTGGCGGGGGCCACGCCGGCGCGGCGGGCAATCTCGGAGAGCGGCATCCGCCCGTTCTCCTGTAGCGTCGCGAGGATGGCCCGATCGAGGGGATCCAGTTCCACGCCTCAATTGTACGCGATGCCGGAACGTGGACGAACACACCCACATGTACTAGTATTCACAGGCATCAACGGCTGGGGGCAACCCCCGCGCACGAGGAGACGGTATGGCACTGAGACTGGCACTGATCGGGTTCGGGGTGGTCGGGCAGGGAGTGGCAGAGATCCTCCGCGACAAGCGCGACATGCTCGCTGAGGCCTACGGGGCCGAGTTCCGCATCACCGCTGTGAGCGACTTGCAAAAAGGGTCGGTGGCCGACCCCCAGGGGCTCGACCCGGTGGCGCTTTTGGAGGCGGTGAGCCGAGGGGGGAGGATCGGCGACCTGCCGGCCCCCTGCCGCGGCTGGGATGCCCTGGAGACGATCCGCCGCGCCGCGGCGGACGTGGTGGTGGAGGTCTCGTGGACCGACGTGAAGAGTGGCCAGCCCGCCCTCGACCACTTCCGCACCTGCTTCGACACCGGCAAGCACCTGGTCACCACCAACAAGGGCCCCATGGTGGTGGCGCCCCGGCAGATGCTGGAGGCGGCCCGCCGCGCCGGGGTGGAGTTCCGCTTCGAAGGGACCGTGATGGCCGGCACGCCGGTAATCTCCACCGCCCTGCGCGGTCTGGCCGGCTGCACCATCAGCGGCTTCTCAGGGATCCTCAACGGCACCACCAACTTCATTCTCACCGAGATGGAGAAGGGCATGAGCTACGAGGCCGCCCTTGCCCGGGCGCAGGAGCTGGGCTACGCCGAAGCGGACCCCTCCGGGGACGTGTTGGGGTTCGACGCCGCCGGCAAGGTGGTGATCCTCACCAACACCGTGCTGGGCGTGCCCCTCGCCCTCGAGCAGGTGACCCTAACCACGGGGATCACCAAGCTCACTTTGGACGACGTGAAGGCCGCTGCCGCCGCCGGCGAGCGCTGGAAGCTGGTCGCCACCGCCCGCCGGGAGGGGGAGCGCGTGGTCGCCGAAGTCCTGCCGAAACGGCTCCCGCTCGCCGATCCCCTCGCCGGCGTCATGGGCCCCACCAATGCCGTCACGTTCCACACCGACCTCATCGGGCCGGTCACCGTGGTGGGCGCTGGCGCCGGCCGGCACGCCACGGCCGCTGCTGTCATCTCCGACTTACTGGACATCCACCGCGCAATCGCCGCGCGGTAAAGCCGCGCATCGAGAACGGGAGGACACCGCCATGGACATGCTCATCGACGGCCGCTGGGTCACCACTGCCGAGCGCATACAAGTTACCGACCCCTGGGACGGCAGTCTCGTGGATACCGTGCCCCAGGGCACCGCCGCCCACGTGGACGAGGCGGTGGCGGCCGCGGTGAGGGCCTTCAAGACCTGGCGCTTCGCCCCGGTGCACGAGCGCATGCGGGTGCTCAAGGCGGTGGCCGACGACGTGGCGGCCAACCTGGAGGAGTACGCACGGCTCATCGCCCGGGAGGGGTCGAAGACCATCAAGGAGGCCCGCAAGGAAGCCCGGCGGTGCGTCAACACCCTCTCCCTCTCGGCGGAGGAGGCGCGCCGGCTCTACGGCCAGACGGTTCCCTTCGACTCCTTCCCCGGCGGCGAGCACCGGCACGGCTACTGGCTGCGCGAACCCATCGGCGTGATCGCCGCCATTACCCCCTTCAACGATCCGCTCAACCTAGTGGCCCACAAGCTGGGACCTGCCATGGCCGCCGGCAACACAGTGGTGTGCAAGCCGGCCACCGTCACCCCCCTGTCGGCGCTGCGGCTGGCCCAGGCGTTCCAACAGGCGGGGCTGCCGGAGGGCGTGCTCAACGTCGTCACCGGCCCGGGCCACGAGATCGGCGACCCGCTGGTGGCTGACCCGCGGGTGCGGATGATCTCCTTCACCGGCGGCGTGGAGGCCGGACTGCGCATCACCGCCAAGGCGGGCCTCAAAAAGATCGGCATGGAGCTGGGCTCCAACTCGCCGGTGATCGTCATGGCCGACGCGGATTTCGACCGCGCCGTGGCCGACACCGTGTCCGGCGCCTTCTGGGCCGCGGGGCAGAACTGTATCGGTGTGCAGCGGGTCTACGTGGAGCGCCCGATCTTCGAGCGCTACCTGGAGGCGTTCGTCGCCCAGTCCAAGGCGTACAAGGTGGGGCCAAAGCTCGACGAGGACTGCTCCATGGGGCCGCTCATCACCGAGGGGGAGGCCCGGCGGGTCGAGGGGTGGATCGAGGAGGCGCGGCAGGGGGGCGCCACGGTGCACTGCGGCGGCAGCCGCGGCGGCCCCATCGGCACGGTGATTCCCCCCACCGTGCTCACCGGCGTGGAGATGGGCATGCAGCTGGGCTGCAACGAAGTTTTCGGGCCCGTGGTCTCCCTCTGGCCCATCGACTCGGTGGAGGAGGCCGTGGCGAAGGCCAACTCGGTGGACTACGGGCTGCACGCGGCCATCTTCACCCGCTCGCTGGCCACCGCCCATTACGCCATCAAGCACCTGGAGTGCGGGGGGGTGATCGTCAACGACTCCACCGACTACCGCCTGGATCAGATGCCCTTCGGCGGCATCAAGAACTCCGGCCTCGGACGCGAGGGGGTGGCGTTTGCCCTCCTGGAGATGACCGAGCCGAAGGTGGTCTGCTTCACCGAGTGAGGGGCGCGCCACAGGCGCCCCTCGCTCGCGTGTCACATGGGATCGCGGCGTGCCGCCCGGCCCGGCTACGGCTCGGCCGCGTACCAGACTCGGCTGATCGCGACGCCCAGTTCCCGGAAATCGCCGCCACCCGGAACGAAGGTGGTGCTCTCCACCGCCAGCGTGGCGCGCCGCTGCTGCGCCAGCTCCGGCGGCACCGCGAGCACGGCCCGCCCACCCTCGGGACCCACCTCGAGCGTGGTAGCCTGCTGCCCCAGGCGCACCGTCACCTGGGCGGGGGTAGGGCGCGGCGCCAGCAGGTCCACCCCCACGAGCCCCCTCCCCACGGGCATAGAAAACGTTGCCCGGGGGCCGGTCCAGGCGGCGGGCCGCGGCGGCCGGCCCAGCTCCTCGGGCGCGAAGGTGCCGGAGGCCACCGCCGCCACCCCCACCAGCGAGTTGGCCTCGGGCAAGAAGGCGTAGGAACGGGCCGTATACGGTGGTGCCTCCACGGAGACGGTGAAGAGCCGCACGGCCAGACGCCGCAGGTCCCCGGGCAGCTGTACCTCCCGGTCCACGTGCAGGGAGAGCGGCACGATCTGCTGCAGCCGGTTGCGATCCGGCAGCGCCGGCACGGGGAAGAGGAGCACTTGACGCCTGGCGGCCCGCCGCTCGCGAAACACCTCGGTGCCAGCCACCGCCACCCGGACTTCGGCGTCGCCCAGCAGGGGATGGATCTCGCACCCCAGCGCCACCGTGCCACCGCCCGCCAGAGGGGGGAGGATCACCAGGGAGTCCCCCTCGCACCAGATGAAGCGCGCCAGCGACTCCACCTCCGGCACGGAGGCGCCGCGCCACGCCAGTACCGGGTTGCGCACCAGCCGGGCGCGCAGGAACCGCCCCTGCGACAGCCGCGCCACGCGCGGCTCGTCACAGGCGAAGGTCACCGCCTCCGAGGCGTTGGACGGGACGTCCTTCCCCTCGCTCTCGGTGAGGAACCACAGGGGGTTCCCACCCAGGTTAAGCCGCCGCGGCGGGATCTCGCTCACCCGCAACGAGCCACTGGGGAGCCGCCGCTGCCGCGCGTAGAGGTTGCGGAACGAGAAGAGGTGGTCCTCGAAAACCAGCGTCCCCGCCCCCTCCGCCGCCACCACGTCCAGCGCCGCTACCACCGGCAGCGGCCGCGAGTGGACGTGGAGCAGGGCGGGCCATGCCCACCAGGCCCCCAGGGCGGCCGCCGCCACACCCGTGGCGGCCGCCGCCCCAGCCGAGCGCACCAGCGTCCGCACCCCCTGTACGGCCGGTGTCGCCAGCAGCACCCACGCCAGCACCCAGTAGCGGGGGTAGGTGCGGTTGTGCAGGAAGAGGAGGAGGTAGAAGAGCCAGCCTGCGAAGGCACTGCCCGCCCAGAAGCGCCAGCCGAGGGCCCGGCGCAGCGACAGCCACCCCACCGCCGCCAGCAGGGCAAAGGCCGCGGCCGCAACCGGCGTAGCCAAACCCCGCACGAAGCCCAGCTCGACCCAGCGAAAGCCCTCCGCCCCCAGCTGGCTCATGTGTTCGCTGCCGTGGGCGACGATGGCGAGCCAGAAGCTCCCCCACCCCCCGGCCTCCACCGCCAGAGGGGCCAGCACCACCCCCACAAGCCCGGCACCGAGGCCAGCTGCCGCCACCAGGCGCCGGGGCTGTCGGCGCACCCCCCAGGCCGCCAGCAACACCCCCACGGCCGCCAGCGGCGCCAGGGGGGGGCGGATCAGCGCCGCCGCGGTGAAGGCCGCCACGCCCGCCGAAAAGGCCGCCGCGCCGCCCCGCAGCCACAGCGCCACGCCGATCACCACACAGGTGGCGGCCGCCGTTTCCGAGAACCCGCGTGCCGCGTGGAACCACACGCCGGGGAGGAAGGCGGCCAGGAGCGCCCCGGCCCCCGCCACCGCCCGCCCCGCCACCCCTGCCCACAGGCCCACCAGCGCCCACACCCCGACCACCGAGAGGAGGGAGCTGGCGACCTGCAGCGCCACCAGGGGGTCGGCGACGCCGCACAGGCGCAGCAGCCGACCCAGGAGAATCCAAAAGGGAAACCCCGGCGGCACGGGCATGTGGTGCGCCGGATCGAAATCCAGCACCCCGCACGCCAGCAGCGCCTCGTCCTGCTCCCAGGGACCCCGCGGCAGGAGCAGCAGGCGACTGGCCAGGAGGAGCAGCAACAGGCCGCCGCTGACTACCCGGTCCACCCAGCCGCCGAAACAGGGCACGAGGGGAAACGGGAACACCGCACGCAGCGTGGCGAGCCACCCCTGCCGTGGTCCCAACATTGGCTGAGTCTAGCACCCCCGCAGCGTCGGCCTGCCCGCCCCGTCTGTTATGCTTCCCCTCCGTGGGGAACGTGGTGGTGACCTTTGAGGATGTCGGCAAGCGGTTCGGCGATCGTTCCGTCCTCGCGGGCGTGAGCGGCCAGCTGCGGCCGGGCGTGGTCCTCGTGGTCACGGGCCCCAACGGCGCCGGCAAGTCCACTCTCCTCAACATCCTGAGCGGCCTCATCCGGGCGTCCCGCGGCGTGGTGAGCTATCGAGACGGGAGGGGCGAACTGCCGCGCGAGCGGTGGTTCTCGGTGCTCGGCGTGGCCGCCCCCGACATGGCCGTGTACGAGGAGCTCTCGGCCATGGAGAACCTGCGGCTGTTCACCCGCCTGCGCGGCCTGCGCCGCAGCGATACGTCGCTGGCCGCGCTGCTGCAGGAGCTGGGGCTCGCCCCCCGCGAGCACCACCGGCCCGTAGCGACCTACTCCTCGGGCCAGAAGCAGCGCGTCAAGCTCGCCCAGGCCCTCGTCCACACCCCCCCCGTGCTGCTCCTGGACGAGCCCTCCTCCAACCTGGACGCCGCGGGCCACGAGCTGGTGGCCTCGCTCTTGGCGCAGCGGCGCCCCACCACCGCCATCGCCGTGGCCACTAACGACCCGCGGGAGATGGCCTGGGGCGACGAGGAGATCGCACTTGCTCGGTGAGGCGCTGGCGGTGCTCGCCAAGGAGCTGCGCTCGGAGCTGCGCAGCCGGGTGGCGCTCAACGCCATCCTTCTCTTTGCCCTCACCACCTTGGTGGCGGTGGCCTACCAGATCGGACCCTACCGCATCCACGAGGAGGACCGGCCGCACCTGCTGGCGGCGCTGTTGTGGATCATCCTCTTCTTTGCCGCCACCTCGGGGCTGGCCCGGGTGTTCGTCAAGGAGGAGGACGCCCACACCGCCAAGACGCTCCGCCTCGCCGCCCGCCCCGGTGCCGTCTTTGCCGGCAAGTTCGCCTTCAACGTGGTGCTCCTCGGTACCCTGGAGCTGGTGGTGGTCCCCCTCTTCTGCGTCCTGCTCGGGTACCGGGTGGCTGGCCTCCTCGGCCTCGTCCTGCTCCTGGCGGCGGGGACCGTGGCCCTGGCGGCGGTCGCCACCATGGTGGCCGCCATCATCTCCCGCGCCTCGGGCTCGGGCACCCTCTTTGCCGTCCTCACCGTGCCCCTCGCCCTCCCGCTCCTGGTGATGCTCATCCAGGGCACCCGGGCTGCCGCGGGGAGTGCGGAACTCGCGGCCGTCCTGCCGGCGCTGCGCGGCATCGTGTCGCTGGCCGGAGTAACCCTCGTCTCGTCAGTGTTCCTCTTTCCGGTGGTGTGGCATGACTAGGTGGAAGACGGTACTCGTGTGGTTGCTCGGGGTGTGGATGGCGGTGGTCTGCTGGGCGGCGTTTTTTTACGCCCCCACGGCTCGAGGGTTCAAGGGCGAGTCGGCACGCATCGTCTTCTTCCACGTGCCCCAGGCCTGGGTCGCGGTGGTGGCCTTCTGCGTCAACCTGGTGGCCTCGATCCGCTACCTGCGCGGCCGCGATCCCCTGGACGATATCCGGGCCGCCAGCGCCGCCGGTCTGGGCCTGCTCTTTTCGGTGTTGGCCACCATCAGCGGTTCCCTCTTCGCCAAGATCATGTGGGGCAGTTTCTGGAACTGGGACCCGCGCGAGATCTCCATCGCCATCCTGCTCCTCGTCTACGCCGCGTACTTCGCGCTGCGGCAGGCGGTCCCCGACGACGAACGGCGCGGCACGCTGGCGGCCGCCTACGCCGTGCTTGCCTTCGTTACCATGCCGTTCCTCGTCTTCGTGGTCCCCCGCATCTACTGGTCGCTGCACCCCGACACCATCATCAACACCAGCGGCCGGATCGACATGGAGTCCAGGATGCTCCAGGTGCTGCTGGGATCGGTGGCGGGATTTACCGGCCTGTTCGCGTGGTTGTACAGTTTGAGCGTGCGGCTGGCCCGCGCCCGTCTGCGGCGCCGCCAGCAGGAGGGGGGGTAAGCGATGCCTGAGCCGGAAAGCCTGTTCTGGGTCGCCGCGGTGACCGTGGTGATCTGGGTGGGGATTTTTCTCTACTGCCTGCGCCTGGAGCGGCGCCTCCAGCGCCTGGAGCGGGGCCAGTGAACCGGCGCCTCGCGTGGACGGCGGTGGGCGGCGTGGCGATTGTCGCCTTCGTGGCGTTCGGTGCCGGGGCGTTCCGCGACAACCTCACGCCGTACGTGAGCTTCGAACACGCCCGGCGGACCGCTGACGCGGTGCAGGTGGCCGGTTCCCTGGTGCCCGGCTCGGACCGGTACGACGAGGCAACGGCGCGGCTCTACTTCTCCATCCAGGACGAACGGGGCGACCACCTACTCGTTTCCTACCGCGGGACGAAGCCGGGCAACTTCAACGAGGCGACGCAGATCGTCGCCATCGGTCGGTACCGGGGCGACCACCTGGAAGCCGAGAAGTTGCTCGTCAAGTGCCCGTCCAAGTATCAGGGGGTGGAGGAGAAGGCCTACAGCGCTGGGGCTTCGTAGAGGCATCGGAGCCGTTGCTGGCGCCGGGGGTCCGAGAGAGGGGGGGGTATGTTCGTTCCGGGTGTCGTCGCTTTGTGGGCCGCTGCGCTGGCCCTGTTGGGTTCCACCGTCGCTTACCTGCTGGCGGCACGGGGCCGGGAGGAGGCCCAGGCGTGGGCACGGCAGCTCTTCGCCGTGGCCGTGGTCGCCGTAATACTCGCCAGCGCGGCCTTGCTCTACCTGATCTTGAGGCACGACTTCCGCTACCACTACGTGTTCTCTTACTCGGACCGGTCGTTGCCCACCTCCTACCTCGTCTCGACCTTCTGGGCCGGTCAGGAGGGGAGCTTCCTCCTCTGGCTGCTGGCCGGGATGCTCATCGGCCTGCCGCTCATCCGCGCTGCCCGCCACTACGAGAACCGGGTGATGGTCCTCTACAACCTCACCCTGCTCTCGCTGGCGGCGATCCTCCTGCGGCAGTCCCCGTTCCGCCCCCTGGAGGGGCTGGCCCCCGGTCAGATCCCCTTCGACGGCCAGGGCCTCAACCCACTGCTCCAGAACCCGTGGATGACCGTCCACCCCCCCGCCATGTTCCTCGGCTATGCGGCCACCGCCGTGCCCTTCGCCTTCGCCGTCGCGGCGCTTCTGGAGCGGCGCTACGACGAGTGGGTTCGCGCCGCGCTGCCCTGGGCTCTGGTGACCGTGGTGACCCTCGGGGGTGCCATCCTGCTGGGGGGATACTGGGCGTACGTCACGCTCGGCTGGGGAGGGTACTGGGGGTGGGACCCGGTGGAAAACTCCTCCCTCGTCCCCTGGCTCGTCTCGTCTGCGCTGGTCCACGGCATGCTCCTGCAGCGGTCGCGGGGCAGGTTCCGCAAGCTCAACATCTCGCTCGCCATCCTGGGCTACATCCTGGTGCTCTACGCCACCTTCCTCACCCGCTCCGGCGTCCTCGCGGACTTCTCCGTCCACTCCTTCGTGGATCTCGGCATCAGCGGCTGGCTCGTCGCCAACCTGCTGCTCTTTGCCGTCCTGGGCTTCGGAGCCCTGGCCTGGCGAGCCCGCGAGATCCCCGCCTCGCCGGGGGACGAACCGATCCTCTCCCGGACGGTACTGGTCGTCCTCGCCATCGCCATCCTGCTGGCCACAGCGGCGGTGGTCCTGGTGGGCACCTCCTCGCCGCTCATCACCCGCCCGTTCGGGCAGCCGGCCCAGGTGGCCCCGGCCTTCTACAACAAGGTCACGCTGCCCGTCGGCATCGTTTTCGCCCTGTTGCTGGGGGTCGTCCCCTACCTGCAGTGGCGTGGCAGGTCGCCCGAGTTTTCCCGGCGGCTCGCCCTCTCCCTGGGCCTGACCGCGGTCGCCACGGCCATCGCGGTCCTGGTCGGCGCACGGGGCGCCGCATTCGTGGTCTTTCTCGCCGCTTCGTGCTTTGCTGCCTTCTCCAACCTGCTCAAGACGGTGGAGAGCGTGGCCCAGGGCCGACTCCCGCGCGCCGGCGGGGCGCTGGCCCACCTGGGCTTGGGCTTGATGCTCGCCGGCATCGTGACCTCTTCCGCTTTCGGCCGCTCCGAGAAGGTGGTCCTCCCGCTGGGCGAGAGCCGCGAGGCCCTCGGTTACACCCTCACGTTCCGGGGGCCGGAGCGGGAGGGAGCCCGGCAGGCCATGGTCGTGGCGGTGCGCGATCGCGAGGGGGACGAGTACCTGGCCCGCCCGCGCATGTTCCGGAACGAGAAGTCGAACCAGCTGGTCGCCAACCCCGACGTGAAGGCCTTCCTGACGCACGATATCTACCTCGCACCCATCGAGTTCGACCCGGGCCGTTCCCCTGAAGAGGCCGGCTCGCTGGAGCTCGCCAAGGGCGAGACGGTGACGGCCGGGCCGTACCGGCTCACCTTCCGCGGTTTCGAGATGGGGGGCAGCCACGGCACCGGCAACGAGATCACCATCGGCGCGGCGCTCCAGGTCGAGTTCGGCGGCACCACCCACTCGGTCACACCCACCCTGGCCTCCACCGCCACCGGTTTCGAGGCCCGGGCGGCCAGTCTTCCTGGAGACGGCTCCCCCACCGTCAAGCTCACCGGCGTGAACGCCAACGAGGGTCGCATCCGGCTTGTCCTTTCCGGCCTCGCCGAGCCGGCAGCGCCGAGCGGTCAGGGCGAACCCATGCGGCTGTCGCTGGATGTTTCCACCAAACCCTTCATCGGGCTGCTGTGGTTCGGGTTGGTGCTCCTGCTGGCGGGCGGGGGCCTCGCCCTGCTGCGCCGCGCGCGGGACTTCGCGGATAGGTCCGAAGCGGGCAGCGCGCCTGCCGCCTGAGGCGGGGGCGCACCCGGCTGGCATCCGGCTGCTATACTGCTTTTTCGATGAGCAACGACCTCGTGCTCCCTCTGCTGCCCCTCCATGAGGCCGTGCTGTTCCCCGGCGAGGAGATGCGGTTTGTCGGGCGGAGCCGGCTGGAGCGAGGGGCGGTGGCCGAGTCCCGGTCGTTCGGGGATCGCCTGATCGCCTCCCTCCAGGACGGCGAGGCCGTCCACGAAGTCGGGGTGCTGGCGGCCGTCAACCGGGAGGAAGGCGGTCTGCGCCTGGAGGGGCTCGACCGCCTACGTCTCGTGGAGCTGGTGCAGGAGGATCCGCCCCTGGTCAAGGCGAGGAGATTCCCCGACCTTCCCAGCCACCCTCCGCAGCGGGTGCTTCCCCTCCTCCGCCTCCTGGGGGCGCGTTTCGACAAGCTGTGCCGCACCCTCGGCCGTCCGGCCGGCACGCGGCCCGGCACCGATCTGGCGGCCCTCACCTGGCGCGTGGCTGCCACAATCGGCCTGTCCGTGGAGCAGCAGCAAGGGTTCCTCAACGTCCCCGATCCCGTGACACGAGGCCGTTTGCTCCTCGCCGCCGTGCGGGACGTGGAGCGCCGCGAACGCTTCCTGCGCCCCTGGGCGCACCTGCGTTCCGCGGCGGAGTGGAATTGACGGCCATGGGCAAGCTCGACCGCAACCTCGAGGGGTACCGGACGCTCGCCGAATCGTTGGAGCGTCTGCGCCAGCTCATCCGCGCCGCGCTCGAGGAGCGCCACGGCTACGATTGGCACAAGGCGGCTCTTGCCTCGCCCGTGGGGGAACACCTGCAGCAGCGCCAGGAACGCGAGGTGGCCATCTCGTGGCGGCTCCCGGAGGGAAGCGATATCCTCGACTTTGCTGGCTTCTCGGATCTTTTCGAGCTGGCGGCGGCCGACGATGCCATTCTCGCGAGTCTGTCCAGCCTCGCGCCATCCCGCGAACTGCTCCGGGCCCGGTTCCTGGAGGTGGAGGTCGTGCGCAACCGCATCGCCTTCGCCCGACCCATCTCCGACGCCGAGCTCGAATTCGTGGTGAGCTTCGGCGAGCGGCTGCGCAAGGTGACGAGCGAGAAGCCGCCCATCGGCCAGAGCCTCGAGAGGGAGGCCGGATCGGCCGCCAGCTCCCCCCCGCCGACCACCGAAAAGGTGGCGGCGCCCTCCCCGGCGCCACCGGTCAAGGCAAGTCCCGCGCCCCCCCCGCGGCCGATCGCCGCCGCCCCGGCCCCCACCACCGAGGGGAACGGGCCCGCCCCCCTTTCCCGGGCGGAACTGACGGCGGCCCTGGAGCGGGGCGACTCCCCCCGGTTGCTGGCCGCTCTCTACCGCGAAATCACCGCCATCGCCGACCACCTCTGGCGCTCCGGCGCGAGCGACCCACCGGGGGTGTGGGCGGTGGTGCGCGAATCGCCGTGGTATCGGGAAAACTTCAGCACCCTGGGCCTGAAGGTGGTTTCGGACTTCTACGCCCTCGTGGAGCAGTGCCGCCACAACTCGGAGCTGGCCGACGATCCCGCCGCTATCCAGGATTTCCTGAAGCGCAGCAACTTCGCGCAACTCCTCATGGCGCTGCGGGACTTCTTCAAGACCCAGCTGGGCCGCGACCCCAACCTGCGCTAGCGCACCGCACGCCCACAGGCCTCAGGTTACCGGTCTTCGGGCCACCAGCACGAAGTCGCGCGGCCCTGAGAGCCACTCGTCGAGCCGCTCCGCCACGCGACGCAGCTCGGGGGGCTGGTCGGCGGCGAGCAACTGCTGGTCGCGCGGGAACGGCCTCAGCCGCCGCGTTTCGAGGAGTTCGAAACCCACCGCCCGCGCCACCAGTTCCAGCGCCTGCGGGTGCACCGGCACGCGGTGGGTGGGGTCGGCCCAAAAACCGCCACCGCCGACCCGCAGGGTTTCGGGGTTGGGGCACTCCACCAGCAGCACGCCCCCCGGCCGGAGAACCCGCCTCGCCTCTTGCAACAGCGTGGCCCAGGCAGCGGCGGGCAGGTGTTCCAGGAGGTGGACAGCGGTCACGGCCCCGACGCTCGCGTCGCCCACCTCGGCCAGGGCCGAGGGGAGCACCCCCAGCGCCGCGTCGAGACCACGCCGCTGGCACGCCTCCACCATGGCTGGATCGCTGTCGATTCCCCGGGCCTCGATCCCCTCGCGCTGCAGCACCTCGAGGAGCTCGCCCCGGCCGCACCCCAGGTCCAGCACCGGCGCGGCTCCACGCAGCAGCGGCACGTGTGCTGCGGCCCGCTCGAGGATCTCGTCCCGGCTCCCGCGGAGGGCATCCACAAACTGCGAGGCAGCCTGCGCCACCGCCGCCGGCAGAGCCGCCTCCAGCGCCGGATCCGTGACGATGTGGAGCGGTTCCCGCGCCACCACCCGCTCCACCAGTCCTTCCAGCGCGGTCATCTGGAGGTGGAGCCGTTCGAGGAGGGCGTCGGTACGGTCGGAGAGAGCCGGCAGACGCTGGTCGCGCAGCTCCTCGGCCAGGGACTGGACGGCCCCAATCGCCGCCTGGAGGCGCGCGAGATCCGCCTCGTTCCTGGCCAGCCGCACCTCGCCCAGTTCCTGCAGCGCCCCCTGCATCGCCTCCACGGCCCGCTGCATCCCCGAGAGATCGGCCTCCACCCGGCTTACCCGCTGCGTCCCCAGCGCCTCCAGCCCCGCCTGCACCGCCTCCACCGCCGCCTGCATCCGCGCCAGATCCGCCTCGTTCCTGGCCAGCCGCACCTCGCCCAGTTCCTGCAGCGCCCCCTGCATCGCCTCCACGGCC
>JBBISY010000012.1:0-7462 GCA_037441065.1 Acidobacteriota bacterium | reverse complement strand
CCGTGTAGGCGGTCGGTCCGGGCTGCCACCTCGGGTAGCGACACGTCGCGAAGCCCTTCGAACTCGCCCCGGGTGGCCAGGTAGGCACCGCGCAGATCGGCGACCTCCGCCACCACCTGGTCGATGCGGGTCTCCAAATGCCCCTGGAGCGCCCCGCTGCGCACCGGCTGCAGGTCCTTCTCCAGCTCCTCGAAACGTCGGGAGGCGTCGCCGAGCAGCCGCTGCGCCTCGCCCAGCTGGTCCCGCAGCGGCGCGAGGTCCCCCTCCAGGAGGCGAAGCAACAGGCGGCGGAGGCGCTCCGCCAACCAACCCCGCCGCCGGCCAGAACCGCCGGGCTCTGGAACCGCTGTCGGCCTCGGCGCTTTGGCCACGGGCCGCTACGCCTCGCTCTCTTCGCCCTCGCGCTCCACGTGGATCGTGATCGGCACCCGCACGTCGCGGTGCAGGTGGAGGTGGGCCTCGTGCGTGCCGACTCGCTTGATGTGCTGGGGGATCTGAATCCGCCGCCGATCCAGTTCGAAGCCACGGTCGGCCAGCGCCGCCGCCACATCCGAGGCGGTCACCGAACCGTACAGCGCGTCGCCCTCGCCAGCCCGCCGCCGGAAGGTCAGTTCGATCCCTGCCAGCTTCGCGGCGAGATCCTCGGCCGCCGTCTTCTCGCGGGCCTGCTTCTGCTCCCACCGCCGTTGCTCCTGCGCAAAGCGGGCGCGGTTCGCGTCGTTCAGTTCGTACGCTAACCCTTTCGGGATCAGGTAATTCCGCGCGTAGCCGGGCTTCACGTCGCAGATCGCACCGCGGTCCCCGAGACTCTCCACGTGATCGTTCAGGATCACTTTCATGCTTCGCTCCCTCCATCCCACCCCGCCCCGCGGCGGAGAGGGAAGAACCCGTCAATCAGCCCTGCGGCCGCCACTGCCACGGCGAAGGGAAGCTGCACGGCAAAGAGGACGACCGCGAGCCGCACCCAGCGGTTGCTCCCCAACCGACGGCCCAGGTAGAAGTGGATGATAGCCAGCCCGGCCACGAAATACAACCCGAGCACCACCATCAAGAGATTGGCTGCACACCACTTGGCAAGCCCCCCGGTAAACACCCAGCCGAGGCCCCCGAGGGCGAAGGGCACCGGCAGCCACTCCTCGGCGCGCAGCAGGTGAAACGGCTCGCCGCCCACGGGAAAGCGCAGGGAGGGCAGGCGGGGGCGCACCCACAGCGCCACCGCCAGCACGTACAGCGCCGCCAGGCTGGGCAGCAGATAGGCTGTTGCCTCCAGCGCCTCGGCCATGGTCTGGGAGGACGCACGCCCCTCGGGGCCGAGCAGCCGGACCAGCGTTTCCGCCCCACGGCTGGCCGTTCCCATGGCATTGCGGAGGAGCTCGGCCGGGTGCGCAGGATACGCCACGGCGATCGTCACACCCAGCGCCAGCGCCAAGGCCGCGCCGCTCACCACCGCCAGCCATCGGCCCCCCGGCCAGCCGGCGCGAGCCCACACTTCCACCGCCACCGCCGGCCACACGGCAACGGCGAGGTAACCCACGAGCACGGCAACGAGCCACGCCGAGTGCGTGACGAGCGCGCCTCCGGCCAGCACCACCGCCACCCAACCCCACCCGAGCAGCGACGGCCGTCCGGCGGCGGCGAGGTGGAGCAGCGGCAGGGGTGCGAGCATAGCCGTCAGGATTCCCAGGAACGGGATCGCCAGCAGGCTGCCGAACACGAGCAGCGACAGCACACCCGCCAACACTGGCCCTGGCGTCCAGACTCGCTGCAGCGACGCCCGCTCCGGAGTCGATCGGAGAGGATCCGAGTTCATGGCGATCCACCCGCCCCCACCCGCGCGGGAGGCTCCCCTGGCCCGGTCCGGGGCCAGGCCTGGCCGGCCCGCCTAATCGCCGACAAACGGCAGCAGCGCCATGAGCCGGGCCCGCTTGATGGCGCGGGTCAGCTTGCGCTGGTAGATGGGGTTCGTGCCGCTGACGCGCCGGGGCAGGATCTTGCCGGAGACGGGCGTGTACTGGCGGAGGAGGTCCACGTCCTTGTAGTCGATGTAGTCGATCCCCTCGGCCGTGAACTTGCAGACCTTCTTGCGCTTGACGAAGTACTTCTTCTTCGACATGATCACGCCCCCTCGACGGCCGGTGTCGCCAACGCCGGAGCGGCCTTGGGCTCCTTGTCCTTTCGCTCCGCGCGACGCTTCTCCATCTTGCGAGCGCGGCGAAGCTCGCGGTCTAGGTTGAGGGTCAGGTAGCGCAGCACCTGATCGGACAGCCGCAGCTTGTACTCCAGCGGCTTGATCACGGATCCCGGCCCTTCGAACTGCCAGAAGAGGTAATACCCCTCCCGCTTGTGGTCGATCTCGTAGGCCAGCGTGCGCTTCCCCCACACGTCTTCCTTGACGATCGACGCCTTCCCCGTGGCGAGCAGTTGTCGCACCTCGCCCAGGAACGAATCCCGCTCCTCCTGCTCGAGATCCGCATCCAGTACAAGACCCAGCTCGTACAGCGCCATGGAGCCTCCTTTCGGCCTGCGGCCCCCACCCGGGGTGGGAGCAAGGACGCCGTCCGCGCCTTGAGCGGACGACGGAGTATACCGCTTGCCGGTGGGAAAGCAACCCTCCCTCAGGCGTGGCCAACCGTCAACGTGCCCCCGGCCCGAACCGTGAACCCGTTGCGCAGCACCACGCTGGTGCTGGCCCGGAGGGTGACACTCCCCGTGGCGGTGATCTCGAACGCCGGGCCGGCGAGGATACCGCAGGCCTGCCAGCTCGCCGCGCCGGACACGGTCTGTCCCGTCAGCTCGAGGGGCGAGCAGGTGGCGGTGAAGGCGGCTGTCACCTCGGTGTTCTCGGTCAGCGAGAGGGTGCAACTCCCGCTGCCCGAGCACCCGCCGCCCGACCAGCCGTCGAAGACGGAGCCGGGCGCCGCCTCGGCGGTCAAGGTGACGCAGACCCCCAGGGGCAGCGCCGCGGCACAGGTGGCACCGCAGTCGACGCCGGCCGGCTGCGACTGCACCGTGCCGCTGCCACTGCCGGTCTTGGCAACGGTCAGGGCGGCGTTGCCCGGCGAGGGAGCGATGGTGAAGTCGGGGTTGGAGATGTCGAAGAAGACGCTGGACGAGCACGCCACCTTGATGCGGGCCGTGGACGTCGAGACCAGGGGCAGGTTCACCGCCTCCTGCCCGTCGTTGGGGGTGGCGGCCGCCAGCGTCACGGGGAAGGTCTGGCCGCCGTCGGTGGAGAGGAGGATTTCCACCGCCGAACACGAGATGGGCGCCGCGTCGGTGCCGGCCACGTTCCAGGTGACGGTCTGGCAGGAACCGGCGTTCCAGCTCGCACCCGTGTCTGGCTGCGTCACGGCGAACGGTCCGGCGCTGCCCACCACGTCCACAGTGGTGGTTGCCGAGTCCACACCGCCCCCGCCGGCGCGGTTGTCGCGCGCCGTGAGGCGGAAGGTCATGGTCCGGGTGCGTGTGGACATGGACTCTCCCAGGGTGGCGCTGCCCGAGAGGATGTCCGCCAGGCGCGGGAAAGTGCGCGAGGGGCTCGTGGTGGGGTTGAAGGAGCGGAAGATCGGCCGCACCGCCGCCACGTCAGTGTTGGGCGGTGCCTGGGCACCCAGGTCGAACTCCTCCCAGCAGAAGGTGAGCGGATCGCCCTCCGGATCGCTGGCCGCGCCGGTGAGGGTAAAGGGGGTCTGCTTGGGGACCGTGAAGCTCGGCCCGGCGTTCACGGTGGGCGCGCTGTTGCCGGTGCTGGTCTTCACCGGGCAGGTGTCGCCGCTGCCGGCGGTGATGTAGGCGCGGATCTCGTCGAAGCTCCGGGCATGGAAGTAGGGGTCGCTGTGCGGCTGGAGATCCTCGGCGCCGCAGATCCCCGCATACGCCATGATCGTCGAGCCGCTGCCCGGCTCGTAGGCCGACTCGGCGCTGCGGTTGCCGCCGCCGCAGTTGTCGGTGGTGCCGTTGAAGGTGTGGAGCGCCCCGAACTGATGCCCCATCTCGTGGGCCACGTAGTCCACGTCGAAGGCGTCCCCCACGGGGTTGGGCGACCCGGTCACGCCCCGCGCCTTCATGCCGCTGCGGCAAGGAACGCCCACGTAAGCCACCCCGCCCCCGCCGGTGGAGACCACGTGTCCGATGTCGTAGTTGGCACTGCCGATCACGCTGTCGAGATTGGTCTGGTTCTGGGAGAGCATGGTGCTGCCGTTGCCGTTGGTGTACGGGTCGCTCGCACCGTTGGTGTAGACCACCGCATCGTTGTTGCCCACCAGCACCATGCGCACCGCCACCTCGCGCTCGTAGATCCCCACCACCCGGTTGACGGTGGTGACGATGCCTGCCATGCCGCAGGACTTGGCCGGCGGGTTGGGCGAACACACCGCCGTGGTGTACTCGCCGGTGGCGGCCACGGCCAGCCGGTAGGTGCGCAGGGTGTCGCCCAGCGGCAACAGCGCGGCGGGGGAGACCACCCGCTCTGCCCCTCCCGCCATGACAGTTTCGACCCCCATCGGCGTGCCGTCGCCGCTCACCAGGCAGGAGAAGCTCTCGCCCCCCGCAGTGCGCCCCTTGTCGCGGTCCAGGTAGCTCTGGTAGTGGTCCGTAGCGCCCCGCCGCCAGGGGTCGATGTACCAGGCGCCGCGCGCCGACAGCACCTGGGCGTGGAACCCCAGCGGCGTCACGTCCAGGCGCAGCGAGGCGGTCGGGTCGTCCACCCCCTGCCCGGCGAAGGTCCGGATGTCCGGGTAGCGGCTGGCCAGGCTGCCCTCCATGACCGGCGACTCCACCACCGCGAACCGCTCGAACCCCCCGCCGGGGTGCGGCAGCGCCAAGAGCAACGGCGCCGCCCCCCGCGCCGCCTCCACCGGCGCTTCGCGGAGCACCCCCTGCATGGCGGCAAAATCCAGCGACAGGAAGCGGTAGGCGCGGGGCAGGGTGACCCGCTCCCCCTCGCCGCCGCGGGCCAGCGACTCCACCTCGTCGCGCCAGAGCTGTGCCGTGGGATCGGCGGCAGCGGCCCGCGGCGCCGCCGGGTCCTTGGCCCAGTCGTCTGTTCCCGCCGCCGCCCCAGCTCCTGCCGAGATAAGCACCGCCGCCAGTAGCAGCCGTGTCCAACGGCCTGGGTGTACGTAGCGTTTCCCCGCCCTTGCCTGCGGTTCCCTCCCACGCGCCATCGCTCCTCCGTCACCGGCCGGCTTCCACAACCCCCGCACCAGCCGGCGCCGCACCGGAACCGGCGCGGCCACGAGCGCGCAGGGTACCTCGGGGAGGCTCGCCGCGCCAGTGAGGGCGCTCACACGCCCACTGCTGCCGCTGGACCGCGTCGCCAACCACACTCTCGGTCCCCGACGGCCGGGCCTCCGCCGGCCCGTCAGCAGTGGGCGGAACCGATGGCGCGACCTTCGCCCCGGCAAACCCCCTCTCGACCCTGGCCAACTCGCCCGCCGGCTTGGCCCGCTTCGGCTAGAATCGACGGCAATGCGAGACCTGATGAACCCCACCGTGTACCTGGCTCTCGCCGCCGGCCTCTTTGTTGCCATCGTCGTCCTGGCCGTGGTGGCGGACCGCCGGCGCTGGCGGCGCCGGGCGGCAGCCTGGGCCGACGCGGCGGCCCAGCTCGGGCTGGTGGTGCGCCCCGGTGCCGACCTGCTCGAGCGCCTGGGGCACCTGAACCTCTTCCAGAGGGGGCACAGCCGCCGGGTCCGCAACCTCATCCACGGTACCGCCTGGGGGCCCGAGGCGTGGCTCGGGGACTTCGAGTGGGTCACCGGCAGCGGAAAGAGCCAGTCCGTGCACCGCGTCAGCTTCTGCGCCCTGCAGGACCCGGACCTCGCCCTGCCCCGCTTCGAGCTGCGCCCGGAGAGTGCCCTGCTCGATGCGATCGCTGGGTTCTTCGGTTATCACGACATCGATTTCGAGGAGGACCCCGCCTTCTCCAAAGCCTACCGCCTCACCGGCGCCGAGCCAGAGACCGTGCGCGCCCGCTTCGACCCCAGCGTGCGCGCGCAACTCCTCCAGCAACCAGCGCCCGTGCCGTACCTGGAGGGCGCCGGCGACACGCTGCTCTTCCACCCCGGCCGGCTGGTGGAGCTGGCCGCGGCACCGCAGCTCCTCCAGATGGCTCGGGAGCTCCATGCCGTCTTCCGCCCCTGAGCGCACCGCCACGGGCGCCGCCATTGGCCCCCGTTCGTGCGGGCACACCAGGGCGGCCGAAAGGAGAGCAGCCCGCCACCCCCGTGGAGGACCGCGGCTCAGGCGCTGGCCGCCGCGGCGGCGAGCGCTTCGATGAGGTTGCGAGACCTCGTCCCCTACCGCTGGCGTCATCTCGGTGCCTCTCGGTGCCATCTCGGCGCCATCTCGGTGCCGGGTCCGCGTTAGTTGCCTAACTCTCTGTGCGGTTGTCTGCCCGCCGTACCGCTTCATCGAGGGCGCCGGCTCGAGCGGCAAACGCGCGATCACGCGAGCGGCGGTCCGCGCCGCGGCTCACCCAGCGGCTCACGGTATCGGCGGGCTTGCCGAGCAGCGCCGCCAGCTCGCTGACGCGGATGCGATACCGCTCGACCGCCAGGACTGCCAGCAGCTCACGGGCGACGACCATCTCGCGATCCCTCCGCCGGCTCGCCAGGGCCTCGAAGTCGATCGCTTCGTGCCGGCACGCGCGCCGCAGGAACGCCGTCGCGTCGAGCTCCGGGCGCAGGGGGGAGCTGCTCGCTCCGAACGCGTCGAGGCGCGGACCGGTGCGGTGGAGGAGCGTCTCGGCGGCCGCCTCTCGCCCGCCGCCCGTCCGCTGCCACCAGGGCAGTGCACCCGGCTCGGCGGCGGCCCACGGCTCCTTGGCGAGGCTGGCCATCAACGCCGCGTAGCGCGCCCTGCCGCGTGCCTCGGTGTCGCCGAACAGCGCCAGTGCCTCGCCGGTGTCGGCCACAGCGTCGGCGAGGCCCTGGAGCAGCTCGCGGTGCCCGCTCCACCTGTACTCCACCGGATCCCTCACGATTCCCGCGGTCACCGGGTTGCGATGGATGTACGCCACGACGCGGGAAAAGTACGCCTCGTCCATCACGAGCCGGGCCTTGAAGCGGCTCTGCCAGAGCGGGCCGAGGCTCCGGGAGCGGCGGTTCCACCATGGCGCGAAATTCCCCTGCAGGCGCCGGAAGCTGCGCGACAGCGCGATCTCGCCCATGCGGACCGCGAGGTGGTAGTGGGTCGGCATCAGGCACCAGGCAAGGATGGCGAATCCGTCTCGCTGCTTGACTTCGCCAAGCAGCGCGAGGAAATGCTCGGCCTCCTCTGGTTCGGCGAAAACCCTCAATCCACTGCGGAACCGGCAGTAGACGTGGTACAGCGCCCCTTCGACAAGCACTCTCGGGCGTCGCGGCATGGGCGTCTCCTGCCCCGAGCGGAGGGAGCGAGTCGGAGTTCGTCAACTATGGCGAACCTTCTATGAGCAGGCCGGTGATGTCAAGGATGTGAT
>JBBISY010000011.1:37935-80314 GCA_037441065.1 Acidobacteriota bacterium | reverse complement strand
CCCGCCGGCGCCACCCCCCGCCGCAAGATCCCCCGCCACCCATCCGGCGCCCACCCTTCCGGAGCCGGCGGCGGCCGACCTATCCGCCTCCGCGCCGGCGGCGGGGGCTCTCGTGCCGACCCCGCCGGAGGTGGGGGCCCAGCCCACGGCGCGTCCGACACCCAGCGAACGCGTGTTCGTGCTCCACGCCGACGTGGGGTACGCCCGGCTCGATCTCGACTTCATCGTCTACAAGCCGAGCGCTCCCTTCGGGCGCATCAACGGCCAGGATATCGTGCCGGGCAGTATCGTCAGCGGCTTCCTCGTGGAGGAGATCACCGCCGATTTCGTGCGGCTCTCGGACAGCCACGGCCCCCTCATCCTGCGGGTGCACTGAGAGGGGCGCCCCGGCCGCTGGGATCTCGGGTGGCTCAGCTCAGCGCAGCATCATCCACAGGTAGGCGAACTCGAGGGCGCGGATCGCGGCGCGCTGGGCGTTCACCGAACCGGAACCGTGGCCCCCCTCGATCTGCTCGAAGTAGAAGACGGGGTGCCCGTACGCTTCCATCTTCGCCACCATCTTGCGGGCGTGCCCGGGGTGGACGCGGTCATCGCGCGTCGTAGTCCAGAAGAACGCCTTCGGGTAGCGAACGTCGGGCCGGAGCCGGTGGTACGGCGACCAGGCCTGGATGGACTCCCACTCCGCCGGCACGTCCGGGTTGCCGTACTCCCCCATCCAGGAGGCACCGGCGAGCAGCAAGTGGTAGCGGCGCATGTCCGTGAGGGGTACCTGCGAGACCACGGCGGCGAAGAGATCGGGCCGTAGCGTCATCGTCCCCGCCACCAGCAGCCCCCCCTGGGAACCGCCCATGATCCCCAGGTGGGCGGGGGAGGTGATGCGGCGTGCCACGAGATCCTCGGCCACCGCGATGAAATCCTCGAACGCCTTGATGCGATGCTCCTTGAGCGCCGCCTTGTGCCAGGCGGGACCGAACTCGCCGCCGCCGCGCAGATTGGCCAGCACGTACACCCCGCCGCGGGCCAGCCACGCCGCCCCTGTAATGGCAGAGAAATGCGGCACCTGCGGTACCTCGAAGCCGCCGTAGCCGTACAGCAGCGTTGGCGCCCGGCCGTCAGCCCGGAACCCCTTCGGGGTCACGAGGAAGTACGGGATCTTCGTGCCGTCCCTGGAGGTCGCCTCGTGCTGCACCACGCTCATGCCCGCAGCGTCGAAGAACGAGGGCTCGGCCTGGATCCGCTCCAACGTCTCGCCGGCGCTCAAGAACAGCGTCCGGGCCGTGAGGAAGTCCTCGTAGGTCACGGCAAAGAGGTCGTCCCGCTGGCTGGCCGTCACCACGGCGGCCGTCCCCACTCCCGGCAGCGTCACCTCGTTCCGGCGCCACTCGCCTCCCCCGTAGCTCACCCGGAAGAGTCGCGAGCGCACGTTGTCCAGGGTCGTGAACACCACCCGATCGCGGGTGGTGGCGACGTCGTCCAGCGACGACCGGGGCCCCGGCTCGAACAGCGTGGCGGGGACCGGCGCGCCCCGCAGGAGACTATCGATGGGCACGGCCAGCAGCGAGCCTTCGCGGTACACCTGCTCGGCCACCTGCCAGTCCGAGCGGAGCGAGACCAGCAGGTGATCGCGAAAGATCCCCTTGAAGTCGGCATCCCTCGGGAGCGCCAGGTGCACCAGGCGGCCCCCCAGCTCCAGGTACAGATCGGCCAGGTAGAACGCCGGAATCCGTGTCACCAGGTGGTAGACCCCTTCGGGGGTGACGACGCTCGCAGGCCACACGCCCACGTCGCTCGGCGAACCTTCGAACACCGTCCGTGCGGACTCGATGGGCGTCCCCCGCCGCCACTCCTTGACCAGGCGCGGGTAGCCCGCCCTGGTGCGCGACCCCTCGCCGAAGTCGGTGGCCACCCACAGCGTGTCGCCGTCCTTCCAGCTCACCGCGGACTTGGCCTCCGCCAGGGTGAACCCGCCCGGGACAAAGGCCTTGGCGGCCAGGTCGAACTCCCGGTACACGGCCGCGTCGCTGCCGCCGCGGGAGAGGGCCACCATGCACAGGCGGTTCTCGGGCTCGAGACAGGTGGCGCCCTTGAACACCCAGGGAACCCCCTCGGCGGCCGCGAGTGCATCCACGTCGATCACCGTCTCCCAGGCTGCCCGCCTGGCCCGGAAGGAGTCCAGGTCGGTACGGCGCCAGATGCCACGTACGTGGGACCTGTCCTGCCAGAAGTTGTAGACCTGTTGCCCGATGAACCTGGGCAGCGCCAGCTTCTCCTCCGAATCGAGGATGGCCAGCGCCTGCTGGTAGATGGGCTTGTACTCGCGCACCTTGGTGAGCGCCGCGACGGTCGCCGCGTTGTGGGCCTTGACCCAGGCCACCGCCCGACTCCCCTCCACCTCTTCGAGCCACAGGTACGGGTCCTCGGGTTCGGCCGGCGTTGTCGCCGACAGCGCCCCCACAAGCACCAGCCACGCGATGGAAAGGTTCACGATCCCCTCCCTGGCACACGGCCATATCCCGGGCCACCTTCTGGCCGGGCCTCTCATACTACGCGAGGAGGGTGGCGGGGTTTGCGGCGGCGCAGGTGGTGGTAGCCTAGCTGGCGCGGTGTCGGGAGGTAACGGGATGTCGCTGGAACTGCTCAACGCAGCCCTGGTCAAGGAGATCGAAGCGCTGGAGGCGGAGGGGCGGGCCAAGGCCCCCGAGCGGGTCATCGTCGGCTACCAGCCCCCGGAGGGGGATCGCGGTCCGCGCTACTTCCTCCGCGGCTCGGACCGCCCCTACATCCGCATGAACTCCAACTCCTACCTGTCGCTCTCGCACCACCCCCACCTCATCGAGGCGGCGGACCGGGCCACCCGGCAGTTCGGCGTGGGGCCCGGAGCGGTGCGCTTCATCGACGGCACCTTCGCTCCCCATGTCGAGCTGGAGAACCGCATTGCCGCCTTCGTCGGCCGCCCCGCCGCCAAGATTTTCAACTCCGCCTACACCGCCAACCTGGGCCAGGCCCTGGCCATCGGCACGGCGCGCACGTTCTGGATCGGCGACGAGCTGAACCACAACTCCATCATCCGCGCCATGCGCATCGCCGGCGTGCCCAAGGAGAGCCGCACCATCTACCGGCACAACGACATGGACGAGCTCTCCCGATGCCTCGAACAGGTGCCGGAGGGGACCGAGCGGGTGGTGGTGATCTTCGACGGGGTCTTCTCCATGCGCGGCGACTTTGCCCCCCTGGACGAGATCAACCGCCGGCTGGAACCGCACCGCCACCGCTTCCCCCAGGGGCTGGTCACGGTCCTGGACGACAGCCACGGCATCGGCGCCTACGGTCGCACGGGCCGCGGCACCGAGGAGCACACAGGGGCCCGGGCCGATCTGGTCATCGGTACCTTCGGCAAGGCGTTCGGCGTCAACGGCGGCTTCGTCGCCTCCAGCCCCGAGGTTATCGAAGCCATCCGGCAGAAGTCCGACACCTACATCTACACCAACCCGCTGGGGGTGGCGGACTGTGCCGCCGCGCTCGCTGCCCTCGAGCTGGTGGAGGGCGCCGAGGGACGGGAGCGCCTCGCCCGGCTGCACGCCCGCATCGCCCAGTTCCGGCACGGCATCGAGCAGCTGGGCTGGGAGTCCATCCCCGGTCCGCACCCGGTGGTGCCGCTTCTGGTGCGCGACACGCAAAGGGCTCGAGCGCTGGTCCGCCACTTCTTCGAGCACGGCGTGCTGGTGGTCGGCTTGACGTTCCCGGTGGTCCCCAGGGGCTCCGAGACGATCCGCTTCCAGGTCAACGCCGACCACACCGAGGCCGACATCGCCCAGGTCCTGTCGGTGCTGGCGAGTTTCCGCGGGTGAGCCCGCGGACCCCGGCCCCCGACGCGGGGAGGCCAGCCGCGTCATAATGCTGCCGCGAGGTGTCCAATGGACCGATCGTTGACGTTCGATACCTTCTGGAACTGGCTCGTGGGCCACCCCAACTGCATCCTGCGGGCCGGTACCGACGACGTGGTGCTCTTCGACGACGACGATCTCTACTGGCACTTCACCGCCGACCCCGGCGGCGAGCGGGTGGTGGAGGTGCTGCGCGGCAAGCGCCTGGTCGGCGAGATGATCGTCGAGCCGCAGCGGGTTTCCTACGTCCAGCCGGTGGAGGGGGAGCAGCCCGACGAGTTCCCCTTCGAGCTCGTCTCTGCGGAGGGGAACGATCGACAGGTGGCGTACTTCTTCGTCCTCACCCACGGCTTCGAGGCGGAGAACGCGGCGCCGCGCCAGCGCGTCCACTGAGAGCCCCCGCACGGCCCCCTCGCCCGGCGAGAACCTGCGCTGGCGAAAGTGCGTTGCTACCCCTGGAGGTGCGGCCCATGCGGCATGCGCGTGTGGTGTTGAGTCTGGCGTTCGCGGCGGTGGCGGCGGCCAGCCTCGCCGAGGTGACGAGAACCCTCACCGCCACCCTCCCCGCCCCGGCGGATGGCCCCTACCTCGTGGAGAACCTGGCCGGCACCATGGTGGTGCGGGCGGCGGAGGTGGCCGCGCCGGAGGTGGTGGCCACGGTTCACGCCCGCGACGAGAAGCTGGCGGCGGGCGTGGCGCTGGAGTCCGCCCGCGGACGGGACGGCGGCACGGTGCTGCGGGTCGTGTACCCGTGGCAGGGGGTGCGAAAGCTCTGCTACCCCTACGGGCGCGGCACGTCGCGCGTCGAGTACGGCGGCCGGAGCGTGAGCGTAGCTGCCGACTCCGGCGTCGAGCTGTGGGTGGACCTGGAGGTTCGCGTACCCCACGCAGCCGGCGACGCCACCTTCCGCAACCTGGTGGGTTCCCTCCAGGCGGAGGGGATTGAAGGCCGCCTCCGGCTCGATACGGCGAGCGGGCAGATCGCCGTCCGGCACGTGGCCGGCCAGGTGCGGGCCGACGCCGGCTCGGGCGACGTGGACGCCACCGGAGTGCGGGGCTCGTTCACCTGCGACACGGGGAGCGGCGACTGCCTCGTCGCCGATTTCGACGGCGAGGAGCTCGCCTGCGACACGGGTTCGGGGAACGTGCGGCTGCGCAGCGTGCGCGCTACCCGTCTCTCGGTGGACACGGGTTCGGGGGACGTGCGTGCCACCGAGGTGGACGTGGAGGAGTTTCGCGGCGACACGGGCTCCGGGGATCTCGAGCTCGCCACCCTGGGCCACCGCCTCCGCTCCGTCTGGGCGGACACCGGCTCGGGCGACGTGCTCCTCCGTTTGCCGGTGGACGCCCCGTTTACGTTGCGCGCGGAGGTGGGCAGCGGCCGCATCGCCTGCCGCTTTCCCGACGCCCAGCCGGTCCACCGCGGCCGGGAACTGATCGGCTACGACCGCGCGAGCGGCGACGTTCGCATGCGCGTGTCCACCGGCTCGGGCGACGTGGCGGTGGAACCGGTCCGCTGAGCGAGCCGCGCCGGGCGCCGGGGTGCCAGCCGGCCCGCTGCCCTCCCAGCGCCACGGCAGCAGCTCGGGCTTGACGGCGGCGGAGGGTCCGGCTACAACCTGCCGCCTGACGGAGGGGACGCGCGTGCTCCTGCCCATCGACCCCGTGGAACCCGAGTCCTGGCTGATCGGCCGGGTGGCCAACGTGCTCCGCAAAGGGGGCCTGGTGGTGCTCCCCACCGACACCGTCTACGCGCTCACCTGCGTCTTCGACAACGACGACGCCATCGAGCGGCTCTACGCGGTCAAACGCATCGCCCCGGCGAAGCGGCTGTCGCTGCTCGTGTCGGACATCGCCACCGCCGCGCGGCTCACCCGCGGCATCCCCAACCCCGTCTTCCGCACCATGCGGCGCGTCTTGCCTGGACCCTACACCTTCATCTTCCAGGCTTCCAACGAGGTGCCGCGGGTGATGCTGCGCAAGCGGCGCACCGTGGGGATTCGCATCCCCGCCTCGCCCATCGCCCTGGCCACCCTGGCCGAGGTGGGTTCGCCGCTGCTGGCCACCTCGGTCCGCAACGCCTCCGAGGAGTGGGTGCTGGACCCCGCGGTCATTGCCGAGGACTTGCGGGGACAGGCGGACCTCGTGGTGGACGGCGGCCTCCTCACGGCGGAGCCCTCGACGGTGGTGGATCTGTCCGGGGACGAGCCGGTCCTCGTCCGCGCTGGCAAGGGCGACGTGGCGGCCCTGGAACTGTTCGAGTGACCCGGCCGCGCGCCGTCACCCCTCAAGGGCAGGGCGTCGCCAGCCCGCGGGCGGCGAGCAGCGGCGCCACGCTCGGCTCCCGCCCGCGGAAGCGCAGCCACATTGCCAGCGCGTCGTCGCTCCCGGCCTTCTCCAGGATGTTCCGGCGGAACGACTCGGCGGTGGCCCGATCGAACAGCCCCTTCTCCCGGAACGCCTGGAAGGCATCGTTGTCCAGCACCGCCGCCCAGATGTAGGCGTAGTACCCCGCCGCGTAGCCGCTGCCTGGCCCGAAGATGTGCTGGAAGTAAGTGGAGCGGTACCGCGGCACGATGGCACGGGGCATGGCCATGCGGGCCAGAGCGATGCGCTCGAAGGCCGCGGTGTCGGGCTCGGCCGCCGCGGTGAGGGTGTGCCACTCCATGTCCAGGAGGGCCGCGGCCAGGTACTCGGTGGTGGCAAAGCCCTGGTTGAAGCGGGAGGTCGCCTGGATCTTGCGCACCAGCTCGTCGGGGATCACCTCGCCGGTGGCCCAGTGGCGGGCGTACACCTTGAGCACCTCCGGCTCGAAGGCCCAGTGCTCCATGATCTGCGACGGCAGTTCCACGAAATCCCGCGGCGTGCCCGCCAAGCCGCGGTAATGGATGCGCGAAAAGATGGAGTGGAGGGCGTGGCCGAACTCGTGGAAGAGCGTTTCTACTTCGTCCCGCGACAGCAGCGCCGGTGTGTCGCCGGTGGGACGGGAAAAGTTGCACACGTTCACCACGATGGGCCGGATCTCTCGACCCTCCCGCCAGTACTGCCCCCGGAACCGGCTCGACCAGGCGCCGCTGCGCTTGCCGGGCCGCGGGTGGTAGTCGCACAGGAACACGGCCAGGTGCGACCCGTCGGCATCCTTGACCTCGAAGGCCTTCACCTCGGGGTGGTACACGGGGACGTTGGTGAGCTCCGTGAAGGTGATGCCGTAGAGCTGGGTGGCCACGTAGAAGGCGCCGTTGCGGACCCGCTCCAGTTCGAAGTACGGACGCAGCGCCGACTCGTCCAAGTCGAAGCGCGCCTTGCGGATCTTCTCCGTGTAGTAGAACCAATCCCACGGTTCGAGCTCGAAGCTCTGGCCATCCGCCGCAATGGCCTCCTGCAGGTCGGCCGCCTCGCGAGCCGCCACCGCCTTGGCCGGCCCCCACAACCGGTTCAGCAGGTCGTAGACGCGCGCAGGGTTCTTGGCCATCGCCTCGTCGAGCACGAAGTCCGCCCAGGTGGCAAAGCCCAGGAGGCGAGCCCGCTCGGCGCGCAGCGCCGCCATCCGGGCCGCGGGCGCCTTGTTGTCGGTCTCGTTCCCGTGGTCGCCGCGGCTGGTGTAGGCGGTGAAGATCTGCCGCCGCAGCTCCCGGTTGTCGGCAGCCTCCAGGAAGGGCCAGATGGAGGGGGCGTGGAGCGTGAACACCCACTTCCCCTCCAGGCCAGCCCGCCTCGCCGCCTCGGCAGCCCCCGCCTTCACCCGCTCCGGCAGACCCGCCAGCTCGGCGGGGTCGCTGATCACCAGTCGGTAGCTGTTCATCTCCTTGAGGAGGTTGTCGCCGAACTTCGTGCCCAGGGTGGCCAGCTCCGTGTTGATAGCCCGGAGCCGCGCCTGCGCCTGCTCGTCCAAGAGCGCCCCGCCGCGCACGAAACCTTTCCACGTCTCCTCCAGGAGCTTGGCCTGCTCGGGACCCAGGCCCAACGTGTCCCTCGCCTCCCACACCGCCCGCACGCGGGCGAAGAGCCTGGGGTTGAGGTTGATGTCGTCCCGGTGCGCGGCGAGCTTCGGCGCGGTGGTGCGGGCAATCTCCTGGAGCGCTTCGTTGGTTTCCGCGCTGACGAGATTCTGAAAAACGCCCAAGACCTTGGCGAGCAGTTCGCCCGAGGCGTCGAGCGCCTCGACGGTGTTGGCAAAGGTGGGAGGGGCCGGGTTGGCGACGATGGCCGCCACCTCCTCCTTTTGCAGCGCCATCCCCCGCTCGATCGCGGGCAGGAAGTGCTCCGGCCGGATGTCGCCGAAGGGCGGCAAACCGAACGGCGTCGTCCACTCGACGAAGAACGGGTTCTCCGCCGGCGGGACCGCAGGCGCCGGTAACGGCAGGGCGACGGCCAGCACGAACAGCAACGTCCACCGCTTCACACCGCACCTCCTCTCGCGACCGCCGCCCGAGCCGGGCGGGCTCGCTGTGGTGGGGACATTCTACGCCCTGGGGGAAGCATCGCCCCGCGCCGCGACGGCCGCCCCGCGGCCTGCGGCGTGACGCAGCACCGACAAGACTCCCTAGATGTCATCGCAAATATTGCAAATACACACTTTACAAACCATCGGGAAATGGCTACAGTGTCCTCGCCCCCCAGCCACGAGGCGGGGGGAGGGAGGCCAGCATGCGCACCGTATGGTTCGTGGTTCTCTTTGCCGTCTTCGCGGCGGTTCCAGCTCTGCTCGCGCAGCAGGGAGATACGGCGATGCCCACCGAGGTCTCGCAGGCCAACGCCGAGAAAAAGACCGAGACGGAGCCGACAGCTCGCGCCTCGGCGCCGCTCCACGAGGAGGTGGTGGTGACGGCCACCCGCTACGAGGTGGATTCCTTCGCCACGCCGCTGCCGATCAGTTCGCTCTCCCAGGATGATCTGGAGCGGCTGCGTCCGCAGCGGCTCGTGGATGCCCTCAAGACCATGGCCGGCGTGGAGTTCACCGGGGAAGGACCGTTCCGGGGCCTGCCCGTGATCCGTGGCCTCACGAGCAACCGGATCCTCGTCCTGGTGGACGGCGAGCGCCTCAACAACGCCCGCGAGTCCACCCAGTTCGCCGGCATCCAGCCGGGTCTCGTGGACCTCTCCGCGGTGGAGCGGGTGGAGGTGCTGCGCGGGCCCGCGTCGGTGCTCTATGGCAGCGACGCCATCGGCGGCGTGATCAACATCATCACCAAGCAGCGGCCGTTCAGCCCAGGCCCTCTGCAACTGGACGGCGTCGTCTCCGCCGAGTACGGAACCTCGGCGGAGGCCAGCCGCGCCCGCGCGGAGCTCAACGGGACGGGGGAGCGGGTGGCGTTCCACCTGGGCGCCTCCTGGGCCAGCGTGGGCAACTACGAGAGCCCGAAGGGGGAGGTCCCCAACTCGGGGATGGACCAGAACAGCGCCGACGGGTCGCTGCGCCTGCTCCTGGGCCAGAGCAGCGTGCTCCGCCTCACCGTGGAGAGCGTCAACACCCGCGATGTGGGCTTCCCCGGTTACGACCCGGTCACCTCCGGGATCGACATCTCCTTCCCCCGCTTCGACCGGGACAAGGTGGGCTTGACGTGGGAGATCGGCGATCTCTTCGGCCTCGACACCGTGACGCTGCGCTCCTACGCCCAGAAGGTGGTCAAGGAGAGCAAGCGTAACATCAAGATGGGCCCGCGCTTCTTCTCCAACAACTACACCACCTCACAGATCGACTCCACGGGTTTGAGCGCTCAGGGTTTGCTGGTTTCGGGCGCGCACCGCCTTACCTTCGGCGCCGACCTGGTCCGCGACCGCATCCACGACGAGACCATCGCCGAGAGCACCTTCGGCTCCAGCAACGCCGTGGCCGTCCCCGACAGCACCCAGACCGGCCTGGGGGTCTTCCTCCAGGACGAGGTCTCGGCCAGCGAGCGGCTGAGCCTGGTGGCGGGCCTGCGCGCCGACCGGTACGCCTTCGAGAGCACCGACGACCCCCGCTACGCCGGCGAGCCCTTCGACGTGCAGGATGCCGCCGTCTCCGGCAACCTGGCCGCCCGCTACGCCGTGACCCCGCACGTGCAGCTCACCGCCAGCGTGGGCCGCGGCTTCCGCGCGCCGAACCTGCAGGAGCGCTCCTACACCGGCCTGGTCTCCACCGGCGACACCTGGGTGGTGCAGAACCCCGATCTCGGGCCGGAGACCTCCTTCAACATCGATGCTGGGTTCAAGGTGCGCTACGACCGCTATGCGGGTGGGTTCACCGTGTTCCGCAACGCTGTGGATGACCTCATCTCCTTCGAGTTCCTGGGCGAGGACCCCGAAACCGGCCTCATGCTCTCGCGGTTCGCCAACATCGAGGCGGCCACCCTGACCGGCGCGGAATTCGAGCTCCAGGCCTTCCTGACCCCCGCCTGGACAGCCTTTGGCGTGGCCAGCTACACCCGCGGTACCGACGACAGCACCGGCGACCCGCTCCCCCTCATCCCGCCGCTCAAGGCAGTGCTCGGCGTGCGCTACGAGAGCCCCCGCTGGTGGGGGGAGTTCGGCACCCGCCTGGTCGCCCGGCAGGAGCGCGTCCCCCCCGACACCCCCGCCGACACCTACGAGGAGACACCGGGGTTCACGGTGTTCGACGTGCGGGCCGGTGCCGCGCTGGGCGCCGGCTTCCACGTGCAGGTGGCGGTGGACAACCTCCTCGACAAGGCCTACCACGAGCCGTTCAACCGGCGCCTGGAGAGCGGCCGCAACGTGAGGACCAGTGTTACTTACCGTTTTTGAGGACAGAACCAGGGGTGATCACGCCCGCCGCCAGGGGCGTTCACACACCTCTCTGGAGGAGGAGCGTGCTGTAGCCGTCGCGCATCGTTCGGCGGCGCACCCGCAGACCACTGCGCCGAGCGGCCGTGGCGACGGCAAAGTCGTCCTCCCAGAGGATCCCCGAGAGGATCAGCCAGCCGCCGGGGGCCGCGGCCGCCGCCAGCTGCGGCGCCAGCACCTGGAGGAGGTCGCCGTGCAGGTTCGCCAGGACCAGGTCGAAGGGCCCGGGCGGGGCGTCGGCCAGGGAACCCAGCACGTGCTCGGCCCGGTCGCTCACCCCGTTCAGGTCGCCGTTGCGCCGGGCGGTGGCCACGGCCTGCGGGTCCGTGTCCACGAGAACGGCGTGCCGCGCCCCCAGGAGCAGGGCGGCCAGGGCGAGGATGCCGGTGCCGCTGCCCACGTCCAGCACGCGCATGCCGGCAATACCGGGCAGCGCCTCGAGGAACTCGAGGCAACCCGCGGTGGTGACGTGCTCTCCCGAGCCGAAGGCGCCGGGCGTCACCAGCACCGCGGTGCGGCCCGGGGGCGGGGCCGCCGTGGGGCTTGCCGTCACCCACAGCCTCCTGCCCACCGGCATCCCGGCCTCGCTCATCGGCCACCCCCCGCTGGCGGCGAGGAACCCGCCTTCCGCGCCGGCCTGGGCGATCGGCCGCCACAGCGCGCGCGCCGACGCCCCCCGCCCGGGCCGGCCTCGGGAGCGTGCCGTAGAATGAAAGGCGGAGAACTGGAGCCATGGTGAGCATCGAAGAGATCGGAACCGCTGCCGGTGTGGTCTGGCGGCTCCTGAGAGCGTCCGGCCCTGCCACCCTCTACGCCATCGAACGCGGCGCGGCACTCCCCCGCCCGCTGGCCCCCATGGCCCTCGGCTGGCTGGCCCGCGAGGGCAAGCTGCAGATCCACGAGCACGAGGGCACCGTGCGCTACGCCGTCACGGACTGAGGCGCCCCGCACCGTCGTCCCCTCATGCCGGCGCGGGGTTCTCCCCCGTGCGGGCCAGCGCCTCCAGGAGCTCGTCCAGGACCCGCAGCGTGAGGCCCCAGATCACGCGGCCACCGTAGTGGTAACAGGGGAGCGGCAGCGGCACGCCCTGCCGCACCCAGGTCAGCAGCGAGCGGTTGGCGCGCTCCAGGAAGAAGGCGAGCGGAACCCACACCACCTCCTGGACCTCGTGGTTGGCCTGGAAGACCACCTGGGCGTCGCGCAGGGCAAAGACGAACGGCACCACGGCGCGAGGCGCCGCGCTGGGTGCCAGGTGGGTGCGCACGTCGGAGAGCCGTCCCAGCAGCTCCCCCGCCACCTCGAGATCCAGGGCGAGCTCCTCGCGGGTCTCGCGGATGGCGGTGACAAGGGGGGTTGGGTCCGACGCGTCCACCCGCCCACCGGGGAAACCCATGTGCCCGGACCAGGGGTCCCGCGGGTGTTCGGCGCGCCGGATGAGCAGCACCTCGGCCCCGCCTTCGCCCTCGCGGAAGATCGCCGCCACGGCCGCCTTCTTCTCCAGCGGCACGCCCCCCCTCGCGCGCGGCCGCAGCGACGTCACCGCCCGCCGCACCGCCGCCACCGTGACCGCCTCCATCACCGCGACATTGTGCCACCTCCTCCCGCCGCCGCGCCCCGTCGCCGCAGGTAGAATGCCCCCCGGAGGACCCATGGAGACACGCCGAAAGCTGTGGCCCCGTCGAGCCGCCCGAGCGGTGGTGCCGCCTCGCCCGTCGCGTCTCGGCCGCCTGCTCCGCGCCGCCCCGCTGCGTCTCGTCGGGGGCCTCTTCGTGTGCAGCGTCGTCCCGTTCCTGGCCCTGGCCCGCCTCAGACCCTGGCTCGCCCCTTCCCACGGCCCGTGGCTGCCGACGCTGCTCTGGGTCGGCGCCACAGCCCTGCTGCTGGGGTGCTACTCGCTGCTCTACCGCTTCTGGGAGGGGCGGCGGGTCGTGGAGTTAGAGCTCGCGCCAGCCCCGCGGGACCTCTTCCTCGGGCTCCTCTCCGGTGCCGCGGCGGTCGGGGTGGCGATGGTGCTCCTCCTCGGGGTGGGCTGCTACCGCGTCGTGGACCTGAACCGCCCGGTCGCCGTGCCGACCATCGTCGCTCTCCTCGGGTTCTACGCCGCCTTCGAGGAGGTGATCTTCCGCGGCATCCTCTACCGCATCCTCGAGGGCAGCGCCGGGACCGTGGCCGCCCTCCTCGTCTCCAGCACCGTCTTCGCCTGGGTGCATGTGAACAACCCGGGTGCCACGCTGGTGAGCACGCTCAGCGTCGCTCTGGCGGGCGTGGCCCTCGCCCTCCTCTTCGCCCTCACCCGCCGGCTCTGGTTGCCCATCGCCTTTCACCTGGGCTGGAACGCGGCACAGGCACTGGCCGGAGCCGACGTTTCGGGCAACCAGATGGGCGAGTACAGCGCCTTCTTCCGCCTCTCCGTGCGCGGCGAGGAATGGCTGACCGGCGGCGAGTTCGGGCCGGAGGGGTCGGTGGTGACGGCGACCCTCCTGCTCGCCCTCGCCTCCGGCCTCTACGGCGCCGTGGCGTCCCGCGGCGGCTTCGTGCCCCTGCCCCGCCCGCGGTGGGCCGCGTGGCTCCGCCGGCTGCGGGCGGCCGGGCCCGTTACTCCTTCATGATGTAGGCGAGCTTCACGTAGGGCGGCAGGTGCCGGGCGGGGTCCACCGTGACCTCGTGGGTGTGCCCGTCGTTGGCGGCGTGCTCGTCCTCGCCCGACTCGAGGTCCTCGTCCTTCTCCCGGGGTTCTCCCGTTCTCGCCGTGTGGGTGTGCGACGCGGCGCCGCCCTGCTCGCCGATCGCCCCGGTGGCCGGGTTCAAACCGAGGATGAACCGGTCCCTCAGGTCGGGGGTGGGCATGCCGGTAGCGGTGGGGCGCCCGTCGCACAGCACCCACCCCTCGGGCAACAGCGTACCGTAGAACGCCACCACCACGCCGGACGGCACCGCAGCGGGCACCGTCGCCGACCCGCCCGCAGCGGCGGGCGCCGCGCTGCTGCCCGTGGCGGGCGCCTGCGGTTGCGTGCTCGGGGGGGCGTTGCAGGCCAGCGCCAACCCGAGACCGATCACTGCGGGGATGCCGCGTGCTGCCTTGCCGAGTCCTCTCATGACGCCCTCCCGTGGCCCAACGAGGTGACTTCCAGATTGCCACACTCGCCTCGCGAAGAGAACCCCCGCGTCGAGAGGTGCCCGGGGCTCCGCCCGGCGGCTCGCGGGCCGCACCCCGCGCGAGTCCCCAACGCCGCGTGCGCCGGTGGGACTCTCCGCGGCAGGTGCCTTACCCGGGCGAAGGCGCGCCGCTCCCGCCAGCCAGGGCCGCCATCACCTCGCCGAGGTCTAGGATCCCTTTGGCCGCCGCCACCTCGCGCAGCGTCCCCCACACCGGCTCGCCGCACTGGATGCAGACGATGCCGAACCGCCGCAGGATGGCCGGCGCCTCGGGCAGGATCCGCACCAGTTCCTCGATGGGAACATCCGGATCGATGCCCCGCGCGCCGGATGGCTCCTCACGCATGGGTTCACCTCCCCACGGGCCGGCCGACCCTCCTCGCGCACCGGACCGCCACCGCTCCGGCAGTCCGCCCTGGCCCTGCGGTCCCCCCGAAACGCCCCGGCTGCCCCTCCGCTACTCGGGCTCACACGCTCCCCAGCTCGGCGGTGGGGAGAAAGCGCGGGGGCCGCCGCACTTTCGTGGCCGCCTCGAAGCCGCTGGCCAGCCGCAGCAGGACCGGTTCCCCCCAGGCCCTGCCGATGAACGTGATGCCCACGGGGAGACCGAAGGAGTAGCCGGCGGGGACGGTGATCGCGGGGTAGCCGGACACGGCTGCCGGCGTGGAGCTGGCGCCGAGAAAGTGGTCGCCGTTCACCAGATCGGTGGGCCAGGGCGGCGAGCCAGTGGGGGCCACCAGGGCGTCGAGCCGGTGCCGCTCGAAGACCACGTCCAGCCCACGGCGGCGGGACAGCTCGCGGCACCGCCGCAGCGCCTTCCGGTAGGCCGGGTCGGAAAGCGGCCCCTTGGCGGCCGCCATCTCGAAGATCTCCTGCCCGAAGAAGCGCAGCTCTTCTTCCTTGTGTTCCCGGTTGAAGGCGATGCAATCCGCAAGGGTCCGCGGCCCTTCCCGGCCGGGCAGCGCGGCCAGGTACGCTTCCAGGTCGGCCTTGAACTCGTACAGCAGCACTTCGAACTCCGCCTCGTCGTACTCGCCCAGGTGCGGGATGTCGGCGGGGTCTTCGAGGACGGCACCGGCCTCCCTCATGGCAGCCAGTGCGTCGGCGAACACCGCGTCCGCCTCGGCGCTGTAGCCGGTCACCTTGGCCCGCGCCACCCCGATCCGCGCCCCGGCGAGCCCGCGCGGATCGAGGAAGCGGGTGTAGTCCGCGTGGATCCGGCCGCGCGCGGCGGCCGTGGCCGGGTCGCGGGGATCCACCCCTACCAACACCCCCAACAGGCACGCCGCATCCGCCACCGTGCGCGCCATGGGCCCTGCCGTGTCCTGGCTGTGGGCGATGGGGATGATCCCCGACCGGCTCACAGCACCCAGCGTGGGCTTGATCCCGACCAGGGAACAGGCATGCGAGGGGCAGACGATGGAGCCGTCCGTCTCGGTGCCCACGCCCACGGCGGCCAGGTTGGCCGCCACCGCCACCCCCGTCCCCGAACTGGAGCCGCAGGGGTTGCGGTCCAGGGCGTAGGGGTTGCGGCACTGCCCGCCGCGCCCGCTCCAGCCGCTCGAGGAGTGGGTGGAGCGGAAATTCGCCCACTCGGACAGGTTGGTCTTGCCCAGGATCACCGCCCCGGCCGCGCGGAGGCGTTCCACCAGGAAGGCGTCCTGCGCCGGCCGGGCCCCCACCAGCGCCAGGGAACCGGCGGTGGTCTCCATCCGGTCGGCGGTGGCGATGTTGTCCTTGATGAGCACCGGGATGCCGTGGAGCGGTCCCCGCGGGCCCTTGCTGGCCCGCTCGCGGTCTAGAGCCTCTGCGATCTCGAGAGCCTCCGGGTTCACCTCGATCACCGACCGCAGCGTCGGTCCCTGACGATCCAGCGCCGCGATGCGCTCCAGGTAGGCCTGGCACACGCCGCGGGAGGTGAGTTCCCCCGATGCCATCCGCGCCCCGAGCTCCGCCACCGTTACCTCTTCCAAGGGGAATTCCTCCGGCTGCGGAGTCGCCGCGGCAGCGGCCGCCCCCCGTCGAACACCACCCCCTAGCGCCGCTGCCAGCCCCGAGAGCACTGCCGTCTGCACCAGCTGGCGGCGGTCCATGCCTTCCACCCCCTCACCGTCACGCCGTTTCGTTCGCCTCTCCATCGTCCCCGCCTCCTCGTGCCCGCCCTGGCGGGCCTGTTGCCACCCCATCTTCACGCCTCGTGGCCGGTCGGGCAAGGGGGTGCGAGCGTCTGCCCTCGACGCTGCCATGGCCCTGGGCCTAGCCCGGCTGCCCGGCCGCCACGCTACGATAGCGCCTGCAGGAAGGGAGGGTTGCATGAGCGTTCTCGCTGGCAAGCACGTCCTCGTCACTGGCGCCTCCAGCGGCATCGGCGCGGCCTGCGCCGAGGCCTTCGCGCGGGAGGGCGCCCACGTGGCGCTGGTGGCACGGCGCCGTGAGCGCCTCGAAGCGCTGGCCGCCCGGCTCGAGCAGGAATACGGCGTCACTGCCGCCGCCCACACCCTCGACGTGCGCGACCGGGACGCCGTGGCGGCTCTGGCCCAGGAGGTCACAGACCGCTGGGGGGCCCTGGACGTGCTCGTCAACAACGCGGGGCTGGCCCGGGGGCTGGCTCCGCTCCACGAGGGCCGCATCGAGGACTGGGAAGAGATGATCGACGCCAACCTCAAGGGCCTCCTCTACGTGACCCGCGCCTTCCTGCCGCACATGGTGGCGGCCCGGCACGGCCACGTCATCAACATCGGCTCCATCGCCGGCCACGAGGCGTACCCGGGCGGGAACGTTTACTGCGCCACCAAGCACGGGGTGGCGGCGCTGACCCGGGGGTTGGCCATGGACCTCCTGGGCACCGGGGTGCGGGTGTCGTCGGTGGACCCCGGCCTGGTGGAGACTGAGTTTTCGCAGGTCCGCTTCCGGGGCGACGAGGAGCGGGCGCGCGCCGTGTATCGCGGGCTCGAACCGCTCACCCCCGCCGACGTGGCCGAAGCCGTGATCTTCTGCGCCACCCGCCCGCCGCACGCCACCGTGCGCGAGCTCATCCTCGTGCCCACGGCCCAGGCCTCCGTGGCCCACGTGTTCCGCCGCTCGAACTAGCTCAGGCGGTGGCGCTGCGCCACGCACCCCTCTCGTCGAAGAGCGAAACCGCCTCGCGGTACGCGGCGCGCACCGCGGCCACGTAGGCCACCAGCCGCGGCAGTTCCTCCAGCCGCAGCGCCTGGCCGCCGTCGCACAGAGCCACCTCCGGCCGCGGGTGGAAGTCCACCAGCACCGCGCTGGCGCCAGCCACCACCCCCTGGCCGATGGCGTGCACCACGTCCGGGATGCCGTCCGGCGCCACCGCCCGCGAACCCACGCTGTGGGAGGGGTCCACGCACACGGGAAGGCGCGTCTGCCGCCGCACCACCGGCACGTGGGCGAAGTCCACCAGGTTGCGGTGGGGATCTCCCAGGTGGGTCTTGACCCCCCGCAGGCAGAAGACGATGCGCGAGTTGCCCTCGCTGGCGATGTACTCGCAGGCGTTGAGCGACTCCTCCAGGGTGATGCCCATCCCCCGCTTGTAGAGCACGGGGAAGTCGGCCCGCCGCCCGATCTGCTTCAAGAGCTCGAAGTTCTGCGCGTTGCGGGTGCCCACCTGCAGCATCACGGCGGTGGGCCGACCGGCCGCCTCCAGCGCCGACTCGATCTCGTCGATGTGGCGGGCATCCGTGACCTCCATGGCCACGAGGCGGATCCCGTACCTGCCGGCCAGCTCGAACACCCAGGGCAGGCAGGTGGCGCCGAGGCCCTGGAAGTCGTAGGGCGAGGTCCGCGGCTTGTACGCGCCCATCCGCGCCGTGACGACCCCGGAGGCCGAGAGGGCGGCCATCGTCGCCTCCACGTGCTGCCGAGTGTCCACGGCGCACAGCCCGGCGATGAGGTGGACGGTGCGTTCCTCGAATCGCACACCGTTCACGGAAAACCCGACCGGCCGCTCCGTGGCGCCGTGTCTGCCGATGAGCCGGTAGCGGGCCGAGACCCGCACCACGCGCAGCACGCCGGGCAGAGCTTCGAAGGCGTCCGCCGGCACCTGCGCGGTGGAGCCCACCAGGTGCACCTCGGTGAAGGTGTGTTCGGCCCCGCAGAAGTCGTACGGGCGCACCTCGATGCCGGGGAATCGCCGCGCCACGCTCACCACCCGCTCCACCGCCGCCCGCCGATCGGGCAGGTCCGGTTCGAGAATGACGATCATTTTCCCTCCCCTCCCCTCACGCCACCGGCTCCTCGACCTGCGGCAACTTCGACAGCGACGCCGTAATCGCGTCGCCCGGGTACGGGAAGTCGGTAAGCTTGCCGTCCAGGTGCGCCTCGTAGGCAGCCAGGTCGAACAGGCCGTGCCCCGAGAGGGAAAAGAGGATGACGCCGCTGCGGCCTTCTTCCCGCAACGCTTCGGCCTGGCGCACGACGGCGGCGATGGCGTGCGCCGACTCCGGCGCGGGCACGATCCCCTCGGTCTGGGCGAAGAGCCGCGCCGCCGCGAACACCTCGCTCTGTCCCACCGCCTGGGCGCCGATCACGCCCGCGTCCAGGAGGGCGCTCACCAGCGGGGCGGCGCCGTGGTAGCGCAGCCCGCCCGCGTGCGAAGCAGGGGGGATGAAGTCGTGGCCGAGGGTGTACATCTTCACGATGGGCGTGAGCCTGGCCGTGTCGCCGTAATCGAAGGCGAAGCGCCCGCGGGTGAGGGTGGGGCAGGAGTCCGGCTCCACCGCCACGGCGCGCAGCGGCGCGCCGTCCAGGATGTCGGGCACGAAGGGCAAGGCGAGGCCGCCGAAGTTCGAGCCCCCGCCGTGACAGCCAAAGATGAAGTCCGGCACCTCGCCCACCAGCGCCAGCTGCTTCTTCGCCTCGAGGCCGATCACGGTCTGATGGAGCAGCACGTGGTTGAGGACGCTGCCGAGGGAGTAGTTGGTGTCCTCCCGCCCCGCCGCCTCCTCCACCGCCTCACTGATGGCGATACCCAGGCTGCCGGGGGAGTCCGGGTTCTCCGCCAGTACCTCCCTCCCCGCCTGGGTGTTCGCGGAGGGGCTTGCCAGCACCTCCGCTCCGAACAGGCGCATGAAGGTGCGGCGGTACGGCTTCTGGTCGTAGGAGACGCGCACCATGTAGACGCGGCACGTCATGCCCAGCATCTGCGTGGCGAAGGCCAGGGCGCTGCCCCACTGGCCGGCACCGGTCTCGGTGGTGAGCCGCAGGATCCCGTGCTGCCGGTTGTAGTAGGCCTGCGGCACTGCCGTGTTGGGCTTGTGGCTCCCGGTGGGGGAGACCCCCTCGTACTTGAAGTAGATGCGGGCCGGTGTCCGAAGGGCTCTCTCCAGCCGGGTGGCGCGCACGAGGGGGGTGGGGCGCCACATGGAGAGGATCTCCAGCACCTCCTCGGGTATGGGGATCAGCCGCTCGCGGCTCATCTCCTGTTCCAGGAGCTGGGGCGGAAAGATGCGCAGCAGCTCCTCCGGTGCCACCGGCTTGCCGGTGGCGGGGCTGAGCGGGGGGTGCAGCCGAAACGGCAGGTCAGCCTGCACGTTGTACCAGCTTCGCGGCAACTCGTTGGCAGGTAGCGCGATCCTGGTAACGGCTGGGTTGGGCGGGGTGGTGCCGGTCATCGTTTCGTGTCTCGTGTTCGCCATTTCCTTTCTCCCTCAACGAAAAAGGCCCTCCGGTTTCCGGAGGGCCTGGGTCACGCGGCGTCGAGAGACTATGGCGTGGCCACACGCCCTCCGCTGCGGTGCGCGTACCACCACCACCCCAGCCTGCTGGTTCCCAACCTACTCACGGAGGACGTGCCGTCAGTCGCCATTTCGACAGCGGCGATGCTCCCACTGGAGCGCGTCCCTGTCAAGCCCCCCGCTGCGCCCCTCCCCCGGCGGGAGACCCACCACCCCGATCCGCAGCACCGCCTGCTGCGAGATGAGCCCGCAGGGCCGGGGGTCGTCCGCCGCCCGCACCACCGGCAGCTCGTCGCACTCGGCGGCTGCCAGCACCTCTGCCGCCTCGCGCAGCGGCATCTCCGGCGTGAGCAGCGGCACCTCGTCGCGCAGCACGTCTGCGGCGATGATGGGCGCCCCGCCGGTGGTTTCTAGAATGCCGGCCCTGAGATCGGCCAACCGCACCACGCCCTTCAGGCGGCCCGACGCGTCAAGCACCGGGAACACCGTCTGCTGGGTCGTGGCCACCAGCCGCCGGATCTCCTCCACCCCGGACCCCTCGCTCAGGACGTGAGTTACGGGCTGCATGGCGTCGGCAACGCGGTACTCCTCCAGGTGCGTCCCCCCCGCCGCCACGGTCGGCCCGCCCAGCTCGAAGAGACGGGCGTGGTAGAGCCCGAATCGCGACAGTCGGCTGGCCACGAATGTGGCGGTGGCGACCGCCACCATGATCGGGAGGATCACCTGGTAGGAGCCCGTGAGCTCGAAGAGCAACAGGATGGCGGTGATGGGACAGCGGATCGCGGCGGCCAAAACCGCACCCATGCCGACCATGGCGTAGGCGCCAGAACTCGCCACCCTGTCGTCGAGCAGCGCCGTGAGGAGCGCGCCGTACAGCCCGCCCGTCATTGCCCCCACGAACAGCGCCGGGGCGAAGTCCCCACCCCAGCCGCCCGACCCCAGGGTGAGCGCCGTGGCCACCAGCTTGCCCACCAGCAGCACCAGCAACACCCCGGCCACGAGGTCGCCCGAGCACGCGGCCAGGACACCCGCGTAGCCGTTGCCGAGAACCCCCGGGTGGACGAGGCCGAGCAGGCCGACGCCCAGCCCGCCCACTGCCGGGCGCAGCAGCGCGGGGAGGCGGGAGGTGGCGAAGAACCTCTCGCTGCGCTGCAGCAGCGTGGTGAAGGCCACCCCCACCAGCGCCGCCGCCACCCCCAGCCCGGCGTAGAGCACCACCTCGAAGGGGCTCACCACGTGGTAGGGCGGCACGGAAAGGTGGGCTGCCTCCTCCACGCCCTCGGTGGCGCGACACATCGCCGTGCCCGCCACGGAGGCCAACATCATCGGCGCCACCGTGGCCAACCGGAAGTCGCCCAGCACCACTTCCAGCGCGAAGAACACCCCAGCCAGCGGGGCGTTGAAGGCTGCGGCAATGGCGGCAGCGGCGCCGCAGCCCACGAAGAGCCGCCGCTGCGACGGCGGCAAGCTGAGGCTCCGCGCCACCCACGCGCCGATCCCTCCCCCCATCGCCACCACCGGCGCCTCGCGTCCCGCGGAACCGCCACTGCCGATGGTCAAGACGCCATTGATGAAGGTGGCGGGCACGTAGCGCAGCGGGATGCGACCCCACTCCCGCCGCGCGTCCAGCATCACCGAGGCCACTCCCAGGCGCTGTGGCGTGGCGAAGAGGAAACGGGCCAGCAGCGCAGCGGCCAAGGCCCCGGCCGCCGGGAAGAGGAAGCGGATGCGCAGGAAACCCCACGGCCACGACGCCAGGCAATCCACGGGACCGGCGACGTAGAACTCCAGGATGGCGTCGAGCGCGGCGATGGCGTTCCAGAAGCCGGTGGAGAGCACCCCGGCCACCGCCCCCACCATCGCCGCCACCGCCAGGGTGGCCGCGATGTGAGGCCTTCGCAGCCTGCCCGCCAGCCAGTGCTGGCTGCCGAGAAACCCCCCGGTCATCCCGCCTCGCCCCTCCCCGACGGGGAAACCCTCGGCAGTATCGCACAGCGCGAGCAGCCCGCCGGGGCACCCCTGCCGCTTGCCCTCCGGACGGCTTCGGCCGCCCCGGGGACGGGCCGCGATCCCCCCGTGAACAAAACCACCCGCTCCAACGTCCAATCCAGTGAGCGTCGCGCTTCTCGGGGTGCTGGCGCGGAAGGGAGGGAGCCATGGCAGACGCGGCCCGGTGGAACCGAGAAGAGGGTGCGGGCAAGCCCCGTTACATCCCCGTCATTGCCGATGCCGGCCCGAAAGCGTGGGTGGTGCTGGTTCCCTTCCGTTCGGCGCCACGGCTGGGGGACACCTTTCGCTTCCGCGGCCTGGAGTGGGTCATCGTGCGACGTGCCGACGCCACCCGCGGCTTCGTGGCACACCCGCGCCGCCGGCACCCGCACACGAGGCGGACTCACCCGAGTGGCGGACGTCGCGCCGCCGCTGGGCGCAGTCCGTCCGACGGATCCGCGAACTGCCCCGCGAGTCGGCGCCGTGCGGGGCAGCGACGCGGAAACCTGCCCTCGCCGGGACCACGGTGATCGCCTCCCTCCCCCGCCACATCGAGGCCGAGACCGTCGAAAAGGTTGGACGCCCACTCAGCGCCGCCACCGCCGCTCCCTGACCGCCGGGGCGCGTCCGCAGCCCGAACGCCCTGCCGGTGCTAATCTGCCCTGCACGGACCCCCGCTTCCCCCGCGGCACCGCGAAGCAATTCTCTGGATGCACCCGCAGCTCGAGCCGAGGTTCGCTCCCTTCACACCCCGAGGCGCCGCCCGACTGTGAAGAATGGCCGACCTTCTCCGCCAGGGCCATGACCGCCCGCAACGCTGGAGGCCAAAGCATGAGGCAATCCCTTGACTTCCTCCCTCGACCCCCAGCCCCGAGTCCTAGCCGTTCACCTATCAACATGTTCCGGAAACGCCCAGACATGAGCCACTTGGCTCAATGCGGTCTGCTGTTTGTCGCCAGTGTTTGCTGTCCTCCTCCTGCACATCCCTGTTCCTGCTCGTGGAAGGGCCCTTTTCTCACGGTATCAAAGGATGCTCCCCTGATCATCCATGGGCGGATCGTCCGCCACCACGTGGGACAGCCGCCGGCCATGGACGTTCGCGTCCTGGAAATCCTGAAAGGGGGGTTACTCGACTCAGGAATAACCGTGCAAATGGGCGATGGGATGCAATGCCGCCCCGCCCTGGCGAACTTTCCACCTGAGAGTGAGTGGATTCTCGCGCTCAATGGCCCCGGTTCGAAACCCGGTGATGGCTGGGCCCTCTCGCACTGCGGCGAGTACTGGCTCGCGGTGGAGAAGGGGGAAGTGACTGGCAGCATCGACGGAGAGCCATCCGAACGGCGAAGGATGTCCATGAACGAATTGAGGGAGAGGCTTCGCTATCCATACCTTCGAGAAGAGTTCAAAGGTGAGGTATCGCGAGGCAGACGATTCGAGCGCCCCTTCGGCGAGCAGTTTCTCTTCGTCCTCGAACCCATGCCGGACGGTTGGGAGATCGTCATCAAAGAACATGGGAGAGACGAAAACCTGGCCCGGCTGACCCCGCCTTTGCACTTCGCCCCCAACCCCCGGTACACGAAGGCTGGCATCTGTCCCCGGACCCTTCTGCGTGTCCGACACGCGATTATCTTGCCGAGGCCGCACCTGCCAACCCCAGGGAATTCATCTTTTCTCCGGAGGTGGGAAAAAGCACCGGCGCTGCGGCTGCCAACCGGCGGTCGAAGCGAGGGACCTGGAGGAGATCCAGCGTTTCGGGCGGGGTGTGCTGACCATTGGGGAATTCACGCTCCAGCCGACCGCGGACGGTTGCCCAACGATAGAGTGGATGCAGTTTTCCGTTCGCCTCGAGGGAGGTTATTGAAGGTTTGGCCGACATGACATGCCGGGTCGGTGGACGGTGGCCGCGGTGTCCGGGGAGGCGCTCATGACGACGAGCCGGATGGCTGAAAAGGCTGGATGGATCGGGGGTTGGGGAGGGAGTTTCAGCTGGGTCCTCGTCCTGGCAGGATGGCTTCTTTTCCGACATCGGACCGGGCCGGGGGTGGTGGGGTTGGCGGTGACCGGAGTGGCCGTGGCAGCAGTCCTCTACTGCGCGCCATGGCGGCATCCGTCGACTCCGTATTGGAGACTCATGCTGGCACCGTATGGTCTCTTTCTCATTGCTGTTGTCTGGGCAGCCTGGTCATTCGGGGGTATCGAGACGCTCGGGTTCAACTGGTGGAACCTGCTGTGGCTCGTGCCCGCCCTCAGCCCGATCGGGCTTCTCGGCGCCCGGCGCTGGGCTCAATCCGACACACAGCCGGATGCCGCGCCGGACGGGGATGCCGCTTCGGTTCGACCCCCCGGGTAAAGCCGAGCGTCAAGCCGAGTGCCTGGCTCGCCCAAAGGAGTGGCGTGCGCGCAGTGAGTTCGTAGCTTCGAGTCAGCCTTCTTTAGATGTTCGTTCGCACGCAGCACCGCCGGCCGATGAACTGTGCCGTAGCGTCTTGACGGATTTGGCAGAGTGCCACGCCAGCAGCCGCTGGCATTCCCCCGAAGCACCGGGAGGACCCGGCTGGCTTCCCACACCGCCCACAGCCCTGACCACAACTGCGGGGGCCACTGCTAACGAGCTACCGAGGGGACATTTCTAAAGAGTGTCGAGATCGAGGCAGCGCGCGGCTTGTCTTCCGGTCGGCGCCAGGCGAGACTGGCGCCGCATGCTGCGTATCTCCCGCCACGGCCCCATCACCCGCATCGAACTGGCCCGCGCCGTCGCCGGCCGAGCGCTCTTCTGGGTATCGGCGTACCTGCTGGAGGACACCCTCATCGATACCGGCTGCCCCCACACCGCCTACGAGCTGGCGGCCTGGAGCCGCAAGCAGCGGGTCACGCGCATCCTCAACACCCACGCCCACGAGGACCACGTGGGCGGCAACGCCCGCCTGGGCCTGCCGGCGCTCGCCCCGGAGCTGGGGCTGCCAGTCCTGGAGCACCCGCCGCGCATCCCGCTCTACCGGCGCATCGTCTGGGGGCAGCCGAGCCCATGCCGTGCCGAGGCCCTGGGCCGGGAGGTGCCGATCGGGCCGTACCGCCTGCGGGTCGTGCCCACGCCGGGGCACTCGCCCGAACATACCTGCTTCTTTGCAGAGCGGGAAGGGTGGGTGTTCACGGGCGACCTCTTCCTGTCGCCGCGGGCCGCGTACCTGCGCCGCGACGAGGACGCCCGCGGCGTGCTCGCGTCCCTCAAGCAGATTCGCGACCTCGCCCCGGCGCTGCTGATCTGCTCCCACGCCGGGTTCGTGACGCGGCCGGTGGCCGCCCTGGAGCGGAAAATCGCGTTCCTCGAAGAAACCGCCTCTCGCGCCGCCGAACTGGCCGCGGCGGGGCTCCCGGTTCGCACCATCGCCCGCCGTCTCCTCGGACCCGAGGGATGGATGACGGTGGCATCCGCCGGCGAGTTTTCCAAGCGGAACCTGATCCGCTCGCTCCTCAACGGGTAAAGCCCGGCGGGGCTGGCGGCGCGGCGCGGCCGCTCAGAAGCTCTCGAGCCGAATGCCCAGGTCCTTGAGGACGTTCCCCTGCACCGTGAGGGGGAGGGTGAAGAGCCCGTTGTCGGCGAGGAGGGGGGTGCCTTCGTAGAACTCGTCCGTGTAGACGATCACCATGCCGCGAATGGGGGCGTCGCCGCCCACCCCCTGCAGCCGCTGCGTCGCCAGAACCCCCATCCGCAGCATCGCCTCCCAGTCCCCCACGCTTCTGGCCTTGCCGCTGCGATTCCCCTCCTTCTCGAAGTTGGCCATCACCCCCGGCCAGAACTGGAGCGTTGCCGGCACCGTCCCGGCGGCGGCCTGCCGCGCCATCTCCCGGCCCGCGGCGGCGTAGAGGTCGGCGAACAGCGGCACCCAGTCGCCGAGGCTCCTCACGTCGCGGCGCTCCGTCACCGGGCAAAACGAGGTGAGGGCGGCGGCGCTGGCCCCGAAGGCCCGCACCAGTTGCGGGTGGAAGGTCGCCTCCCCCCAGAACACCGTGTCCAGCACCAACGCCGGGCGGCCAAGCCCGTGACGGCGGAACACCTCGGTCAGCTCCCGGTCCAGCACCTGTGCCACCGTCGGGAAACCCTGCTCGTCGCGGAGCGAACGCACAAGGTAGATGGCCACCACCGGTCTCCTGAGGCCCCTCTCGTCGAGGACATGCCTCCCCGACGACGTCTCGAGGAAGAGGTAGCCGTCCTCGTGCTGCTTGACGATGGCCTCCGCGATCCACTCGAAGTCGCCCAGGATCTGCCGCCGCAGGTCCGGGTTGCGGAGGTCGAGCGCCCCGCGGGAGAGGCCGCTCTTCCAGTACGAACGGATCGCCAGGTCGTAGTAGATGAAGAACTTCATGCCCGCCGACCCGACCAGCGGGAGGATGCGCACCAGGTTCTCCGCCTGGTAGGAGGTGGGGAGAAGCCTGCCGTCCCGCCCCCTCTCCCTCGGCAACCCGGTGAGGACGCCGGCGATCACGTCCACGCCGTTGGCGCGCAGGAGCGGAAAGTAGCGCCGGTAGTGGTCGGGGTCGTCCGAGCGGAAGCGCTCGATGGGCTGCACCGTCGCCTTGTCGAAGCTGCGTTCCGTGTACCAGGTGTAGAGGGTATGGGCGACGAGCGGGTTCTCCACCGGGACGGGCAGAGGGGCCTCCCCGCGTGGTGTCGCGCTCTTTTGGCCGGCGAAGGACACTGCCGCCACCAGGAAGAGGCCCATCACTGGGCTGCCGCTCATGCCGCACCGACCGTTGCGCACCACCTCACCCCCGCCGCTACGCCTTGCAAACGAAGTGCCAGCCGCAACGGTACCCGCTGTTTTCCCCGCCGCTCGCGGCCTCCCGGGGCGCGTCACCCCGCCGGGCCGTCGCTCTCCTCCGGGCGAGGCAGAACCAACACCTTGTCCACCAGGTGGCCGTCCATGTCCACCACCTCGAACCGCATGCCGTTCCACTCGAACTGGTCGCCCGTGGCCGGCACGCGGCCCAGCCGATGCATTACGAACCCCCCGAGGGTACGGTAGGCCCCCCGTTCCTCCCCGGGGAAGCGCGCCACCGCCAGGATCTCCCTCGCCTCGGCGATGGGCAGGGTGCCGTCCATGAGCCACGAACCGTCGGCCCGCCGCACCGCCGGCGGCTCGCTCGGTTCCCCCGAGCCCGGCATGTCACCCAGAATCGCCTCCATGATGTCGTTCAAGGTGACCAGGCCCTCGATGCCGCCGTACTCGTCCACCACCATGGCGAGGTGGATGCCCGCGTCGCGAAACTTCTCCAGCACGGCCACTGCCCGCGTGTTCTCGGGGACGATGAGGGGCTGGCGCAGACAGCCGCGCACGTCCAGCGTGCCGCGGCGGAGCGCGGTATCCAGCAGGTCGCGGGTGCGCACGAACCCCAGGCAGTTGTCCAGCGAGCCACTGCCGACGGGGTAGCGAGAGAACGGGCTCGCGGCGATCTTGGCCGCGATGGCCTCGCGGGGGTCGTCCACGTCCAGCCAGACGATCTTGCGCCGCGGCGTCATCAGCTCGTGCACCCGCCGATCGGCGAAGCGGAACACCCGCTCCACCATGGCCCGCTCCACCTCCTCGAACAGCCCGGCGCTGGTGCCCTGGGCCATGAGCAGCTTGATCTCGTCCTCGGTGACCTCGGGCTCGGGGGAGGGGCGGACCCGGAGCAGCCGCAGCACCACCGCCGTGGCCCCCGACAGCAGCCGCACCAGGGGGCTGGCCAGCACGGACAGCCAGGCCATGGGCCGAGCCACAACCGCCGCGATGCTCTCGGGCCGGTTGAGGGCCAGCCGTTTCGGGACCAGCTCGCCCAGCACCAGCGAGAGAAAGGTCAGACCGGTCACGACCGCGCCGAGCGCGATCAAGTCCGCGGAACGGGCGAGCGCGGGGAAAGCCCGCAGGCGCTCCGCCAGGGCCCCAGCCACGGTGGCGCCGCCGTACGCCCCGGCGAGGATGCCGATCAGGGTGATGCCGATCTGCACGGTGGCGAGGAAATCGGTCGGCTTCGCCTTGAGCTCCAGCGCCGCGCGCGCCCCGCCCTCGCCCGCATCGGCGCGGCGGTGGAGGCGCGGTTTGCGCGCCGAGATGACGGCAATCTCCGACATGGACAGCGCGCCGTTGGCCAGGATCAAGAGGAGGATGACGGCCAGCTCCAGCGTCATGGCGCCGTCACCGTCCGCATCGGTTCGGCAGGGGCGCCCCCCGCGGAGGGCAGTGGGTCGGCGTCACTCTCCATGCTGCCACCATTCTAGCGCCCGCCGCCCCATGCCAGGGGGGCGGGTCAGGTGGTGGCGAGGAGCACGGCGAACAGCACCAGCCAGACGGCGTCCAGGAAGTGCCAGTAGGCGGCCAGGTACGCCACCCGGCGCGCGAGGGCGTCGGAGCCGGGGCCGCGCCACGCCTGGGCGGTGAGAGCGGCGAGCGGCCCAAGCCCGCCCAGCACGTGGAGGGCGTGCAGTCCTGTGAGGAGGTAGAAGGTGAAGCCGTAGAGGTTCGTCCTCATGGTGAGGTTTGCCGCCACCAGGGCGAACCAGTTGAGCGTTTGGCTCGCCAGGAACGCGAGGCCGAGCAGCGTCGTCAGCCCGAGCCCCCGCCGCAGCGCCGTGCCGTCCCCGCGGCGGGCGCCGCGCTGGGCCCAGGTCATGGTGGCGCTGCTCGCCACCAGCAGCACGGTGCTCACCCACAGCGTGCGGGGGAGCTGCGGCACCCCAGGCGGCGGCCACGCCTCGGCGCGCCCCCGCACCACCAGGTACGCCACCAGCGTGGCCGCGAAGACCGCGCTCAGCGACGCCAAGAACAGCCGCATCCCCAGCATGCCGGCGCCGCTGCCGGCGGCCGTCTGTCCTTGCGGGGAGGCAGGTGCCGCGGTCATGGGGCCAGCGCCGGGGCGTAGCCGGGGATCATTTCCGGCTGGTAGGCCGCCGTGTCCAGGAGGGTGAACACCACGAAGAGGGCCACGAAGGCCAGGGCCGTCACGAACACCACGGCGTTGAAGGGGTGGTCGTAGCGCATGTGCATGAAGTACAGCACCACCAACGCGGCCTTCGCTGTGGCGATAGCCATGGCGAGCGCCAGGTTGGCCGAGCCCAGGTCCACCCGGGTGGCCGCCACCGTGAGCACGGTGAGGACGAGGAGCGCGCCGAACACGCCCGCCAGCACCCGGAACGGGACGATGTGAACGGTCAGCTGTGTTGCCTCATGCCCTTCCATGACGCCTCCCTCCTGCTGCGCCCGCCGACGGACCCTCACCGCCACCCTCTCCCCTGTCCCCTCTCCCCTGTTCCCTGTCCCCTGCTCCATCGCTCCCCCTCAGTGAATCAGGTACAGCAGCGGGAAGAGGTAGATCCAGATCAGGTCCACCAGGTGCCAGTACAGCCCCGCCAGATCCACCGGCGTGAAGTAGGCGGGACCGAACTCCCCGCGGCGGGCCCGCACCAGCATCACCGCCAGCACCACCATGCCGGCCACCACGTGCACGCCGTGCAGGCCGGTCATGGCGAAGTACACGCCGAAAAAGATTTGCACGTTGCGCGGCGGGCCGGAGCCGCGCGGTTTCGGTGGCGGTGCCGCCCCGGCCAGGCCCGACGGGCCTTCGGGGGCGAGGGGGATCTCCGAGCCCTCGCCGGAGGCGGCGGCGGCGGGAATCGGCGGGGTGGGCTTCGGGGCGGGGGGGGCGGCGGCCGACGCCTCCACCGGCACGCGGAAGCGCTTCCCCCACAGCAGCCCCTCCTTCCACTTGTGCTCGTACTCCACGCCCTTGACCCCCAGGAAGACGGCCGCGAGCAGGATCGTGGCCCCCAAAAGCCGCACCAGCGCCCGCCGGCGCCCCAGCTGCGCCGCCCGCACCGCCAACGCCATGGTGAAGGAGGACCCGATGAGCACCGCCGTGTTGAGCGCCCCGAGATGGGTGTCGAGAAAGCGGTGGGCCCACACGAAGATCTCCGGGTGGTTGGCGCGGTACACCGCGTAGGCGCAGAACAGGCCGCCGAAGAGCAGGATCTCCGTCGCGAGAAAGATCCACATCCCGAGCTTGCCGGCTTCGAACTGCCGCTGCCGCGACGGGAAGTGGTGCGCCAGGTGCGGATCGGGGTCGGCGTGGCCGCTCATCTCGGCTGCGCTCCTAGGCTGTCGCCTCGCGCCGGACGTAGCCGCCGACGCGTGCGTCGTAGCGCCACTCCTCCACCGCATAGGGGTCCCCCACCGTGGGGGGCGAGACGAAGTTGTCGGGCGGCGGCGGCGACGGGGCCTGCCACTCCAAGGTCGCGCTCCCCCAGGGGTTGGCGGGGGCTGGCTTGCCGCGCAGCAGCGAGTGCAGCAGGTAGGCGGCCATGATCACGAACCCCACCGCCAGGAGGTAGGAGCCCACGGTGGAAACCAGGTGGTAGGGCGCGAACTCGGGGGGGTAGTTGTAGTAGCGGCGCGGCATCCCCTTGGCGCCCATCAGGAACTGGGCGAAGAACGTCGCGTTGAACCCCACGAACACAAGCAGCGCTGCAACCCGCCCCCAGCGCTCGCTGTACATGCGGCCGAACATCTTCGGCCACCAGTAGTGCAGCCCGCCCAGAAAGCCGATCACCGTCCCCCCGAACATCACGTAGTGGAAGTGGGCCACCACGAAGTAGGTGTCGTGCAGGTGCACGTCGGTGGCCAGCGCCCCGAGGAACAGCCCGGTCAGCCCGCCGATGCCGAACAGGAAGAGGAACGAGAGGGCGTAGAGCATGGGCGTGGCGAGCCAGATGGACCCCTTGTACATCGTCGCCGTCCAGTTGAACACCTTCACCGCCGAGGGGATGGCGACCAAGAAGGTCAAGAAACTGAAGATCATGCCCAGCAGCGCCGACTGCCCCGAGACGAACATGTGGTGGCCCCAGACGAGGAACGAGATCACCGCGATGGCAATAGACGAGTACGCGATGAAGCGGTAGCCGAAGATGTGCTTGCGGGAAAAGGTGGCGATTAGCTCCGAGACCACACCCATGGCGGGCAGGATCATGATGTACACGGCGGGGTGCGAGTAGAACCAGAAGAAGTGCTGGAACAGCACCGGGTCGCCCCCCAGCGCCGGGTCGAAGATGCCGATCCCCAGGGCGCGCTCGATGGCGAGGAGCAGCAGCGTGATGCCCAGCACGGGGGTGGCGAGGATCTGGATGATCGAGGTCCCATAGAGCCCCCAGAGGAACAGGGGCATGCGGAACCACCCCATGCCCGGCGGGCGCATGGTGTGGATGGTGACGATGAAGTTGAGCCCTGTGAACACGGAGGAGAACCCGAGCACGAACGCCCCCATCACCATGGAGATCACCGCCGTGTTGGTGGTGGTGCTGTAGGGGGTGTAGAAGGTCCACCCCGTGTCCACCGCGCCGCTGATCATCGAGACGAGCGCCAGGAGCGCCCCCGCCACCCAGAAGTAGTAGCTCGCCAGGTTCAGGCGGGGGAACGCCACGTCCCTGGCTCCGAGCATCATCGGCAGCACGAAGTTGCCCAGTGCCGCGGGGATGCCCGGAATGATGAAGAGAAAGATCATCACCGCGCCGTGGAGGGTGAACGCCTGGTTGTAGGTGTCCGGGCCCATCACCGTCCTCTGGGGGGTCAGCAGCTCGGTGCGGATGGCCAGGGCGAGGAGACCGCCGAGCAGGAACGACGACAGGATCGACACCAGGTACATGAGGGCGATGCGCTTGTGGTCGAGGGTCAGCAGCCACGAGCGGAGGCCGCGGCCGTGCGTGAGGTAGTTGTCGCCGCCGAGCAAGCTCTCGCTCGCCGGCAACGTGTTCGCGGTGAGTTCGTTCGCAGCCATCATCTCGCCCCCCCGCCTCCGCTGTTCCCGGACCCCGGACCCCGGACCCCGGCCCCCTGCGTTTCTTCACCCAACGCCTTCAGGTACGCGATCAGCGCCGTGATCTCGTCGTCCTTGAGCCGCCCCTTGTAGGTGGGCATGACCGGCTCGAACCCCGCCGCCACCTTGGCTTGGGGTTCGAGGATCGACTCGCGCACGTAGTTCTCGTCGGCGACCACTGTCGTCCCGTCGCGCAGGACGGCGCGCCGCCCCACCAGCCCCGCCAACGAAGGCCCGACCCTGGCGCTCCCGTCCACCGCGTGGCACTGGGCGCAGCCGCGCGTCCGGAAGAGCCGCTCCCCCGCCTCGGCCGGCGACATGCGGCTGGCCAGGTTGGCCGCATCCTCCAGCCAGCGCTCGAACCCCCCCGGGGGGTGTACCACCACCTCCGCCAGCATGTCCGAGTGCCCCCGCCCGCAGTACTCCGCGCACAGCACCGGGAACGTCCCCGTCTTCGTGGCCTGGAACCACAGCGAGGAGTACCGCCCCGGCACCACGTCGCGCTTCACCCGGAACGCCGGCACGAAGAAGGAGTGGATCACATCCTCCGAGGTCATCACCAGCTTCACCGGGCGATCCACGGGCACGTGCAGGTTCTCGTCCACGTGGCCGTTGGGGTAGGTGAAGAGCCACTTCCACTTCTGCCCCGTCACCTGGACCTCGTAGGCGTTGGCGGGGGGGGTGTTGAGGTCCAGGTAGACCTTGAAGCCCCAGCCGAAGATGACGATCACCAGGAGCAGGGGGATGCCCGACCAGGTCAACTCGAGGGCCGTGTTGTGGGCGGGCGACGGCTCCGCCGCGTCCAAACCGCGGCGGCGGAAGCGCACCACGAAGTACACCATCAAGCCCACGATGAGGGCGAAAAACGCCACCGAAACCCAGAGGATGAAGTGGAACAGCGCGTCCACGGCGGGGGCGCCGGTGGATGCGTCCACCGGCAGCCACACACCGCCCCCCGAGGTGGCCGTCGCCATCTCGCTCACGCCTGCGCCTCCGGGCCGTCTCCCCGTTCTCGGCCTGTCCTGCGGCGCCACAGCACGCCGAGCCACACCCCCACGGCCGCTACCGTGGCCAAGCCGCCGAAGCGCATGACGTTCGCGGCGGCCACCACGTAGCGGCCTGCGTTTGCGTCGTAGTGGAAGCAGGCGAGAAGAATGCGGTCCACCGCGCCGCCCACGCGGCCGGCCCCCGCCTCGGTGAGGGCCAGCCGCAGGGTGCGCGGCTCGAACATCACCCCGTACAGCGTGCGGGAAACCCGCCCGTCCGGGGTCAGCACGAAGATCCCGGCGGCGTGCACGAACTGCTGCGACGCCTCGTCCCAGCGGTAGGAAAACCCCACCGCCTGCGCCAGGCGTGCGATGGCCTCCTGCCGCCCGGTGAGGAAGTGCCACCCCGCGCCCGCCTCGGCCCGGCCGTAGTCGGCGATCGTGTTCTGTTTCTTGAACCTCGCCAGGGTCGGCGTCTCCAGCGGGTCGATGGAAACCGTCACCACGTCGAACTCCCGCCCCGCCGTCCACGGCAGCTCCCGGAGCCCGTCCAAAAGCCCGTTCAGCAGCACGCCGCACAGCATCGGGCAGCGGTAGTAGACGAGGGTGAGGATCACCGGCTTGCGCCCGGAGACCAGCTGCTCCAGGCGCACAGGACGGCCGTCCTCGCGGGTGAACTCCAGCTCCAGGGGTACCTGCGCGCCGGCGCGGTCCTCGATGCCGACCCCTTCCAGCTCCTTGGGCAGCGGTTCGGCCCGCTGCGCCAGCGCCGCGGACGGCAGGCTCGCCAGCGCCGCCAGCAGCAGCCCCATCACTCGCGCCTCCGACCGCCCACGGCGCCACCGCGCCGCCGCTACCCGCGCTGCGCCTTCCTCCGCCATCGTTCGCCCCTCCAACTCGGCCCTCCGGGGTCAGGGCCGGTCTCGGCGGCCGGTGCGACACCGCCACTGGACCGGCCTACGATCCACTCACCCCAAAACCGGGAATGAGACAGCGTTGCAGAAAATTTCGTCGAGGACGCCTGGCGCATCCCCCGCCAAGGGGCGCGCAAACCGCGAGAAATGTCGAGAGGTCGCTCCTACGAGTTCCCGAGGAGGCCCACGTTAGGGGTGACTTCGTCAAGCCCGCTTCCGTTCACTCCGCCTCTCGGGACCCGTTCCGCTAGCCGGCAAGACTCCTTCGCCAACGCTCACCCCATCCCGGTGGAGGAGGACAAGCCGGAGGGCGAGCGCGGCACCTACCTCCACCCGGAAGCCTGGGGCCAACCCAAGGAGCGGGGCCTGGACTTCCAGCGCGACGCCCAGCTCCCGCGCGAACCGGCAGCGGAGAACCGCCCATGACCGGGGAGCCGTAGCGCCTCTTCGCAGGCTTTCCCCCGCTCGGCGGAACCCCCCGGCCACTCGCTGACTGCGCGCGGCGGCCAGGCGGTGCCGGGAGGTCGCGCTAGTGCTTGACGTGGCATCGCTGACTGCCGGAAATGAGGCTGTGGCCCATGAACCGCCCCCGGTCCCTTGGACGCGCGGTTGATGGTGAGCCGCTCCCGGTTTTGTCGACACTCCCAGGTACCAGGTATCACTATCTCACCTTCTCGGCCCTTCGAGCAGCGGGCGCCACGCCGGGGCTGCCCGCGCCGTCGCGGGCCGCAGCGAGGCCACGTTTGTCGACGCAGCTTCTCGGAGCCCGAGGAGCGGCGCACGAAACAGTTCGGCGACGCCAGCCTGCGGCGGCACCGCATCGCGGACCGGCGCTCGACGAGGTGGAGATGGTGAGATAGCTGATGGCGATACGAGCTACCGACGAAGCCGACGAGCCAGGGACGATCAGATGGTGCTATCCGGTAGCGATTCCAGCTCGAAGGGTCGTCTGCCCTCGGCGGTTGGGCGGAGGGCGAGGGCAGGAGGGGGGGGCCAGCTCGGCGAGAGCCGCCCCCAATCGAAGCGCCCCTGCGGGCCTCGCAGCTCGCGCACCCGTCGCAGCGCGGCCACATCCTCGGCCGTCGTCGGCACGTCGCGGGCGAAGTCCACCGCCTCAGAGGGTTGCGATGAGTTCCTCATAACGGTGCTCCAGGCCGTGGCGCACGAAGTAGCCCCGCACCTCCTCCCGATCAACTCCCGGGAGGGCGAGCAGGAAACGGAGGTCGGCCAGGTCCTGAAAGAGGCGAGCCGGATCCTGCGCCAGCGCGGCGACCTTCATGGCGGCGAGGTGCTCCGGTTTCGGGACCGGAACCGCCCGCCCCGCCGGGCCGGCCACTTGCCGCACCTCTGCAAAGAGCCGCTCCCGGGTCTCTCCGCGCACGTACACGAAATCCACCCGCCCGAAGTCGGGTTCGGGATGCAAGTGGTTGGAGAAGCCCGCAGACCGGTAGAGGGTCTCGTAGCCCGCCTGCTCCATGAAGGCCACGACTCGATCCTGCGCCTCGCCGTCCACGACGACATCGACGTCGAAGGTGCTCCGCGCCAAGCCGTAGGCCGCGAGGCCGAGGCCGCCGCACAGGGCCCAGCGCACTCCCTGCCCGTCGAGGAACGCAGCGACGAGCGACACCACGCGGGCGAGATCCACCGAGCCTCTCCATGCAGAAGGATAACAGTGTGGAGGAAACAGCGACGCGGAGGCCGGAGAGCGCTCCGGCCCCCATACAGAGGGCCTCACGCCGCAGCCTTCGCGGCGGACCATCGTGACGACGGTCACGGGACCTGCGAACACGGTGACTGCTCTGAACGCGGCGGGAAGCCGCGCTTCCGTTCCACCCTGTCCCCTGTCCCCTGTTCCCTGTCCCCTGCCTTACCGGCCGGCGGCCTCGAGCTCCATGGCGCGCTCGATGGGGATGCCGACGACCCCGTTGGCCTGGTCGATCCAGCGGTACGAGCCGAGGAGCGCCTCCTGCTCGGAGCGCAGTTGCACGAGTTCCTCGGAGGGTACCGCCACCACCTTGGCCTGCCGCTCCGCCTCCTGGGCCCGGTAGAACACCGCCTGCAGGACGACCACCAGCACGAAGAGCAGGATCGCCCCGATCACGCCCACGGCCACCGTGGCCGGCACGTTCGGCCCGCCGCTCCCCTCCCCGTGGTGCCCGTGCCCCGTCACGGTTGCTTCGCCCTCGTTCCGCTGCTCCATCGCTGTCCCCTGTCCCCTCTTCCCTGTCCCCTGTCTCCTCACGCGTTCTCGAAGGTGAGCGACTCGGCGAGGCGCGGGTCGCCCTCCGCCAGCAGCGAGCGATCCTTGAAGGTGCGCGCGAACACGGCCGTCATCGCCCCCGCGAACCCCACCAGGAGCGCCAGGTCGGCGGCGAAGAGCGCGAAGCGGTCGGGGGAGCGCTCGGGGGCGACGAGGAAGAAGAGGTCCACCCAGTGCATCGCCAGCACCCAGACGGCCACCGGCACCAACAGGCGCTTGCGCCGCTTCGGGGTGCGCGAGAGCAGCGCCAGGAACGGCAGCAGGAAGTGGCCGAAGACGAGCAGCAGGCCGACCCAGCCCCAGCCGCCGCTCTGCCGGCGCAGGAACCAGCCGGTCTCCTCCGGCAGGTTGGCGTAGGCGATGAGCATGTACTGCGAGAAGGCGATGTACGCCCAGAACACCACGAAGGCGAAGAGCAACTTGCCCAGGTCGTGGTAGTGCTCGCGGGTGATGGCGTGGGTCAGCAGTCCCGCCCGCTGCAGGACGAACGCCACCACGATCAGCAGGGCGATGAACCCCACCAGGCACCCGGCGAAGAAGTAGACGCCGAAGATGGTGGAGTACCAGTGGGCATCCAGCGACATGAGGAGGTCGAAGGCGGCAAAGGTGACCGTCACGCCGAATGCCAGCATCGCCGGCGCAGCCCGTCGCTGCATGGCGTGCGTCTCTGCCGGATCCCCCGAGGCGTCCTGCGCCGTCGAGCGGCGCAGGAAGAAGCGCGCGAGGAGCGACCACGCGGCCAGGTACACCGCCCAGCGAAGCACGAAAAACGGTACGTTGAGGTAGGCCGCCTTCTTCTGCAGCAGCGGGTCGTGCGCCGCCACCTCGGCGTGCGACCAGTGGTAGAGGTGGTGGAGGCCGAGGAGGATCGGCACGAAGAGCAGGGCCAGCACGGGCAGCGTAGCGGCCAGCCCCTCGGCCAGACGGCGCAGGACCACGCTCCAGCCGGCGCGGGTGAGGTGTTGCAGGATGACGAAGAACAGCGCCCCCAAAGCCAGCGACAGGGTGAAGGCGTAGTTGAGGAGGTAGGCGAAGAAGAAGCTTCTGCCTGCCTCGTGCCCGGCCGCGGCGACGGCCGCCGCGATCCCGAAGCCGAGGCCGGCGGCCGCCACCCCGCGGCGCGCCAGGCGGACGGCTCCCTCGCCCAAGAACCGCGGCTCGTTCCCGATTTCGATGGGCGCTCGCTCCATGTTTCCCTCTACCGCAACTGCCCGCGCAGTTCGGGCGGCACGTCCTCGATGGTGGTGTGTTGCGAGCGCTGCAGCGCCCGGATGTAGGCGACGATGGCCCAGCGGTCGGCCACCGGAATCTGGGGGCCGTACGCCGGCATGGTGCGAATGCCGTTCGAGATGGTGTTGAAGAGTTCGCCGGCGCGCCGGCTCCGCACGAGGTCGGTGTGCAGCGAGGAGGGCGGCGTCCAGGTGCCCTCCGCCAGCGCCTCGGCCCGTTTCGCCACCATGCCGTCGCCGTAACCGGCCAGCCCGTGACAGGGGGCGCAGTAGATGTCGTACCGCTCCTGGCCGCGGCGGAGAAGCGTCAGGGTCACCGGCACCGGCAGCTCGGTGACCCACCCGTCGCCGAGTCTGCCGGTCGCTGGCGGCGCTCCGTCGCCCCGGTCACCGAAGCGCACGGTGCCGGGCACGGGGGGGCGCATGGCGCGCCCGTCGGCGAACATCGGGTTCGCGGCCTGCGCCTTGAACCTGGGCTGGTTGTCCATGTCCGGCACCAGGTGAAGACGCGGCCGGGACGAGGGGACGGCCCGCGCCCGGAGGATGAGGGCCAGGGGCACGAGACTCGCCAGGATAACGGCGGCGGCAACGACGGCAACCCACCTGGGCATCTCTCAGCGCTCCACGTCGAGCACCCGGCTCGCTCCGGCGGCACGGAGCAGGTCTCGCACCGGCTCCAGCTGGAAGCGGGGGTCGCTCGCCTCGATGCAGAGGAAGAAACGGTCGGCGGAGGCGCGGCGGAACGCCTCCACCGCGAACAGGGGGTGGTGGAGCTGCGGCAGGCCGTTGGCCGCCACCATGCCCAGCACCGCGCCGAGGGCCGCCAGCAGGATCGTCAGCTCGAAGGCCACCGGCACGCTGGCCACGAGAAAGAAGCGCGGCATGCCGCTGATCAGGTAGGGGTAGTCCACGGCATTGGTCCACCACTGCAGGGCCAGCCCGAGGAGCGCCCCCGCCGCCCCACCGGCGGCCACGAGGTAGGGCAGTCGCGTCGTCCGGATCCCCATGGCCTCGTCGAGGCCGTGGATGGGGATGGGCGAATAGACATCGAAGCGCTGGTAGCCGGCTTCCCGCACGCGTTCGGCCGCGGCCAGCACCTGGGCCACGGTTTCGAACTCCGCGAGCACGCCGAACAGCGAGCCCGGCACCGCCCTCGCGGCCCGGAAGAACGACAGCCGCTTCATCGCTCCTCCTCGTACTGGCCCTGGTGCTGGTGCGGGATCTCGCCCCAGTACTGGCCGTGCCCCCGGTGCGGCCCCAGCTCCAGACCGCCCTCGGGCATCACCGACTTCACCTCGGCCATGGCGATCATCGGACCGAACCGGAGGAAGAGCAGGAAGAGCGTCAGGAACAACCCGAAGGAGCCTGCCAGCGTCAATAGGTCCACCGGGGTGGGAACGAAGCTTCCCCAGGCGGAGGGGAGGAAGTCCCGGGACAGGGAAGTCACGATGATGACGAAGCGCTCGAACCACATGCCCACGTTGACGAGCACGGCGACGAGGAGGATCGCCCACGGCGTGGTGCGCACCTTCTTGAACCAGAACACCTGCGGCGCCAGGACGTTGCAAGAGACCATCAGCCAGTAGGACCACCCGTACGGCCCGAAGGCGCGGTTGCGGAAGGTGAACGCCTCGGCGGGGTTGCCGCTGTACCACGCGATGAAGACTTCCATGCTGTAGGCGTACCCCACCATCATGCCGGTGGCGAGCACGATCTTGGCCATGTTCTCCAGGTGCCGCAACGTGATGAGGTGTTCCAGCCGCAGGAGCGAGCGCACCGGGATGAGGAGCGTCAGGACCATGGCGAAACCGCCGAAGATGGCGCCGGCCACGAAGTAGGGTGGGAAGATGGTGGTGTGCCACCCGGGCAGTTTCGACACGGCGAAGTCGAAGCTCACCACCGAGTGCACCGAGAGGACCAGCGGGGTGGCCAGGGCGGCCAGAAGCATGTAGGCCTTCTCGAAGCGGTGCCAGTGCCGTCCGGAGCCGCGCCAGCCGAGGGCGAGGATCCCGTACACGATCTGCCGAACCTTGGTGGTCGCGCGATCGCGCAGCGTCGCCAGGTCCGGGATCATGCCCACGTACCAGAACAGCAGCGAAACGGTGAAGTAGGTGGAGACCGCGAAGACGTCCCACAGCAGCGGCGAACGGAACTGCGGCCACACCTGCATCTGGTTCGGGAGGGGGAAGAGCCAGTAGGCGAGCCAGGGCCTGCCCACGTGCACGAGGGGGAAGAGGCCGGCGCAAATCACGGCAAAGATGGTCATACCCTCGGCGAACCGGTTGATGGCCGTGCGCCACTTCTGGCGGAAGAGGAAGAGGATCGCCGAAATGAGCGTCCCCGCATGGCCGATCCCCACCCAGAAAACGAAGTTGGTGATGTCGAAGGCCCAGGCCACCGGGATGTTGTTGCCCCACACCCCGATGCCGGTGACGAAGAGGTAGCCCAGCATGGCGAACAGCACCGCCGTGAGCGAGGCGGAGACTGCCAGCGCCACGGTCCAGGCGCGCGGCGGCCGCGGCCTCTCCACGATGCCGCACACCGTGTCGGTGACGGTGGCGAGATTCTGCTCGCCCAGCACCAGCGGGGCGCGCCGCCGCGGATCCTCCCCCGTGTTGTCCAGGATGAGCTGGGCGGTGCTCATGCCTCCCCCTCTCCGGCCACGGGGTTGCGCAGTCTCGCCAGGTAGCGGTTGCGCGGCTTGAGGAACAGTTCGTCCAGCATGCCGTAGGCGCGCGGGTCGCGGTGGAGCCTCGCCACGCGGCTCGCGGGGTCGGCCAGATCGCCGAAGACGATGGCCTGCGTCGGACAGGTCTGCGCGCATGCCGGTACGATCTCGCCATCGGCCAGGGGGCGGCGCTCCCGCTTGGCGGCGATGCGGGCTGCCTCGATGCGCTGCACGCAGAAGGTGCACTTCTCCATCACGCCGCGCCCGCGCACCGTCACCTCGGGGTTGAACTGCATCTTCTCCACGGGCTTCAAGTTCTTGTAGTAGTTGAAGAAGTTGAAGCGGCGCACCTTGAACGGGCAGTTGTTGGAGCAGTAGCGGGTCCCCACGCAGCGGTTGTACACCATTTGGTTGAGGCCCTCGTTACTGTGCACGGTGGCGGCCACCGGACAGACCGACTCGCAGGGAGCGTTTTCGCAGTGCTGGCACGCCACCGGCTGGAAGGCCACGCGGGGGGCGTCCACTTCGCCCGCGAAGTAGCGGTCCACGCGGATCCAGTGCATTTCTCGTCCGCGCAGGACCTGCCGCTTCCCCACCACGGGGATGTTGTTCTCCGCCTGGCACGCCACCTGGCAGGCGTTGCAGCCGATGCACGCCGAAAGATCGATGGACATGGCCCACTGGTGCTCGCCGCGCAGCGCCACCTCCCGCCACAGCGGCCGCCCCGGAGCCGTCTCGCCGCGCTGCGCAAAATTCGGATCCGCCAGGAACTCCGCCAGCGTCCCCTCGCGGACCAGCTCGCCGAGCCGGCGCGAGCGCTCGGCGAAACCCACGGCATCGATGGCGTGGTGGTCCTGGGTGGTGGCCAGCCGGTAGGTCCGGCCGGTTCGTGCCAGCGAGGCCCCGAAGGCCGCGTGGAGCGCCGAGGTGGTGCGCAGGCGGTAGGTATCGAAGCCGACCCCGGTGCCCACCCGTCCCGCCCGGGAACGCCCGTAGCCGAGCGGTAAGCCCACGGTGTCCTCCGCCATGCCCGGCAGCCGGTAGGCGGCCACCTCGAGGGCACGCCCCGCCACCTCCAGGCGCACCAGGTCCCCGTCCCGCACGCCGAACCGCTCGGCGGTGCGCGGCGCCAGGAGCGCCGCGTTGTCCCAGGTCAGTTTCGTGAGCGGGTCGGGCACCTCCTGCAGCCACGCGTTGTTGGCAAAGCGCCCGTCGTGGACGCTGGGATCCGCGACGAACACGAGGGCGAGCCCCGGGGGGACGCGGCGTTCCGCCAACCGGGCTGCCGCCGCCGCCACGGCCTGGGCGTCCAAGCGCGGCTGCAGCGGCGCCAACCTCGTGCCCGCCACCACCCCGTCCGCCAGCGCCACCCGCCAGGCGCGCTCCGGGTCGCCCTGGCTCACCCTCTCGGCAAAGTGCTGCCGGACCAACTCGTAGGAACTGGCGTGCTGGCCGAGGAGACGGGCCACCACCTCCAGGGCGGTGCGGCCGCCGTAGAGGGGAGCGATGAGCGGCTGCGTCACGCTCACCGTTCCGTCCCAGGCCCGCACGTCGCCCCAGGATTCGAAGGGGTGGGCGGCCGGCAGGTGCCAGCGGCACTGGGCCGAGGTCTCGTCGTCGTAGAGGGAAAGGTGCACCGAGGTGGGGCAGCGGGCAATGAGCTCCGCAAACCGCAGATCGGTCGGGGCGTCGTAGGCCGGGTTGCCGCCCAGGATCACCAGCGTGTCCACCGCGCCGGCCGCGAGCTGCGCCGCGAGCCCCTCGATCCCCTGGGGGCCGTCGGCCACCCCGTCGGGCTCCACCGTGAAGGTCACGGTCCGGCCTACATGGCCCAACGCAAAGTTGAGGGCGTGCACGAGGGCGTGCTCTTCGGCGCTCTGGCGGGGGCCGGCGACGACGAGCCCCCTCCCCCGCGCGGCGGCGAGTTCGCGCGCCGCGAGGGCCGCGAAGCGCCGGGAAGCCGAGTCCGGGGCAGAGACCGGCGTCGCTCGCCAGGGTATTGCCACGCCCAGTCGAGCTAGCTCCGCCGCCAGGTCGAGGAGGAAGACCTGCAGAGCCGCGGGGGGCAGTGCCACGCGGTGATCGGCGGCGGCACCGGTGAGGGAGAGGACGCTCTCGGCCACGAGGAGGCGGTTCATCGTGCCGCCATTGGGTCGGCGGCGGGCGGCAAAGGCGCGCGCGTCGGCGAGGGCGCTGGGACCCTCGGCGAGGACGTCGGCGCCCACCGAGACGATCACCTCGGCCTCCGCCAGCGCGGCGTGCGCCCTCGCGGTCTGCCCGAAGGCGAGCCGGGTCCCGTCTCTCGCGGTGTGAGAGGAGACGGGCTCCCAGGTCGCCCACAGAGCCCGGGGGAAACGCGCGGAAAAGCGCCGCTGGAGGGCCGCCATGGTGGGCGAGGAGGTGGGCTCGGCCAGAACCGCCAGCCCAGCGCCGCCCCGCTCGGCGAGCCGCGCGAAGTGCGCGGCTGCGAAGGCGTCGAAGTCTTCGAAGGTGGCGGCCACCGCCTGCCCGCCTTCCCGCCGCACCACGCTGGCGCTACGGTCGGGGTCGTACAGCTGGAGCACGAGGGCCTGAGCCTGGGCACTGGCCGCACCCAGGCTTGAGGGGTGCAGCGGGTTCCCCTCCACCTTGATGGGCCGGCCGTCCACGCTGGTCACCACCAACCCCAGGCCGGCGCCGTGCAACTCCACGGCAGTGGCGAAACGGTCCGCCGCCCCCGGGATGCGCCCGTCCGGCCGGTTCGCATAGGGGAGGATCAGCTCGCGGGGCCACCGGCAGGAGGCCAGGCCGGCCAGCGCCAGGGAGGCGCCCATCAAACCCAGGAACGACCGCCGGCTCGCGCCCGACGCCAGCTCCTCCTCGAGGCCGGGGAACTCGTTCGCCACGAACTCGCGGAACTCTGGCGTCTGGGCGAGCTCGTCGAGACTGCGCCAGTAGCGGCCCCCCAGACCTGCCCGGGGTCCGGGGTCCGGGG
>JBBISY010000011.1:7864-37722 GCA_037441065.1 Acidobacteriota bacterium | reverse complement strand
TCCGGGGTCCGGGGCCCGGGGTCCGGGGTCCGGGGCCCGGGGTCCGGGGTCCGGGGCCCGGGGTCCGGGGTCCGGGAGACACCCGCAGCACGGGGGGCCTCCCGGTGCGTGGTGTGAGCTCTGGCCGCCGGTGAGGGGGCTGGCCGTTTCACGTTCCTGTCTCCCCGTTCGCCGTTCCCTGTCCCCTGTCCCCTGTCCCCTGTTCCCTGTCTCATCGGTGGCACGTCCAACACTCCGTCGAAGGATCGATTCGCGCAGCCTGGCGCAACTGCCGGCCGACCTCCCGCGGGTCGCCCGGCGCCGTCCACGTCATCGACGTGACCTGCTCCGGCGGCCGCAGGTGCGGGTCGGGGTCGCGGTGGCAGTCCAGGCACCACCCCATGGAGAGCGGCGCCACCTGCGACACCACCTCCATCGCATCCACCCGCCCGTGGCATTCCACGCACCCCACCCCCCGAGTCACGTGCGCCGAGTGGTTGAAGTACACGTAGTCGGGCAGATCGTGGACCCGCACCCACGCCACCGGCTTGCCCGTGGCGAAGCTCTCCCGCACCGGCAACAGCTTCGGACTCTCGGCGCGGATCTTGGCGTGGCAGTTCATGCAGGTCTGGGTGGGGGGAATCGCTGCCGCCGCGGCAACCTCCACCGTGTTGTGGCAGTACCGGCAGTCCAGACCCAGCTGCCGCACGTGCAGCGCATGGCTGTACGGTACCGGCTGCTGCGGCGCGTAGCCCACGTCGGTGGTCTGGGGAGAGCCCCCCAGCCAGACCAGCAGCCCGAGGTACACCGGCACCCCGACGAGGGCAGCCCCTAGCCACCACCGCAGAGCATTCGTCCACGCCGGGAAAACGAAACGCGGCACCGGTCCCTCGCCCTTCATGAGACAGAATCTTATTTCTTTCTGCGAATCTGGTCAACCCCCTCCGCTTTGCCCCGCGAAACACCGCAGCGACCAGGGCGCGGCACCCTGGCCACCCTCGCGCGGGGCCCCGCGCGTACACTGGAGGCGTGCCGACGGAGATCGTCCTCGCGAACCGCTCCCTCCGCGCGCGCGTGTCCCCCCAGGGGGCGGAACTGCAGAGCCTTCGCCGCGCCTGTAGCCCCCTCGAGTACCTCTGGCAGGGAGACCCGGCGGTGTGGGGCCGGCGGGCGCCGATCCTCTTCCCCATCGTGGGCCGCCTGCGCGGCGACTGCTACTTCGTGGCCGGCCGCGAGTACCGCCTCGGGCAGCACGGGTTCGCCCGCGACTGCCTCTTCGCTCTCACCCAGCGGACGGAGACCGCCGCCACCCTCGAACTCCGCGCGAGCGACGAGACGCTGGCGCGGTACCCCTTCGCCTTCCGTCTCGCCGTCTCCTACACGCTGCGGGACCGCTCGCTCGTGCAGCGGGTGGAAGTCGGCAACCCAGGCGACCGTCCCCTCCCCTTCTCCGTGGGCCTCCACCCCGCCTTTCGCTGCCCGCTGCTGGCGGACCACCGCCTGGATGACTACGCCATCCTCTTCGAGGTACCCGAGACCGCCGACCGCTACCCGGTCCTGGACGGGCTGGTGGCCCGGGAGGGCGAACCGTGCCTGCGGGCCCAGAGCTCGCTGCCGCTGCGGCCCGGGATCTTCGAGCGCGGCGCTCTCGTCTTCCGCAGCCTGCGCTCGCAGCGGGTGCGCCTGACTGGCCCGGCGGGCGTAGGGGTGGAGATCGATTTCCCGGGTTTCCCGTACTTCGGCATCTGGTCCAAACCCGGGGCAGCTTTCGTCTGCCTCGAACCCTGGTGCGGCATTGCCGACGCCCCGGAGGCTTCCGGTCAGCTCGAGGACAAGGAGGGGATCGTTTCCCTTCCCCCCGGCGCCACCTTCGCCCGCGAGATCGTGATCACGCCGCGGTAGAGGTGGCCTCCCGCCCCAGGGGGATCGGCGCCGGCGGGCCGCCACTTGCCGCGCGCGCCCCCGGGCCGAGGAAGGCGCAGCCGATTCAGGACGACGGCGGCGGCTCGGCAGCGGCAATTGCCGCCACCCGCCAGCGCTGGCCGTCGAACGCCACCTCCTCGCCCACCCGCCGCCCCAGCAGCTCCTGCGCCGCCTCGGCACGGTGGGAAAGGATGCCCTGCTCCGGGTTCCCCTCGTAGGGGCCGAGAATGGTCACTCGACGTTCCCCCTCGCCCTCCAGCGCGGCGAGCCGCACCGTCGTCCCCACCCGGACCTCGCTGGTGTCCACCGTGGCCGGGTCCACCACCCGCGCCCGCGCCAGATCCGCCTGGAGCGCAGCGGCCCGGGCCGAGAGGTACTCCTGCCGTGCTCTCGCCGCGTGGTACTCGAAGTTCTCGGACAGGTCCCCGTGCTCCCGTGCCACCTGGATGGCCCGCAGGACCGCCGGGATCTCCCGCTCGCGAAGCCCGCGGAGTTCCTCCTGGAGCCTCGCCACCGTGGAGGGGAGCATGGGGACGGACTCGTCCACCGCCTCCGGACGCAACTCGGGGAAGCGGGCCACCACCACCCGCCCGAGCCATCTGCGCTCCTCGCCCAGCTCGCCGGGCCGTTCGAGCAGTTGCAGCAACCGCCGCCCCTGCTCCAGGGTGAGGCGCCCCTGCACCACCCAGCCGGCCATCCCCCGCGCCGACAGGACCTCCCGCAACCGCGCCCGCAGCGGGGAGAACTCTTTCCGCTCGGCGAGATCCGCGAGGCGGACCAGTAGGTGACCGGTGCGGCGCCGGTCCAGCAACGCTTCCACTACCTGCTGCTCGTTCGCTTCGCAGACCCACACCAGCGCTGCCGGGTAGCGCTGCGGGTGGAGCAAGGCCTCGTCGAGGAAGCTCTCCACCCGCGCCGCCAACCCGGCCCCGGCCAGCTCGCTGGCCAGGCGGGTGAGGAGTTTTGGGTTCGTCTCCTGCCGCAGCTGCTCGGCGAAGAGTTCCGCCCAGGCCGGCTCGCTCTCGCGGACCAGCTGCAAGACCTCCTCCCGCTGGCTCGCGTCAGCCCCCTGGCGCAGCAGGAGCGCGGCCCCGTGGCGCGACAGCAGGCCCCGCCGCACCGCCGCCACCCGGTCGGCGCTGGCCCCCAGGCGTGCCGCCACCGCTGTGGCCTCCCACGCCAGGGTGGGCGGTTCCCCCTCCCCTCCTGCAGCGGAAAGGAGCGTCTCCGCCGCCTCCACGTCCAGGGTGCCGCTCCGGCCGCCGTGACGGCGGGCCAGCTCGATCCGCTGTTCCAGCGTGGCCGAGGCAAAGGCACCGCGGATCTCCGTCACCGCTTCCCCCTCGGGGAGGAGGCGGTAGGTCACCCTGGTGCCGTTGCCCTCCGCCAGCACCCTGGGGTTGCGCTTGGCGCGGTTCCACCAGGCGGCCCAGTCCTCCGCTGGCACCAACCCCTCCAGCGCCGTGCGGATCTCTCCCGCGGACAGCGGCCGCCCGAAGCTTGCCAGGACCGCCATCAAAGCCCCTGGGGGGTCTTCCGCCACCTCACGCGCCACCACCTCCCGCTCCTCCAGCCGCCGCCGCAGGAAGTGCCCCACCGGCAGCGGCGTGAGGTACTTGGGCGCCGCTTCGATGGGTACCGGCACCCGCCTCTCCTTTTCGAAGTCGAGCCGCAGCACCCCCAACTGGGGGTTGGCTTCGACCACCCGGCCGGGGCCGCGACCGGCCATCAGGAACACGTCCCCCACGTCGTGGGCGAGCCACAGCTCCAGCTGTTCCAGGGCCTCCAGGGGCTTTCTCGACTCGGGGAGCCGGAAATGGGCCAGGAGAGCGGCCAGGGAGGGGCGACCCGCCCAGGTGTGCCTCACGGCCTCTTCCAGCGCTGCGCGCAGCGCGTGTGCCTCGCCGATGCCCAGACGGAGCTGCTCGGCCAGGAGCCGCTTCCTCGCCTCCCAGGCACCGTCGGCAAGCGCCTGCTCGCTGGCCAGCTCCAACAGCGTGGCCGCCAGCGCCTTCCTCCCGGCCGACCGCAGCCGGCGCAGCGCCTCCAGCAACTCTCCGGGGTCATCGACCCCACGCTCCAGCCGCGCCAGCCACGCTTCCTCGATGGCGGTCGCGGAGCCGGCGGCCACCACCGCGTCCCACTCCGCAAGCCACGGTGCCGAGCCCAACGTCCCTCCCGGCCCTCACTCTAGCAGCCGCCCCCGGCTGCGGCAAAGCCGCTGCCGGGCGACTCGTGGCATACTTCCGCCGCGTCGCGCCCGCGACGAGAGGGGGACATCATGAGAGTGCCACGAATCGTTTTCTCGGTCCTTGCCGCCGCCGTGCTGGTTTCCCCACCGGCCCGCGCCGACGAGGGAATGTGGATGTTGCACCAACTACCGGAGATTGCCGCCCCCATGAAGAGTCTGGGGCTGGCGCTCGCCCCGGAGGAGATCTGGGACCCGCGGACCAACTCGGGCCTGGCCGCCGCCATTCCGTCGCTGGGCGGCTGCTCCTCCTCCTTCGTTTCGCCCGACGGGCTCATCGCCACCAACCACCACTGCGCCTTTGGCGCGATCCAGCTCAATTCCACCCCGGAACACGACTACCTGCGGGACGGCTTCGTCGCCCGCGAGCGCAGCCAGGAGCTGCCGGCCCGCACCACGCGGGTGTACGTCTTCAAGGGGTACGAAGATGTCACGCCGCACTTTGCGGAGGCGCTGGACCCCTCGCTTGACCCCAGCGAACGGCACGCCCGCATCGAGGCACGGCAAAAGGAACTGGTGCAGCAGTGCGAGGCGGAGGGGCTGCGCTGCCGGGTGGCCGAGGCGTTCGGGGGCGGTGTGTACTACCTCTTCCGCACCCTGGAGATCCGCGACGTGCGGCTGGTCTGCGCCCCGCCGGGCGGCATCGGCAACTACGGCGGCGAGGTGGACAACTGGATGTGGCCCCGCCACACCGGCGACTACTCCTTCTTCCGCGCCTACGTGGGACCTGACGGGAAGCCGGCGGACTACTCCCCCGACAACGTGCCCTACCACCCGGAGCGCTACCTCCGGATTGCCTCCACGCCGCTGCGGGAGGGCGACTTCACGATGATCATCGGCTACCCGGGCAGGACGTTCCGCTACCGCACCAGCGACCAGGTGGAGGCCGACACCACCCGCGGCTACCCGGCGCGCATTGCCCTCCTCCGCGACCTGATCGGCATCCTCTCCAACGAGGGGAAGCGCGGCCGGGCGGTGGAGATCAAGCTGGCCGGCTGGCTGAAGGGCTTGGAAAACACCTACAAGAACAACCTGGGCATGCTGGAGGGGCTGCGCAAGAGCGACTTGGCCGCCCGCAAGCGGACCGAAGAGAAGGCCCTGGCCGGTTGGATCGCCGCCGCTCCCGAGCGCCAGGCCCGCTGGGGCGATGTACTGCCCGCCCTGGCCGCCCTGCACGCCGAAGAGGAGGCCACCCGCGAGCGGGACCTGCTGCTCGGCTTCCTGGGGCCGGGCCGCTCCGCCACCCTCCTCGGCGCCGCCGCCGCCATCGAGCGCTGGACCTTCGAAAAGACCAAGCCGGACCTTGAGCGCAAGCTCGGCTTCCAGGGCCGCGACGAGCGCTTCCTCCGCCAGCGGTTGGTCGTGATGCAGAAGAATCTGGACCTGCCCACCGAGCGCTCGGTGTTGCTCTACCTCTTCCGCCGCGCCTCGCAGCTGCCGGAGGGGCAACGCATCCGTGCCATCGACGCGCTCCTGGCCGCCACCGGCAAGAGCGGCGAGGAGGCGGTGACCACGGCGGTGGACCGGCTCATCGCTGGCTGCACGCTGACGGACGAGGCCAAGCGGCTGGCCCTCTTCGACGCCTCGCACGAGGAGGTCATGGCCAGCGGCGACCCCATGCTGCAGTTCGCCGCCGCGCTGCGCGCCGACATCGAGGTGGCCGAGGCCGCTGACGACGCCCGGCACGGCCGCGCCGTCGCGCTCGTGCCGCGCTTCATCGCCGCCCTCGGCGCCTGGCGCAACGCGCCGCTCTACCCCGACGCCAACGGTACCATCCGGCTCACCTACGGCACCGTGACGGGGTACTCGCCCCGCGACGCCGTCGTCTACAAACCGTTCACCACCCTCGCGGGAGTGCTGGAAAAGCACACGGGCGTGGAGCCGTTCGATGCGCCGGAGCGGCTGCGGCGGGCGGCCAGCCAGCGGCACGGGTCTCGCTTCGTCGACACGGTACTGGGGGACGTTCCGGCCTGCTTCCTCTCCAGCAACGACATCACCGGCGGCAACTCCGGCTCGCCCATCATGAACGCCCGCGGCGAACTGGTGGGGCTGGCTTTCGACGGCAACTACGAGTCCATGACCTCCGACTACCAGTTCTCCGACGCCATCTCGCGCACCATCAACGTGGATATCCGCTACGTCCTATGGTGCCTGGAGCACGTGGACGGGGCGACGAACCTGTTGCGGGAAATGGGGGTCCAGACCACGGGGAAGTAGCGAGAAGAAACGCATAGAGTCGGCTGGTGCGGCGGCTCACTGCCGCCCACCCGCCACGGTGTTACAGTGCGATGGTAGGGGTCCGTGATGTGGGAGATCCAGTACCACCCCGCGTCCATCCGCGGTACCGTCCGTTTCTTCTTCCTCTCGAAACGGAAGCTCCGCTGGGCCGTCGCGGGTCTCTGCGCCGCGCTGCTGCTGGTGGCGGCGGGGGTAGCCCTGGCGCCGCGGGGGGTGCGGGCCCTGGCCCTGCACGTGGAGGTGGCCGTCGCCCGGCACGCGGCACGCATGGCCAGGGCCGAGTTGGTGCGCCACCTCCAGACCCTGGCCGAGCTGGACCACCGGCTGGCCGAGGCGCGCCAGCGGCAAGAGCGGCTGGCGCTCGTGTTCGGGGTTTCCCAGGAGGACCGCGGCCTCGGCGGGTACGCCATCGAAGTCCCTGAGCAACTCGGCGAGCCCGCGGCAGCGGCCGCCATGGCCCGCGCGGCGCAGCTCGAAACGGCCTGCCGTGGGCTGGAGGCCCTGACGGCCGAGCTCGAGACCTTTGCCGCCCGACATGCGGAACTCGTGCAGACCGTCCCGTCCATCAGCCCCTTGCCCACCGACCGGTTCGTGCTGAGTTCCCCCTTCGGCGAACGGATCTCGCCCTTCACGGGCGCTCCCGATTTCCACACCGGCATCGATCTTGCCGCCAGCGAGGGCACCCCCGTCGTCGCCACCGGCAACGGCACGGTGGAGTTCGCTGGCCGCGTCCCCCTCAAGACCAGCGTCCACTGGTGGCGGTATGGCAACCTGGTGATCCTCTCCCACGGCGACCGCTACCTGACGCTCTACTCCCACCTCCTGGACATCGGCGTGCGGCGCGGCGACGCGGTGCGCCGCGGCCAGGTCCTGGGCACCGTGGGCAACACCGGCTGGAGCACCTCCCCCCACCTGCACTACGAGGTGAGGAGCCGCGAGCCGGCAAGCGGCGAGTTCGTGCCGGTGGATCCCCGCATCTTCGTACTAAACTACCGGTGGAGCGGCGTGGAGATGGCTTTGGCGGCGAGTCGTCGGGCGCCGGTGCCGCCCTCGGAGCCGATCCCTGCGGCGCTGGAGGTGAGGTGAGACCATGGAAAACGAGCGCAGTTTCCCCACCATGATCATCCCGCGGGGCACCGAGATCACGGTAAACGACCAGGGGCTGCTCTCCATCCGCACCCCCGGCAACCTGGTCATCCAGAACCCCGGGAACTACTCGATGATCGAGTGCGGCAACGGCTCGGTGCGCATCGACCCCAACATCAAGGTGGAGGCGGTGACGATCCAGGCGGCCGACACCTGCCTCATCGCCGGCACGCTCACCGCCTGGCGCGTCAAGGCCAAGAAGATCATCCTCGAGAAGGGGGCCCAGGCGTTCATCATGCTGCAGGAGTCGGACGCCCTGGAGCTGGACCGCAGCGCCCGGCTGGTCGGCAACTTCGCCTCCGAGGACGAGCTGTACCTGATGCTGGGGCGCTTCCGCCGGCAACTGCGCGAGCTGCCCGCCGCGGTGGACGGCTCCGCCGGGCGGCAGGCGGAACTGGCCGGCGGGGGCGAAGTGTTCCTCCCGCCGGCCGCGGAGGAAGCGTCGGAGGGCGAAGAAGAGGCGGAAGCCGCCGCGCAGGAGCTGGAAGCTCTCTTCCAGGAGAGCGCCGCCAGCGCAGCGGCGGAGCGGGATGCGGAGACCCAGGCGCTGGTGCTGCTGCTTCTCGAGCGGGAGCGGCGCCGCCTGACGCTGCTCGGCCAGCTCCCCGAGGCCTTGAACCGCCTCATCACGCTGGTGCGGGAGAAGAACCACGCCGTGCTGGCGTCCTCGTTCCGCCAGCTCTTCGCCGAAATGGGCCCCCTCTCGGAGGACCTCCAGCAAGCCCAGCGGATGTTGGAGCGCCAGTTCCCCGCCGCCTGAGGCAGCCACCCCGGCTCGCCGCGCGCTTGCACCGGTGACGGCAGTGTGCTAGAAGGCCGCGGCCCGCGCGCAGCGAGCACGCGAAACGCTCAAGGAGAGCTCATGGCGAACGTGGTGGTGGTTGGAGGTCAGTGGGGGGACGAGGGCAAGGGCAAGGTGGTGGACCTGCTCTGCGCTGCCTTCGCCCACGTGGTGCGCTTCAACGGCGGCGCCAACGCCGGCCACACGGTGCGCTTCGCCGACCGCCACTTCGCCCTCCACCTGATTCCGTCCGGCATCCTCCACCCCACCTGCCGCTGCTGGGTGGGACCGGGCGTGGTGGTGGACCCGGTGGCGATCCTCGCCGAGAAGACGGCGCTGGAGCAGCAGGGGGTGGGGGTCGCGTCGCGCCTCACCCTCTCCCCCCGCGCGCACCTGGTCCTGCCGGGCCACCGTGCGCTGGACCACGCCCGCGAGCAGGCCAAGGGTACGTCCCGGATCGGGACCACGGGGCGGGGCATCGGACCGGCCTACGAAACTCGCGCCGCTCGCACCGGCGTCCGCCTGGGGCTCGCCCGCAAAGAGAAGCGGCTACGGGAAGCCGTGGCCGCCGCCAGCGCCGAGCTGGAACGGCTGCTCAGCCTCTACCCCGACGCCACCCCGCCCGCTGCCGAGGCCGTCGAAGAAGCGATCGAGGCGGCGCTCCGCCTCGCCCCGCTGGTGGGCGACGTGTCCCGGCCCCTCTTCGAGGCTGCCGCGGCGGGCGAACCCATCCTCTTCGAAGGGGCACAGGGCACCTTCCTGGACATGGACCACGGCACCTACCCGTTCGTCACCTCGTCGGGGTGCCTCGCCGGCTACGCCGCCCCCGCCTGCGGCCTGCCGGCGCGGCTCCTCCAGGGGGTCCTGGGCGTGTTCAAGGCGTACACCACCCGGGTAGGGGGGGGACCGTTCCCCACCGAGCTGGCCGAGACGCTCGGCGAGCACGTGCGGCGGCGGGGCAATGAATTCGGGACCACCACCGGCCGGCCGCGCCGGACCGGCTGGTTCGACGCGGTGGCGGCCCGGGCGGCCGTGCGGTGGAACGGCATCGAGGCCATGGCCCTCACCAAGCTGGACGTGCTCGACGAGCTCGACGAAATCCAGGTGGCCGTGGCCTACCGCTTGGGCCAGCAGGAACTGCACGAACCTCCCGACGACGTGGCCGAGGTGACGGCGGTGGAACCCGTCTACGAGACCTTCCCGGGGTGGAAGACGTCCACCACAGGGTGCTCCTCCTTCGAGGACTTGCCCGGAGCGGCGCAGGCGTACGTGCGCGCTCTCGAGACGCTGCTGGGCGTTCCAGCCGTCCTCGTCTCCACCGGCCCCCGCCGCGAGGAGGCGATCCTGCGCCCCATCGAACCGCTGTCCCGGTGGTACTCGCTCGCCGCCCACCCCCGCTGACCGGCGGGCAACCCTTGACACTCGCCGCCCCCTTCAGTAGGGTGGCATGAGATGCGACGCAGTCTCGGTTTTGCTGCGAGGCTCTGCGCCGGTGCTGCGGCCCTGTGGTCCGTGGTGGCGCCGCCCCTGGCCCACACCCACGGTACCAGGGAGGAGATCTGCGCCGCTGGCCTGGTGGCATCCTCCGAGGGGACGCGCGGGCCGGTGTGGCTGCCCACCCGCCTCCTCCCGCCGGAGCCCTGCGCCGCCTGTGCACTTGGCCCAGGCTCCCCGGCGGAACCCTCGCCAGCGGTGATGCTGGCGCCGCCCCGGACGGGCCCCCTCCAGCCCCCGCCCGCCCCCCTGGGCCGGGCGGTGTGGACACCGCAGCTCGCCTCCGCGCGGTCCCCGCCGCGCGGCTGACCGCGCCACGACTTCCTGGCTCGGGCCCCCCGGCCGAATATGTCCCGTTGCGGAGGCGAACATGCTGCGTGTTTTCCCTTTTCTGCTCTTTTTCCTGGCGGCGCTGCTGGCAGGTGCCGCAGCGAGCGCTCAAAACGTCAACCCGGACATCTCGGTGATCGGCGATGTGCGCGCCCTCACCACCGACGACCACGACGACCCCAAAGAGGGCCAGCTCCAGCTCGACCTCGCGGGCCTGGAACTGGCGCTGCAGGGGTACCTCAACCCCTTCGCGCGCGCCGACGTGTACATCGGCTACCACGAAGGCTCCTTCGAGGTGGAGGAGGCGTACGCCACCATCCTGCGCGGCCTGCCCGGAGGGTTGCAGCTGCGCGCCGGCAAGTACCGCGTGGATTTCGGCAAGCTGAACCTGCTGCACCCCCACGCCTACTCCTTTCTCGATGCACCGCTGCTGCACCAGGCCTACCTTGGCGAGGAAGGGCTCGCCGATATCGGCCTCAACCTCAACTGGCAACTGCCATTGGGCAACGCCGCCCTGACCCTGTCCGGCAACGTGCTCAAAGGTGACTTCGCCGAACCCCACGAGCACACCGACACGGAGCAGGCCCACCTGCTGGCCCTGCTCCAAGCCGAGGCGGAGGCCCCGGTGGAGACCGACATCGGTTACTCCGAACGGGTGTCGCTGTTTCTCCCCACCGGTACCTACGCCGGCGTGGAGCTCGGCGCCAACGCCCTGCACGGGACGCTCGACGCCCACACCGGTCGGGAGATCCGGCTCCTGGGAACGGATTTCAAGTACCGCTGGGCGCCGGACAGGTACCGCTCCCTCACCGTCCAGGGGGAGTGGATCCGCTCCCAGCGCGATGTGCTCCAGCACCACCACGGGAGCCTGGGCCTCCTCGACGGGGACGACGGGGAGCACGCCATCGAGCGGCACACCGCTGACGGCTTCTTCGCCTTCTTCGACTGGCGTTTCGCCCAACGGTACAACCTCGGCGCCATCGTCGAGCACTTCGAGCATCCCGAAGAGGAAGGGGCGAGCGCGCGGCGCGCCGGCCTGTTTGCGGGCTTCCAATTGATGGAGGAAACCACGATGGTGCGCCTCGTGCTCCGCCGCACCGAGGGCAGCGAGTTGCCGGAGCCGGTGCGCGAAGCGATCCTGCAGCTGGTCTTTGCCCTCGGCCCGCACAAGGCGCACTGGTTCTAGAGGCGAAGGAGGTGAAGAGATGAACGCACGCCGACCCCTCGTTGTGGCCCTGGCGACGCTGACGATCCTGGGGGTCACCCTGCCGGGGATCGCGGCTCCCGTCCGCGTCGTCACCGCCATCCCCGACTTCGCCGTCTTGGCCGAAGCCATCGGCGGCGGTGACGTCACCGCCGAGAGCATCGTCGTCGGCAACCGCGACGTGCACGCGGTGGAACTGCTGCCGTCGTTCTTCGTGAAGCTCCGCAAGGCGCAGCTGTACGTGAAGGTGGGCATGGACCTGGACCTCTGGTCGCAGCAACTCATCGACGGCTCCCGCAACTCGAAGCTCGTGGTGGTGGACGCCTCCAGCCGCATCACGCCACTGGAGGTGCCAACCTTCAAAGTCGACGCCTCCTACGGCGACCTGCACCGGTACGGAAACCCCCACTACTGGCTCGACCCCGGCGCCACACGCCCCATGGTGGAGGCGATCCTCGAGGGTCTCGTGGCGGTGGCGCCGGAACGCGCCGCATCGTTCCGCGCCAACGCCGAAGCCTATCTCGCCGCCTTCGAAGCCGCGGCGGCCCGCTGGGCCGAGCGCCTGGCCCCGTACCGGGGGACGAAGCTCGTGTCGTTCCACCGCTCCTGGCCCTACTTCGCCCAGCGGTACGGGTTGGAGTTCGTGGGCGAGCTGGAGCCCAAACCAGGGGTACCGCCCACCCCCACCCACGTCGCCGCCCTGCAGGAGGTGTTACGCTCGGGAACGGTGGCCGCCATCCTCATGGAGTCCTACTTCGACGACCGGGTGCCGCAGATGCTGGCTCGCACCACCGGCGTACCGCTGGTCAAGGTGCCGGTGCTGGTGGGCGCCGAGCCCTCCGTGAGCGACCGCACCGCCCTGTTCGACCGCATCGTGACCCGCCTCGTCGAGGCGCTGGAGCGCTCCGCCAGGGGCCGATCATGACCCACGAACAGCCGCTCCTGGCGTTTCGCGACGTGACCCTCGGGTACGGAGGGGTGCCGGTACTCCGGCACCTCTCCTTCCACATCTGCGCCGGGGAGTTTCTCGGCATCGTCGGCCCCAACGGCGCCGGCAAGACCACGATCCTGCGCGCCATCCTTGGCCTCGTCAAACCCCTGCGCGGCGCCATCGAACGGCGGGCCGCGCCCGTCATCGGCTACGTGCCGCAGCGCGAGCACATCGACACCATCGTGCCGGTCACCGCCCTCGAGGTGGCGCTCATGGGCCGGGCCGGGCGCCTCTCCGCCTTGGGCCGGGAGTCCCGCCGCGACCGGGAGGTGGCCCGCCAGGCCCTCGCCAGGGTCGGGGTGGAGCACCTCGAGTCCCGCCTCTTCCGCGATCTCTCGGGCGGGGAACAGCAGCGCGTGCTCATTGCCCGCGCGCTGGCGGCGGAGCCCGAGCTGTTGGTCCTCGACGAACCCACCAACGGCATGGACCTGGCGAGCGAACACAGCATCGTGGAGCTGATCCGCGGCCTGAACCGGGAAGCGGGCCTCACCGTCATCCTCGTCACCCACGTCCTGCCGGTGGTGTTGAACGCCGCCACCACCATCCTCCTCCTGGAGGGCGACCGCATTCTCACCGGCGACCTGGCCGAGGTGCTGGAGGAGCGGACCCTCGCTACGCTCTACCGCCTGCCGGTCCGCCTCCTCCAGGTGGGGGGGCGGCGCACCCTGGTGGTAGGAGTCGCCGATGAGTGACATCTTTCAGCTGGAGTTCATGCGCCTCGCCGCGGTGGCCGGGGTCTTCGCCGCCCTGTCGCTGGGGATCCTGGGCGTCTACGTGGTTCTCAAGCGGGTCGTGTTCGTGGGGCTGGCCCTCGCCAACCTCGCCACCCTGGGAGCTGCCTTAGCCATGGCGGCGGACTGGCCAGCGGAGGTTGGCGCCCTCCTCCTCGCCCTCCTGGGCGCGGCCACGCTGGCGCTCGTCGGGACGCCGCGGCGCGTCCCGGCCGAGTCGCTGGTGGGCTGGACCTTTGCCGCCGCCTCCGCAGCCACGGTGCTGGTCCTGGCCGTCTCCCGCCGCGCCGACGCCGATGCCATGCGCCTTCTCTTCGGCAACGTCCTCGCCATCACGGTGCCGGAGGCTGCCGCTCTCGCGGTGGTGGCGCTGGTAGTGGTGACGGTGCACCTGCTCTTCGCACGCCGTTTCGTCCTGGTGGTGTTCGATCCCGAGACCGCTCGGGCCGCCGGCATCGCTACCGGGGCCTGGACGCTGGCCCTCTACGTGACGCTGGGTGCCGCCACCGCCGTATCGGTCCACGACACCGGCGCCTTGCTCGCCTTCGCCCTCGTCACCCTCCCCGCCATGGCCGCTCTCCTCCTCGCCAGGGGACTGCGCGGCGCCTTCCTCCTGGCCCCGCTCCTCGCCGTGCTGGCGGTCCTCGCCGGCCTCGTCCTCTCCTTCCTTCTCGACCTCCCCACCGGCCCCCTCACCGTGGCCCTCCTGGCCGCTGCGGTGCCGGCTGCCGCCGCGTGGCGACATCTGGCTACACTCGCCCGCCGCCACCACCCGCCCGGGCCTGGTGGCTCGGGCCAGCTCCCGCGGCGGGCGTGGTAGCCTGCCCGCGCGATGTGGCGAGGCATCCTGGTGCTGGCGGCGGGCGTCCTGTGCGGTGGGGCGTTGGCCGGTGCACCGCCCGGCCCCCAGCTCGAACCCTGTCCCCGCCAGGTACCCCCGGTGCTCTGCGCGGACGAGGTCCGCTCGCCCTTCGGCATGGTGGTGACCAGCTCACCGGAAGCCTCGGCGGTGGGCGCGCGAATCCTCGAGGAGGGAGGGAACGCCGTGGACGCGGCGGTGGCGACCGCCTTTGCCCTGGGGGTGGCGGAACCGGGCTCCTCCGGCCTCGGCGGTGGGTCCGCCATCCTCCTCCGCCTTGCCGATGGTCGTGCAGTGGCCATCGATGGCACGGTCACGGTGCCGCGGCGGGTGGACCGGTACCGGATGCAGACCGCCCGGGACCGCGGGGAGCCGCTCGGGTACATGGGTGCGGCAACTCCCACCACCCTGGCCGCCCTGGTGACCACGCTGGAGCGCTACGGCACCATGCGCCTCGTTCCATCGGTTCTCATCACCATCTCCAACGTCATCGACCGCGGCCTGCCCCTCAAGCGAGCGATGGAGTTGCCCCGAGTCCTGTGGGGCGGACGCAAGGAGAACAAGGTCTACCTCGAGATCGCCCCGCCCGTGGACGACCGGCAGGCGGACGAACTGGTGAGGCGAGGGTTCAGCAACCTCTATCGGCTTCGCTTCCCACCCCGCGATATCGACCTCTCCGCCTTCGGCGGCGTGAACGCCATTGCCGTCGAGGACGGCCACGTCTTCGTGGGTGTGGCGGATCCCCGCCGCCAGGGGTGCGCCGCTGCCGCCACCCGCTGAGCGCACCGCGACGGCCGAACCTGCCGTATGCCCCGACCGCAGCAGGGGCGGGCCAGCTCAGCGCGACGCGACGAGCAACCAGACACCCACCATCACGCCCAGCAGCCCCACGAGGAAGGGCCAGCAGCCGTAGGGCGGTTTGAGCTGGCGGTCGAGCTCCCGCTCGAGACGGTCCCGGAGCTCGGCCACCAGGGGATCCACCGCCTGCTGCACGCCACCACGATAGCGCGGCTGGCGGCCGCCGGCGGCATCGAGCGCCTTCCCGCGGGAGGGTTGACACCGGGGCGTGGCCGGGTTTAGTTTGAAAGTACCCGTTCACGCCACCCTCATCGGGAGGGTGTCATGGTTTCCAAAGTGTTGTCTGCCGTGCCGCGCGGCGTGGAAGCGCTGCCGGTGCAGGTCGAAGTGGACGTGCGGCCGGGCCTGCCCGCCATCACCGTGGTGGGGCTGCCCGACACGGCGGTGCGGGAGGCGCGGGAACGGGTCCTCGCCGCCATCCGCCACCTGGGCTGCCAACTGGATTCGCGCTGCATCGTGGTCAACCTCTCCCCGGCGGAGGAGCGCAAGGAGGGCTCGCTGCTGGACCTCGCCATTGCCGCCGGGATCCTCGCCGGTTCGGCGCGCCTCCCCTCCGCGCCGCTGGCCGAGACGTGGCTGGTGGGCGAGCTGTCCCTGGACGGCGGCCTCAGGCCGGTGCGCGGCGTCCTCCCCATCGTGGAGGCGGCCACCCGGGCTGGAGCCGGCGTCGTCCTCCCCGCCGAGAACCTCGCCGAGGCGCTGGTGATCCACGGCGCCCGCGTCTTCCCGGCCCCCTCCCTGGCCCGGGTCGTCGCCCACCTGCGCGGCGAAGAACCCATCGTCCCAGCCCACGGGGGCAGCGGCGAGGTGTGGCAGGTGGAGCGGGGGGCGCCCCTCGATCTTTCCGACGTGGCCGGACAGGAGCGCGCCAAGCGCGCCCTCGAGGTGGCGGCGGCGGGAGGGCACCACCTCCTGTTCCTGGGACCGCCCGGCGCCGGCAAGACGATGCTCGCGCAGCGCCTGCCCGCCATCCTGCCCGACCTCACCGAGGAGGAGGCGCTGGCCACCACGAAGGTGTACTCGGTCACATCCGGCGTCCCGAGACCCCGGGGCCTCTTGCGCGAGCGGCCGTTCCGCGCCCCCCACCACACCATCTCGGCGGCCGGCCTGGTGGGTGGCGGCCACCTCCCCCATCCGGGCGAGGTCTCCCTGGCCCACAACGGTGTCCTGTTCCTGGACGAGCTCACCGAGTTTCGCCGGGATGCCCTGGAGGTGCTGCGGCAGCCGCTGGAACAGGGTACCGTCACCATCGCCCGCGCTGCCGGATCGCTCCAGTTCCCGGCCCACTTCCAGCTGGTCGCCGCCACCAACCCGTGCCCCTGCGGCTACCTGGGTGACCCCCGCCGCCAGTGCCGCTGTACGCCCCTCCAGGTGCGGCGACACCGGGCCCGGCTCTCCGGCCCGCTCCTGGACCGGATCGACATCCAGCTGGACGTCCCTGTCGTCCCCTTCCGCCAGTTAGCAGCCTCCGGAGCGGGGGAAACCTCGGCCGCGGTCCGAGCGCGGGTGGAGAGGGCGCGGCAGCGGCAAGCCGCGCGCCTGCGGGGCAGCGGGCGACGCACCAACTCGGAGCTCACCCCCCGGGAGATCCGCCGCTTCTGCGCCCTCGACCAGGAAGGTGACCGACTCTTGGAGCTGGCCGTGACGCGCCTGGCCCTCTCCCCCCGGGCGATCCACCGGGTCCTGAAGGTGGCCCGCACCATTGCCGACCTGGAGGAGAGCGAGCGCATCCTGCCGCGGCACGTGGCCGAGGCGGTTTCCTACAGGGCCCTCGACCGCGGCAACTGACCGCTGCGGCATCGCCGCACCGAACCTCTACAATGGGTCCGATGCGGCAGGCGCCCCGTCCCGCGATCGAGGAGGTCCTGCTCGAGGCGAGGTCGCTCCACTTCCTCACCCCCCAGGAGCGAGCCGGCGGGTGGCGCCGTTACTTCGGGCCCGCGGCGGAGCGGGTACCGGAGCCGTACCCGCTCTTCGCCGAGGACGAGCGCACCTCGCGTGGGCCTGCCTGGCCGCTCCTGGCCTCCCCCAAGTGGCAACGCTTCACCAAGGAACTCGGCACCCTCGTGACGGCGGAAGCGGGCTACCGCTTGGCCGTGGCCAGGGGCGAGCGACCCGACAAGCGCGCTCTCGTGGCCCAGCGCGGCGCGGCGGTGCAGCGCCTCGCCGAAATCTTGGAGAATGCACTCCTGCACGACCACAACCAGCGCCTCCCCGAGATCCTCTGGCTCGCCCTCTCGCGCGAGCTCACCGAGGGGAGCGCCGCAGCCCTCCGCAACGCCAGGTTGGACGGGCGCGAGGGCAGCGTGCCGGACCTGGCCCAGCTCCGCTACGCCCTCGCCGAGGCTCACGTCGATTTGGCCTTCCGCGCCGAGGCAGAGGTCGTGGCCCGTCTCAAGCGCTCGATGGATTTCGAACCCCCGCCCCACGCCCTCGCCTTCGGGCGCTTGCTGCGGGAGGACGTGGTGCCGCTCCTGCTGCCGGCGCCCACCGCCAGGCTCGCCGAGCTCGACCCGTTCCTCCGCCACCGTTTGGGCCTGGAACCCTCGCGCTTCCACACCGCTCTGGCCACCGCCGTGGCGTGGCTCGACGAGATGCGGCAGGAGAACCTCACCTTTGCCCGCGCCCTCTCCCTCCTCGCCCCCGAGGCCGTGCAGTGCCCCTCCTGGCAGCTCATCTTCGTCCCCGGCGTCCTTGACCTCCTGGAAGCCTTCGAGGGACGAGCCGCTCAAAAGCTCCCTGCGGACATCCGGGCCGCTGTCGAAGGCCTGGGGGCCCGCCTCAAACGGTTCGAAGTGGTGGCCGCGTTGCGGGAGCGGCTCGTCCCCGTCACGGTGGAGGGCACCGTCCTCGTGGGCGAGTGTGGCGGGGAGGCCATCCGCCTCTCCGCTTCCATCCGCCCCCTCGATTTCGCCGCCCCGGGCGTGGTGGACTCCACCGTGCGGCGGTACGGCCTGCTCTACGACCTGGTGGAGTTCACCCAGATCCTGGAGGGGCTGCGCCGGCGCGGCCGCAGCGCAGAGGACGAGGCGCTTCGCTTCATGGTGCGGTTCCAGCAGCGGGTCGAGCGGATCCGCCAGCGGTATCGCCTGCACTTCGAGAAATTCCTGGGGGATGGGGCATTTTTCTCGGCCCGCCGCCCCTCCGCCGCCTTCTACGCCGCGGCCGAACTGCGAAAGCTTTACGAGACGTTCCGCTCGCAGGGGTTCCCCTTCGATCGGGGGCTGCGGCTGGCTGTCAACGTGGGCACCTACCACCTCCTGCCCATGGCGGTCGAGGGCGAGGGGTCCCCGCACTTCGAGTTCCTGGGCCACGGGCTCGTGGAGCTGGCGCGCCTGACCACCGGCAAGACCACCCACGAGGTGGAGGACATTGCCGATTTCCTCATTTCGGCAGGGTACGACGTGCACCGCGTGTTGGCGTTCCTCGAACCCGTGCGCCACGCCAGCCGCCACCCCGACCACGTCCGCCAGCGCCCCTATGCCGCGTTTCTGGCGGAAAACCAGGAGCTCGTCAACCTGGGCGGGGTGGTAACCGAGGCGTTCCTCCGCGAACTGGAGACCGAGCTGGGCGGGGAGCCTCTCTTCGAGACGGAGCAGTGGGGGCTGCGCTGGGTCCTGGTCCCCGTGACCGCCGAGGACGGCCGCATCTTCGTCGGGCTGCGGCTCTTGGGGACCCCCCGCCTCAAGGGGCTCGACCCCACCCCGATCGCCGAGATGGTGGTCTTCGAAGCGACGGCAGAGCCTCTCTCCCCGCTGCCGGCTGGCGCGTCGCTGCTCCACTCCCTGCAGCGACTGGCCGGGCAGGGGGAAGCTGCTGCGGAAGCGGGCAAGCGGGAGGAGGCGGTGGATCCGCGGCTGTGTGTCGCCAGTGTTCTCGAGGCCCCCGATAGCCGCATCTGGTACATAGGCCTGTTCCACGAAGAGGTGGATGCCCTCTTTCACACTTTCCGGGTGCCCTTGAGCCCAGTGGGGGTGCAGGACGGCGAGCCGTTCGAGTCGTGGCTGTTCCGGCAGCGCTTCGAGCTGGCCAAGCTGTACCGGGGGCTGCGGCGCGACGGGCAGGGGGCCACCCTTTCCCTCGCCGACCTGCGCAGTCGCGACGGCTACTTCGCCTGCCTCCTGCACGCGCCGCACCGTTCGCCCCGGTGAGGGCCGCATCGCCTGTGCTACGCTGCCGCGGTATGGCGGCCATCGACGTGTACATCCCCGACACGAGCGCGCTGGTGGAAAACCCGGACTCCCTCGACCGGCTCCTCCAGCCCGGGAACGTGGTGGTGCTCCTCCACCAGGTGCTGGAGGAGCTGGACCGGCTGCAGTCCAGCAAGAGCAAGTCCGACGGCGTCCGGGCCGCCGCCCGCGTGGCCACCCGCAAGATCCTCGCCTACCGCAACGCCGGCCTCATCCATCACCACCCCGAGCGCATGCTGCGCGGCGACGTGCCGTTGGAGGCGGTGGGTGCCACCCCCACGGGCGGTGTGCTGGCCTGGGAGCCGCCCGGCCCCACCCCGGCCGACGGCAACGGCGACAACGCCATCATTCACGCGGCGCGCCGCATCCAATCGCTGGTCAACGGCAACGGCAGTGTCCGGGTCGTGCTCATCTCCGAGGACTCGAACATGCTCCTGCGCTGCGACGCGCTGGGGCTGGCCGCCGAGCCGCTGCGCTTCGGCAAGGTCGAACTGGCCAGCGTGGCGGACGTGTTCGACGGCGTCGCCGAGTTCCAGGTAAACACCGAGGTGGAAGCGTCCTTCCTCGCCAGTGCGCCGGTTCGAGAGCGGTTCGTCCCCCTCCAGGTGCTGGCCGAGCAGCTTCCCGAACCCCTGTGGAACCAGGGGCTGATCCTCCACGGGCCGGAGCGCGACATGCTCGCCCGGGTGGATCTGGACGCTGGCGTGGCGCGCGAGTTGCGATTCGCCCAGTACTGGGACAACCGACGCCAGCAGTGGCTGCCGCGGACGATCCTCGGTTTCACGCCGGCGGATCCCCGGCAGGTGCTGGCGCTGGAGTTCATCCTCGACCCCGAGGTGCAGCTGGTGGTCCTGGAAGGGCCGGCGGGGTCCGGGAAGACCCGACTGGCGGTGGTGGGCGCCCTCTACCTCCTGTTCGGGCAGCCGTCCTCGCTCAAGGTGCACCACCGCTCCCAGCCCCTGGCCATGCCGACGCCCGGCTACGAAAACGGTCTCATCCTGCTGCGCCCGGAACAGGCGTCGAGCCGCTTCGAGATGGGGTACCTGCCGGGCAGCCACGAGGAGAAGCTCTCCCCCTGGCTCGAACCGTTCTTCCAGGCGATCCGCTCGATCTCCCTGGCCAACGGCCACGACTTCCAGCGCGATCTGGAGGCGGCCGGCCGGCTGACGCTGCTGTCTACCTCGTTGCTGCGCGGCCTCGACATCGAGAACTCGCTGGTCCTGGTGGACGAGCTGCAGAACGGCGACCGCCACCTGGCCAAGACCCTGATGAGCCGTTTCTGCGCCTCGTCGAAGGTGGTGCTGTGCGGCTGCCTTGACCCGGTCCAGATCGACAACCCCTACGTGGACTGGAAGTCGAACGCGTTGACGAGGATCAAACAGGCGTACCGGGGCTTCGGGCCGTTCGTGGGGCAGGTGCGCCTCGTGAACAACTACCGGGGCCCCATTTCCACCAAGGCGGACGAGCTGTAGGAGGTGGGGCAATGCAAAGAATCGCTGCAATGGCCTTCCTGGCGGCAGTTGCCGCCGCTCTCGGCGAAGGAGGGAACATGACGGACGCCGTGCACTGGCTGGGTCACGACACCTTCCGCATCGACGGGCCGCCCGTGGTCTACGTGGACCCCTTCGAGATCCGCGCTGGGGCACCGCCCGCCGATCTCATCCTCATCACCCACGAGCACTTCGATCACTGCTCGCCGAAGGATATCGCCAAGATCCGCACGCCCAGGACCCAGCTGGTCGGGCCGGCCGCGGTGCAGAAAGCCCTGGGCGGCGACATCACCGTGGTGGCCCCCGGCGATCGGGTCACCGTGGCTGGCGTCGCGGTGCGGGCCGTGCCGGCTTACAACGTCAACAAGAAGTTCCACCCCAAGAGCGCGGGCATGGTGGGCTACGTCTTCACGGTGGCTGGCGTCACCTACTACCACGCGGGCGATACCGACGAGATCCCCGAGATGGCCGGGTTGGCGCCGGACGTGGCCCTGCTGCCGGTTTCCGGGACCTACGTCATGACCGCGGAGGAGGCGGCGCGGGCGGCGCGGGCCATTCAGCCGAAGGTGGCGATCCCGATGCACTACGGCAGCATCGTGGGCGGCGTCGCCGATGCCAAGCGTTTTGCGGAACTGCTCGCCGGCTCCGGCATCCAGGTGGTGATCAAGGAACGCGAGTAGCGGCCCGGAGGCAGGGCTGGGAGGGGAAGCGATGCTCGAAGCCGTAGTTCTCATCAACGTCCAGCCGGGACAGATGCGGCGCGTCGTTGACGCGCTCCTCGACCGCGAGGGCGTGCACGAGCTCTACTCGGTGGCCGGTGCCTACGATCTCGTGGCGATCCTCCGCACGCCCCGCAACGAGCGCCTGGAAGAGCTGGTCACGGGCGAGATTGCCGCCGTGCCCGGGGTGGCGAAGACGACCACGCTGGTCGCCTTCCGCTGCCTCTCCCGGCACGAGAGCAACGGCACGTTCTCCCTCGGCCTCGAACCCAGATCGTAGCCCGCAACCCTCCCCCGACCGGCCCGATCGGGAGGGGCCGGGCCACGGCCCGACGCCCCACCCCCCGTCCCTAGCCCCCTCGCCCATCGCCTACACCCCTCGGCCCCCCGCGGCGGCAGGCCACCGACCAGCCAGCTCCGCTACTCGTACCCGCCACAACGCCCTCTCCCCATCCCGCATGCGGCAGTCTTGGGCCTCCTGCATCGGTCTCCATCGAGGTACAATCGGTACGGCCGACACAAGTGAACGAGAAGACGCTGACCCGCGACAGGGAGGCGCCCGATGACGTTTCACGAGGATGTGGAGAAGCCAAAGCCTTCCCATTCCACCCTCGAGGACGAACGGCGGCAGGGGAGCGGTAAGCATCGGAGCCCGCCGGAAAGGCTCTATTGGGCCCATCGAGGCGAACAGGCGCAGGAGGGTCATCCCCTCTCGGCCCACCTCCTCGCGGTGGCGGAGCGAGCCCGGGAGTTTGCCATGCCCTTCGGAGGGGGCGAGTGGGCGTACCTTGCGGGTCTCTGGCATGACCTGGGCAAGTACTCCCACGAGTTTCAGGACTACCTCGAGAGAGCAACGTCACCCGACCACCACGCTGCAGAACTGCGGGGCAGCGTGGATCACACCAGCGCCGGGGCGAGGCATGCGGTGGCAAGCTTCCCGGTGCTCGGCCATATCCTCGCCCATGCCGTGGCGGGGCATCATGCAGGGCTGCTCGATACGGTCAGCGATGGGCCATGTCTCGATGCAAGGATCAGGAAGGCAGTACCTGCGTGGGGGCACGGCCTGGCTGAGCTTCCCCCCGCCTCGATGCCGAGACTCCCTCCTGCCCTCGAGACAAGGCTGGCCGACCGCGGGCGTGACCCCAGGGGTGTGGGCTTTTCCTTCGCCTTCTTCACCCGCATGCTCTTCTCCTGTCTGGTGGACGCGGACTATCTCGATACGGAAGCCTTCCTCGACCGTGCTCGAGCTTCCTTGAGGCCGGTATGGCCAGCGGACACGCTCCCGCGCATGGAAACCGCCCTGTCTGCGTTCGTCGAGCGACTCCCTGTTGCGGGCACGGCCGTCGACAGGCAACGCCAGCAGGTGCGTGCGGCGTGCCTCGAGGCAGCGAAGCTGGCACCGGGCTTCTTCTCGCTCACGGTGCCAACCGGCGGCGGCAAGACCCTCTCCTCGCTGGCGTTTGCTTTACGTCACTGCGTGCTCCACCAGCTGCGCCGGGTCGTGTACGTGGTGCCCTTCACGAGCATCATCGAGCAAAACGCCGACGTTTTCCGAGCGGTGTTCGGCTCGCTCGTCGAGGCAGGCGTGCCCGACCCGGTAGTGGAGCACCACAGTGCCGCCGACGTGGACGACGACAGCGCCTCGGGTCGCCTGGCGGCCGAGAACTGGGACGCGCCGCTGATCGCCACCACCTCGGTGCAGTTCTACGAGTCACTCTTTGCCAACAAGCCGAGCCGGTGTCGGAAGCTCCACAACCTGGCCACGTCAGTCATCATCCTCGACGAGGTCCAGAAAATACCGGTCGACTACCTGGCACCGTGCCTCGAAGGGCTCAAGGAGCTGGTCGCCAGGTACGGCGCTACCGTGGTGCTCTGCACGGCCACGCAGCCTGCGCTTCATCGGCGGGACGGCTTCGAACTCGGGGTCGAGGGCGTGCGTGAAATTGTACCCGAGCCGAGACGCCTCTACCTCGCTTTGAAGCGGGTCGAGGTCGAGGACGTGGGTACGCTGTCGGACGAGGAGCTCGCAGCCCGGCTACTGTCCGAACCTCGCGTTCTTTGCATTGTGAACACTCGCCGACATGCACGGGAGCTGTTTGCTCGCATTGACGAAGGTGACAGCGCCTACCATTTGAGTGCCGCCATGTGTCCCGAACACCGCAGCCAGGTGCTGGCGAAGGTTCGGCGTGACCTGGGTGAGGGGCGGGTTTGCAGGGTCGTCACCACCCAGCTCGTTGAGGCGGGGGTGGACATCGATTTTCCGGTGGTCTTTCGGTCGCTCGCCGGGCTCGACTCCGTGGCCCAGGCCGCGGGTCGCTGCAACCGCAACGGGCGGGAACCGGTGGGCAGGCTGTTCCTGTTCCGCTCAGAACACACTTCCACCGAGCGCTTTCTCCGTGACACCACCAACTCCACCCTCCAACTACTCGGCAGCGAGCACACGAACCCGCTGTACGAGGACTTGCTCTCGCTCGAGGCGGTAGCGCACTACTTCCGGTTGTACTACTGGGACCAGCGGCAGCGGTGGGACGCCAAGGGCATCCTTTCCGATTTCACGCTCCAGCAGAACCCGGAATTGCCGTTTCTATTCGCCTTTCGCTCCACTGCCGAGCGTTTCCGCCTCATCGAGGAGACCGGTCGGATCGTTATCGTTCCGTGGCAGGAGCGGGGGAAGGCGCTTTGTGCAGAGCTGCGCAGCCCCTTCAAGGCACCCTCCGTTGCGCTGTTGCGGGCGTTGCAACGGTTCACGGTCGAGGTTCCCTTGCGGCAATGGCTTGCCGAGCAGGGGCGGGCCATCGAACTCGTACACGAGAAGTTCCCGGTTCTGACGTGCTTGAACCCGTACTACGACGAGCGGCTGGGGCTTGTCCTGGACCGGCAGGACATCGCCCCGGACTCGCTCGTCACTTGAGGAAAGGAGGTGACATGGCATACGGAGTCAAGGTCGAAGTTTGGGGCGAGTACGCGGCGTTCAACCGCCCGGAGATGAAGGTGGAGCGCGTCTCCTACGAGGTCATGACGCCCAGCGCCGCCCGCGGCATCCTGGAGGCCATCTACTGGAAGCCGCAGATGCGCTGGGTGGTGGACTGCATTCGCGTTCTCGCCCCGATCCGCTTCACACACATCCGGCGCAACGAGGTGGACAGCCTGATTCCGGCAGGAAACGTCGAGAGGGCGATCGATGGCCAGTTGGTTCCTCTCCGGATGTACGTCGAGGAGCATCGACAGCAGCGCGCCGCGATGATTCTCCGCGATGTACGCTTCGGGATCGAGGCACACGTCGAGGTGCTGGACCCGGCAGAGAGCGACGGCCGGCTGGTCGACCACCCAGAGGCCAAGCACCTGGAGGCTTTCAAACGGCGAGCGGCAAGAGGCCAGTACTTCCATCACCCCTACCTCGGGTGTCGGGAGTTCCCCGCCAACGTGCGCCTGCTGGCCGACGACGAGGAGTTTCCTGACCCGCCGGAGGAGCTCGAGGGCCGCCGCGACCTCGGCTTCATGCTCTGGGATGTGACCTTCGTCCCGGACAACGAAGGGAAGGTCGTCGAGAGCCACACGGGACGCCGTCTCCGCGCGGAGCCGAGGTTCTTCCACGCAACGATGGAAGACGGCCGCATCCTCGTGCCGCGGCTCGAGCAGGCGAGGGGGTAAGCGATGATCCTGCGAGCCCTGTACGATCTCTTCGATCGCTTGAAGGACGACGAGGACTACGACGTGGCTCCCCTCGGCTGGAGTCACCAGAAGGTGACGTTTGTCGTCGTGCTCGATCGCGATGGCACGCTTGTGGAGGTTGCGGATGCTCACCAGGTCGTGGACGGCAAGCCTCGGCCGCGGCGGGTCCTGGTGCCAGGGGGTGCAAAACCCTCCGGTTCCGGCCTCAACCCGTGCTTTCTTTGGGATGCGCGGGATACTTGCTCGGCTGGTCGCCCAAGAACCCCGAGCGTGCGCTGCGCACCTTCCAGTCGTTCCGCGACCGGCACCTGAAGCACGAGTCGGAAATTGGGGCTGCCGAGTTCTCTGCGGTCTGCCGCTTTCTCGAAAGATGGGACCCGAAGAACGCTGGCAGCCTGAAGATCTTGGAGGAAGTCCAGACTGGTTACGGAGTCTTTCAGATTCGAGGCGAAACGCGATTCGTCCATGAGGTGCCGCGTGTCGAGGAGTGGTGGCAAGAGCAGCTCGCGGCGGCTGACCCGGGGCCTCAGGGGCAATGCCTCGTCACCGGCGATATCGCTCCGATCGGCCGACTGCACCCCAAGATCAAGGGCGTTGATGGCGCCCAGCGAAGCGGTGCCACGATCGCGGGTTTCAACGATCCGGCCTACTGGTCGTATGGCCTGACCCAGAGCTTCAACGCACCGACGTCGGCGGTCGCAGCGCACCGCTACGTGACGGCCCTCAACGCATTGCTCGACGGCGCCAGGCGCGACAAGCACCGCCTCGTGGTGGGGGGAACGACCATCGCCTTCTGGACCGAACGACCCACCCCCACGGAGGACATCTTCTTACCCTTCTTGTCGGCGGGCTCGGTATTCCTGGACAGCGCCCCGGCGCAGGACGAATCGCTACGCGCGAAACTGGCCGCGTTCCTCAGGGCGCTGCGCAGTGGCCGTGAGGCCTACGGCGAGCTGGAGAACCGGCCGGAGACAACCGCCTACTTCATCCTCGGCTTGGCTGCCCCGACGCCGGCCCGGATCGCCGTGCGTTTTTTCCACAGGGGCACCCTCGCCGAGCTTCTCGCCAACCTTAGGCGGCACCACGCTGACATTGGCATCGAACGGCGGTTCGTCGAAGGTTCGAAGCGTCCGGAACCTGAGCTGCCGCCGCTTTGGCTCCTTCTGGACCAGACGTGCCCGCGCAAGAACGGCAAGCCGGATCGCGACAAGATTCCGCCGTTGCTCGCCGGGACGCTGCTGGAGTCGATCGTGGCCGGCCACCGGTACCCCGCGGGCCTGTTCGGGGCCGTCATGCGGCGCACCGCGGCCGACCGCGAAATCAACTACCCCAGGGCCTGCGTCATCAAGGGCTACCTGGTGAGAAACCTGGGACTGGAGGTTCCCATGAGTCTCGACACGTCACGCCCCGACCCGGCCTATCGGCTGGGGCGGCTCTTTGCCGCTCTCGAGAAGACCCAGCAAGACGCACTCGGGCAAGTCAATGCGACCATTCGCGACCGCTTCTACGCCTCGGCGTCGGCGACACCGGCCACGGTTTTCCCCAGGTTGTTGCGCACCTACCAGCACCACCTGGCGAAGCTCGAGGGTGGACACAAGGTGAACCGGGAGAAACTGGTCCAGGAAATCCTCGCGCCACTGGATCACATCCCCGCCCACCTTCGCCTGCCCGAGCAGGGCCTGTTTGCCCTCGGGTATTACCATCAGATGAACGCGTTTTTCACCAAGAGAACCGAGCATAGCGGCGACAAAGAAAGCTGAGAAAGGAGGATCGAGACCATGAATCGATATGACTTCGTGTACATTTTCGACGTCAAGGACGCCAACCCGAATGGGGACCCTGATGCGGGGAACCTGCCGAGGGTCGACCCCGAGACTGGCCACGGTCTTGTTACGGACGTCTGCCTGAAGCGCAAGGTGCGAAACTATATCCAGAGCACGCGAGCAGACGATCCGGAATTGCAAGTCTTCATTCAGCAGTCTAGGCCACTAAATCTTCGTATCGCCGAGGGTTGCCGCGCGGTGGGTGTACCGGACCACCGCAAGGCAGACGGCACGTGGGACAAGAAGGCAGCGAATGATCGGCCCTTGACCGAGATTCGAAGGGTCCAGGAGTGGCTTTGCAGGCGATACTACGACATCCGGGCTTTCGGGGCGGTTCTGTCCACCGGCCCTAATGCGGGGCAGGTCAGGGGTCCCGTGCAGCTCTCCTTCGCTCGATCCGTGGACCCGATTGCCACCGCCGAGCACACCATTACGCGTGTCACCGATGTTGACAAGGAGGAGGGGGAGATGGGCCGGAAGTTCACCGTGCCCTACGGCGTCTACGTCGCCCATGGCTTCGTCAACCCGCTCCTCGCTGCCCAGACCGGGTTCAGTGATGCGGACCTCGAGCTGCTGTGGGAGGCCCTCGTCTCCGTGTTCCAGTTCGATCAGTCGGCCGCCCGGCCTGCGGGCAGCATGGCCGCCCGGGCCTTGATCGTTTTCAAGCACGACAGCGAGCTCGGCCGTGCTCCGTCCCACGAACTGTTCGAGGGCGTGTCCATCGTCAGGAAGAACCCCGATGCACCGCCCCGCCAGTTCTCGGACTACGAGCTGACGGTTGACGAGTCGGGCCTCGCGGAGAGGGGCATTACCGTGGAGCGCAGGTGCTGAGGGGCGGTCGTGTACGCTGAGGACCAGCTCCAACCGCTTTCAGGCCTGCAGCACCTGACGTTCTGCGAGCGGCAGTGCGCGCTGATTCACATCGAGCAGGTGTGGCACGACAACGTGCTCACCATCGAGGGGACCCGCCTGCACGAGCGGGTGGACGAGACCGGGCGGCGGTTCGAGACCAGAGGCGATGTCCGGATCACGCGGGGGCTGCCCCTCCGCTCGTTCCGGCTGGGGCTTGCGGGGAGGGCGGACGTGGTCGAGTTCCACCGGTTGCCGGAGAGCCTGAAGGACGCCGAGCCCGAGGATGGCCTTGCCCCTGGCGTGCGGTTGCCGGGGGCTGCCGGGCTGTGGCGGCCTTTCCCGGTGGAGTACAAGCGTGGCACGGTATGCGACCCCCTGCCGAACAAGGTCCAGCTCTGCGCACAGGCGCTGTGCCTGGAAGAGATGCTGGGAGTCGTGGTTCCGGCGGGGGCGCTCTTCCACGGGGCGCCGCAGCGCACCGAGGCGGCGGCGAACCGCCTCCACCAGCTGCTTGCGTCTGGTGAGACGCCCCCAGCCGTGAAGACGTCGGCCTGCCGGAATTGCTCCCTGGTGGCGTGTTGCCAGCCCGACGTGGGGAGCCGACGCCGCTCCGCCCGCACGTACCTGCGCGAGGCGGTGGCGGCGACGCTCGGCCTGAACCAGGAAGGGGCCTCGCCATGAAGCGCCACCACAACACCCTGTACGTGACGACGCAGGGCGCCTACCTGGCCTCCGAGGGTGAGACGGTGGTGGTGCGGGTGGAGCAGGAGGACCGCCTGCGGCTGCCGTTGCATCTGCTCGAGGGCATCGTCTGCTTCGGTCGGGTGTCGGCGAGCCCCCAGCTCATGGCCGCATGCGCGGAGCGCGGTATTGCAATTAGCTTCTTGACCGAGCATGGCCGGTTCCTGGCGCGGGTCGTGGGACCGGTTTCAGGCAACGTGCTCTTGCGGCGCGAGCAGTATCGGCGCGCCGACATGGCCGACTACGCGGCGTCCGTGGCGCAGGCCATGGTCACTGCCAAGGTCGCGAATTGCCGCACGGTGCTGCAACGGGCGCTGCACGACCACGGGGGCGGCGCGGGCGATGGGCCGATAGGCGAGGCCATCAACGAGCTGGTGAGAGTGCTGGAGCGCCTCCGGGAACCGATGGATCTCGAGAACGTGCGGGGCGCCGAAGGAGATGCTGCCCGCATTTACTTCTCAGTGTTCGACCACCTCATCGTGACCCAGAAAGATGACTTCTACTTTCGGGAGCGATCCCGACGGCCGCCGCTCGACAACGTGAATGCGCTGCTCTCGTTCGTCTACACGTTGCTGACCCACGATGCCCGCTCGGCGCTGGAGGCCGTAGGGCTCGACCCGCAGGTGGGTTTCTTGCACCGCGACCGTCCAGGCCGACCGAGCCTTGCTCTTGACCTGGTCGAGGAGTTCAGGCCGTTTCTGGCCGACCGTCTCGTGCTCTCGCTCATCAACCGGCGGCAGGTGCGGGCCACGGGCTTCGTGCGCAGCGAGACCGGCGGCGTGACCATGGACGAAGACACGCGCACGACTGTGCTCGTGGCGTACCAGGAGCGCAAGAGCGAGGAGCTGAAGCACCCGTTCCTGGGCGAGAACACCACGGTCGGGATGCTGGTCCACCTCCAGGCGCTCCTGCTGGCTCGGCTACTGCGCGATGACCTCGACGGCTACCCGGCCTTCGTTTGGAGGTGACCGAGCCATGATGGTCGTCGTCAGCTACGACGTGTCGACCAAAGAGCCGGCGGGGCAGAGGCGTCTCCGGCTGGTTGCCAAGGCCTGCCGTGACTACGGGCAACGTGTCCAGAATTCGGTGTTCGAATGCCTGGTCGACCCGGAGCAGTGGGCACGCCTGCGTCTCCGCTTGCTCGACATCTTCGAACCCGAGCAGGATAGCCTCCGCTTCTACTTTCTCGGGGCCAACTATGCGCGCCGGATCGAGCACCACGGCGCAAAGCAAGCGGTCGACTTGGAGGGACCGTTGCTTGTGTAGCGGTACACTCGTGGCAGATGGGAGTGAGAGCCTGGTTCGCGGAGTGTTCGCTGCCAGTCGAGACCCGGTCCGCGGGCACCCTGCGCCGCCCGCGAACCCCCAGCGAACACAAGATTCCCGAGCCTTTCGCGCTCAGTGAAAGTTGTTCTTTGACAGACGAATACGAGAAGCGGATTATCGTGGCCACCTCATCCTGCTCAGCGAAGGGACTAGGTCCGCGAACAGCGGCTGCAATCCCTTTGCGGCTGAGGGGTGTACGGCCCGAACCGTCGCGCCCCGCACGGGGCGCGCGGATTGAAACTAATCCAAGGATGACGCAGGCG
>JBBISY010000011.1:0-7764 GCA_037441065.1 Acidobacteriota bacterium | reverse complement strand
GTCGCGCCCCGCACGGGGCGCGCGGATTGAAACACGCTGGGCCTCACCCTCGGCACGGGCGAGCCTCGGCTACGCGAGACGCTGCAGGTGGAGGAGTTCTTCGCGGTTGCCGGCGGGGCCGGGGATGGGCGAGGGCAGGCGGCCCAGGCAGCGGAGGCCGCTCGTTGCCGCCGCGTCAATGACGGCGGCGATTGCCGCCTCGCGCACCTCGGGGTCGCGCACGACGCCCCCTTTCCCCACCGCCTCTCGCCCCGCCTCGAACTGCGGCTTGACGAGGGCGACCAGGTCGCCGTCTTCCGTCAGGAGGGAAACGAGGGCGGGCAGAACCAGGCGCAGGGAGATGAACGACACGTCTACGGTGATCAGGTCGAAGGGCCCCGGTACGGCCGCCGGGGAAAGCGTCCGGGCATTCACCCCCTCGCGCACCTCGACGCGGGGATCGGTGCGCAACCGCCAGTCGAGCTGGCCTCGCCCCACGTCCAGCGCCACCACCCGCGCCGCGCCGCGGGCGAGGAGCACGTGGGTGAAGCCGCCAGTGGAGGCACCTACGTCCAGGCAGTTTTTCCCCGTGGGGTCGATGCCGAAGGCGTCCAGGGCGGCGGCCAGCTTGACGCCGCCCCGCGAGACCCAGGGGTGGTCCGCCTCCATCACCGTCACGGCGGCATCCTCCGCCACCGAGCGCCCGGCCTTGTCCGCCACCACGCCCCCCACGAGCACCTTTCCGGCCATGACGAGGGCCTGGGCTCGGGCCCGGGACGGCGCCAAGCCCCGCTCCACCAGGAGCTGATCAAGACGTACCTTCCGGCCCATCCGCCGCGATCCTACCATCCGGGTCTCGCAACCTTCCCCGAACCGCGTGCGTGTACACCGGTCATCGCGGGCGAGGGCGCCCGCGCCGCTCTCGCCCCTTTTTTCCCTCCTCTTCCCTGTCCCCGGTCCCCTGTTCCCTGTTCCCCCTTCCCTGTTCCCTCCAGTGCTACCATCCACCCACATGGTGAGGTCCCTCGCAACGCTCGTCCGCGCCATGCGCCCGAAGCACTGGATGAAGAACGGCTTCGTGCTCGCCCCGGCGGTCTTCTCCGGCCACGCCTTCGACCTGCCGGTGCTCGGCCGGGCCGCTGCCGCGGCGCTGGCCTTTTGCCTGGCTGCCTCGGCCGGCTACCTCGTCAACGACGTGCTGGACCGCGAGGCGGACCGGGCGGATCCGGTGAAGCGCCGGCGGCCGGTGGCGAGCGGGGAGATGTCGGTGGCCGCTGCGCTCCTCTGGGCCTGCCTGCTGGTGGCCAGCGCCCTGGCCGTCACCGCAGCGCTGGGCGCGTCGGCGGTCGCGGCACTGGCCGTCTACCTCGCCATCACCACCGTGTACTCGCTCTTCCTCAAGGTGGTGCCGATCCTGGAAGCGCTGGTGCTGGCCGCCGGCTTCCTGGTGCGCCTGGTGGCCGGGGCCGTGGCTATCCACGTGGTCATCTCCCACTGGCTCGTCATCTGCGGGTTCCTGCTCGCCCTCCTCCTGGCCTTCGGCAAGCGCATGCCCGAGGCGGTGCACCCCAGCCAACGCACCCCTACCTACCCTGTGTCCTTCCTCCACGACGCAGTCACCATGCTGGCGGGGATGACGCTGGTGGCCTACACGCTCTACACCGTCGCCCCCGACACCACCGCCAAGGTGGGCTCGCACGCACTGCTGCTCACCGTGCCGCTGGTGCTGTTCGGGATCCTGCGCTACCTCCTCCTGCTCCACCGCGAGGGAGCTCAGGACCCGACGGCCACGCTGTTCTCCGACCGTTCCCTGCTGGTGGCGGTGGTGGTGTGGGCGGTGGCGGCAGGTGCCGTGGTCCACTTCGGAGCTGCCCCATGAAGAGCCGCGTCGCGATCCTGCGCACGAAACCGGAAACCGTGCTTGCCGATGTGGGGAGGCTGTGCGAGTTGGCTGGCCTGGCGGCGGCGCTCGATCCGCGGGCCGCTACCATCCTCAAGGACAACATTTCCTGGCACTTCCCGTTTCCGGGTGCGAACACGACGCCGTGGCAGCTGGAGGGGACGATCCTGGCGCTGCGCCGGGCCGGCCTGGGCGAGCTGGTGTGCGTGCAAAACGACACGGTGGTCACGGACCCCAAGAAGGGGGAGCGCCTCAACGGCTACGTGGGGGTGCTCGAGCGCCACCGCGTGCCGGTGCGGTACAACTGCTTCCCGGACGACCTGAAGTGGGTCCGCTACGAGCCGCGGGGCGACATGCTCGCGCTGCCGAAGATCTTCCCGGACGGCATTCACATCCCGGAGTTCTTCATCGGGAAGAACATCGTGCACCTGCCCACGGTGAAGTGCCACATCTACACCACCACCACCGGCGCCATGAAGAACGCCTTCGGCGGCCTCCTGGCCACGCGCCGGCACTACACCCACACCTGGATCCACGAAACCCTCGTGGACCTGCTGACAATCCAGAAGGAGATCCACACCGGTCTCTTCGCCGTCATGGACGGTACCACCGCGGGCAACGGCCCGGGTCCGCGCACCATGACGCCCGTGCGCCAGGACGTGCTGCTGGCCGCTGCCGACCAGGTGGCCATCGACGCCGTGGCCGCCAAGGTCATGGGGTTCGACCCGCTCGCCATCCGTTACCTGGCCCTCGCCCACGAGCGCGGGTTCGGGGTGGCCGACCCGCGCGATATCGAGCTCGTGGGCGAACCCGAGATCGGCAGCGAGAACTGGGGCTTTTCTGTGGGGGACAACCTGGCGAGCCGGGTGGGCGATCTGCTCTGGTTCGGGCCCCTGAGGGGCCTCCAGAAGCTCTTCTTCCGCACGCCTCTGGTCTACCTCTTCGTGGCCGGCTCGTACCTCTTCCACGACTTCCTCTGGCACCCCCTGATTGGTACCCGCCGGGAACGGGAATTTCTGGCCACTTCGCCCTGGGGCGCCCTCTTCCAACGCTACCTGCAGGAGGGCGCCCTGGCCGCCCCTTCCCCGTCCCCTTCCTGAGGCACATCACCGCCGAGCCAGCGGGGGTACCGTCACGGTACGGACGGCGGCGCGGCTGGAAAGTCGGCTGGCTGATCCGGGGCGAGCCGCCGTTGCACCGCGGAGCGAGCCGGCCGCTACACCCGGCCGGCGCGGCGCAGGGTCCCGGTGCCGCTGGCCGTGACGGTGAAGAACGCGCGGGCGCGGCGCAGGATCCCCTCCGCGTCCAGGTCGAGGCGGGCGCGGAGGATCTCCTGGCTGCCGTGGGGTTGAAACTCGTCGGGGACCCCCAGCCGCTCGAAGGTCACGTTGGGGACCTCCAGCGTGGCCACCGCTTCCATGACGGCGGAGCCGAACCCGCCGGCGAGCGCGTTCTCCTCCACGGTCATTACCCGCATGCCGGGAGCGAGCTGCGAGGCCAGCAGTTCGGTATCGAGCGGCTTGACGAACCGCGCGTTGACCACCGTGAGATCGGGCCCGCCCGCGGCAGCGAGACGCTCGGCCGCGGCAAGCGCCTCCGTGGCCATCGTGCCGATCGCCCAGATGAGACCGTCGCGGCCGCTGCGCAGCACCTCCGCCTTGCCCACCGGCACCGGCTGGGGCGCGCCCTCGCACGGGACACCGAACCCTTGGCCGCGCGGGTAACGGAGGGCCACCGGACCGTTCCAGGCGAGGGCCGTGGCCAGCATCTGGCGCAGTTCCCCCTCGTGGCGCGGCGCCATCACCACCATGTGCGGAAAGATGCGCAGGTAGGAAAGATCGAACACCCCGTGGTGGGTGGGGCCGTCGGCCCCCACCAGCCCGCCCCGGTCCAGGGCGAACACCACGGGCAGCCGCATGAGGCAGACGTCGTGGAAGATCTGGTCGAAGGCCCGCTGCAGGAAGGTGGAGTAGATGGCCACCACCGGGCGCATCCCCTGCGCCGCCAGCCCCGCCGCAAAGGTGACGGCGTGCTGCTCGCAGATCCCCACGTCGAAGCAGCGGTCGGGGTACACCTTGGCGAAGCGATCGAGCCCGGTCCCCTCCGGCATGGCGGCGGTGATGGCAACGACCCGGGGATCTGTCCGCGCCTGCTCGACGAGGGTGTTGGCAAAGACGCTGGTGTAGGAGGGCGGACCGCCCTTCTTCGCGGCCACCTCTCCCGTCGCCACCAAAAACGGCGTGGCCCCGTGCCAGAACACCGGGTCCTTCTCGGCCGGCCGGTAGCCCTTCCCCTTGCGGGTCACCACGTGCACCAGCACCGGCCGCGTGTCGTCGCGGTGCGCGCGCAGCGCCGCGATGAGCTGCGGCAAGGAGTGGCCGTTGATCGGGCCCACGTACTTGAAGCCCAGCTCCTCGAAGAGGAGCCCCGGCACCAGCAGCTGCTTGGCCATGTGCTCGGCCTGCTTGGCGAGCTTGAGCATCGGCTCGCCGACGCGGGGGATGGCGCGCAGGAAGTGCTCCACCTCGTCCTTGAACTGCCGGTAGGCCTGCCCCGAGATGATGCGGGCCAGGTACCCCTGCATCGCCCCCACGTTGGGGGAGATGGACATCTCGTTGTCGTTGAGGACGATCATGAACCGGCGGCGGAGGTACCCGGCCTGGTTGAGGCCCTCCATGGCCATGCCGCCGGTCAGCCCGCCATCGCCGATGACCGCCACCACGCGGTGGTTCTCGCCCGCCAGGTCGCGCGCCACCGCCATGCCGAGGGCTGCGGAAATCGAGGTGGAGGCGTGCCCGGCGTTAAATACGTCGTACTCGCTCTCCTCCCGCTTCAGGAAGCCGGAGATCCCCCCGTAGGTGCGCAAGGTCCGGAAGCGCTCGCGGCGGCCGGTGATGACCTTGTGCGGGTAGCATTGGTGTCCCACGTCCCACACCAGGAGATCCCGCGGCGTGTCGAAGACGTAGTGGAGCGCCAGCGTCAGCTCGACGGCGCCGAGCCCCGAGGCCAGGTGCCCCCCCGTGGCGGAGACGGACTCGATGAGAAACTGCCGCAGCTCCTCGGCCACGTCACCGAGAGCTTCCTCGGGGAGTCGCCGCAGGTCAGCCGGGGAGTCGATGCGTTCGAGAAGACCCATGCCGATTCCTAACTCGTGCGAGCCGCACAAAAATCCACCAGCGCCCGCAACACGCCTCCCTTTCCCTCGAGGACCTCAGCGGCGCCCCGAAGACTCGCCGCCAGCTCGTCGCGCCGGCGCCGCGCCTCAGCCAAGCCGTGCACCAACGGGTAGGTGAGCTTCCCGGCGGCGGAGTCCTTCCCCGGGCTCTTGCCCAGCTCGGCGGCGGTCCCGGTCACATCCAGGATATCATCGGCAATCTGAAAAAGCAGCCCGAACCCCTGGCCGAAGCGGGCAAAGCGGGCCCGGCCCTCGCCATCGGCCCCGGCCAGCAGCGCCCCCAGCTCCGCTGCCGCCCCCAACAGCGCCCCGGTCTTGGCCCGGTGGATGCGCTCCAGCCGGCCGGCATCGGGCGGCGCCCCGGTGGCCGCCAAGTCCTCCACCTGCCCCCCCACCATCCCCAGCGACCCCACCGCCTGCGCCACCAACCGGCACGCCTCGGCGCGCTGCTCCGAAAACCGCCGATCTTCCGGGTACCGGGCCAGGACGGCGAATCCCTCAGTGAGGAGCGCGTCGCCCGCGAGAATGGCCAGGGGCTCGTCGAACGCCACATGGACGGTTGCCCGTCCGCGCCGCAGCGTGTCGTTGTCGAGGGCGGGCAGGTCATCGTGGATCAGCGAGTAGGTGTGGATCAACTCGAGGGCACAGGCAGCCTCCAGCGCCACCTCGGGGTCGCCCCCCGCCGCCCGGCAGCACGCCCGCACCAGCAGGGGGCGCAGCCGTTTGCCGCCGCCGAACACCGCGTAGCGCATGGCTTGGTGGAGCCGCTGCGGCCACACCTCCTCGGCGGGCAGGAGGCGATCCAGCGCCGCGTCGATGGTGCGCCGCTCGGCGGCCAGGTACGCGGCCAGATCCACGCTCACCCCTCCTCCGGCACGAAGGGAGCGGTCTGCGGCTCGCCCCCCTCCGGCGCCTCGGCCAGCAGTTGCTCCACGCGTCGCTCCACCGCCGCAAGCTGCTCGCGGCACCGCCGCGCCAACCGCACCCCGCGCTCGAACAGCTTGATCGCCTCTTCGAGACCCACGTTCTCGTCCTCCAGCCTCGCCACCACCTCTTCCAGCTGGGCGAGCGCCTCTTCGAAGGACTCCTTGCCCGTCTTCCGCCCCTCAGTCATCCCCGTTCCCCTCCCTCTGTCCCCTGTCCCCTGTCCCCTGTGTCCCGAAGAGCGAGCCCTGCACCCCGCCGCTCCCCAGCACCAGCGAGCGGATCTCACCGCCAGCGAGGCGGGTGCGGATCCGGCTCCCGGCCGCGGTTTCACTGGGCGATCGCAGCGGCACCTCGCACCCCTCGTTCCAGGTGATGGAGTAGCCGCGCTGGAGCACGGCCATGGGCGAGAGGGCTGCCAGGGTCCGCTCCGCTCCCGCCAGGACCAGGGCGCGGCGCTGCACCAGCGCGCGCAGCCGCTCCGCCGCGACGCTCAGCCGTGCCGTGACCAGCTCGCGGCGCCGCGGTGCCCCGAAGCGGACCGGCCAGCGGTACAGGCGGCTCACGAGCCCGTCGAGGCGCCGATGCCGCGCCGTCACCACGCGACGCAGCAGGGGAGCCAGCGCCGCCAGGCGGGTCAGCCGCTCGCGGAGCTCGCGCAGGCGCACCGGGAACCGCGACAACCCCCTCGCCCCCGCCAGCACCTCGACCCGCAGCCGCAGGCGCTCGAGCCGCCGCTCCAGCGCCGTGCGCAGGCGGAGGGACTGTTCCGCCACGCGCCGCTCCTGCCGTTCCAGCTGCGCCACCACCAGCTCCGCCGCGTGGGTGGGGGTGGCGGCCCGGATGTCGGCCACGAAATCGGCGATGCTCACGTCCACCTCGTGTCCCACGCCGGAGATCACCGGTACCGGCGAGGCGGCGATGGCCCTCGCCACCATCTCCTCGTTGAACGCCCACAGGTCCTCGAGGGAACCGCCGCCCCGCACCAGGAGGATCACGTCCACGAGCCCGGACCGGCCGAGTCTGCCCAGGGCCTGGGCGATCTCCCCCTCCGCCCCGCGCCCTTGCACCCGCACCGGTGCGAGCAGCACCGAGAGCCGCTCCCAGCGCGACAGCACCTTGAGCACGTCGCGGACCGCCGCCCCCGCGGGCGAGGTGACGATCCCCACCCGCAGCGGCAAGGCGGGCATCGGGCGCTTGCGCTCGGCGGCGAACAGCCCTTCCCCCTGCAGCTTGGCCTTGAGCTGTTCGAAGGCGAGCTGCAGTTCGCCGATCCCCTCGGGCCGCACCTCGGCCACGATGAGCTGGAGGGAGCCCCGCTGGGGGTAAACCTCCAGGGACCCGTAGAGGAGCACCGCCAGTCCGTCGGTGAGCTTGAAACGGAGCCGGTCGGCACGCGCCGCCCACATGGCGCAGGAGAGCGTCCCTTCGGCATCCTTGATCTGGAAGTAGCGGTGGCCGGAACTGGCCGTCTTCACCCCCGAGAGTTCGCCCCGCACCCACACGCCCGAGAAGGCACCGGCCAGCGCCGCGTTCACCTGGCGGATCAGCTCGCCCACCCCGAAGATCTGGGCGCTCACGCTTCCGCCACCTCGCCCATGCGGACGCCCACGCCCACCAGCACCAGCGTGAGGTACTGGATCTCGGCGTCCCAGAAGTTGTACTCGAACAACCCCGCCACGGTAATGCCGGCCACCGCCACGAGACTGGCCGCCGCCGCCACCCGCCGGCCGCGGTCCGCCTGCACGGCGCCGCCAGCCGCTGTCTCGCCGTATTTGGGGCCCCC
>JBBISY010000010.1:53613-87091 GCA_037441065.1 Acidobacteriota bacterium | reverse complement strand
CGCGAGGGCGGTCGCACCGTTGGCGCCGGCACCATCACCGAGATCCTGAAGTAGGAGAGATCATGGTCAAGGACAAGATCCGGATTCGGCTCAAGGCGTACGACTTCAGGCTGCTGGACCAGTCGACGGCCGAGATCGTGGACACCGCCAAGCGCACCGGCGCGGCCGTGTCGGGACCGATCCCCCTGCCCACTCAGATCCAGCGCTTCACCGTGCTCCGGTCTCCCCACGTGGACAAGAAGTCGCGCGAGCAGTTCGAGATCCGCACGCACAAGCGCCTCCTCGACATCCTGGACCCGACGCAGCAGACGGTAGACGCCCTGATGAAGCTGGAGCTGCCGGCCGGCGTGGATGTGGAGATCAAGGCGTACGGCGGGAAGAAGTGAGGTGGCGGCCATGGTGAAGGGGATTCTCGCGAGGAAGATCGGGATGACGCAGGTCCTGGCTGCCGACGGGGCGGTGGTGCCGGTGACGGTGGTACAGGCCGGGCCCTGCGTGGTCGTCCAGCGACGCACCGCCGAGCGGGACGGCTACGAGGCGGCGCAGCTCGGCCTCGTGGAGGGTCGGCCGCCGCGGCGGGTGCCCAAGCCCCTGGCCGGCCAGTTCGCCAAGGCCGGTGTGCCGCCGACGCGGGTGCTGGCCGAGTTTCCGGTGGCCAAGGGGTCCGAGGTGAAGCCCGGCGATACGGTGCTGTGCGACATCTTCAGCGCCGACGAGACCATCCGGGTGGTGGGAACGTCGAAGGGGAAAGGGTTCCAGGGTGCGGTGCGGCGGCACCACTTCCGGGGCGGGGCGGCGAGCCACGGCTCGATGTTCCACCGGGCTCCCGGCAGCATCGGCCCGTCCGCGTACCCTTCCCGGGTGTTTCCCGGCACGCGGATGGCGGGCCGGATGGGCGGCGACCGGGTCACCTTGAAGCGCGTGAAGGTGGTGCGGGTAGACCTGGAACGGAACCTCCTGTTCCTGCGGGGCGCTGTGCCGGGTGGTCGGCGGGCCTTGCTGCGGCTGGTGAAAGGGTGAGGGGGCAGGCCATGAAGGTGGACGTTCGCAACTGGGACAACGAGGTGGTCGAGGAGCTGGAACTCCCCAACGCCGTGTTCGCCCAACCCGCCAGGCAGCACGTGGTGTGGGAGGTGATCAAGGCGTACCTTGCCGGGTTGCGGCGGGGCACCCACGCCACCAAGACCCGGGCCATGGTCTCGGGCGGAGGCAAGAAGCCGTGGCGGCAGAAGGGGACCGGGCGCGCGCGGGTCGGTTCGACGCGCTCCCCCCTGTGGCGGCACGGCGGCACGGCGCACGGCCCGCAGCCGCGGAGCTATGCGGCGAAGGTCAACGTGAAGGCGAAGAAGACGGCGCTCCGGTCGGTGCTGTCGGACCGCCTGGCCGAGGGCAGACTGCTGGTGCTCGACTCTCTGGAGGTGGATTCCCACCGCACGAAGGAGTTCGTGGCGCGGCTCGCCAAGCTCAACCTGGCCGGCGACAAGGTGCTGCTGGTTGATTCCTACGAGAACCTGAACCTCTTGCTGGCGGCCCGCAACCGGCGCGAGCTGGCGGTGGCGGACGCGGTGCATCTCCACGTGTACGACGTCATGAAGCACCGCCACGTGGTGCTGTCGAAACGAGCGGCGTTGACGCTCGCGGAGGTCCTGTCGGCATGAAAGACGCGCGCGAAGTGATCATTCGCCCCATCGTCACCGAGAAGACGGCCGACGCCAAGGAGAGCACGAACACCGTGTGCTTCGAGGTGGCGAAGGGGGCCAACAAGATCGAGATCCGCCGGGCGGTGGAGAGCCTCTTCGGCGTCAAGGTGACCGAGGTGCGGGTGGTGAACGTGCACGGCAAGAGGCGGCGGTTCGGCCGCTTCGTGGGGCGGCGCCCGGATTGGCGCAAGGCGTTCGTCAGGCTCGCCGCCGGCGAGAAGACGATCGAGTTCTTCGATCAGGTGTAGGGGGACGTACCATGGCGCTCAAATCGTTCAAGCCCACCTCCCCGGCCATCCGCTTCATGACCCGGCTCGACTTCGCGGAGATCACCGCGACGCGGCCCGAGAAGGCGTTGACCCGGGGCATTCCGCGGGCGGGGGGACGGAACAACGAGGGGCACGAGACGGTCCGCTTCCGGGGCGGCGGTCACAAGCGGCGCTACCGGGTGATCGATTTTCGCCGCGACAAGCGCGGCATCCCGGCGCGTGTGGCCACCATCGAGTACGACCCCAACCGCAGCGCCCGGATCGCCCTTTTGGTCTACGCCGATGGCGAGAAGCGGTACATCCTGGCGCCTCTCGGGCTCGAGGTGGGCAGCACGGTGATGGCTGCCGAGAAGACCGAGATCCTGCCCGGGAACGCGCTGCCGCTGGCCAACATCCCGTTGGGTGCTCTGGTGCACAACGTGGAGCTGCAGCCCGGCAAGGGCGGCCAGCTGGTGCGCTCCGCCGGGGCCGCGGCCCAGGTCATGGCGAAGGAGGGGAAGTACTGCACGCTGCGCCTGCCCTCCGGGGAGATGCGCATGGTGCTGTCGAGCTGCTGGGCCACTGTGGGCCAGGTGGGCAACCTGGACCACGCCAACGTGTCCATCGGCAAGGCCGGCCGCACGCGGTGGCTGGGACGACGGCCGCACGTGCGCGGGACGGCGATGAACCCCGTGGACCATCCGCATGGCGGCGGCGAGGGCAAGACCAAGGGCGGCCGGCACCCGGTGTCGCCCTGGGGCCAGCCGACGAAAGGCTTCAAGACCCGCCGGTGCAAGCGGACCAGCCGCTTCATCGTCAAGCGGCGGAAGTGAGGGGGCGGTATGTCGCGTTCGGTAGCCAAAGGACCGTTCATCGATACGCACCTGATGCGCAAGGTGGAGCAGCTCAACCAGACGCGCGAGCGCAAGGTGATCAAGACCTGGTCGCGGCGCTCCACCATCGTCCCGGAGATGGTGGGGCACACCCTGGCCGTGCACAACGGGCAGAAGTTCGTGCCCGTCTTCATCACCGAGAACATGGTCGGGCACAAGCTGGGCGAGTTCGCCCTGACGCGCACCTTCCGTGGCCACGCGGGCACGAAGAAGGAAAAGGGCGCGAAGCACTAGGGGGCTGATATGGAGGCACAGGCACGACTCCGGTACTTCAGGGGCTCGCCCCAAAAGCTGCGGTTGGTGGCCGACCTGGTGCGCGGCCAGGGGGTGGTGCGGGCACTGGCGACCCTCCGGCTCACCAAGAAGCGGGGCGCGCGGGATCTGGAAAAGCTGGTCCGCTCGGCGGTGGCCAACCTGGAGCAGCGCTCGCCAGGGATCGATTCGGGCAAGCTCGTGGTGTCGCGGATCCAAGTGGACCAGGGGCCGTCGCTGAAGCGGTTTCGTCCGGCCTCCATGGGGCGGGTTTTCCCGCGCCTGCACCGCACGTGCCACGTGACGGTGCAGGTGGCCGAGCGCGAGGAGTAGGAGGGGCAACGTGGGTCAAAAGACGCACCCGTACGGTTTCCGGCTGGGCTACAACAAGACGTGGCGCTCGCGGTGGTACGCGGACAAGGGGTACGCGAAGCTCCTCCACGAGGATCTCCGCCTGCGCAAGGATCTGAAGAACCGCCTCATGCACGCCGGCGTGGCGGAAATCGATATTGAGCGCACGGCCAACAAGATCCGGGTCAACATCTACTCGGCCCGGCCGGGCATCATCATCGGCCGCAAGGGGGCCGAGGTGGACAAGCTCGGAGCGGAGCTGCGGGCCAGCTACGGCCGCGATATCCACATCAACATCCAGGAGATCCAGCGGCCGGAGATCGAGGCGCAGCTGATCGCCGAGTCCATCGCCTCGCAGCTGGTGCGCCGCATCACCTTCCGCCGCGCCATGCGGCGGGCGATGGAGAACGCCCTGCGCTTCGGCGCCCAGGGCGTGAAGATCCGCTGCTCGGGCCGGCTCAACGGGGCCGAGATCGCCCGCTCCGAGTGGTACCAGGAGGGGAGGTTGCCGCTCCACACGCTGCGGGCCAATATCGAGTACGGTTTCGCCGAGGCGTTCACCACCTACGGGGCGATCGGCGTGAAGGTGTGGGTGTTCAAGGGTGAGCTTCACCGCAGCAAGGCTCACTGGCGGACGCTGTGACGGGTGAGGTGCGCTCATGTTGATGCCGAAGAAGGTCAAGTTCCGGAAGCAGCAGCGGGGGCGGCGTCGGGGACTGGCGACGCGGGGCGGGGACCTGGCGTTCGGGGACTTCGGGCTGCAGGCCACGGAGCCGGGCTGGATCACCGCACGGCAGATCGAGGCGGCTCGTATCGCCATGACCCGGCACGTGAAGCGGGGCGGCAAGATCTGGATCCGCATCTTCCCTGACAAGCCGATCACCAAGAAACCCGCCGAAACCCGCATGGGCAAGGGCAAGGGGGCTCCCGAGGAGTGGGTGTGCGTGATCAAGCCCGCCCGCATCCTCTACGAGATGGAGGGGGTGAGCGAGGAGGTGGCCCGCGAGGCGATGCGCCTGGCGGCCCACAAGATCCCTCTCAAGACGCGGTTCGTGATGCGGGGGCAGGTGCGATGAAGGCGCGGGAATTGCGGGACAAGTCCATCGAGGAGCTGCGGCGGACCCAGGCGGAACTCAAGGAGCAGCTGTTCAAGCTGCGCTTCCAGAAGGCCACGGGCCAGATCAGCAACCCCACCAAGATCCGTCTGGTTCGCAAGGATATCGCGCGGGTGGAGACGATTCTCGCGGAGCGCCTGCGGGACGTGGAGTGAGGTATGGCGACGAAAGCAACGGGGCGCAAGACCGTCAAGATCGGCACGGTGGTTTCGGGCGACGGGCAGAAGACCGTCGTCGTGCGGGTGGAGAGCCTGGTCATGCACAAGCTCTACCACCGGTTCGTGCGGCGGGCGCGAAAGTTCATGGCGCACGACGCCAGCAACAGCTGCAAGGTCGGTGACACGGTGCAGATTGCCGAATGCCGGCCGCTGTCGCGGCACAAGCGCTGGCGCGTCGTGCGGGTGATCGAGCAGGCCCGGTGAGGGGAGGCAGCCATGATCCAGATGCGGACCATGCTCAACGTGGCCGACAACTCGGGGGCCAAGAAGCTGCAGGCGATCCGTCAGGTGGGGGGCGCGACCGCCGGCCGCTACGCCCGTCTGGGCGACGTGGTGGTGTGCTCGGTCAAGGAGGCGGTGCCCGAGTCGCCGGTGAAGAAGGGGACGGTGGTGCGGGCGGTGATCGTCCGCACCCGGCGCACCCACCGGCGCCGCGACGGCTCCTACATCCGCTTCGACGACAACGCCGCGGTGCTGATCAACGCGCAGCGCGAGCCCATCGGCACGCGGGTCTTCGGTCCCGTGGCCAGGGAGCTGCGCGAGCGGCGCTTCATGAAGATCGTGTCGCTGGCGCCGGAAGTTCTCTAGGAGGCAGGGGTGGCAAAGCATCTCAAGATCAAGAAGGGCGACCAGGTCATCGTGCTCTCCGGCAAGGACCGTGGCAAGAAGGGCAAGGTCCTGCGCGTTGACCGGAAGTCGGGCAAGGTGCTGGTGGAGCGGATCAACATGATCAAGCGCCACACCCGTCCCAACCCGGCGAAGGGTCAGACCGGCGGGATCGTGGAGCGGGAGGCCCCCATCGCCGTGTGCAAGGTGGCGCTGGTCGCCCCCGAGGGCGGGCGTGGCACCCGTGTCGGCTACAAGTTCTTGGAAGATGGTCGGAAAGTGCGATACGCCAAGGCCGACGGCGCGATTCTCGACCAGTAAAGGAAGGGGACGATGGCGCGCTTGAAGGAACGGTACGAGCAGGAAGTGGTCCCGAAGCTCAGGAAAGAGTTCGGGATCTCCAACCCCATGGCGGTGCCCCGCATCAGCCGGGTGGTGTGCAACATCGGCCTGGGCGAGGCAACGCGGAACCCCAAGCTCATGGACCAGGCAGTGGAGGAGCTGGCCGCCATCACCGGCCAGCGGCCGGTGCCCCGCAAGGCACGGCGCTCCATCGCCCAGTTCAAGTTGCGGACGGGGATGCAGGTGGGATGCGCGGTGACGCTGCGGCGGGACCGCATGTTCGAGTTCCTGGACCGGCTGATCAACATTGCCCTGCCCCGCGTCCGCGACTTCCGCGGCCTCTCCCCCAAAGGCTTCGACGGGCGCGGCAACTACACCATGGGGATACGGGATCACGTGATCTTCCCGGAAATCGACTACACCAAGGTGGAAACCCCCAAGGGGATGAACATCACGGTGGTGACGACCGCCCGAACGGACGACCAGGCGCGGTTCCTCCTCGAGGAGCTGGGCTTCCCGTTCGCCAAGGGATAGGAGGACAAGGTGGCGCGGCTGTGCATGATTGCCAAGACCAACAAGACCCCGAAGTTTCGGATCCGCGCCCGCAACCGCTGCAAGATCTGCGGTCGGCCACGGGCGTACATGCGGAAGTTCGAGATCTGCCGCATCTGCTTCCGGAAGCTGGCCCTGGAGGGCTACCTGCCCGGCGTCACCAAGGCGAGCTGGTAGGAGGTGAGACATGACGGCAACCGATCCCATCGCTGACTTCCTCACCAGGATTCGGAACGCCGCGCGGGCCAGCAAGGACCGGTGCGACATCCCGGCCTCGCGGCTCAAGCTGGAGCTGGCCAAGATCCTGCAGGAAGAAGGCTTCATCCGCACCTTCAAGGTGGTCGAGGAGGGCTCCGAGCGGGCCATCCGCGTGTACCTGCGCTACTCCCCGGAGGGCGAGCCGGCGATTCACGGGCTCGAGCGCGTGTCGCGGCCTGGACGCCGGGTCTACCGCAAGGTGGAGGGCCTGCCCACGGTCCGGGGCGGCATCGGGGTTGCCGTGATTTCGACCTCCAAGGGCCTCATGACCGACGCCAAGGCGCGGGAGCAGCGTCTCGGCGGCGAGGTCGTGTGCCGCGTGTGGTGAGGAGGACCCATGTCGCGAGTTGGAAAGAACCCCATACCAATCCCCCAGGGAGTCCAGGTGCACGTGGGGCACGGGGTGGTCGAGGTGAAGGGGCCGAAGGGGTCGCTGCTGCAGCCGGTGCCGCCCCCCATTTCGGTGGCGGTGGAGGAGGGGCGGGTGGTGGTGACCCGCGCCGACGACGCGCGCACGAGCCGGGCTCTCCACGGGCTGACGCGGGCGTTGCTCGCCAACGCGGTGCGCGGCGTGTCGGTGGGTTTCAAGAAGGAGCTGGATATCGTCGGTGTCGGCTACAAGGCGGAGGTCAAGGGCCCGCAGGAGATCACCCTTTCCTTGGGCTTTTCCCACCCGGTGGTGTACCGCGTCCCGGAGGGGGTGGCGGTGGCGTACGACGCCAAGGCGAACCGCATCACCCTGGAGGGGATCGACAAACAGAAGGTGGGGCAGGCTGCGGCAGAGATCCGCGCCATCCGTCCCCCGGACCCCTACAAGGGGAAGGGCGTTAAGTATGCCGACGAGGTCTTGCACTTGAAGGCAGGGAAGTCGGGAGCCTAAGGCCATGGCACGAATTACCGATCGCAAGCAGCGGCGTCGGCGGATCCACCTGCGGATCCGCAAGGTGGTCTCCGGAACGCCGGAGCGACCTCGCCTGGTGGTGTTCCGGTCGCTCAACAACGTCTATGCGCAGCTCGTCGATGACGTGGCCGGCGTGACGCTGGTGGCCGCCTCGACCCTCGAGGCCTCGATCCGTGGCGGCCTCACCCACGGTGGCAACCGGGCGGCCGGCCGGGCGGTGGGCAAGAGTCTCGCCGAACGGGCGAAGGAAAAGGGTATCTCCAGGGTGGTTTTCGACCGGGCTGGCTTCCGTTACCACGGGGTGGTCAAGGAGCTTGCCGATGCGGCCCGCGAGGCGGGCCTGCAGTTCTAGGGGCGAGAGATGGACGAGCGCGAGAGCCAGTTTATCGATCACGTGGTCAGCATCAACCGCGTCACCAAGGTGGTGAAGGGTGGCAAGAACTTTTCCTTTGCCGCCCTGGTCGTGGTGGGGGACGGCAACGGCCGGGTCGGGTTCGGCAGCGGCAAGGCCCGCGAGGTGCCTCAGGCCATCCGCAAGGCCACCGAGGCTGCCCGCCGCGCGATGGTGTCGGTGCGGCGCGTGGGGACGACCATCCCCCACGAGGTGATCGGCCGGTTCGGCGCGGGCCGGGTGCTGCTGCGGCCGGCAGCGCCGGGCACGGGGGTGATCGCCGGCGGCACGGTGCGCGCCATCGCCGAGGCGGCGGGGATCCAGGACATCCTCACCAAGTGCCTCGGCACGACCAACCCGCACAATGTGGTGCGGGCGGCCTTTGCGGCGCTGGAACAACTCACCACGCGCGAAGAGGCGGCGCAGCTGCGCGGCGGGGCAGCCGAAGGCGAAATCGTCGAGGACTCGGCGCCAGCGAGCGGTCCGCTCCCGGAGGTCGAGGTATGACGCCGCGACGCAAGCACGCACAGGCCATGCTGCGGATCACCCAGGTGCGCAGCCGCATCGGCAACCAGGAACGGATCGTCCGCGTGCTCACCGACGGGCTCGGCCTGGGGCGCATCGGGTCCTCCGTGGAACTCCCGGACACGCCGGCCACCCGCGGCATGATCGCCAAGGTCTCCCACATGGTGCGCGTGGAGGAGCTGGAGGCGAAAGCCGGCGGCAAGAGCGCCCGGGAGTCTGCCACCCCTGCCGGCAGCGACACCCCGGCACCGGTTACGGGCGAGCCGGGCGGCGAGAAGCGCGAGCGCCGAGCGGGCAGCAAGGCAGGCGCTGCAGCGAGCGAGGAGTAGACCATGGAGCTCCATTCACTCTCCCCCAAACCGGGGTCCCGGAAGGCTCGCAAGCGGGTGGGACGGGGTCCCGGCTCCGGACACGGCAAGACGGCGGGGCGCGGCCACAAGGGGGCCGGCTCCCGCTCGGGCACGACCTGGCGGCGCAACTTCGAAGGCGGGCAGATGCCGCTCGTGCGGCGCTTGCCCAAGCGCGGTTTCACGAACATCTTCCGCACCGAGCACGCGATCGTGAACGTCGCCCAGCTCGAGCGTTTCCCCAACGGCTCGGAGGTGACGCCTGACGTGCTGCTGGCGGAGGGGATCGTTTCCAAGCTGGGCGATGGCGTGAAGGTCCTGGGCAAGGGATCGCTCACCCGCAAGCTGACGGTGAAGGCCCACGCCTTCTCCAAGAAGGCAAAGGAGCTCATCGAAGCGGCCGGGGGCGTGTGCGAGGTGATCGGGCGATGATCCAGAGCCTGCGGAACATCTTTGCTATCCCCGACCTGCGCAAGCGGGTGATCTTCACCTTCCTGCTGCTGGCGGTGTACCGGCTCGGCGCGTTCATCCCCACCCCCGGGGTGGACCCCGTGGCCATCGCCGAGTTCACCAACCAGGCCAAGGGCACCATCCTCGGCTTCATGAACCTCTTCTCGGGCGGTGCGCTGGGGCGGATGACGATCTTCGCCCTGGGGATCATGCCGTACATCTCGGCGTCCATCATCCTGCAGCTCCTCACGGTGGTCTGGCCGTACCTGGAGAAGCTGTCGAAGGAAGGGGAGCTGGGGCGCAAGAAGATCACGCAGTGGACCCGCTACGGAACGGTGGTGCTGTCGATCATCCAGTCGCTGGGTATCTCCTTCTTCCTGGAGAAGTCGTCGGCCCCCGGCGGCGCGCCGCTGGTACCCTCCCCCGGCTGGGGGTTCCGCCTCCTCACGGTGCTCACCCTCACCACCGGCACCGCCTTCGTGATGTGGCTCGGCGAGCAGATCACCGAACGCGGCGTGGGCAACGGCATTTCCCTCATCATCTTCGCCGGTATCGTGGTGGGCCTGCCGGCGGCCATCGTCAACACCCTCGAGGACGTGCGCCTCGGCTCGATGTCCATCATCACCTTGATCCTGTTCGTGATCTTCGCCGTGCTGGTGGTCGCGGCCATCGTTCTCATGGAGCGATCGCAGCGGCGCATCCCGGTGCAGTACGCCAAACGGGTGGTGGGCCGCCGCATGTACGGGGGGCAGAGCACCTACCTGCCGCTGCGGCTCAATACCGGCGGCGTCATCCCGGTGATCTTCGCCGCCTCGATCCTGTCCTTCCCCCAGTCCATCGGTGCGATGATCCAGCACCCGGTGCTCCAGTCGATCACCCGGGCCATCTCCTGGGGGGAGCCGCTCTACAACCTGATCTACTTCATCTCCATCATCTTCTTCTGCTACTTCTACACCTCCATCATCTTCAACCCGCAGGACACGGCCGACAACATGCGCAAGTACGGGGGGTTCATCCCCGGCATCCGACCGGGCCAGCGCACCGCCGATTTCATCGACATGGTGCTGACCCGGATCACGCTCGTGGGCGCCATCTACCTGGCGCTGGTGGCGATCCTGCCGGAGATCCTCATCACCGGCTTCAAGGTGGCGACCATCCCGTTCATCGGCGGGACCCTCGACGCGATTCTCCCGCGCTGGTTCACGGAAGGGCTCGGGGTGAAGTTCTACTTCGGCGGCACCTCGCTCTTGATCGTGGTGGGTGTGGCGATGGACACCGTGTCGCAGGTAGAGGCGCAGATGGTGATGCGCCACTATGACGGACTGGGACCGCGGGGGCGCAGGATCCGCGGGCGCAGGGGGTGAGGGCGCGATGATGACTCGGGCACTGGACGTGGTGTTGTTGGGGCCCCCCGGGGCCGGGAAGGGGACGCAGGCCAAGCGGCTGGCCGCCGCGTACGAGCTGCTGCACCTGTCCACCGGCGACCTGTTGCGCGACGAGGTGGCACGGGGCACCGAGCTGGGGCGCGAGGCCGAGGGCTACATGAAGCGGGGCGAGCTGGTGCCGGACGCTCTCGTGGGCAAGATGCTGCTGGCGCGCCTGCACTCGCAGCAGGCCGCGGCGGGGTGTGCCTTCGACGGCTACCCGCGCAACCTGGAACAGGCGGGACTGCTGGATGGCCTGCTGGCGGAGCTCAATCGGCGGGTGGACATCGCGCTCTACTTGAACGTGCCCGACCAGGCGCTGCTGGAGCGCTTGACGGGGCGCCGCTCCTGCCCGAGCTGCGGGGCGGTTTACCACGTGGTGACGCATCCCCCCAAGGTTGAGGGTGTGTGCGACACCTGCGGGGGCGCCCTGGTGCAGCGCGCGGACGACCGGGAAGAGGTGATTCGCGAGCGGCTCCGTGTCTACCACCAGCAAACAGCGCCGCTGCTGGAGCACTACCGGGCGCGGGGCGCCCTGCGCGAGGTGGCGGGGACGGGGACGCAGGACGAGGTGTTCGACCGGCTGCGAGAGGCGATGCGGAGCGCGAAGCGTTGATGTTGCTCAAGACCCCCGAGGAGCTGGCGGTGATGGACCGGGCCAACGCGCTGGTGCTGGAGACCCTGCGCCTGGTGGCCGCCGCCGCGCAGCCGGGGGTGACCACAGCGGAGCTGGACGAGCTGGCCGAGCGACACATTGTGTCCCGGGGCGGGCGACCCGCCTTCAAGGGGTACAAGGGCTACCCGCGGACGCTCTGCACGTCGGTGAACGACGTGATCGTGCACGGTATCCCGCAGCGGCGGTGCGTGTTGCGCGAGGGTGACCTGTTGTCGCTGGATTGCGGCGTGGTGCTGGAGGGCTTCTACGGCGATGCGGCCATCACCGTTCCGGTGGGCACCGTTTCCCCGGAGGCGGAGCGGCTGCTGGCCGTGACGCGCCAGTGCCTGGAAGAGGCCATTGCCGTGATGCAGCCGCACCGTCGCCTCTCGGACGTGGGCGACGCCATCCAGCGGTGCGCGGAACGGGCAGGCTTCGGGGTGGTGCGGGATTTCGTGGGGCACGGGATCGGCCGGTCGCTGCACGAGGAGCCGCAAGTCCCCAACGTGGGGCCCCCGGGGCGGGGGCCGGAGCTGCGACCCGGCCTGGTGCTGGCCATCGAACCCATGATCAACGCCGGCTCGCCCGGGGTGGTGATCGACGGGGACGGCTGGACAGCGAGGACCGAAGACGGTAAGCTTTCCGCTCATTTCGAGTACTCGGTGGCCGTTACGGAGAACGGCCCCTGGGTGCTCGGGGTCGAGAAGAGGTAGGGGGAGGTATGGCCAAAGAGGAGGCCATCGAGGTGATGGCCACCGTTCTCGAAGCGCTGCCGAACGCGGTGTTCCGGGTGGAGCTGGAGAACGGGCACGAGGTGCTCGCCCATATCTCCGGCAAGATGCGCAAGCACTTCATCCGCATCCTGCCGGGGGACAAGGTGCTGGTCGAGTTGTCGCCCTACGACCTGACGCGCGGGCGCATCGTGTACCGGTACAAGTGATGGCGCACCGTTTCGCGCCGAAGCGGGGCGGGCCGGTGCGGTGAGGAGAGGCAGTCATGAAGGTACGATCGTCGGTTCGCAAGATCTGCTCCAAGTGCAAGATCGTGGTGCGCAAGGGCGTTGTGCGGGTGATCTGCGAGATCCCCAAGCACAAGCAGCGGCAGGGTTGAGGAGGTAGCAGGTGGCACGCATCGTCGGCGTCGATCTTCCCCAGAACAAGCACGTGGAAATCGGTCTGACCTACATCTACGGGATCGGGCGGGACCTGTCGAAACGGATCCTCGACAAGGCCGGCGTGGATCCCATGGTGCGGGTGAAGGACCTTTCCGAGGACGAGGTGCGCCGCATTGCCCGGGTCATCCAGGACGACGAGATCAAGGTGGAGGGTGACCTGCGCAAGGACGTGGCAATGAACATCAAGCGGCTGATGGAAATCGGTTGCTACCGCGGGGTCCGACACCGGCGCAGTCTGCCGGTGCGGGGGCAGCGCACCCACACCAACGCCCGCACTCGCAAGGGTCCCCGGCGTGCCACGGTGGCCAAGAAGAAGAAGGCGGGGAAGAAGTAACGAGGGAGCGTCATGGCAAAAGGTACGAAGGCAGCGAAGAAGGGCGGTCGTCGGCGCGAACGGAAGAACGTCCCGCACGGCGTGGCCCACATTCAGGCGACGTTCAACAACACGATCGTCACGATCACGGACGCCACGGGTGGGACGCTGTGCTGGTCCTCGGCCGGCAGGATCGGCTACAAGGGATCTCGCAAGGGCACTCCCTACGCGGCGCAGCTCGCGGCGCGCAACGCCGCGGAGCAGGCCCAGGAGCACGGGGTGCGCTCGGTGGACGTGGAGATCAAGGGACCGGGTGCGGGCCGCGAGTCGGCCATCCGCGCCCTCGCCGCGTCCGGGCTGGAGATCAAGAGCATCAAGGACGTGACGCCGATCCCCCATAACGGTTGTCGGCCGCCGAAGCGGCGCCGGGTGTAAGAGGAGGATGTTGTGGCACGCTACCACGAGCCGGTTTGCCGGCTATGCCGCCGCGAGGGCATGAAGCTGTTTCTCAAAGGGGAGCGGTGCTTCAAGGAGAAGTGCGCCGTCGAGAGGCGGTCCTACGCGCCCGGGCAGCACGGGAAGCGGCGCAACAAGGCGCAGCCCTACGGGTTGCAGTTGCGGGAAAAGCAGAAGGTGCGCCGGGTGTACGGTGTGCTGGAGGCGCAGTTCCGGCGCTACTTCGCGGAAGCGGCCCGGCAGAAGGGCGTGACCGGCGAGAACCTGCTGCGGCTCCTGGAGCTACGGTTGGACAACGTCATCTACACGCTGGGGTTCGCCTCGTCGCGCGCGCAGGCGCGGCAGCTGGTGCGCCACGGCCACGTGACCGTGAACGGGCGCCGGGTCGACGTGCCCTCCTTCGCGGTGAAGCCGGGCATGGAGATCGCGTTGAAGGACAAGCTGCGCTCCAACGCGTTCGTGACGGAGGCGCTGGAGACGGCCATGGCGCGCGGCGTGCCGCCGTGGCTGGAACTGGACGCGGACAATTTCCGGGGCAGAGTTTTGGCGCTGCCGAACCGCGAGGACATCCGGTTGCCGATTCAGGAGCAGTTGATCGTCGAGCTGTACTCGCGGTAGGGAGGGAGCCATGAGGGGTCTTGAGTTGCATCGACCACCGGCGGTGGTGGTGGATCCGGAGCACGACTCGCCCGACTACGCGGTGTTCACCGCGCAGCCGTTCGAGCGCGGTTGGGGCGTGACCGTGGGCAATGCGCTGCGGCGGATCCTCCTCTCGTCCATCGAGGGGAGCGCCATCACCGCGGTGCGCTTCGCCGGGTACGATCACGAGTTCGATTCCATCCCCGGGGTGGTGGAGGACGTCACCGACCTCATCCTCAACATGAAGAGGGTGCCGCTGCGGCTCCACGGCCCAGAGCGACTCACGGCGACCATCCAAGCCTCCACGCCCGGCGTGGTGCGGGCGTCGGCCATCCAGGGGGGATCGGAGCTGGAGGTGATCGACCCGGACGCGTACCTGGCCACGCTCACCGAGGACGGGTCGCTGTCGGTGGAGGTGGTGGTGCAGCGGGGGCGCGGGTACGTGCCCGCGGACGAGCGTCCGGGGGGCGACCTGGGAGCCGGGTTCGTCTACGTGGACGCCGCGTTCTCCCCGGTCCGGAAGGCGAATTTCCGCATCGAACCGGCGCGCGTGGGCCAGGCCACGGACTACGAGAAGCTGGTCCTGGAGGTGTGGACCAACGGGGCCGTGCGGCCGGCTGCGGCGGTGGGCGAAGCCGCGAGGCTCCTGGCGGACCACCTGCCCATCTTCGTGTCGTTGGGGGGCGAGGCGCCGGCGGTCCGGAAAGAGGAAGCGAGTGGCGCCTTGGAGGAATCCGTCGAGACGCTGGAACTCGGCGGGCGAATCCTGAACATGCTGCGCAACGCCGGCGTACGGACCATCAAGGACCTGGTGTCGCTCAGCGAAGCGGAGCTCAAGGGCGTGCCTGGGCTGGGCAAGAAGGCCATGGAGGACATCCGCGTGCAACTGGAGTCGCGCGGCCTCTCGCTCGGGATGCGCTTCGACTTGCCGCGGTCGTAGTGGAGGAGAGGCATGCGTCACAACATGGTTCACCGCAAACTCGGACGCGTCTCGGAACACCGACGCGCGCTGTTCCGTAACCAGCTCCGCTCCATCATCGCCCACGAGCGCATCGTCACCACGCTGCCGAAGGCCAAGGAGTTGCGCCCCATCGTGGAGAAAATGGTGACCCTGGGCCGCCGCGCCGAGTCGGTCCACGCCCGCCGCCTGGCGGGGCGGTGGCTCGCCGATCGGGACCTGATCAAGCGCTTGTTTGCGGAGATCGGCCCGCGCTTCGTGGATCGCCCCGGCGGCTATACCCGCATCGTCAAGCTCGGCCCGCGGCGGGGGGACGGCGCCGAGCTGGCCATCCTCGAGTTCGTGGACTACCGGCTCCCGGAGGCGAAGAAGAGCACCGCCGGCGAGTCCGCGAAGGAGAAGAAGCGCAAGCGTCCGGCTGCGGCCATGGCCGACGCCGGCAACGCCCCCGACCGCTCGTAGCTCGGGCTGCAACCCACGAACCACACGCCCGGCCTCGAGCCGGGCGTTGTTGTCGGGCGAGACCTCCGAGGGGGGGTTGACAGGCGGTCTCGTCTCATCTATAACTATATCGGCATGGAGGAATGTACATGCGCCGTCTTCCCCTTTCCCTCTGGATCCTGGCGCTGCTCCCGGCGGTGGCCGTTGCCGGCGAACCGCTCTCGCTGGCCGGTGCGATGCAGCGCGCCCGCGAGCACAGCCGCGAGGTGGCGGCAGCGCGGCTGCGGGCTCGGGCGGCAGGGGAGCAACTGCAGCGGGCACGCAACTCCCGCTGGCCGACCGTAACTCTCGAGGAAACCTTTATCCGCACCGACTCGCCGGCGGAGGTGTTCGCGCTCACCCTGAACCAGGAGCGCTTCTCCTTCGAGCAGCTCATGAACTCGGATCCCAACCGACCGGCGGCACTGGACACGGCGGTGACGCGGCTCGAACTGGCGGTGCCGCTGTACACCGGCGGCGAACTCTCGGGACGCATCGCCCAGGCGGCCTCCTTCGCGGAGGCGGCCACGAGGTCGGCCGCCCGGGCCGGGGACACGGCGGCGCTTGAGGCCGCCCAGGCGTACGTGGCGCTGGCGCAGGCGAGCGAGTACGCCCGCCTCCTGGAGCGGGCCCGCGATACGGTGGCGAGTCACGTGGCCCTGGCGCGAGCCTACGTGGAGCAAGGGATGCTGGTGCGCTCGGAACTGCTCCGCGCCGAAGTGGAGCTGTCGCGGGTGGACGACATGCTGGCCGAGGCGCAGGGCCGCGTCGGGGTGGCCTCGGCCAACCTCGCCTTCCGGCTCGGGGTGGACCAGGGTTCGCAGTGGGAGCTGGAGCCGCTGGGGGACCCTGCCGCGGTGGCGGGCGAGCTGGAGGAGTGGCTAGCGGCGGCCCGCAGCCGCGCCGATGTGGAGGCGGCGCGGGCGATGCAACGCGCCAGCGCGCTGGAGGAAAGGGTCCGGGAGGCCGCCCTGAGGCCGCGCCTGGCCCTCGTGGGGCGTAGCGACTGGGTGGACGACACCCCCTTCGGGAGGCACGGCGATGCCACCTCCCTCATCGCCGTGGCCAGGTGGCGAGTGCTGGACGGTGGGGCGGATCGGGCCGCGGCCCGGGCGGCACGCTTCGAAGCCGAGGCGGCAGCGGAGGATGTGGAACGGTTCGCCGAGGGCGTGGCGCTGGAGGTGCGGCAGGCCTTCGAGGAGGTGCGCACGGAGTGGCTCCGCCACCGCACGGCCCAGCGCGCGCTGGCGGCAGCCCAGGAGTCCGAGCGCATCACCCGCGAGCGCTTCGCCAGTGGGGTGGTGAAGATGATCGATCTCCTCGACGCGTCCACCGCCCGCCGCGAGGCGGAGACTCGGGAACTGGTGGCCCGCGCGCGGGCTATCGAGGCGGCGCTGCGGCTGGCGGTCGCCAGCGGCAAACCGCCGGAAGCGGTGTTGCGCTGAAGAACTGGCAAGGCAGGAACGGGATCTCTTGGAGGATCGTATGTGGCGTGTTGGCACCACGGTGTTCGTGCTCCCTCTTGTGATGGCAGCGTGCGGCGGCTCCGGCCCCGAGCTCGCGGCCGGCTCGCTCCCGCCGGTGCGGGCCAGGCTCGACCGGGCGGCCGCGGTGGAACTGGCCCGCACCGTGGAGGTGAGCGGGACGGTCGAGGCGCTGCGCACGGCAGCGGTGGCCAGTCGTGTCATGGCGACGGTGGTGGCGGTGCGGGTCCAGCCCGGGGACAGCGTGCGGGCGGGGGACGTGCTGGCCGAGATTGACCCGGCGGCGGCCCAGGGCCAGGAGGCCCAGGCGCGGGGCGCCCTCGCCCAGGCTGAGGCGGCCCTGGCGCTGGCCCAGCGCAACTACGAGCGGTTCGTGGCGCTCCACGCCTCCTCCGCCGCCTCGGAACTGGAGCTGGACCTGGCGAGGATGCAGTTCGAACAGGCCAAGGGGGCGGTGGCGCAGGCCCAGGGTGCGGTGGCCGCAGCCGCCTCCATCGCCGCCGACACGCGGGTGGCGGCGCCCTTCGCCGGTCGGGTGGCGGCCAAGCTCGTCGAGGTGGGCGATCTGGTGGTGCCCGGGCGCCCCCTCTTCGTGGTGGAGTCCGCCGAGGGGCGGCGGCTCGTGGTGCAGGTCCCGGAGAGCCTGGCCAGCGGGGTGCGGGTGGGCGACCGGATCCCGGTGCGGCTGGACGCCGCGCCCACCGGTGCGCCCGAGTCCGGCCGCGTCGTCGAGATGACGCCCGGCGCTGATCCGGCGAGCCACACCTTCACCGTCAAGATCCAGCTGGACAGCGCCGCCATCCCCAGCGGGGCGGCGGGCCGAGCCGCGCTCCCGGCTGGCACGCGCCCCGCCGTCACCGTGCCGGAGGGCGCGGTTCTCCTACGCGGTGGCCTGGCCATGGTGGTGCTCCGCGACCAGGAGGGGCAGGCCAGGACGCGGGCCGTCACCGTGGGGAGCCGCCTTCCCGACGGGCGGGTGGAGGTGCTGTCGGGTCTCGCCGGGGACGAGACGGTGCTCGTGGACGTGCGGGCGCTGCCGGCGGACGGCACGCCGGTCGAGGAGCTGCGCTGATGGACACCCGCCCAACGGACGTGGCGAAGGCGCGGGAAGAGGCGCGCCGCGAGGCGCAGCGGCTGAAGGTGACGAGGCGTCCCCTCGGCGCCTCGGGGCGGATCGCCCGCGCCTTCCTGGAGTCGAAGCTCACCCCCCTCCTCGTGGTGTTTTCCCTCTTGCTGGGGGCCTTTGCCGTGCTGGTGACCCCGCGCGAAGAGGAACCGCAGATTGCGGTGCCCATGATCGACGTGTTCGTCGCCCTCCCCGGCGCCTCGGCCCAGGAGGTGGAGCGACGGCTCGTCTTCCCGCTGGAGAAGGCGATTTCCGAGATCCCCGAGGTGGAGTACCTGTACTCCACCAGCCAGGCTTCGGGGGGCATGCTCATCGCTCGCTTCAAGGTCGGCAGCGACCCCGACCAGGCGGTGGTGCGCCTCCACGCCAAGCTCGCGGAGTTGGCGCCGCAGCTGCCGCCGGGTGCCCTGCCGCCAGTGGTGGCACCGCGCAGCATCGACGACGTGCCGGTGGTGGCCTACACCCTCTGGTCGAACGAGGCGACGCCCCTGCAGCTGCGGCAGGTGGCGGAGGAGCTGAAAGCGGAGCTGGCCCATCACCCCCGCGTGTCGCAGGTGTGGGTTCTGGGTGGGCAGCGGCGGGCGGTGCGGGTCGTTTTCGACCGCGAGCGGCTGGCAGCCCATCGCGTGTCGCTGCTGCAGGCGCACCAGGCGCTGGCCGGGCTCAACTTCCGCTTGCCGGCGGGCTCCTTCTCGGAGAACAACCGCGAGACGCAGGTAGAGGTGGGGAGCTTCTTCCGCTCCGCCGAGGAGGTGGCCCGCGCCGTGATTGGCGTGGCCAACGGCAGGCCCATCTACCTGGCGGAGGTAGCGGAAATCGTGGACGGCGCCGACGAGCCTGCGGAGTACGTGTGGATGCTGGGGGGGGCGCGCGGCGAAACCAAGGGGTTGCCGAGCGACGTGGACGCCCCAGCCGTCACCCTCGCGGTGGCCAAGAAGCCCGGCAGCAACGCCGTCGCGCTCGTCCGGGACCTGGATGCCCGCCTCGAGCGGTTGCGCGGGCCGGTCATCCCCGCCAACGTCAGCGTGACCAAGACCCGCGACTACGGTTTCACCGCCAACGAGAAGTCCTCGGAGCTGATCTTCCACATGGGCCTGGCCACCCTGTCCGTGGTCATCCTCATGGCCTTCGCCCTCGGCCGCCGCGAGGCGGTGGTGGTGGCCGTGGCGGTGCCCATGACCCTGGCCCTGACCCTGGTCTCCTCCTACCTCTTCGGCTACACCTTGAACCGCGTGACGCTGTTCGCCCTCATCTTCGCCATCGGCATCCTCGTGGACGATGCCATCGTCGTGGTCGAGAACGTGCACCGGCACTACGCCCTCGCCTGGGGACCCCCGCGCATCGCCACCTTCTACGCGGTGGACGAGGTGGGCAACCCCACAATTCTCGCCACCTTCACGGTGGTGGCGGCGCTGCTGCCCCTGGCCTTCGTCTCCGGCCTCATGGGGCCGTACATGCGGCCAATCCCCATCAACGCCTCGGCGGCAATGCTGTTCTCGCTGCTGGTGGCCTTCGTGGTGTCGCCGTGGCTCACCTACCGTCTCTTCCGCTCCAAGGCCGCGCAGGCCGCCGCAGGAACCGGGGAGGCGAGCGCGCCCTTCGAGGAGACCTCGGAGGAGGGGAGGCTGCACCGCCTGTACGCGCGCCTGTTCGCGCCGCTCTTGGAGCGGGCGTGGCGGCGGTGGGCCCTGCTGGCGGGGGTGGGGCTGCTGCTGGCGGTGTCCGTGAGCCTGGTCCTCCTCAAGGTCGTCACGGTGAAGATGCTGCCCTACGACAACAAGAGCGAGGTGCAGGTGGTGATCGACATGCCCGAGGGCACCACCCTGGAGGCGACGGCGGCGGCGGCGCGGGAGATGGCCGCCGCCGTGCGGCAACTGCCGGAGGTGAGCGACGTCCAGGTTTACGTGGGGACGTCCGCGCCGTTCAACTTCAACGGGCTGGTCCGGCACTACTTCCTGCGCTCGGGGCCGCTCGTGGCGGACCTGCAGGTGAACCTGGTCCCCAAGCACGAGCGTCGCCGCGCCTCCCACCCCTTTGCCCTGGCGCTGCGGGAGGTGGTGACCCCCATTGGCCAGCGCCACGGCGCCAACGTGAAAGTGACCGAGGTGCCGCCCGGGCCGCCGGTGCTGTCCACGCTGGTGATGGAGGTGTACGGCCCCGTGCTCGAAGAGCGCATCCGCCTCGCGGCGCAGGTGCGGGAGATCTTCGCCAGCACGCCGGGGATGGTGGACGTGGACTGGTACGTGGAGGATGCCGGTCCGCTCGTGGATCTCGAGGTGAACCGCGAGAAGGCTTCGCTGCTGGGGATCACGCCGGAAATGGTGGCGCGCAGCGTGCGGGTGGCGCTGGCGGGGGCCGAGGTGGGCCTGCTGCACGATCCGCACTCCCGGGAGCCAGTGCCCGTGGTGCTGCGGCTCGGCCGCGCGCAACGCTCGAGTGTCGATGGGCTGTTGGCGGTGGCCGTCCCCACCCCGGCCGGCACCCTGGTGCCGCTGCGGGAGGTGCTCCGCCCCAGGGCGCGGGGGAGCGAAGCCGCCATCTACCACAAGAACCTCCAGCCCGTCACCTACGTGGTGGCGGAGATGGCCGGCGTCGCCGAGGCGCCCGTGTACGGCATCCTCGCCATGCGCGACCGGATTGCGGCCCTGCGCGGTCCCGACGGCCAGCCGGTCCGGGTGCTCTCCACCCACCTGCCCGAGGATGCCACCGGCTATGCCGTGAAGTGGGACGGGGAGTGGCACATCACCTACGAGGTGTTCCGCGACATGGGCGTGGCCTTCACCGGCGTGCTGGTGCTGATCTACTTGCTGGTGGTGGGCTGGTTCCGGTCGCTGGCCACACCCTTGATCATCATGGCGCCCATCCCGCTGACGCTGATCGGCATCCTGCCGGCGCACGCCCTGGGCGGCGTCTTCTTCACCGCTACCTCGATGATCGGTTTCATCGCCCTGGCCGGCATCATCGTGCGCAACTCGATCCTGCTGGTGGACTTCATCAATCTGGAACTGGCCGCGGGCGAGCGGCTCGAAGACGCGGTGGTGAAGGCCGGCGCGGTGCGGTTCCGGCCCATTGCCTTGACGGCCGCGGCCCTGGTGGTGGGGGGCACGGTGATCCTCCTCGACCCCATCTTCCAGGGTTTGGCGGTGGCGCTGATCTCGGGGGTGGTGGTGGCCACCGTCCTGACGCTGGTGGTGATCCCGTTGCTGTACTACATGTACGTGAAGACCGTGGGGGTTGCGCGGGTCGTCGAGATCGACGGCAACGAACCGTAACGGAAGGAACGCCGTGGGAAGGGAGCGAGACAATGACGGTGAACGATAGCTTGCGGGGTATTGCGGGTTTCTTTGTGGTGGTGTCGGTGGCGCTGGGATACCTGGTCCACCCCGGGTTCTTGGCCTTCACCGCCTTCGTGGGCCTCAACCTGCTCCAGTCCGCCTTCACCAAGTGGTGCCCCATGATGTGGCTGCTGCGGGCGCTGGGCGTGAGGGAGTGAGCCATGAAGCTGCTGATGCTGATCGTCGACGAGGGGAAAAAGGAAGAGCTGGAGGTCCTCCTGAACCGGGCGGGGGTGGTGGGGTACACGGAGATTTCCCGCGCCGTGGGCGTCGGCACCAGCGGCCCGCGGCTGGGTTCGCGAGCGTTCCCCAGGACCTCTGCCGTCATCTTCACGGTGCTCGCCGCCGACGTGCTCGACCGGCTGGTGGCGGAGATCCGTGCCTTCTGCAGCGACTGCGGCGAGCGGTTGAAGATGATCGTGTGGGGGGTCGAGGAGGTCATGTGAACCGGCGCCGCCCGCTTTCCCCGCCGCTTGACCCGCTCCCGGATATTCCTTACATTACTGAGTGGTTATGTGGTTTCCGGGGAGGGGACGTGCAGGCTGGTTCGGAACAACTGTTCGAGCGAATCGCGGATCGGCTCAAGGCCATGGCGGACCCGATGCGGCTGCGGATCCTCCACGCGCTGCACGGCGGCGAGCTGTGCGTGAACGACATCCTGGGCGCGGTGGGGGGCAGCCAGGCCAACGTCTCCAAGCACCTGTCGGTCCTGCGCCGCGCGGGTCTGGTGAGCTGCCGCCGGGAGGGGGTCAACGTCCTCTACCGCATCGAGGACCCCACGGTGTTCGCCATCTGTAGCAGCGTCTGCGACTCTCTGGAGCGGCGGGTGAACGCCGAGAAGGAAGAGATCGAGCGGGGGCGCGCGGCCATCGTGGGCGAGGGGAATTAGCTTCCCGTGGACGTGCTCGTCCTCCTCGCGGTGGTGGCGGCGTGGGTGCTGCTCCAGTGGGTGGTGCTGCCCCGGCTGGGGGTGCCCACCTGAGCGGTGCCCAGGCCGACCGGCGGCCGGCAGGGCAAGCCGTGCGGGGGCGTGCCGGCGCAGGTGTGCGGCACCTGCGGTGGGCCGGTGGGGCCGGGGGAGGAGCGCTGCCCGACCTGCGGCCACGAGGTCGGTGGGGAGGAGCGGGCGTGAGGGGTGCGCCGCGCCAAAACGATGAGCGGTTGCGGAGGTCGTCATGCCGTTGTACGAGTACCTGTGCCGGGCGTGCGGGAAGCGGTTCGAGGTGCTGCAGCGGGTGGGGGAGGGTAGCGCCGAGCTGCGGTGCCCGTTCTGCGCCAGTGCCGAGGTGGGCAAGCAGCTCTCCACCTTCGCGGCGAAGGTGGGCAGCACCCCCGCTCCGTGCGGGGCGCCGAGCGCCTCTGCCTGCGGCACCGGCGGCTTCACATGAGGCTCGTGATCCGGGCTCGGTCGAGCCCTAGGCGAGGAGAGAGCAAGCGTGGGCGAGGCGGCCGGGCGTAGTCCCGCCGCCGTGGTGCCGGGGAGGAAGACGATGACCAACCCGAGGGTGGCGTTCGAAGCGGTGTCCTCGTTGCCGTACCAGGAGGCGGTGTCACGTGCCCGGGAGGCGCTGGCGGGGGAGGGTTTTGGCGTGCTGGTGGAGATCGATGTGGCGGCGACGCTCAAGGCTAAGCTGGGCGTGGAGCGCGAGCCCTACCTGATCCTGGGCGCTTGCCACCCGGCCGCGGCCCACGCCGCCCTCCAGGCAGCCCCGGAGGTGGGCGTTTTCCTGCCCTGCAACGTGACCGTGTCCGTGGAGGGCGGGAGCACGGTGGTGCGGGCCATGGACCCGCGGGTGGCCATGGCTGCGGTGGGCAAACCCGAGCTGGAGGAGGTGGGCAACCGGGTGGCCCAGGCACTCTCCCGCGTCGTGGCGGCGTGTCGCTGAGGAGACTGTTGGAGCCGTTCAAAAGGGCGGTTCGAAGCGCGCGACGGGCACCCCGAACAGTTCCCGGCTCAGCGTCGTGTCGCAGGTGGAACCCTCCAGCAGCATGGTGAGCTGGTCGCTGGTGATGGGGCTGGAAGGGAAACGCTCCATCACGCGGACGAGCAGCCGTGACAGGCCGAGGGGCAGGTGGGGGGTGAAGGGGTGCCGCGCGACAGCCGCGGCGGTGCGGCGCAGCAACTCGTTGTAGGTGAGCGCCTCCGGTCCGCCCAACTCGACGATCCTGCCCTCGCTGCGCTTCTCCCCCAGCGAGGCCACCAGTGCCGCCGCCACCTCGGTCACGGCGATGGGCTGCAGCCGGTACATTCCGTCGCCGAAGATCGGGAACACCGGAAAACGCCGCAGCGCGTCGATGAGCGCGGTGGTGAAGCCGTCCCCCCTCCCGAACACCACGGAGGGGCGGAAGATCGTCCAGCGGAGCCCGGATTCGCGGACGATCTCCTCCCCTTGGGCCTTGGTGCGATGGTAGGCGGTGGCGGCGTCGGGTCGGGCCCCCAGGGCGGACATGTGGACGAGCCGGGGGATCTTCAGCTCCCGGCAGGCGGCGACCACCCGTTCGGTGGCGAGACGGTGGGCCCGGTCGAAGGTGACGTTCTCGGCAGGCGACTCCTTGATGATGCCCACCAGGTGGATGACCGCCGAGCACCCCTCGCACCAGCGCTGCCACGCCTCGCCGCCGATGTCGGCGGCGACCTGGATGACGCCTCGCGCCAGCGGCGTTTTCGGCTGCGAGCGGGCCACCGCCACCACCTGGTAGTGGCGCTCGAGCAAAGCGGCGAGCACGTGCCGGCCGATGAACCCCGTCGCCCCGGTGAGGACCACCCGGCGGCGGCGCGAGGGACGGCGCGGCGCCGACGCCTCGCCATCGGCCATCCCCGAAACCCTCGTGGCGGGAGGCTGGCTCGACGCTGGGCTGGCGATGCGCTCCGTCATGCTCGCAAACCGGCGGGATGGTAGCATGACCCATGGTGCGCGCCGTGCTGGCCGACCTCCACCTGGGGCAGCGGGAGGGGGACGTGACGCGGTTCGCCGCCGCGGCCCGCACCCTGGCCCGGCGCGGCGTGGGCGAAGCGATCTTTCTGGGCGATCTGTTCCGGGCCCTCGTGGGCTTCCCCCGATTCTGGGACGCCACGGTGCAGGGGGGCCTGGAGGTTCTCGCGGGGCTGCGGGCTTGCGGGGTCCGGGTGGTGCTGGTGGAGGGGAATCGCGACTTTTTCCTGGACCTCCCCGCCCTCGACCCGTTCCGCGACGTGGCCGTGGCGGTCCACTCCTTTGCCGCAGGGGGACGCCGGTTCCTCCTGGAGCACGGCGATCTCGTCAACCGGCTGGACCGTTCCTACCGATTCTGGCGCGCCGTTTCCAAAAGCCGCACGGCCCGGCTCTTCGCGGCCTCCATCCCGCCGCCCCTCGCCCGGCGCATCGTGGCGGGTACCGAGGCGCGCCTCGCCCGCACCAACTTCTCGTACCGCCGCGCCCTGCCCGCCCAGGCCCTGGAGGCGGCAGCGCGACGCCACTTTGCCGCCGGCGTGCACACGGTGCTGTGGGGGCACTTCCACGACCCCTGGAGTTTCCGGGAGGGGGCGTGCGAGGCGCACGTGGTGCCGGCCTGGTTGGGGGGCGGGTCGGTGCTCTGGGTCCACGAGGACGGCAGCATCAGCGCGGAGGCGGCGGTCGGAGACGAGTAAATTGTTGACTCACGGCGGAGTTCGTGGTAGGTGTGGGGGTAGTGGGCGAACGCGAGGTGACCATGGGCGGGACCATACTGCTGGCTGACGACAGTCCCACGATTCAGAAGGTTGTGGAACTGACCTTTGCGGAGACGGAGCACTCGGTGGTGGCGGTGGGGGGAGGGCGCGAGCTCTTCGACCGGCTGGCGGAGGTCAAGCCCGACCTGATCCTCTGCGACGTGGTCATGCCCGACATGACCGGCTACGAGGTGTGCCAGACGCTGAAACGCGACCCTTCCCGCCTGCACATCCCGGTGGTGCTCCTCACCGGCACCTTCGAGCCCTTCGACCGGGAGCGGGCCGTGGCGGCCGGTTGCGACGCCATCGTCACCAAGCCCTTCGAGGCCCGGGAGCTCATCGAGACGGTGGAGCAGCTGATCGCCCGCGCCAAGGCGCTGGCCCTCGACGTGGGCGACGGGGAGCTGGAGGGTCTGGGGGTCCCGGACGGCGTCCCGGCCCTGGACTTCACCACCACGGGCTTGGACCAGATGGTGCCGCCCCCGCCCGCCCCCCTCGCCCCCCCTGAGGAGGGGATCGAGTTGACGGGCAGCCTGGCCGCGCCGGTGGCGCCGGGCGCTCCCCCGACTCGCGATTCATCGGAAGCGGCCGAACCGGCGGCGGAGCACACGGTGCCGCCCTTCGCCCTGGAGAGCGAGCCGCCGCACGTGGGGGAGGAGGGGCCGTGGGGGATGGCCACGCCGCCTGCTGTTCCCCCGAGCGCGCCGGCTCCCCCTGCGCCACCGCAGGAGGAGCCCGTGGCCCCGGCGGCGGCGCCGGCAGCGCCGGTGGCGCAGGCGGGCGAGCTGGTCCTCTCCGAAGAGGACATCGAGCGCATTGCCCGGCGCGTGGTGGAGGTGGCCGCAGAGCGGATCGAGAAGATCGCCTGGGAGGTCATCCCCGACATGGCGGAGATGATCGTCCGGCAGCGCATTCGCGAACTGGAAGAGGCGGCAGAGAAGGAGAACTGACGCGCCTTGATGGGGCCGCTGGTGCCTGCGCCGGGTCGCCGTCCGCCCGGGCCGCGGCGGCAGCCCGAGCGTTGATGTGACCGTCAGCGTCCATGTCTACGCGCCGACGGTGGGGGAGTAATCGGCGACGAGGGCCTCCATCGCCTCCCACAGGTGGGACACGTCGTTGGCCATGATCACCAGGTCGCGACGGATCCCCTGGCGGTCCCGGACGTGGCCCTTGAGCACCGCTTCCTCGTAGAAGCCCAGCTTGGCGAAGGCCCGCCGCGCGCCGATCTGGTTGTCCACCACCTCCGCCACCATCTTGTCCACCCCCACGTTGACCGCGTGCCGGACCAGGTGGCGGGCGAGGGCGGTGCCGAGCCCCGAGCGCTGGAACTCCCGTGCCACCACCATCCGGATGGCCGCCACGTGGGTGCTCCAGCCGTACTTGGTGCGGTGCAGCGTCGCGTCGCCGACGATCCTCCCGCCGTGCTCCGCCAGGAGCGGGAAGACCCGCTCGTAGTCGAGCTCGCGCACGAAGCGGTCCACCACCTCCTTGCGGGTCACGTCCTCCTTGAGAAACTGCCGGTCCTCCTCCGGCAGGGCGCGGAAGAACTCCAGCAGCCGGCCGCCGTCGGCCGCGGTCATGGGTCGCAGCAGCACACTCCGTCCGTCGCGAAGCGTCACCTCGACGGGAAACCCCTCTAGCTTCACCATGCCCCCTCCCCCTGTGGCGGTGCGCGTGTTCTCCCCGGAACTCACGACGCGGACTTGCGGGCCAGCTCGCACCCGTACTCGTAGCCGCGCGCCAGGGCCCGGAGGTTGAGGTCCTCGGTGCCCTTGGGCACGGAGCTCTTCACCGCGTTGGTGATCGCCTCGTAGGAGACAAGGCCGGTCACCCCGGCGAAGAACCCGACCATGACGATGTTCAGGACCAGCCGCCGCCCCAGCTCCTCGGCGAAGCGGGTGGCGGGGATGCAAAAGCTCTTGACCCCCTCGGGCACCCGCTCGTCCAAGGTGATCAGGTCTTCCTCGTAGAGGAGCCATCCCCCCGGTTTCAGGGTGGGGATGAACTGGGCGTAGGCGTCGGGCGACATCACCACGAGGACGTCGGGGTGCTTCACGTACGGGTAGCCGATCGTCTCAGTGGAGATGGTCACCTGGGCGCTGCAGGCGCTGCCGCGGGCCTCCGGGCCAAAGGACTGGATGAGGGTCGCTTCCTTGTCGTCGTAGATGGAAGCTGCCTTGCCAATGATGTGGGCGGAGAGGATCACGCCCTGCCCACCCAAGCCACCGACGCGAATCTCAGTCTTCGCCATTGGTCACTCCGTACGGGGTGTAGCGCTCTCCCAACACCCGGCCCAGGTGCTCGTTCATGGCCTCCAGCCACGTGGGTCGCTCCCGGTCCACGAACTTGCCGACGATGATCTCGCTCTGGAAGCCGAGGGCCACGTCCTTGGTGTTCGCGTCGTTCCGGACGACGCTCTTCTCCTTGTAGTACTTGACCTGGTCCACGCCGTCGCCGAGGCGGTTGCGGCGCGAGTAGAGGGTGGGGCAGGGGGAGAGGGCCTCGATGAAGACGAACCCCTTCTTGCTGAGCCCCTCTTTCATCGCCCGCGTCAGTTGCTTGACGTGGTACACCGTCCAGCGCGCCACGTACACAGCCCCGCAGGCATCGGCGAGGAACGGCAAGTTGAAGGGGTTTTCGAAGTTGCCGTACGGCATGGTGGTCTGCGTCGGCCCCAGGGGGGTGGTGGGAGCCACCTGTCCCCCCGTCATGCCGTAGGTGAAGTTGTTGACGCACACCACCATGATGTCCATGTTCCGGCGGGCGGCATGCACGAAGTGGTTGCCGCCGATGGCAAAGAGATCCCCGTCCCCGGAGTACACCACCACCTTGAGCTTGGGGTTGGCGAGCTTGAGGCCGGTGGCAAAGGGGATGGCCCGGCCGTGGGTGGTATGGAACGAGTCCAGGTTCAGATAACCCGCGACGCGGCCGGTGCAGCCGATGCCGGAGACGATGGCCACCTGGTCCAGGTTCAGCCCCGATTCGGTGAGGGCCCGGGCGAAGCAGTTGACGGTGGTGCCGATGCCGCAGCCCGGGCACCAGATGTGCGGGATGCGGTCCTGCCGCAGGTACGGCATCACCGGGTTGTCGATATCGACGCCAAGCTTGAAGCCGGGGGCCTCGATTGCGCTCATCGTGCCGCCTCCAGGATCTTCTCCAGGATCGCCTCGGGTTCGTGGACCGTCCCGCCCGCGTGGGGTACCGAGATGGCGCGCGCCGCGCCGGCCACCGCCCGTTCCACCTCCAGCACCATCTGGCCCATGTTGAGCTCCGGCACCACGAAGGCCTTCACCGAGGCGGCCAGCTCGCGCAGCAGGCAGGCGGGGAACGGCCAGACGATGACCAGCCGCAGGTGCCCCACCTTGAGGCCGCGGCGGCGCGCCTCGGCCACCGCGGCGCCGGCGACCCGCGACGTGATGCCGTAGGACACCACCACCACCTCGGCCCCCTCCACCCCATCCATCCGCACGTCCACGAGCTGCTCGGCGTGCTGGCGGATCTTGGCGCAGATGCGCCGCACCATGACGTCCTGGGCGGTGGGGTTCATCGCGGGGTAGCCGCGCTCGTCGTGGGTGAGGCCGGTGATGTGGATGCGGTAGCCGTCCCCGGCCTTCACCATCTCGGGCACGAGGGACTCGTCCGTTTCGTAGGGGCGGTACTCGCCGGGCGGCTTGCGCGTCCACCGCCGCTCCACCACCTCGATCTGCTCCGCCGGCGGGATGACGACGCGCTCGGTCATGTGCCCCACCACCTCGTCCATCATGAAGAACACCGGCACCCGGTAGGTCTCGGCCAGGTTGAAGGCCTGGATCATCAGGTCAAAGCACTCCTGCGGCGAGTGCGGGGAGAGGGCGATCACCTCGTAGTCCCCGTGCGACCCCCACTTCACCTGCATCATGTCGGCCTGAGCGGGGAGCGTCGGCAGGCCGGTGGAGGGCCCCCCCCGCTGCACGTCCACGAACACGCAGGGCGTCTCGGTGATGGCGGCGAGCCCGATGTGCTCCATCATCAGCGACAGCCCGGGCCCGGACGTGACGGTCATGACCTTCTTCCCGGCCCAGGCGGCCCCCTGGATGGCGATGGAGGAGGCGATCTCGTCCTCCATCTGGATGAAGACGCCACCCACGGTGGGAATGCGGCTGGCGAAGCGCTCCACCACCTCGGTGGAGGGGGTGATGGGGTAGCCGGCCACGAACCGGCAGCCGGCGGCCAGCGCCCCCTCGCAGGCGGCGTGGTCCCCGTCCATGAAGTGAACTCCGGTCAACACTCCCTTCGGATCGGCGTGCAATGTGCCCTCCTCCCTCCTACCTGCTCGGTGCCGGTCAGGGCTGTGCGGGGACGAGCGGTTCCGGGACCTGGGCTGGCTTCAGCTTCTCGAGGTCCTTGAAGCGGACACCGAAGATGGCAAAGTCGGGACAGTACAACCCGCACAGGTCGCAGCCGGTGCAATCCTCCGGCCGCGCCAGCACGGGGTAGTGGTACCCCTTGCGGTTGAACTCGCGGGAAAACTCCAGACAGTGGGTGGGGCAGAAATCCACGCAGTACGAGCACCCCTTGCAGATCTCGATGCGCAGGAAAATCGTGCCCTTCCCTCGTCGTGGAGTTGCGGCTTCGCTCATGGTCGAGGTCCCCCTTCCAAGCGCCCCGCGCATCCTACGAGAATCCACTCCCTCTGACAAGTGCTCGCGCGAAGTTGGGCAAGCTGGCGCCAGGGCGGCGGCCCCTGAACGGAACGCTGCGGCGCGGTTGCCGGAGTCGTCGCGGGCGGGCTATAGTCCGGCCGGTGCTGGTAGCCGCAGGGGCGGGCCCGGAAGGCCTCGCCCGGGAGGAGCGCATGACGTCGACCGAGCAGTGGACCGAGCGGTTCGTCGAGGTGATCGCCCGCGCCTCGACGCAACTGGCGCCCGACGTGGTGGCGGCGCTGCAGCGGGGGCGGGCCGAGGAGGCGGAGGGGTCGCTGGCTCGCAAGGCGCTGGACACCATTCTCGCCAACGTGGACCTGGCGCGGGACAAGCGCCAGCCGATCTGCCAGGACACGGGGACGCCGCTGGTGTGGATCCACCACCCGGTGGGGATGTCCACGCGCATGCTCTCGCAGGCCTTTACGGAGGCGGTGAAGGCGGCGACGGCGCGCCAGCTGCTCCGCCCCAACGCCGTGGATCCCCTGCTGGACCGGAACACCGGCCACGGGGCGGCGCCGGGGATCCCCACCGTGCACTGCGAGGAGTGGGACGAGGAGGCGGTGGAGGTGCGCATGCTGCTGAAAGGGGGCGGCTGCGAGAACGTGGGCGCCCAGTACTCGCTCCCCAACCCCGCGCTCAAGGCGGACCGCAACCTGGAAGGGGTGAAGCGGTGCATCCTCGACGCCATCTACCGGGCCCAGGGCAAGGGGTGCGCGCCGGGGATCATCGGCGCCTGCTTCGGGGGGGACCGGGGCTCGGGGTACCTGGAGTCGAAGCGCCAGCTGCTGCGCCGCCTTGACGACCGCAACCCCGTCCCCGAGCTGGACGCCATGGAGCAGGATATCCTCGCCAAGGCCAACCAGCTCGGCATCGGCCCCATGGGGTTCGGGGGCAGGACGACCGTGCTGGGCGTGAAGATCGGCTACCTGGGACGGCTCCCGGCCTCCTACTTCGTGAGCGTTTCCTACATGTGCTGGGCGAACCGCCGGGCGGCGGCGCGCTTCTCGCCCGATGGAGGTGTGCAATGGCTCGACTGAGCTTGCCCTGCGACGAGCAGACGATCCGCGCCCTGAAGGTGGGCGACTTCGTGGAGTTGTCGGGCCGCCTGATCACCGGCCGCGACGCAGCCCACCACTGGTTGATCGAGGAGTTCCGGAGCGAGGTGGCCCCCTACATGGTCGGCTCGGTGATCTACCACGTGGGGCCGGTGGTGAAGAAGCACGAGGACGGCAGCTACTCTTTCGTGGCCGCCGGTCCCACCACTTCCGCCCGCGAGGAGCCGTACCAGGCGGAGGTGATCGGCCGGTACGGCCTGCGGGGGGTGATCGGCAAGGGCGGGATGGGGCCGAAGACGCTGGCCGGGCTCAAGGAACACGGCGCCGTATATTTCCACGCCATCGGCGGGGCGGCCCAGGTGCTGGCGGAGTCGGTGAAGCAGGTGGAGGCCGTGTTCCAGCTCGCCGAGTTCGGTGTCCCCGAGGCGCTGTGGGTGATCCGGGTGGAGGATTTCCCCGTGGTCGTCACCATGGACAGCCACGGCGGCAGCCTCCACGCCCAGGTGGACAGCGCCTCCAAGGCCAAGCTGGACGAACTCCTGGGGCTGTCGGCGTAGCCTCCCGCTGCCAGCCCTCAATGGCGCCGCGGGGAACCGCTAGGTGAAGGCGGCGAGGGCGTAGAAGGCGAAGAGCTTGTCGTTCATCTCCCGCACCCGGGCGGCGAGGGTGCGCACGATGCCGGTGAGCACCTGATAGGCAAACTCCTTGTCTTCACGGAGCAGCTGCTGGAAGCGGTCGCGCTCCAGCACGAGGAGGCGGGCGTCCTCGTGGACGATGGCGTCGGCCGAGCGCCTGCCGCCGTCGAGCACCGCCATCTCCCCGAACACACTGCCCGGGCCGAAGATCGCCAGCGCTTCCTCGCCGACCCCGGAGAGCACCTTGGAGATGCGCACCCTCCCCGCCTCGACGAGGTACAGGGCATCGCCCGGGTCTCCCTCGGCGAACACCACCGTCCCCTTGGGGTAGGAGACCCGGCGCACCAGGTTGGCCAGATGCTCCAGTTCGCCCTCGGAAAGTCCGGCGAACAGCGAAATGGACTGCAGCGCGTCCACGGCATCCGCAGGCATGGCACCCCTCCGCCACCACCATACCAGAGGCCGGTGCGTCGGGCACCGCCCGCACCGCGGCTCGTGGAGACCGAGCATGTGCTACCGTGTACAAGTGCGTTCGGCGCCGACTCCCCGCCCCCCCATGAGGTGCTTCCCGCTGGTGTCCCTCTCGTGGGGGTGTGGGCCCAGGGCCGCCCACCGGCGAGGCGCCGGAGACCTGCTGCGAGGAGCGGGGCGACACGGCCGAAGCGGTTCGGGTTGAGGACAACGGAGCGATGCGATCCGCGGTGAAGCCGCGGAGAAAGGAGAGGCGTGCGATGAAGATCCTGGTCGTCGGTGGGAGCGGTGCCATGGGCAGGGCAGTGGCGTGGGACCTGGCGAACGTGGGAGGGGTCGCCACGGTGGGGCTCGTGGGGAGACGCCGCGAGGCCCTGGAGGAGACGGCTCGTTTCGTCGGCTCGGGGAACGTGGTGCTCCACCCTCTGGACATCTCCGACCGTCCGGCCCTGACCAAGGTCATCGGGGGCTACGACGTGGTGGTGCTCACCCTGCCGGATCGCTACACCAGCTACACGGTGGTGGAGGCTTCCATCTCGACAGGGGTGCACTGCGTGGACATGCTGGAGGAGTACCACCGCCGCCCCGACGCCTACGAGATCGAGGGGCTCCAGTTGCCGGCGGGAATGAAGCTGGAGCAGTACGGCGACTACCTGCACGAAACGGCTCTCGCCAAGGGGGTGCTGTTCCTGGACGGGATCGGCTTCGCCCCGGGGCTGTCGAACATCACGGTGGGCGAGGCGATCCGCAAGCTGGACGTGGCGGAGCGGGCGGTGGCGCGGGTGGGCGGCATCCCCCGCAAGGACGTGGCGGCCCGCAACCCCCTGCGCTACATGATCACCTGGGCCTTCTGGCACGTGCTGCGCGAGTACATGGTGAAGCTCTATATCCTCCAGGACGGGCAGCGGGTGGAGGTGGACTCCGCCACCGATCTGGAGGCGTTCCACTTCACCGACTTCGGCCAGGACGAGATGCTCGAGTGCTGCGTCACGCCGGGCATGCCGAGCTTCGTCTACACGCGGCCGAACCTGCAGTACTTCGCCGAGAAGACGGTGCGCTGGCCCGGGCACTGGCAGGGGGTGCAGACGTTGAAGGAGTGCGGGCTCTTGAACCTCGAGCCCGTGGAGGTGAACGGCGTCAAGGTGGTGCCCCGGGATGTGCTGTTGGCCCTCATCGAGCCGCGGCTGCGCGCGCGGCCGGGCGACACGGACGTGTGCGTCATGTGGAACACCGTGGACGGCCGCAAGGACGGGAAGAAGGTGCGCATCAGCTACTCGATGTGGGACGAAGCCGACACCCAGCTGGGTTTCTCGTCCATGGCCAGGGTCACCGGCTTCCCCGCCGCCATCGCCGCGGTGATGATCGCCCAGGGCAAGATCGCCGAGCGCGGCATCGTGCCGCCTGAGGATTGCATCTACGGGCCGCTGTACGGAGAGTTCATGGCCCAGCTGGAGAAGAGGAACATCCGGATCCTGGAGAAGGTGCAGGAGATGTGAGAGGGGACAGGGGGCAGGGAACAGGGGACAGGTTCCCTCCCGTCCGAAGAAGGAGAGCGGGCGAGGCGGCGGCCTCGCCCGTTGCTTTTCCCCGGCGCGCCCGAAATTCCTGTTGCGCTATCTACGACGTGAAAGCGGTGCGACGCCGCGCGACGTTCTGGCAGCAGTCTCCCCGCCCAAGCGTCGAGACACGAAGGGCGGCCATCGCTTCCCGCCCTCTGTGTTTCTCCCTCTCTTGGGCCACTGACCACTGGCCAC
>JBBISY010000010.1:0-53513 GCA_037441065.1 Acidobacteriota bacterium | reverse complement strand
CCACTGGCCACGGGCCCCGGACCACCGGCCACGGGCCGCTCGCTTTCCTAGACTGTGACGGCGCGCAGGAAGGCGGCGCTCTCCTCGGGCAGGGCGGTGTTGATGTACATCCCCGAGCCCAGCTCGAAGCCCGCCGCCCGTGTCACCTTGGGAACGATGGACAGGTACCAGTGGCTCCAGTGGACCCGCTCGTAGGTCAGGGGCGCCATGCGGATCACGTAGTTGTAGTGCGGGTCGCCGAGACCGCGGTAGAGCTTGAGAAGCGTGGTCTTGAGGATGCCCCCCAGGCTGGCGAGCTCCCCGTCCGAAACCTGGGTGAAGAGGGGCCGGTGGCGGCGCGGCAGGATCCAGGTGTGGAACGGCGAGAAGGCGGCGTAGGGGATGAAGGCGACGAAGTACTCGTCCTCGCAGATGACCCGGACGGCGGCCTCGCTCTCCAGGCGCGCCATGTCGCAGAACACGCAGCTGCCGTGCTCGTCGAAGTAGCGCATGGCCTCTTCCAGGCGCTGGCGGATGTGGCTGGGGACAATGGGCAGCGACACCATCTGGCAGTGGGGGTGTTCCAACGACGTGCCGGCCGACTCGCCGTGGTTCTTGAAGGGAATGATCTGGGCCAGCCGTTCGTCCCGGGCCAGCTCGCGGGCCCGATCTCGCAGCGCCGCGAGCGTGGCCGTCACATCCTCCGGGGTGAGGAGCGCCGTGGTGGCGTTGTGCAGCGGCGACTCGATGAGCACGTCGTGAAAGCCGTACCCACCGGTCATGCGGGCCACCCCTTCCGCCAGGCGGACGGCGGGCGCAGCGGGGGAAAGCGCCCCGAACTTGTTGGGCACGATGCGCTGGCGCCAGCTCCCGTCGGCGGCGGTTCGCACCAGACTCGGCGGCGGTGTCATTGCCTCGTTGCCTGGACAGAATGGACACGTCGCCACGTGGGGTGGGCGCTCGTGGGTAGGGGTGCGCCGCTCGGCGCTGAAGTCTTCCGGCCGCTTGGCCCGTTCGGTGGCGATGATCACCCATTCCTTGGTGGCGATGTTCTGGCGAATCTCTGGCATCTCGTCCTTCCCGCAACTCGCGAGCAACCTAGCACGGCGGTCGGGCCCTCACAAGCTCCACCGTGGCCCGCCCGCAGGGGCGTGTGCCGCGGTAGGGAGGGAACGTCAGGGGGGAGGCAGGCGGCCGCTGACCTCGGCCAGCTGCCGCAGCGGCGCCGCCGTGGCGCTGCTGAGGTGCTGCCGGGAGGCCCGCCACCGCCAGTTCCCCGCCGCCACCCCCGGGGTGTTCATGCGCGCCTCGTTGCCGAGACCCACCACGTCCTGCAGCGGCACGACCGCCAGCACCGCCACCGAGGTGTAGGCGATGCGGATCAGCTCCCGGGCGGGGGCCGATCCGTCGCTGCCGGTGTAGGCCGCGAAGCGGGCCCGCTCTTCGGCCGAGGCGCCGGCGTACCACCCGGCGGCGGGGGTGTTGTCGTGGGTGCCGGTGTAGACCACCGTGTCGCGGCCGTAGTGATGCGGCAGGTGCGGGCTGTCGGGTTCGCCGAAGGCAAACTGCAGCACCTTCATCCCCGGCAACCCCCAGCGCTGCCGCAGCGCCTCCACGTCGGGGGTGATGAGGCCCAGGTTCTCGGCGACGATCGGCAGCTCCCCCAGGGTGCGGCGCACCGCGGCGAAGAAGGCATCGCCGGGCCCTTCCACCCAGCGGCCGTGGACGGCGGTGGGGGCGTCGGCCGGGATGTCCCAGAAGGCGGCGAAGCCGCGGAAGTGGTCGATGCGGAGCAGGTCCACGAGACGGAAGGCGGAGCGCAGCCGCCCCAGCCACCAGGCGAACCCCTCGGCGGCGTGCCGGTCCCAGCGGTACAGGGGGTTGCCCCACCGCTGCCCGGTGGGCGAGAAGTAGTCGGGCGGCACGCCGGCCACCGCCGTCGCCTCCCCCCGCTCGTCCAGGGCGAAGAGGTCCGGCCGCGTCCACACGTCGGCGCTGTCGTGGGCCACGTAGATGGGCAGGTCGCCCATGAGCGCAATGCCGCGCCTCCGTGCCTCGGCGTGGAGCGCATCCCACTGCCGGAAGAACAGGAACTGGAGGTAGCGCTGGTAGTCCAGCTCCTCGGCCAGTTCCCGGCGGGCGGCCGCCAGGGGCCCCGGCTCGCGGTCTCTGAGCGCCGCGTCCCACCGCGTCCACCGGCGCCCCCGGAAGCGCTCTCGCAGCGCGGCGAAGAGCGCCCAATCGTCGAGCCAGGGGCGGACGGCCTCGTGGTCGAGAAACGCTTCGTACGCCTGGCGGAGATGCCCGGGGGAGCCGCTGCGAAAGACGAGGAAAGAGGTGCGGAGGAGGTCGGTCTTCCAGGCGGCCACGGACTCGAAGGCTACCCGGTCCTCGGGGAAGTTCGGGGCGCTGAGGAGGTGCGCCGGGGGCAACAGCCCCTCCTCCACCAGCAGAGCGGGGGAGATCAGCAGCGGGTTGCCGGCGTGGGAGGAGAGGGCGGCGTAGGGGCAGTTGGCGACCGCCGGCGGGTTGACCGGCAGCACCTGCCACACCGACTGCCCGGCCGCAGCCGCCCACTCCAGGAAGGCGAGCGCCGAGGGCCCCAGATCGCCGATGCCGAAGCGGCAGGGGAGGGAGGTGAGGTGGAGGAGGGTGCCGGCCGCGCGCCGCATCGGGCCCCAGCATAGCGCCGGTTGGCGCCGCGCGGTGCCCGCCTTGAGAGCCGCGCCGAAGGCGGGTAGACTCGGGCGCTCTGGAGCGGGCGATGCTGGAAGCGCTGTCCGAACGAATGCAGCAGGTCTTCAAGACGCTCCGCGGCGAGGGGCACCTCACGGAGCGGCACGTGGACGCGGCCCTGACCGAGATCCGCCGGGCCCTGTTGGGGGCGGACGTGGCCCTCCCCGTGGTGAAGGATTTCGTGGCCCGGGTGCGCGAGCGGGCCGTGGGGCGACAGGTGCTCGCCTCGCTCACCCCCGCGCAGCAGGTGATCAAGATCGTCCACGAGGAGCTGACGCGGCTCCTGGGCGGAGAGCAGAAGCCTCTGCGTCTGAAGGGCTTCCCCTCGCCGGTGATGCTCGTGGGGCTGCAGGGCACCGGCAAGACCACCACCTGCGCCAAGCTGGGCGTTTTCATCTCCTCCAAGCTGGGCAAACACGTGCTGCTGGTGCCGGCGGACACCGCCCGCCCGGCGGCCCGCGAGCAGCTGGAACAGCTGGGAGTTCAGGCGGGGCTCAAGGTCCTGGACACCCGCCCCTGGCCCGATGCCGCGGCCATCGCCCGCGCGGCCCTGGTGGAGGCGCGGCGCAAGGGGTACGAGGTGATCGTCCTGGACACGGCGGGACGGCTCCACGTGGACCAGGCGCTGATGCAGGAGCTGGCCGAGCTGCACGCCATCCTCACGCCCTCCGAGGTGCTGTTCGTCGCCGACGCCATGACGGGGCAGGACGCAGTCCGTTCGGCCAAGGCCTTCGCCGACGCCTTTCCCCTTACCGGCGTGATCCTCACCAAGCTCGACGGCGACGCGCGGGGCGGTGCGGCGCTTTCCACCGTCGCGGTGACGGGGCAGGCGATCCGCATGATCGGTGTGGGGGAGCGCCTCACCGATCTGGAGCTGTTCCACCCCGACCGCCTCGCCTCGCGGATCCTGGGCATGGGCGACGTCCTGACGCTGGTGGAGAAGGCGCAGGAGGCGTTCGACGCGAAGAAGGCCGCCGAGCTCGAGCGCAAGATGAAGAAGGAGGGGTTCGACCTGGAGGACCTGCGCGAGCAGCTCCGCCAGATGCGCTCGGGCGGGCTGCTGGGCCAGCTCGCTTCCCTCATCCCGGGGGCGGCCCCGCTGGCGGGCGCTGCCATTGACGACCGCAAGCTCAAGCGGTTCGAAGCGATCATCAGCTCCATGACGCCCCTGGAGCGGCGTCGCCCGGAGATCATCAACGGGTCGCGGCGCAGGCGCATTGCCCGCGGGGCGGGCACCACCGTGGAGGAGGTCAACCGCCTGCTCCGGCAACACGCCGAGATGCAGCGCCTGGTCAAGCGGCTGGGTAGCGGCAACCCGCGGCGGGTCTTGCGGTCGCTGGGGTTGTAGCGGGTCGAAGAGAGGGTTTGCTACAATTGTTACTTCGCGGGAAACCGCGAAGGTCTGTCGGCAGGAAGGAGACGTGGATGGTCAAGATTCGACTGCGGCGCATGGGTTCGAACCGCCGCCCCCTCTACCGGGTCGTGGTGTCCGACTCGCGCCGGACGCCGACCTCGGCGATCATCGAAGAGATTGGCTTCTACAATCCGCGCAGCGAGCCGATCGAGGTGCGGATCGACCGGGAACGGGTGAAGTACTGGACCGAGCGTGGAGCGCAGCTCTCCGAAACCGTTGCCAGCTTACTCAAACGCGTCAGCGAGTGAGACTTCCCAGTCGAGACCGGAGGAGACCCGAGATGAGACAGCTCGTCGAGAACATCGCCAAGGCGCTGGTGGACCAACCTGACCGGGTGCACGTCAAAGAGGTGGAGGGCGAGCAGACCACGGTGCTGGAGCTGCGCGTGGCGCCCGAGGACCTGGGCAAGGTCATCGGCAAGCAGGGCAAGACGGCACGGGCCATGCGCACGATCCTGGCCGCGGCGGGCATGAAGGTGCGCAAGCGCTTCGTGCTCGAGATCCTGGAATAGGCGATGCCCCACCCCGCCCCGGGGTGGCTGGCCGTCGCTTTCGTTCGCCGACCCCACGGCATCCACGGCGAGATCACCGCCGAGGTGCACAGCGATTTTCCCGAACGCCTCACGGTGGGAACCACGGTGGGCATCGGTGCCGTGGAACCGGAGCGCTTCTGCACCGTGCGCCGCGTCCGCAGCCACAAGGGGCTGTGGCTGCTCCTGCTGGAGGGGATCGAGGATCGGCAAGCCGCCGAGTCGCTGCGCGACCGGTGGCTGTTCCTGCCCCCCCAGGAGCGCGCGGAGTTGCCGGCCAACTACTACTACGAACATGAAATCGCCGGGCTCGCCTGTGTCGACACCAGCGGCCGCCGACTCGGCGAAGCGCTGGGGTTTGCCGAGTACGGCGGGGGCCACCTGTTGCGCGTAGCGGTGGCGGGGCAGGAGGTCCTGGTGCCGTTCCGCTCCCCCATCGTCGTGCGCGTGGACCTGCCGGCTGGCACCGTGATCCTCGATCCGCCGGGAGGGCTCTTCGACGGCGATGCGCTGTGACGTCCTGACGCTGTTTCCGGCTCCCGTGGAGGCGTACGCGGCGGTGGGCGTGTTGGGACGGGCGGCGGTGGCCGGGATCCTGGACGTGCACGTGCACGACCTGCGCCGCTGGGCCATCAACCGCTACGGTCAGGTGGACGACGAGCCCTTTGGCGGCGGGCCGGGTATGGTGCTGATGGCGCCGGTGGTGGTGACCGCGGTGCGCGAGGTGGCGGGGCCGGGCCTTGCCGCCCGCGTCGTCATCCCCGATCCGCGGGGGCGCGTGTTCTCCGACGACGTGGCCCGGGACCTGGCGGGAGCCTCGCATCTCGTCCTCGTCTGCGGACGGTACGAGGGCTTCGATGAACGGGTCTTCGAGCTCCTCCAGGCGGAGAGGATCTCCGTGGGGGACTTCGTGGTGTCGGGGGGCGAGTTGCCGGCCCTGCTGCTGCTCGACGCCCTGGCCCGCTACCTCCCAGGCGTGGTGGGCGACCCGCGCTCGGTGGCCGAGGATTCCTTCGCCGCCGGTCTGCTGGACTACCCGGTCTACACGCGGCCGCGAGTCTGGGGGGGCCTGGCGGTGCCGGAAGTACTCCTCTCCGGCAACCACGAAGCGGTTCGTCGGTGGCGGCTGCGGCAGTCGGCCCTGGCCACGCTCCAGAACCGCCCCGATCTGGTGCGGCGCCACTGGCCCTGCTATCCGGAGGAGACGCGGCGCGTGCTGCACGGTCTCGCCCGCGATCTGGGCATCCCGTTGCCCGCCGATGCCCCGTTGCCCCACGAGAGGAACTGAGGTTTCCCCCGCGCCCCCCGGCGTGTATAATTCCGTGCCTGCGCCCGTCGGGCGGCTGAAGGCTGGAGGGACAGATGGATCTACACGAACTCGAGCGCGAGCAGATGCGCAGCGACATACCCGATTTCGGGCCGGGCGACACGGTGCGGGTGCACGTGAAGGTGCGCGAGGGCGAGAAGGAACGCATCCAGGTGTTCGAAGGTGTGGTCATCGGCCGGCGCGGCGGTGGCGTGCGGGAGAGCTTCACGGTGCGCAAGGTGTCGTACGGCGTCGGCGTGGAGCGGGTCTTCCCCGTGCATTCGCCCAACTTGGACAAGATCGAGGTGGTGCGGCACGGCAAAGTGCGGCGGGCGAAGCTCTACTTCCTCCGCGACCTGCGCGGCAAGGCGGCGCGACTCGAGGAGGACTACCGCCCGCGGTGAGGCATCGGCCTCCCGACGGGGTGCTCGACGAGCTGCTGGTTTCGCGGTTCGGACCTGTCGCGGGCGTTGACGAGGTGGGCCGGGGTGCGCTCGCCGGGCCTCTGTTCGTGGCGGCTGTGGTGCTGGACCGCGCCCGGCTGCCCGTGGGTCTCGACGATTCCAAGGTCCTCTCCAGCGCCCGCCGGCAGCGGCTGGCGCAGCAGATCCGTGGCACCGCCGTTGCCTGGTCGGTGGCCCAGTGCAGCGTGGAGGAGATCGACGGCATGGGAATCATCGCCGCGACCCGAACCGCCATGCGGCGCGCGGTGGAGGCCCTGGTACCGCAGCCGGCCTGCGTGGTGTGCGACGCCCTGGCGCCCACCGGCCTTGCCGTGCCGGTGTACGCCGAGGTTCGGGCCGACGCTCGCTACCAGTGCGTGGCCGCCGCCTCCATCCTCGCCAAGGTGGCGCGAGACGAACTCATGGTACGGTTGGCCGAACGCTATCCGGGCTTCGGTTGGGAGCGCAACAAGGGGTACGGCACAGCGGAGCACGTGGAGGCGCTCCGGCGCCTCGGTCCGTCGCCGCTGCACCGCCGCAGCTTTGGCCCGGTGCGTGTGTTAGCATTCGATTCGGGGCGAGCGACCGACTGATGGCGACGGTACGGCGCGACCAGATCCTCCAGGAGGCCGAGAAACTTGTCTCGCGGGGCAAGCTCGACGCCGCGGTGCGCCTCTACCGCACCGCCCTGGAGCAGAACCCTAACGACCCCGACATTTTGAACCGCCTGGGCGATCTCCTGGCCAGGGCCAACCGGGTCGCCGAGGCCATCGAGGCGTACGAGCGGGTCGGCAACTACTTCGCGCAGGACGGCTTCTTCGTCAAGGCGATCGCCATCTTCAAGAAGATCAATCGCTTGGATCCGCAGCGGACCGACGTGTACGAGAAACTGGCCGACCTCTACTTCAAGCAGGGGCTCGCCATCGAGGGTCGGCAGCAGCTGCTGACCCTGGCCGACTGGTTCCTGCGCTCCAAGCAGCCGGAGGAGGCGGTGCGGGTCTACCGCCGCCTGGCGGAGCTGGAGCCGGCCAACTTCCAGGTGCGCGGGAAGCTCGTCGATCTCCTCACGCAGCAGGGCGCCACAGGGGAGGCGATGGAGGAGATCGACTCGCTGGGCAAGGCGCTCTTGGCGCGCGGCCTGTTGGAGGAGGCGGTGAAGCTCTACCACCGGGCCTTGGATCTCCGCCCCTCCAGTCTGGCCTTCCTCGCCAGTGCGCTCGACGCGCTGACGAGCGGGGGGCACGCGGCCGAGGCGGCCGAACTCGGGCGGCGGGCCCTGGCGGGCGGTGAGACGGACGTCGAGCTCCGGCGGGCCACGGCCAGGGCGTTGGCGGAGGCGGGGAACATCAAGGCGGCCCGGCAGATGTTGGAGGCGATGCTCCCGGAGGTGGGCTCCCGCACCGATGTGATCCAGCTGTACGGCGACGTGATGCTGCGGGTGGGCGAGTCGGAGGTGGCGAAGGAACACCTCTTGCCCACCGTGGATCGCTTGCTGGCGGGCGGCGATAGGGCGCGCGCGGCGGCGCTCATCAAGCGGTTGCTCCGCGCTGTCCCCAGCGATATCGACGTGCTGGAGCGGGCGCTCAAGGTGTTCGACCGTGGCAACGATCCGGATCTGGTGGCGAGCGTGGAAGCGGCGCTGGCCGACGCGTACTTTCGCGCCGGCCGGCACGATGCGGCCCGTCCCCTGTACCGCAAGCTGGTGGCGGAAGACCCAGCGAACCGGCTGTTTCGCCAGCGGCTCGCGCAGCTCGGCGAGACGACGGGGACCGCCGAGGCGCTTCCGGCCGAACCCGAGACCGGCGCCGTGGGCGAAGAGTTCGAGATCGTGGAGCTGGACCTGGACCAGTCGCTGGCGCCGCCCGCGGAGATCGCCCCCATTCCCCCCGCCGCCGAGGCGCAGCCGGTGGAGCCGCTGCCGCCGATCGGTGGGCCGACGGCTGCGGCCGCACCTCCGGCAGCGGAGGAGGTGGTGGCGGGCACGAGCGCCGACGAGCTCTTCACGGAAGCCGTGGTGTTCGCCAAGTACGGGCTCACAGACAAGGCGGTGGCGCACCTCCACCGCTTGCTCGCCCTCGACCCCTCCCACGAGGAGGGCCGCAAGCTTCTCGCCAGCCTCGGGGGTGGGGAGGTGGTGGTGCTGGAAGCGGGGGGCGAGCCGGCCGAGGAGCTGCTGGAGGAACTCCCTGGACCCCCGTTGGCGGGCACCGAGGTGGAGATCCCGCCCATCGAGCTGCCGCCAGTGGAGTCGGTGTTGGCGGAGGGAGGGGGTGGCGAGACGGCGGTGCCGGCGTGGGCCAGCCCGCCGCCGCCGCCAGAGCCGGCAGGGGTGTCGGTCGAGGCGCTCGCGCACGTGGCTGCCCCGCCACCGCCCTCGCCCGATGCGGCTGTCCCGCGTCCCCGCGGGGACCGCAAGCCCTCCCAGCCGATCAGGTTGGACGACTTGGAGGCGATCATCGGGCTGCGCCCCGGTGCCAGCCCGGCGAGGGAGGGCGCTGCCAAGCCGCCGGCTCACCGAAAGCCCGAGCCGCCGGCGGTGGATTTTTCCTTCGATTCGTTGGCGGCCGCTCCCGCCCCGCCGATCCCGCCCCAGCCCACGGTGGTGCCGGTGGCGGCTGCAGCTCCCCCCGCGCCGGAGCCGCCGGCGCCCGTGCAACTGGTCGAGATCGGCGAGGTGCTGGCGGGGCCTGACGAAAGCCAGCTGCGCGAGGTGGATTTCTTCATCCAGCAGGGGTTGCTGGACGAGGCGGCCAGGCAGCTCGGCAAGATCGAAGCGGAGCATCCCTCGCACCCGGACGTCACCTCCCGCCGCGCCCTCCTCAAGGCGCGCGGGTGGGAGGAGAAGGCGGCGCCGCCCAAGGAGGGCTCGGCGGCCGAGCTGTTCTCCGAGGAGGAACAGTTCTTCGACCTGGCGCGGGAGCTGGAACAGGAACTGGCGGACGAGGAGCTGGTGGCCGAAGCTCGCGGCAGGGAGGCTGCGGCGGACGTCTCCATCGAGGAACTGTTCCAAGAGTTCCAGAAGGGTGTCGCCGAACAGCTGAGCGAGGAGGACTACGACACCCACTTCAACCTGGGCATCGCCTACCGCGAGATGGGGCTGCTCGACGAGGCCATCGGCGAGTTCCAGCTTGCGGCCAAGTCGCCGGAGTACGCCATCGAGGCGGGCTCCCTCATCGCCGGCTGCTATGCGGAGAAGGGGCTCTTCGACGAGGCGGCGGCCTGGTACGCGAAGACGCTCCACGACCCCGCCATGACCCCCGAGGCAGAGCTGGGTATCCGCTACGAACTGGGGCGGGTTTTCGAGATGGCCGGAAACCGCGAGCAAGCGCTCGCCCACTACGCCGAGGTGCTGGCCGTGAACCCCGGCTTCCGCGACGTGGTGGAACGGGTGTCGCGCATGCAGCAGACCAACTGACCCGTCCGCACTGCCAGCGGGCGGGGCGCCACCGCGGCCAGGAACACGTGGCTACGCGCTGGGGCGAGCCAGTTCCAGCACCTCCTGGACCAGTTTCTCGATGCCGGCGGCAGCTTCCGAGATGGACTGGGCCAGCATGTACGCGGGCGTGGTGACCACGCGACGTTCCCGGTCCACCACGGTGTCGCGCACGTCGCAATCCACGTGACACGCCCCCATGGACTCGATGGCCGCCGCGGTGTCGCGGTCGGTGCCGATGGTCACGCGCGGCTTCTCGTCACCCAGAAGCTTCGCCAGGAGCGCGGGCGCGATGCACACCGCCCCCACCGGCTTGCCGGCGGCATGCACCGCCCGCACCACCCGGGCCACCTCGGGGTGCACCCGGCAATCGGCGCCCTTGAGGGCGAAATCGCACAGGTTCTTCGCCGCTCCGAAGCCGCCGGGCAGGATGAGCGCGTCGACTTCCGCGGCATCGACGCTGGCGATGTCCCGGATCGAACCCCGCGCAATCCGGGCAGCTTCCACCAGCACATTGCGCTGCTCGCCCGCCACCACCTCGCCGGTGAGGTGATTGACCACGTGCAGCTGCGGCACGTTGGGGGCCATGCACAGGGCTTGCGCCCCGGCCCGGTCCAGGGCGAGGAGGGTAATGACCGACTCGTGGATCTCGGCGCCGTCGAAGACGCCGCACCCAGACAACACCACGCCGACTCGCAACGGTGCCATCGTTCGCCTCCCGCCGGGATGGTATCGCCGCCGCGCCAGCCGGGCAAGGGGAGTAACGGCCCGCTCAGGGCGTGGCGAGGACCAGGATCTTGGTGCCGGTGCGCATGAGGTGGTGGAGGCGGCGCGCGTCGTCCCCCGCCATGGCGAGCGCCAACGCCGGCCGGGTCCGGTGGTCCTCCCCCCGCAGGCGCCGCCAGCCGTCGCGAACGGCCTCGGCGAAGCGGCTGGGCAGGTCCTGCGCCGGCAGGGCGTCCACCACCCAGAGGTCCCAGCCGTTTTCCAGGTGGGCGCGGTACCGCACGGGCGGTTCGGGCACGGGGGTCGGGGTGGGGGTCGGTCCGGCCTGGGGAGGGGCCACCGTGGCGGGCGGTTCCTCCTCCTCCTCCTCGCCACTGGAGTAGGGGCGCAGCTCCTTGGGGGCGACGATCTCGCGGTCGGTATCGCCCGGACCGGCCTCGATGGTCCAGATGGCGGGAAGCGAGGGCATGGGCACCTCGCGGGAGGAGAAGAACGGCCGGTAGACCACCACCTCGACCCCGTGGAGCGCCAGCCGGTCCAGGACCAGGGCGCGCGCCTTGATGTCCACCACCTGCCGCACCGTGTCCACCACCAGGTAGATGGCTGGCGTCTTGGCCAGCTGCGCCTCCAGCTCCAAAGCCGCCACCGCCTGCGGGGGGGGCGCGGAGCCGGTGCCGCCGCCCCACGCCGCTGCGGCCAAGCTAGTAGAGATACACGCGGCTGCCAATCGGTGTGCGGCGGTAGACAAATTCCAGGTCCTCATCGCCGAGCCGGATGCACCCGTGGGTGACGCGCCGGCCGAGCAGCGTCTTGAACAGCGTCCCGTGGATGATGTAGCCGTCCCCGATGTAGAGGGCGTAGTCGCCCAGCGAGTTGGGGTCGAAACGCTCGTTGGGGTCGGTGGGCGGCAGCATCCCTTCCTCGATGAAAGCCCAGTCGGGTTTCGCCCACACCGGGTTCTTCACCTTCCGTTCCACCAGCCGCTCCCCCAAGGGGGTATCGAAGACCCACTGGCGGCCATTTCTCGGGTCCCGCAGCACGATACCCGTGCCGGTGGAGCAGGGGGCGGTACGGAGGAGTTCGCCATCGCGGTACAGGCGGAGGCGGTTGCGGTAGGTGTCGACGACGATGTACACGCCTCGCGGGCGCCATCGCTCCAGGGCGTGCTGCGCGGCAGCGGCCCGTTTCTCCAGGGTCGCCGCACCGGGGGCGTCGGCTGCTGGCGCTGGCCGGAGCGGTGCGGCAAACGCCACTTCGCCGAAGCGGGCGAGAACGAGTGCGGTGCCAGCGACGAGGAGCAGCAGCGCCGCCAGCACCACGAGCAGGACCGGCACCCAGCTGCGGGAGCGGGCAACTTTCTGCGGCGGTGCCATGGCGGGGGGCAGCTCAAGGCTCATAGGTGCCTACGATGGTCACGGGCGTGCCGATGTGGGAGCGGGCGAAGACCACGTCCATATCCTCGTTGGTGAGGGCCACACAGCCGTCGGTCCAGTCTTCCCCCTCGCCGCCGCCGCCGTGGATCTCGATGAGACCGCCGATCCCGGCACGGCGTGGGATTGTACCCCGCGCCTGCCCCCGCTCGTAGCGCGTGCGGTCCTCGTCGTTCGGGTAGTTGATGAGGAGTGCCTTGTAGTACCGTGTCTGCCGGCCCTGCTTGAGCTGCACCACGCGGTACATCCCCTCGGGGGTGGCCCGGTCCCCGGCGTGTTCCTTGCGGCGCAACCCGTTGGCGCCGAGTTCGGCGGGGAATTCGGCCATCTTCAGTCCGCGGTAGTAAAGCGTCAGGCGCCGCCGCAACTTGTCGACGACGATGGCCGTGCTCCCGTTGGTTCGCGACTCCTCGAGGGTCAGCTCGACCCACCGCCGCCACTGCACCCGCAGCGCGCGGTCCGAGAAGCGGGAGTGGAGCGCGACCCAACTCTCGTGCACCACCGCCGCGAACTGCTGCGCCTTGGCCAGCCTCTCCGCGGCGCGCGCCCACTCGCCCGCCGCCGCCAGGCGCTGCGCCGTGGCCATTTCCACCAGGGCCCGCTCCAGGGCGGCCGCTTCCCGCCGCCCCATGCCAGCCTCGCGGATCTCGGTGCGGGAACGCGCCACGTTGGCGGCCACGCGGGGGAGGGCGGTGCGGTAGCTGGCTTCGGCGGCTTTCCGCTCGGTGTCGAGCGTGTGGGTGATCCCCCGGGCCGCCACCACGGCCCGCAGCCAGGCGGCGGTGCCGCGCCCCGGTGTCCTCGCCCAGAAAGGCGCGGCCCGTTCCCCCGCCGTGGCCACCTCGGCGGCGGATACCAGGCGCTCCAGGTACCGGGCCTGCTCCGGATGCGAGGGGCGCACGCGGCGAATCGCTCGCGCCAGAGTGCTGCGGGCTCCCTCCACGTCGGGCGCCGGGGCCGGTCCGCAGCCCGCGAGCCCTACGGCGACCACCGCCGCCAGCAACGGAAACGGCCGGCAGCGAAAGGCGGCTGCCGGCCGTCGTGAAATCCGGGCTACTGCGTTCAGCACTTGATCTTGGTCTTGGCCGCCTGCAGGTCGTTGACCATCGCGTCAACCTGACCCTTGAGGGACTCGGCCTGCGCCTTGGCGCCGAAGAAGTCCTCACGCCCGAAAGCGCCCTCGATCTCGGTGATCTGGGCGGCATACCCGTCCAGGTTGCCCTTCATCGCCTCCAGGTCCTTCCGGAGGTCCTTGGGCTTCCGGCGGCACTTCTCGAGGTCGGCCATGGCCGTCTTGGCGGTCTCGACCGCGGCCTTCACCGCATCGATGGCGGCCTGCGCCTCGTTCTTGGCCCGCTCCTTGCCCGCGATGCCGGCATCCTTGGCCTCGTTGGCAGCCTTGGTGGCGTCGGCAACGAGCTGCTTGGTCTTGGTGTAGGAGCGGAACAGCGCGAACTTGGCGGCCTGCGCCTCCAACTCGGCGTTCACCGCGTTCATCGCCTGCTGCGCCTTGTCCCACGCCTCGGGGGCGTACTTCGGCGCTTCAGCCTGCTGGGCAGCGTCGAGAGCCGCCTTGGCAGCGTCGATCTCCTGCTGCGGGGGCTTCGCGCAGCCAACGGCCACGAGGGCCACGGCCAGCACCATCACGCCAACAACGACAGTGTTCTTCCGCATCTCAGCTCTCCTTTCCTCCTTCGAGAGGTCGGCATTCTCCAATGCCGTCTGTACCCTATCTCAGTATGGCTCGTGTTCGCTTGCGTTGCCTGCCAAGGGGATCACCGGCTGCCCGCGGCGCGGTTGGAGCCTTGGCGCGTGCTCCTCTTTGTCGTATCGTGCGGGCAGCCACCTCCATGAGGGACCGGGTCCCTCTGGGGTGTCTTTTATATTCCCCCCCGGCACCTTTGTCAAGTCTCGCTGGCGCGGGGGGCAGAAAGCCAGGCCACATTGCGGCGGAACCGCGGGAAGTCCAGACGGCGCAGGGGCGTACCCCGGCGCAGCCGCTGCCAGCCCGCTTCGTCCAGTCGCTGGAGGCACGCCAGCGACAGGGAGGCGAGGTCCGGCCGCGGGGCGAATGCCGCCTCGCGACGCTGGGGTGCCGCGCGGTTTGCCGGGCATACGAGCTGGCAGCGGTCGCAACCTGCCACGTACGGCGCCCCGGGGGGGGAGGTGTTGTCAGGCAGGGCGGCGCGGTGCTCCAGGGTGAGGTAGGACAGGCAGCGGCGGGCGTCCAATTGAAACGGGGCGTCGAGGGCCCCGGTGGGGCAGGCGTCCAGGCAGGCGCGGCAGCTCCCGCACGCCGATGGGAGCGCGCCGTCGCTCGGGAGCGGGGCGGTGGTGACCAGCTCGCCCAGGAGCAGCTCGCTGCCCAGGGTGGGGTGGAGGAGAAGGGTGTTCTTGCCGATCCACCCCAGGCCGGCGCGGGCGGCGAGGGCCTTTTCCAGGAGCGGGGCCGTGTCCACCGCCACCCGCCACTGGCTGGTGGGGAAGAGGGTCTGGAGGAAGACCCCGAGGCGCCGGAGTCGCTGGCGGATGAGGTCGTGGTAGTCCCTGCGCCGGGCAAAGCGCGCCACGAGAACGTGCCCGGCGGGAGGGTCGAGTTCGGCGGGGAGGGGCGGCTCGTGATAGCTCACGGCCACGCAGACCACGGCTCGCGCCCCGGGCAGGAAGCGGCGGGGATCAGTGCGGACTTCGGCCGTCGCCGCGAGGTACGACATGGTGCCATGCCGCCCTGCTGCCAGCCAGCGCGCCAGGTGACCGGCCCGGGGTGGGGGCTGGGCCGGCGCGATGCCCACCAGGTCGAAGCCCAGTGCTTCACGGGCGTGGCGCTTCAACTCGTCGGCCAGTTCAGCCGTCATGGGGCCATCCTATCCCGAGCGGCTCGGCGAGCGGCCCGGTGCCGCATGGGAACCCGGTCCCGCATCGGCCGTGCCCCCGGCTCTTGTAGACTGATGGCGTGAACGCCCTGGCCGTTCTCGCGGCGGTAGCGGCCGTGCTGGGCGAGGGCAGGGTGTCCTTCTTCGATACCGCAAGCGGCGTGCTGCTCGTGGAGCGAGAACTCGGCGACCGGGGCGTGGCGCTGTTCGCCGCCCCCGACGGGCGGGTGCTCGTCCCGTTGATGGGTGCCGACGCCACGGTCGTGGCGGGGGTGGCGGGGGAGGCGGAGCGCTGGGTGGGACGCCTCTTCCCGCTCTTCTTCGACGAGTACGATCGGATGTACGTGGTGCTCCCGGGCGAACTCGTGGCCCTTTCGTACCCGGAACGGGCCCCCATCTTCCGCCGCCCCCTGGCGCAGCTCTCCGGCGCGTGGCGGGCCGCCTCGTCGTCGGACGGGCGGGTGGTGGCGGTGGTCCCCGCCGGGGCGCGGGCGCAACTCCTGGCGGTGGCCCCCCGGGACGACCGCGTTGCCCGCGCGCTTGCGCTGGCGGGGCCGGCGAGCGCGGTGGCGGTGGGGCCGGCGGGCGGGTGGGTGGTGGTGGCGGCGGAGGGGGGAGAGGTGGAGGTGCTGGCGCTGGCCGGGGCGGAGCGGGCGCAGCTGCACCTCGCGGGGGAGCCGCGCGGCATGGCTCTGTCGCAGGACGGCAGCCTGTTGGTGGTGGCGTTGGTTCAGCCGCGCGCGAACAAGCTCGTGGGGGTGCGGATCCGAGGTCCCGGAAAGCCGCTCGGCATCCGTTTCGAGTCGCCGCTCCCGGAGGAACCGGTGGACCTCGCCCTCGCCGGGGAGGAAGCGCTGGTGCTGTCGGCGAGCGGCGTGAGCGTGTTTTCCGGTTCGGGGCGCAAGCTGCGGGGGCGCTTCGAGGTGCTGGGCGGCCTGCGGATTGCGGTGCTGCCGGCTCAGGCGATGTCGGTGGTCCCGGATTGGGGCGATCGGCGCGAGCGGTGAGGCCGCCGCCGGCGCTGCGAGGGACGGCGCTGACGCGGCGACCGTGCCGATGGCGCGGGTGACGCTACGGGGCGCCGCAGGACGGGCACGAAGAGGGAGTCGTCCGCCCACGCCACCGGGATGGACTGACCGAGGAGCCGCTCGATGGCCGGCAAGGAGTAGACGAAGTTCTCGCACGCCAGAGAGATCGCCTTTCCCCGGGCGCCCGTTCTCGCGGTCCGGCCAACGCGGTGCACGTAGTCCTCCGGATCCAGGGGGAGGTCGTAGTTGATCACGTGGCTGACCCCCTCGATGTGGAGGCCGCGGGACGCCACGTCCGTGGCCACGAGGATCGGCAGGGAGCCGTGCTTGAAGTCGTCCAGCACCTTGAGGCGCCGCCGCTGGACCACGGAACCGGTGAGGGCCCGCGCGCGGAAACCGTGGCGTTCGAGCCGTTCCACCAGGCGCCGCGCCTCCTCCCGGGTGTTGACGAAGACCATGGTGCGGTCGCACCCCTCGCGCTGCAGCAGGCCCAGGAGCAGCGAGAACTTCTCCCGGCTCCCCACGTGGTAGAGGAGCTGTTCGAGGCGGTCGGGGGTCAGCTCCTCGGGGTTGACGATCACCTCCGCGGGGTTGCGCATCATCCGCCACCCCAACTCCGCCACCCGCGCCGACAGGGTGGCGGTGAAGAACATCGTCTGCCGCCGGGTAGGAGGGGGAAGGCGGCGGGCAATCTCGCGCAGATCGTCGATGAAGCCCATGTCGAACATGCGGTCGGCCTCGTCCACGACGAACACTTCCACCTCCGATAGGGTGGTCACCCCCTGGCGGAGGTAATCCAGGAGCCGTCCCGGTGTGCCCACGAGCAGGTCCACACCGCGCCGCAGCTCCTCGCGCTGCTCCCGGTAGTCCATGCCGCCGAAGACCGCCTCCACGGCGAGACCGGTGTGGCGCCCGAGCTGCGCCGCGTCGGCGGCTACCTGCACGGTGAGTTCTCGCGTGGGGGCCACGATCAGCGCCCGCGGCCGACCCAGGCCGGGGCGGGGGCGAGCGAGCAGGCGGGCGAAGATGGTCAGGAGGTAGGCGGCGGTCTTGCCGGTGCCCGTTTGCGCCTGGGCAGCCACGTCCCGCCCCGCCAGGGCAAGCGGCAGGACCTCGGCCTGCACCAGGGTGGCGTGGGTGAAGCCCGCGTCGGCCAGGGCCCGCTGCAGCGGTTCCGGCAAACCGAACTCGGCGAAGGTGCGGTGCGAGAAGAGCGTATTCCGTTCGTCCACGGCGGGAGTATACGCGCCGTCGTACAATGCCGCCGGGAGGGCCACGGTGATCGCGAGGATGGTGCTGGCTGCCGGGAGCGTGATGATGGCGGGGGCGTGCCTCGCCACCAGGGGCGGGGTGGCGCCGACCGGCGACGTACCGGCCGCGGGAGCCGAGGCTCTGGCGCTGGTGGCCCAGGCGCGGGAGCGCATGGAGAGCGGCCGGCTCACCGAGGGGTTGCAGCTCTTCCAGCGGGCCGCCGAACTGGACCCGAAGAGCGGGGAGTTGGCGGAGGAGTACGGGATCGCCCTCGCCGCTGCCGGTCTCGAGGAGCAGGCCGTGGAACAGCTTCAGCGCGCCACGGCCCTCTCCCCAGCGGGCGAGGGCATCCTGGGCATCCTGCTCGCCCAGCGCAGCGAGGAGCCCGCCGGCCAGGAGGCCGCGGTGCGGCATCTGGAGGCCAGTCTCGCCGCCAACCCCGACAACGACGCGGCCCGTTTCCACCTGGTGCAAACCCTGCTCCGCCTGCGGCGGGGCGAGGCAGCGGCGGCCGCCCTCGCGCCGCTTCTCTCGGCGCGCCCCAACGACCCGCGGCTGCAGCTCATGGCGGGTCGGGCGGCCCGGCAGGCGGGGCGCCTGCCCGAGGCGGAGGCGTACCTGCGCCAGGCGGCCGAGCGGCCGCCGACGCAGGTGGAGGGGACCCTCGAGCTGGTGGAGACGCTGGCAGCCGCTGCCAAGTACCAGGAAGCCGCCACGGTGCTGGGGGAGTTTCTCCAGACGCACGGGGCCACCCTCGAAGGGTTGATCCGGTACGCCACACTCCTGCTCCGAGCGGGAGACCAGGCCAAGGCACGGAAGGTTCTCGACGATGTCCTCTCCCGCGACGAGAACTCTGCCGAGGCGCTCATGCTGCGGGCGTTCATCGCCATGGGGGACAACGAGCTGGAGCTGGCCGAACGCCTGTACCGCAAGGTGCTGGCGCTGGAGCCCAACAACTTCACGGCGGCCATCGAGCTGGCCCGGGTGGTGCGCCTCCTGGGGCGTGCCGAGGAAGCCAGAACCATGCTGATGGCGGTGCTGGCGCGGGTGGAAGGGGGCGACCCGGCCCAGGCACTGTTCGTGTCCGAAGCGGTGCGGGAGCTGGCGGTGCTCGACCTCTTGGCCAAGAAACCGGAAGCGGCCCGCGTCTGGCTGGACCGCCTGCGGGAGGGGCCCGTCACCCGCGCCACGCTCCTCCTGTGGGCGGAGTACTTCCGGTTGCGGGCGGCCTACCGGGAAGGTCTGGAGTGGCTCGGGTCGCTGCCTGCCGACGAGAGCGACAGATTCGAGCTCGAGAGGCGCGCGCTCGAAGGCGAGTTTCTCCTCGCGCTGGGCGAGGAGGCGCGGGCCAGCGAGGTGCTGGCCCCTTTGCTGGCCGGCGACCGGGAGATGGTGCGTCGGGCCATCAGCGTGTTCCAGCGGGTCCGCCGCCACCGCGAGGCGGTCGCCTGCGCTCGCCAGGCGCTGGAGCGGTTCCCGGACGATGTGGAGATTCGCTTTGCCCTGGGGGCGGCGCTGGAGCGGAGCGGCGAGTGGGAGGCGGCGGTGGAAGCGTTTCGCGGCGTGATCGCCGCCGAGCCGGACAACGCGCTGGCACTCAACTATCTGGGGTACATGTTCGCGGAGCGGGGGGTGAACCTGGAGGAGGCGCGAACGCTCCTGGAGCGGGCGGTGGCGCTCGACCCCACTTCCGGAGCGTTTCAGGATTCCCTGGGGTGGGTGTACTTCCGACTGGGCGATCTGGCCCGCGCGGAAAAGCACCTTACCCGGGCAGCGGCCCTGGAACCCTACGATCCGACGGTCTGCGAGCACCTGGCGGATCTGTACCGGGCGACGGGGGACGCCGGCCGAGCCGCGGCCACCTACCGCCGGGCCCTGGAACTGGAGCCCGAGGAGGAGGGGCAGCGGGAGCGGATCCTCGCCAAGCTCGCTGAGCTCACCGGTGATTCGGCACCCTAACCGCTACCTGGCGCCGCTGGCCGCCTTGGCCGTGGCCACCGCGTGTCGGCACCTGGCGTCGCCGCCGGTGCTGTCCCCCGACTGGCGAGCGTTGCAGGGGGAGGGGAGCGGGTTCGTCGCGCTGTACCGGCTCTCCTGTTGCGGGCACCGAGAACTGCTCGCCACGGTGCGGGCCGGGCAGGCCGGCGTTCTGGTTACGGCCGTGGCGCCCCCCGGCGTGACCGTCCTGCAGTGCTGGCTGGAAGAGGGCGGTGCGTGGCTTGCCGACCTGGAGGGCCGGTGCCGCCGCGCCGTGCCGGCCGGCACGCTGCACCTTCCCGACGGGACCGGGCTGCCGCTCGACCGGGGCATGGCGGTGGCGTTGTTGGCAGGGCGGCTTCCGCCCGGCGGAAGCGAGGATCGAGAGGCAGGCTGGGTCTCCGGCGCCAGCGGCACTTGGCGGTGGCGGGCCCAGGTGAGCGGGTCCCCCCCGCGCTGCCTGCGGTTCCAGCTCGCCACAGCCGGGGCGGGGGAAGTGGCGCTGGAAGCGGAGCTGGCAAACCACCATGGCAGCGTGCCGGGCGCCCTCACCCTGCGGGTGGGCGGCACCCGCCTTCTGGCCACGCTGGAGGTCTGGCGAGCCGACGCGGGCCCCGCCCTGCCCGCGTTCCTCGAGGGGCCGGTGTGCACGGGGGGAGCGTGACGGTGCGCCCGACGCTGGCTTCGCCGTTGACGGTCCGCTGCCCGGCGAAGGTGAACCTCCACCTCGAGGTGCTGGGCAAGCGAGCGGACGGCTACCACGAGCTGCGGACGGTATTCGCCGCCGTGGGGGTGTGGGACGAGCTGGTGCTCGAGCCGGCACCGGAGGGGGTGGTGACGCTGGCGGTGGAGCCAGCGGGGGTGGTGAGCGCGGACGAAGGGAACCTGGTGGTGCGGGCTGCGCACCGGCTCCTGCGCCAGCTGCCGGGGGCCCGGGGGGTGCGGATGACCCTGCGCAAGCGCATCCCGGTGGCAGCCGGCCTCGGCGGCGGCTCCTCGGATGCGGCGGCGGCCCTGGCCGGCCTCGCCCTCCTGTGGGGGGCCGATGGTTCGTGGGCGGGGCTGCAGCCAGTGGCCGCGGCGCTGGGGGCGGACGTGCCATACTTTCTCGTCGGCGGCACCGCGCTGGGGAGCGGGCGCGGGTGCGAGGTGGAGCCCTTGCCGGACCTGCCGCCCCTGTGGGCGGTCCTGATCCCGGGGCGGAAGGTGTCGACGGCGGCCGTGTACGCGGCGCTGCACGCCGGTCCGGTGCGGGAGTGGGACGGCGGGGCGATCCAGCGCTGGGCGGTGGAGGGCGGCCCGTTTCCCTTCGCGGCGTGCCGCAACGAGTTGCAGGGCCAGGTGGTGCAAACGTTTCCTCGGGTGGAGGAGAACCTCAGGCTGCTGCGGGAGACCGGCCCCTTGCTGAGTCTGGTGGCCGGGAGCGGGGCGACGGTCTTTGCGCTCTACGAGCACCGCGAGGTCGCGGCAGGCGTGGCGCAGGAGCTGGCTGGCCGGGGGGCCCTGGTGGCCCCGCTCCTGTCGCGGGTGGCGTCGCAGCAGCCGCTGCTGGGGTAGAGGAGGTGGCGATGGAGATTACGGAAGTGCGCGTGACCCTGAACAAGGGGGGGAAGGTCAAGGCCTTCGCCCAAATCGTGATCGACGACTGCTTCCTGGTCGGCGACATCCGGGTGCTGGAGGGGAAGGAAGGAACCGTGTACGTGGCCATGCCGTCCCGGCGTCTGCGCAACGGCGCCTTCCGGGACATCACGCACCCCCTGAACACGGAGACTCGCCGCCGGATCGAGGAGGCGATCCTCTCCGAGTACCGGCGCGTGGTGGAAGAGCGCGGCGAAGCCGGGGAAGGGGCGGAGATCTCCCGCGTCCAGGAGATATCCGGGAGGCTCCTGTCCGAGAAGTACTGGACGGACGAGGAACGGGAGGAGGAGTGAGCGCGGGACCGTCTGGACAGGGTTCCGCTCCTCGGCTAGACTCGATTCCCGACTGGGGCGTCGGCAAACTGGTAAGCCACGGGACTTTGGATCCCGCATGTGCAGGTTCGAGTCCTGCCGCCCCAGCCAACCTGGGGTCGCGCCCATGCATGAGTCGCTGCCTCTGGTAGTTTTCAGCGGCCGGGCTCACCCGGAGCTCGCGGAACGCATCTGCGACTACCTGCAGATCCCCCTGGGGCGGGTGCGCCTGTTCAACTTCTCGGACGGCGAGAACGCGTGCCAGATCGAGGAAAACGTGCGGGGCGGCGACGTCTTCGTGGTCCAACCCACCTGCCCGCCGGTGAACGACACCCTCATGGAACTGCTGATCATGCTGGACGCCTGCCGCCGTTCCTCGGCGAGTCGCATCACCGCAGTGATCCCGTACTTTGGCTACGCGCGGCAGGACCGGAAGGATCGGCCGCGGGTGCCGATCACCGCCAAGCTCGTGTGCGACCTCCTCACCTCGGCCGGCGCCATGCGCATTCTCACCATGGACCTCCACGCCGCGCAGATCCAGGGGTTTTTCAACATCCCCGTGGATCACCTGTTCGCGGCGCCGGTGCTGGTGGAGGAGTTGCGCCGCATGGCCCTCCCGGAGCTGGTGGTAATCTCCCCGGACGCCGGCGGGGTGGAGCGGGCGCGCGCCTTCGCGAAACGGCTGGAAGCTGGCCTCGCCATCGTGGACAAGCGCCGCACCGGCCCCAACCAGGCCGAGGTGATGCACGTCATTGGCGAGGTGGCCGGCAAGAGCTGCGTCATCGTGGACGACATCATCGACACCGCCGGCACGCTGGTGAAGACTGCGGAGGTGCTGCACCAGCGTGGCGCGGCCCGGGTGCTGGCCGCCTGCGTGCACCCGGTGCTGTCGGGGCCCGCGCTGGAGCGGCTCACCGCCTCGGTGCTCGAGCGGGTGCTGGTCACGGACACCATCCCCCAGCCCCGCAAGCTGGAGGCCTGTCCCAAGCTCCGCCAGCTTTCGGTGGCCGAGCTGCTGGGCGAGGCCATCCGCCGCATCCACGAGGCCAAATCGGTGTCCAGCCTCTTCGTGTGAGGTGAGCGTGCCGCGGCGCGCGGCGCGGCGATGCGGGGGGCGTGTCGGCTGGCACGGCTCGGCGTTGCCGGGGCTCGGCCCGAAGCCCGATGCGACGTGGACGAACTCCCCCTCGTGTGGTAGTCTATCCAGCCGCGTTGCATCGGCCAGCCCGGCGATGCCGCGGATCGGTACGGAGGTCCTTCGATGGAAGAGCTGGTGATTGAAGTGGCGCGGCGCGAGTCGGCTGGCAAGGGGAGCAGCAGGAAGCTCCGTCAGCAAGGGTTGATTCCAGCCATCGTCTACGGGGGCGGCAAGGAGCCGGTGCCAGTGGTGATCGACCGGCACGCGGTGACCGAGCTGCTGCGCCAGGAGCGGGGACGCAACACCGTGTTCCTTCTCAAGATGAAGGGGACGAAGCAGGAGCGCCTCGCCATGGTGCGCGACGCCCAGATCGACCCCATCACGCGCCAGTACCTCCACCTGGACTTCATCCGTGTGATGAAGGGGCAGCGGGTGAAGGTGACGGTCCCGGTGGCGCTGGAGGGCGAGGCGGAAGGCGTGAAGGTGGGCGGCTTCCTCAACTGGGTGGGGCGGGAGCTGCACGTGGAGTGTGCCGCCGAGGAGGTCCCGCAGGCCATTCCCGTGGACGTGTCCCGGCTGGGGCTCGCCGAGCACGTGGCCGCTGGCGAGGTGCCACTCCCCCCCGGCGTCACCCTCCTGGACGACCCGCGCAAGATCATCGTCACCATCGAAGCGCACGGCATTTCCGTGGAGACCGAGCCGACTCCCGCCGCCACCGAGGAGGAGGGCGCCGAGCCCGAGGTGATCCGCCGCGGCAAGGCGGCTGCGGAAGAGGCGGAGGAAGGCGAGTAGCCATCTTCCATGGCCATCGCTGCGGTGGTCGGGCTGGGCAACCCTGGCACGGAGTACGCAGCGACCCGTCACAACATTGGATTCCGAGTGGTGGACGAACTCGCCCGGCGGTGGCGGGTGCGCCTGTGGTGGCCGCGCCACCACTCGAAGGTGGCCCGCCGGCGGGGCGCCTCGCCGGTCTGGCTGGTCAAACCGGCCACGTACATGAACCGCTCCGGCGAGGCGGTGGCGGCGCTGATCGCGGCCGAACGGCTGACGCCGGCGGAGATCCTCGTCGTCGTGGACGACGTGGACCTGCCGTTGGGAACGCTGCGCCTGCGCCCCCAGGGGGGGGCCGGCACCCACAACGGGCTGCGCTCCATCGTGGAACGCGTGGGCGAGGGGTTCCCCCGTCTGCGCCTCGGCGTGCGGGGTCAGGAGCCCTGGGGGGACCTGGCGGAGTACGTGCTGGCCCCCTTCGCGGCGGAGGAGGAGGCGCAGGTGGCGGCGATGGTGGCGCGCGCGGCGGACTGCGTGGAGGCAGCTCTCTTCTCCGGCATCGCCCGCGCCGCCTCCCGCTTCAACGCCAGCGAGTGAGCGCGCGAGGCGCGTTGCCCCGCCTCTCGCCTCACGCCACACTGCTCGGTGGTGGGCTCATGATTTCGAGCCTCTTCCGGCGTCTGCGCGCAGGCTGGCGCCCCGCGGGGCGGGCGCCCGAGGACCTCGGCGCGAGGATTGCGACGTTTCGGGAAATCCTCCACGCCAACAACGCAGCGCTCGGCTACATCGCCGACATCCAGCGGGCACTGGCCGGGGAGCTGGAGGCAACCCCGCGCGACGTGCGGCGGTGGGTGACCGGGGTGACGGTCCAGACCTACCGCATGATCTCCAACCTGAACCGGATGACCGGCGGCAGGTACGGCGAGCTGGAGCGAACCTTCGACAGGCTGCGCCGCCGTGTTGCGCGGGGGGCGGAGGTGGCGCCGTTTCTCGGCCGTGTCGGCCTGGTCGTGCGGCTGGAGGAGGCGGATGCTTCCTTCGCGGCCGTGATCGGCCAGAAGAGCGCGTTCTTGGCAGAAGCTCGGCGTATCCTCGGCGGCTCGGCGCCGCCGGGCTTTGCCACGACGACGGCAGCGTACGCCTCGTTCATGGAGGCGAACAGTCTGGATCGAGAGGCGGCGGCGTTGTCGGGTGCCGTGGTGGCGGGCGACGTGGCTGCCTGCTTTGCCGTGGCGGCTCGGCTGACGCAGCGGGTTTTGGGACAGGAGGTGCCACCCGCGGTTCGCGACGCCATCGACGGCGAGGTGGATCGGCTCGTCCGTGCCGGTTACCGGCGCTTCGCCGTGCGCTCGAGCGCGCTGGAGGAGGACGGGCACGAGGTCTCGTTTGCAGGGCAGTACCGCTCCCTCCTCAACGTGGAGCCAAGCGGAGTGGTGGACGCCTTCCGCCAGGTGATCGCCTCCAAGTACTCCCCGCAGGCCATCGCCTACCGCCTCCAGCGCGGCTTTGCCGATGCGGACGTCGCCATGTGTTGCTGGTTCATCCCGATGGTGGAGGCCCGGGCGGCGGGCGTGGTGTACACCGGCTTCCCCGTGGCGGGGGCCCGCCGCACCGTGGTCCAGGCGGTGCGCGGACTCGGCATCGCGGCGGTAGACGGTTCCGCGGAGCCGGACAGCTTCACCCTGGATCGGCGCCCCCCCCCGGGTGCTGGAGAAGAAGCGGGGCGTGCAGGAGTCGGCGATCGTCTCCGCCCCCGGGGAGGGGACGGTACGGGTGGAGTTGCAGGGGGACGGGGGGTCTTCCTTCGCGATCGGCGAGGAGGACGCACTAGCCATTGCGGCGCTCGCGTGGCGCCTCGAGGATGCGCTGGGCTATCCCTTGGACGTGGAGTGGGCCATCGACGCGGCGGGCCAGGTGGCTGTGCTCCAGGTCCGGCCTCTCCAGGCCGGGAGCGAAGCGGGTCAGGCCAGGGTGAATCCGGTGGCGGGGGAGCGGATCCTCGTGGGGGGTGGCTCCCGGGCCAGCGGGGGCGTGGCCTCGGGACCGGTGTGCCGCGTGGCGAACGACCTGGACCTCCTTCGCTGCCCCGCGGGGGCGGTGGTGGTGACCCACGACGCCGATCCCCGGCTGGCGGTGCTCCTGCCGCGGGTGGCCGCTCTCGTGGCCGAGCTGGGGGAGGTGGCGGGCCATCTGGCGACGGTGGCCAGGGAGTTGAGGGTCCCGGCCCTGTTCGCGTGCCGCGACGCGACCCGCTCGCTGGCGGAGGGCGAGGTGGTCACCGTGGACGCGGACGCCGGCGTGGTCTACTCCGGCCGCGTGGCGGCGGCCCTCGAGCGGCGGGGGCGAGGCACGGCGCGGGGTCTTCGGAAGCCGCACCTGGAACGGCTTGCCGCCGCGGCGGAGGAGATCGTGCCCTTGACGCTGCGGGATCGGCTCGCCAGCGGCTACTCGCCCCGTCGCTGCCGCACGCTGCACGACCTGATCCGCTTCTGCCACCAGGCCACGATCGAGGAGCTGTTCGCCGTGGGGGATCGGGCGCTGCGGGGGGGAGCCCCCGTCCGGCGGCTGGTCTCCGAAGTGCCCATCGACTGCCGCGTCGTGGACCTCGGCGGGGGGCTCCGTCCGGGCGCTGGCGACGAGATCACCATCGAGGAGGTGGAGAGCCTGCCGATGCGGGCGCTCTGGAGGGGGATGACCGATCCTCGCCTCCGGTGGCGCCTGACCCGGCCGGTTTCCCTCAAGGGTTTCCTCTCGGCGGTGGTCAACTACAACTTCGACCAGGATCTCAAGACCCGCACCCTGGGCGAGCCCTCCTACGTCTTCGTGGGGAGCCACTACTTGAATCTGAACTCGCGCATCGGCTACCACTTCTCCACCGTGGACGCGCAGGTGTCGGAGACCATCGAGACGAACTACGCCTCCTTTCGTTTCGTCGGCGGGTCCACCCAGTTGGAGCAGCGCTCGCGCCGGGCCGCGCTGATCGAGCGGATCCTCTCGGCGCGCGGCTTCGAGACGGACCGGCGGGCCGATCTCGTCAACGCGCGCCTCCGCCACCGCCCGGTACCCGAGATGGAAGAGGCTCTGGTCACCGTGGGGTTGCTGATGGGGTTCGTCAATCACTTGGACATGGTGCTCACGTCCGATGCGCTGGTGGGGGCGTTCGAGGCAGCGTTCCTGGCGGGGCGGTACGAGTACCGGGGGGAGGGCGATGCCACGGGGAGCTGAGAACCCCTACCGGCGGCTGCGCGGCCAGATGTTCGTGGTGCTGCTGCTCTTCGGACTGGTGCCGCTGCTCGCCATGGGGCTGGCGGGGCTGATCGCGCACCGCGCCGCCATCGAGGCCCGCACGCGGAACGTGCTGGAGGCCATGATCAAGAACCGGCGCGCCACGGTGGAGCTGTTCCTCGAAGAGACGATGCAGCGGATCGAGCTCCTGGCATCGGCGTGGCCGGTGGAGCGGCTCGCGGACCCCGCAGTGCTGGAGCAGCTCTTGCAGCTGATGCGGAGCCGCGGCGCCGCCATCGTGGACCTGGGCCTGATCGGCGAGGACGGCCGTCACCTCGCCTACGCCGGACCGTACGACCTCAAGGGGCACGACTACTCCGGCCAACCGTGGTTCCAACAGGTGCGGGTGCGGGGGCGCTACGAGAGCGACGTGTTCCTGGGTTTCCGGCGCTTCCCCCACATGGTCATGGCGGCGGCGCGAACGGAGGGGGGGCGCACCTTCATCCTGCGGGCCACGGTGGACACGGACTTGCTCAGCGCCCTCGTGCGCGAGGGGGGGCTGGAGTCGGGGGCCGACGTGTTCATCCTCAACCGGCGGGGCGAGTACCAGACCCGCTACAGCGACGAACACCGGCTCATGGAGCGCGCCGAGTGCGGGCCCATCCCCGTGCACTCGGGGGTTCGTATCGTCGCGCAGACCCGCGGTGGGCGGCGAGAGTTCATGGCCACCACGTGGCTGCGCGGCGATTCCTGGGTCCTCGTGGCGCGGCAGCCCGTCGCTGGCGCCGAAGCGCTGCTCGGCGCCCACCCGGCGGTGCTGACCGTGTTGGCGCTCGGTCTACTCGCGGTCCCGCTGTTGTCGCACGTGATCGCGCGGCACCGGCTCCGGCAGATCCGGGCCCTCGAGGCGGAGCGGGCGGCGCTGTACGAGTCCATGGCGCAGACGCAGAAGATGGCAGCCATAGGCCGCTTGGCTGCCAGCATCGCCCACGAGATCAACAACCCGCTCGCGGTGATTCAGGCGCAGGCGGGCGTGATGTCGGACGTCCTCGCGGAGTCGCCGGCTTTCCCCGGCCGGGAGGAGTTCGCGAGCCGGCTGGAGAAGATCGAGGCACAGGTGGAACGGGGGCGGACGGTGACGCACCGGCTGCTGGGGTTTTCCCGCCGCGTCGGCCCGGAGACGGAGCCGGTAGACGTGGCGGCGGCGCTCGACGAGACCGTGAGCTTCCTCGAAAAGGAGATCGAGGCCTCGCGGGTGCGGGTCGTCCGCGAGTACGACCAGGATGTGCCGCTCATCCGCTCGCGTCTTGCCCAGTTGCAGCAGGTTTTCCTGAACCTCATCAACAACGCGCTGGATGCCATGGAGGAGGGCGGTGAGATTCGCCTGGTGGTGCGGCGAGCCGAGGGGGGGGTGTCGGTGCAGGTGGGGGACACGGGTCGGGGGATACCCGAGAAGGACCTGGCCCGGATCTTCGAGCCTTTCTACTCCACGAAAGGTCCGGGGGCCAAGCACTCGGGGCTCGGGCTCGCCATCTGCCACGAGATCGTGAGGGGACTGAACGGACGCATTTCGGTGGCGAGCGAACCCGGCAAGGGTACGGTCTTCTCGCTGTGGTTTCCCATGGAGCCGTGACGAGTGCGGTGGCCAGCAAGGCGGCCTTCATGGGGAGTGGGCCCGGGCGCGCGGCGGGTCGAGGCGCCGCGGGAGCGGACAGGGCGACTGCGCGGCGCGAGGCGGAGGGTGAGATGGACACACTGCGGGTGCTCCTGGTCGACGACGAGGTGGAGTTTCTCGAGCCGATGAGGGTTCGCCTCCAGCGGCGTGGGGTGAGCTGCGAGACGGCGGAGAGCGGGGAGCAGGCGCTGGAGAAGGCGCGCCAGCAACCCTTCGACTGTGCCGTCGTGGATGTCAAGATGCCGGGGATGGACGGGTTGGAGTTGTTGCGGCGGCTGCGCCGGGAGTTCCCCGGCATGGCGGTCGTGCTGCTCACCGGGCACGCCTCCGTGGAACTCGGGGTGCGCGGCATGGAGCTGGGAGCCTTCGAGTACTTGCTGAAGCCCGTGGACCTCGACGAGCTCTTGGATACCGTACGCCGGGCGGTCGCCATCCGGACCGTGGGGTCGTGAGCTTACGGCGGGGCCTGCTCGCAAGCCTCCGGGCCGCCGGCCGACGGCTCGTGGCCCGCGGGGGAACCGGACGGGGGGAGGCGGACTTCCGCCTCGCCTACCAACGGTTCCGCGAGGTGTTGACCCTCAACGACTCGATCCTCAACCTCGTGGCGGACCTGGAAGAAGCCGCCGCCGGACGCCTCACCCTCGACCCCTCGACCGTCGCGGCGCGCCTCCGCAAAGGGGCCATGGACGCCTTTGTCATGGCCAAGGACCTCAACCAACTGTCGGGTCAGCGCTACCCGGCGCTGTACGAAGTGGTCTCGAAGCTGGCAGGCGCCCTGGACGCGGAGCTGGCAGGGGTGGACCTGGCCATCGAAGGGGCGCTGGTCCTGCCCCTGGGCAAGGCAGCCGCGGCCCCGCAGCTGGTGGGGGCCAAGATGGCGGCGCTGGCCGAGGCGGCGGCAGCCTGTGGCGTGCGGGTGCCACCGGGTTTCGTCATTACCACGGTGGCGACGGACCGCTTCCTCCGGGCGGGTGGCCTGTGGCAACGGTGCGAGCGACTGGAGACGGTTCTGGAACTGCACGGGGAGGAGGCTCTGGAGGAGGTGTGCGAGGAGGTGCAGCGCACGATTCTCGCCACGCCGATCCCGGAGCCCGTGGCGGCCGCCGTGGCCGAGGCCCTGGCGGGCACCGATGCCGATAAAGGGGCGAGGTTCGCCGTGCGCAGCAGTGCCGTGGGCGAGGATACCAGCGGGCTGTCGCACGCCGGGGTGTACCGGAGCGAACTCGGCGTGAGTCGCCGCGCCGTTCTGGACGCCTAAGGCCGCGTCGTGGCCAGCGCCTTCCTCCCCGCCGCGGTGAGCTACCGGGCGCAGCATGGGCTTTCGGCTCGCGACGGCCTGATGGCGGTGGGGGTGGTGCGCATGGTGGAGGCTCGCGCGGCCGGCATCGTGTACTCCCGGCCTCCGGACCGACCCGATCAGGACGCGGTGGTGGTGGGGGCTACGCGCGGCTTGGCCGCCGGCATGGTGGCGGGCAGCGAGGGGGGCGAGTACTTCGAGTTCCGGGGCGGGCACGGCGGGACTCAAAGCGAGCTGTTGCGCCAGGGGGAGCTGCTGGCGCTGGAGGCAGCGGCGCGCCGACTGGAAGCCCACTTTGGCTCCCCCCAGGACGTGGAGTGGGCCATCGACCGAGACGGTGCGCTGTACGTGTTGCAGTGCCGACCGGTGACGACGGTGCGCGGGGCGTCGGCGGTGGCCGAGGAGGAGGGGGAGGCGGTGATCGCCAGCGGCGGCCGGTGTGCCTGTCCGGGGGTCGGCTGTGGGCCGGTGGTGCCGGTGCGTGCCGAGGACCCGCCCGCCGCCGTTCCTGCCGGTGCCGTGCTGGTGACCCCTCACTCCCACCCCAGCCTGGTTCGGGTGATGGACCGGTGTGCGGCCATCGTCACCGAGGTCGGGTTGCCCACGGGTCACATGGCGAGTCTCGCGCACGAGTACAACATCCCGACCATCGTCGGCATGGCTGGCGCCCTCTCCCGGCTCCAACCCGGCACGGTCGTCACCGTGGATGCCACGCGCTGTCGGGTTTTGGACGGTTCTCGCCCCGTCCCCCCGCGGCAACCGATGGGCCGCCCCTCCCGGCAGCCGGCTGGCGGGGGGGAGAGGACGTGGTTGCCCGCGTGTCGCCGCTCGTCACGCCCCTGCATCTGACCGACGCGTCGAGCCCCGACTTCTCGCCCGCCAACTGCCGGTCGCTCCACGACCTGGCGCGCTTCATCCACGAGAAGACCTTCGAGGTCATGTTCCACTATCGCGACTTGGCCCCCCGCGACCGGCACGAGGCGCTCCGGCTCGAGGCGAAGTTGCCGATCACGGTGCACCTGTTCGACCTGGGCGGCGGCGTGAGCGGCGACCGAGCGGGGCACGGCACGGTCCGCTGCGAGGACATCACCAGCGTGCCCATGAGGGCGTTCCTCGTCGGTCTGTTGGAACCGCGCATTCGCTGGGATCTGCCGCGGCCGGTCTCCCCGCGGGGTTTCCTGGCGGTGCTCGGCGAAGGCGTCGCCGGGCCGCCAGCGGAGGCGCTGGGGGTGGGGCGAGTCTCGTACGCGGTGGTGTCCGACTGCTACATGAACTTTTCCACCAAGGCCGGGTATCACTTCTCAACGGTGGACAGCTACTGCGGCGAAAGCGAGAGCAGAAACTACCTGCACTACCGTTTCTCCGGCGGGGCTGCCGACCTGGCGCGTCGCCAGCGCCGCGTGGCGTTCCTCTCGGCGGTCCTCGGTTCCCTGGGCTTCGTCGTGTCGTCGCGCGGCGACACCTTGACGGCGCGCTTCGACAAGTACGGGCGGGAGGCAGTGGAGGCGCGGCTGGAACAGCTGGGGCGTCTCACCCTGTGCGCCCGCCAGCTCGACATGCTCATGGACTCGGACGCCAGCCCGGCGCAGTTCGCCCAGGCGTTCCTGGCGGGCGAGTGGGAGCGCTTCTGAGGACCTCCCGACTCAGTGGCCGCCGCTCTTCACCTCGGCTTGCCGCGTCAGGTTCATGACGCGGGTGGCCACCAGCTTCCCGTTCTCGTCGCGATAGGCCACGCGCACCGTGTCGCCGGGGGCCGGCGGCGCACCCACTTCCGCCCCGGCAAGATTCAGCGAGAGTTGGCGGTCGGGGTGCAGCTCGTCGGTCATCACGAGAACGGTGCTGGCGGGGTCGCAGCTCACCACCGTCCCCTGGACCACGCGGGGTGGAGTCGGACAGCCGAGAGCGGCAAGGAGGAGTACGGTGGCGAGCAGCGACTTTCGGTAGGGAGTCATCAGTGTGCTCCTGTGGGACTGGCCTGCTGGGCCGCCTTCTCGCGGGCGATGCCACGCACCAGCGCGATGATGACAGCGCTGATGCCGATCCCGGCCGCGAGGATGGTGATGGAGGAGGCGAGCTGCAGGGCCAACTGCTTGAGGATCACGGAGGCACAGGCCACGAAAATGGTGATCGCGAAGAGGAGGCGGATGAAGTAGCCACGTACGTACTTCACGGCAACGGTGCCGAGCTGGGCGCCGACGGCGGCGCCCAGGAGCATCCACATGGCGGCGATCAGTTCCACCCGGCCCTTGACCGCGTAGGTGGCAGCTCCGTAAGCCCCCGTGACCATCACCTCGAAGAGATTGGTGCCCACCGCCACGGCGGTGGGGCGCCCCACCAGGTAGATGAGAGCCGGCATGCGGATGAACCCGCCGCCGACGCCGAGGACGCTCGCGACCACGCCGGTGGTGAGGCCGACCAGCACCGGCAGCCAGAGAGAACATCGGATCCCCGAAGCCCGGAAATGAATCATGGGTGGCAGGTTCACTCGCTGCAGGCGGGTCGCCAACGATTCCTTTCGCGGAGCCTGGGCCGTGCCGGCGCCGGCGCGGCTGTGCCGGGTGAAGGAGATGTAATCGTAGAGTACGTACGAGCCGATGAGGGCGAGAAACACGATGTAGGCTTTGCGGATCACCGACTCGGCCAGACCGGCGCGTTCCAGGAGCATGACCAGCTGGGCGCCCAGCTCCATGCCCACGGTGGTGCCGAGGATCATGGACACGCCGAGGCGCATGTCCACGTTGCCGAACTTGCCGTGCCGGATCGTCGAGACGATGGACTTGCCCCCCATGTGGGCGAGATCGGTGCCGATGGCGTAGGGCATGGGGAAGCCGAAGATGTTGAGAGCGGGCGTCACGATCCAGGCACCGCCGATGCCGAAGAAGCCGCCGCAGACCCCGACGGTGAAGCCGATCAGCAGGAGCAACAGCACATTGAAGTGCAGCCCAGCGATTGGCAAGTAGACGTTGAACATGTCCATGGTCATCCTCTTCCCAAGGTGCGCGGCGCAGGGGTCACTCGTGGTGGGACAGCCGGCCCAGGTTGATGCCGAGCAGCGCCACCAGGCGGTCGCACAGCAAGCCGAGGGCCAGGCCCATCCCGCTCATGACCACCACCACGACCAGGGCGAACAGCCAGTGGGAGGTGTTGTAGAGGTCGGCCACCCACTTGGTGAAGCCGGGGGGGAGAGCGCGGGTGTCGGCGACGTTGACCAGCTTGGTGGCTGGCTTGCCGCCCGCAGCCAGCAGGTCGCCCGCCGCCAGCCAGACCACCAGCGACGCGGCGGCAGCGGCGAGTCGCGGTTTCCAACGACGGAATGGGACGCGCGGCACGGTGCACCTCATGACGAGCTCCTCTCCCTGGTTTCCCGGAAGGCCCGGGAACGTTCCGCTGCGGCTTGCACGGCGCTGGCCAGGGCGTCGATGGCCACGGGCTTTTGCAGGAAGTCGAGCGCCCCGAGCCCGAGCCCCGCCACCCCCGCGGGGACGTTGCCGTGGCCGGTGAGCAGGATGGTCGCCACCGCCGGGTGGCGACGGCGAATCTCCCGCAGCACGTCGAGACCGTTCATCCCCGGCATCTGCAGGTCGAGGATGACGACGTCCACCTCCGACCGATCGAGCTCCGCCAGTGCCGCACTCCCCGAAAAGACGGTGGTGACGGCACAGCCGCGGCGGCTCAGGCGGCTCGCCAGCGCTGTGGCGAAGTTTTCCTCGTCGTCCACCAGCAGCACCCGCGGCCTGTCGTGCGGCGTCACCGTCCTCCCTACGCCCCGGAGAGCCGGCCCCCCGCTACCGAGAATGGGTCTGGCCCAGATGAATGTCAATCTTTTCACAAGCTACAGGTGGACGCGATGCTGTGCTCCCGCGAGGTCAGCCCATCAGCTCGACCATCCCGTTTCGTCTCCGTTGGACGGGGGTGACGAGCCCCCGGGGTCAGACGCGGGGGTACAATAGCCGCACGAGAACGCCCTGGAAGGAGGGCCGATGATGAGCTTATACGGCGTGTTCCTGCTCCTCTTCGCGGTGGCCGTGATCAACTCCCTGGTGGGCATCGTGAGCGTGCAGGGCTTTCTGTCGCGCACCGCGGCCATGGCTTCGCGCAGCGACCTGGAGGCGTACAAGGGTTTGGTTCGCACACAGATGTACCAGGCGCTGCTCCAGATAGGCCTGCTGGCGGCGTGTGCCGTCCTGGGGCTGTACGGCCTCCTGAGCGGCCGGCTCGGGCTGCTCCTGGTGCTCGTGGTGAACGGCGTGATTCTCGGCCTCGGCGCGTACGGCAAGCGGTTCGAGTCCAGCGCCCGTTCCCTGCCGGTGAGGGATCCCTCGCTGGCAAGCGAGTACCAGCGAGTGAGTGACGTGTGGCTGGCAAAGCCGCTCCCAGACTTCTGAGCGTTTCGTGACAGCACGGCCGCGAGGTTCCCTGGGCGAGGAGCTCGGTCCCGGGGCGCCAGCCCGTCGAGCTCGCGGCTGGGGGCGGTCTTGCCGCGCTGGCGGGGACGTCACGGCTGGTTCGCCCGGAGGCTGCTACGCTTCCTCAAGTGCCGACCGCCACGGCGGAGGCAAGAGGAGGCTTCATGGTGCAAGCCGGTTTGCTCGGTGTTCTTCTCGCGCTCCTGGCGGGAGCCGATACCCCACGCACGGTCGTGGAAGCCACGGACTTTTCCCGCACCTCCACCTACGGCGAGGTGGTGGATTTCGTGCAGGCGGTGGCGCGGCGGTCCGAGGTCGTCGCGGTGGCGACGCTGGCGACCTCCGCCGAGGGGCGGCCCATCCCTCTGGTCATCATCTCCCGCGAGCGGGTGCGCACCCCGGAGGAAGCGAAGGCAACGGGAAAACCGGCCGTCCTGGTGATGGCCAACATCCACGCCGGCGAGGTGGAGGGGAAGGAAGCGTGCCAGATGCTGATTCGGGACGTGGCGCTGGGGCCCTTGGGGTACTTGCTGGAGCACCAGGTGCTCCTCGTCCTCCCCATCTTCAACGCTGACGGCAACGACAAGTTCGGCGCCAACCGTCACGACAACGGCCCGGAGCTGGCCGGGGTCCGGCACAACGGCCAGTACCTCGACCTGAACCGCGACTACACCAAGCTGGAGTCCCCCGAGGTGCGCGGGCTCGTGCGGCTCTTCAACCGCTGGGACCCGGTGGTGGTGGTGGACATGCACACCACCAACGGTTCCCGCCACCGGGACCCGGTGACCTACACCACCGGCATCAACCCCAACGGAGCCCGGGCCCTCTCCGAGTACATGTGGGGCACCTTCTTCCCGGCCGTGGCCTCGGCGCTGGCGCGGGCCGGATGGAGCAGCGTGCCCTACGGGAACTTTGCCGATCCGGCGGAGCCGGGCAAGGGCTGGGAGAACGACGCGGTGGAGGCGCGGTACGGCAGCAACTACGTGAGCCTGAGGAACCGGCTGGCGATCCTCGACGAGAACTACTCCTACGCCGATTTCAGGACCCGGGTCATGGCTTCTTACGCCTTCGTGCGCGAGATTCTCCACTTCACCAACGACCGGGCGGCAGAACTGACCGCCCTGGTGCAGCGCGTGGACGGGGAGACGCGCGAGGGGTACCGACGGGAGCGTTTCGCCAGCTCCTGGACCCTGGAGCCGTTGATGGACGTTACGGTCCGCAGCTTCGAGTTCGAGAGGAAGCCGACGACCCCGGAGGAGCGGGCGCGGCTGCCGTGGCTCGGGCCGTTCCGCCTCGAGCCTACCGCCACCCAGCGGGACTACCGGCTCCCCTACCTGGCGCGGGCCACCCCGGCTGCCACGGTGCCGTTGCCCGCCGGCTACCTCCTCCTGCCCGGCTTGCGGGAGGCGGTGGAGGTGCTGAGCGAGCACGGCCTGGGCTTGGAGCGGCTGCAGGAGCCGTTCCGCGGGCCGGTGGAGCGGTTGGCGATCGAAACCGTGGAGCTAGCTCGGAACATCGTGCAGGGGCGCGTGGCGGTCACGGTGAAGGGGGAGTGGGTGGCGGGGGAGGAGGAGGTGCCGGCCGGCTCGGTGTTCGTGGACATGCGGCAGCCGCTGGTCCGCCTCGTCCCCGTCCTTCTCGAGCCCAGTTCCAGCGACGGGCTGGCTGCCTGGGGGTTTTTCAACCGGCCGCTGGTGCGGCAGTGGTCGCGCGAGCCGGGCGTCTACCCCGTCTTGCGGGTCGCGGCCAGGCCCGCGGTGGCCATGGAGGTGCTGGCGGGGCCGGAACGCTGACTTTTCGTCGTTGCTGCGGCGAGGCTATACGAAAAGCCGGTAGTTGAGCTTGACGGCCAGCTCGCGCACGCGGGAAGGGGACGCACTGGCTCCTTCCTCCCGGCGCTCGTTGTAAACGAAAAACAGGTCCGAGTCGCGGGGCAGGATCCAGCGCACCCGCAGGTTGAGGACGGTGGCGCCGGTGGCGGAGTTGTACTGCCCGAAGGCGGACGCCGAGAGGTTGGCGCTGTGGGCGTAAGTGATCCGGACACCCCACAGCTGCCAGTCGAGGTCGCCACGGGGTGTGTCCACGCGGTAGCTGGCGTAGGAGCCCTCGGCACGCAGGTGGTGGCTGAAGACCAGCCACGCCTCGGCGCCGAGCTGGTGTCGCTCCCCGTCGTAGAACCCGCCGCGAACCGCCTCGGCATCCACGCCCCAGCGGCGGGACTCGTCGGCGTGGTACTCCACGCTCGTGGTCACGAACTCGTACGCGCCCGCGGGGAAGGCCACGTCCTCGTCCAGCTCGAAGGGCTCGAAGAGCCGCTCGAAACTGCGTCGGCGGTTGATCTCGAGGAAGTCGCCGTTGTCCAGTTCGATCTCGCAGAGGAGCCGGTTGTCGCCGCTCTCCAGCACCCCCTGGGACAGGGAATCCCACCAGGTGTTGGCGGTGCGCAGGGAGACGCGCCGCACCCCGAACCGACCTGGCCGGAAGGAGTAGCGCAGCAGCGCCTCGCGCCGGCGGTAGCCGTCCCGTTCCACGAACCCCAGGTCGGGTGCAAAGCCCTCGTCCACCCGCGAGAGGCTCAGCAAGAAACCCCACGGATCGGTGGTGAGGTCGAGGGCCGCGTTGTAGGCTGTCGTGGGGTCCGAATCACTGGCGGAGACGCGGAGCGCATCGGTCCTGAGCGCCAGCGTGGGCGTCAGAAACCACTCGGCGTCGAACCCCGCCGTGGTGGAGTGGAACTCGCCGCGGCGCGAGTCGGTGACGATGCCCCCGAGGTAGGAGCGGTTGCCCAGGTCGTGGCGGAGGCGGGCCACGTGGTACCAGGCGGCCTCCACTCCCAACTCCTCCACCGCGCCGGTGCGGACCGAGAGCAGCCCCACGTCCTCCCGCCCCACCTTGCCGGTGGCGCGCAACCCCCCGACGATGGGCACGGTGGCCCCCTCGAACAGGCCAATGCGGCGACTGAAGAAGGGGGTGAGGGTGGCGTACCCGCCGCCGCCGAAATGGCCGAACGAGAAGAGGTCCGCGTTTTCCAGAAAGAAGTCGCGCTTTTCCGGGTAGAAGAGGGAAAACCGCGTGAGGTTCACCTGCTCCTCGTCGCTCTCCACCTGGGCAAAGTCGGTGTTGTAGGTGGCATCCAGGGTCAGGTCCGAGGTGAGGGAGTACTTGGCGTCGAGCCCGAACTCGGACAAGGTTCCGTCTGGGGCGTCGGCGGCAGCGCCGCCCTCCTTGCTGCGGCCGACGAGGAAGTACGGAATCACCTGCAGATTGCGCTGCCGCCTGCCGAACTCCAGTCCCACCAGGGTGGCGGCGTAGTTCAAGCTGCTGATGTCGTACGGCGGCGGGGGCGGCGAGAGGTAGCTCACTTCCTGGCTGTAGCGCACCACGCGGGCCACGTTGAACCCCCACTCGTGCCGGCTCGTGTCGTAGCGGAGCACGCGCAGGGGGATGCGGAACTCCGCCTGCCACCCCGCTGCGGTGCGGGCGGTCGCCACGTCCCACACCTCGTTCCAGCTCCAGGTGTAGCGGTACCAGCCGTGGACGAGCCCCTCCTCCTTGGCCCCTAGGGGGTTGACCACGAACACGCTGCCCCGGATCTGGTCGCGGTAGGTGTCGAAGATCAGCGCCACGTGATCGTCGTCCGTGGGCACATCGCGGTGGCGCAGCTTGTTGGCGCGAATAGTTTCCGGCCGGCTGTCGCAGCGCACCGCCACGTACACCGCGTCGGCATCGAAGAGGACGGCCACGCTCGTGGCGTCTCGGGCCGGTTCGCCGAAGTCGGGCACGCTCTGCAGGAACTCGCCCGCCCACACGGCTGCCTCCCAGGCGGGTTCCTCCAGATGGCCATCCACGCGTATCTCCTGGCCCGGGGCCAGCCGCCGGGCCTCCAGCGTGCGCGCTCCGGCCGGACCCGCGGCGGTGACCAGCGCGGCCAGGGCTGCCAGCAACCCACGAAGAGCCGATCCGAACCCCCTCCAGGACACGCTCGCGACCCGCGCTCGGCTCGTCGCACCAGGGCGAGTCGAGCGGCGGCCATTGTAGAGGATAGTTTCGCGGGTGCCAGTGCCGTCCCGGGGCCGCGGCCGTGCGGTACACTGCCTGCCGCTGGCCGGAAACACCGCTGCGGCAGCGTCACATGGGGGCGGCCGGCGCCCAGGGAGGCGTGCTATGTTCCGTAGAATCGAAGATTTCCGCGAGGAGTGGGGGTACGAGCGGGAGGCCACGGGGAAGGTGCTCTCGTCGATCACCGATGCGGCGCTCGGGCAGCGCGCGAGCGCCAGCGGCCGTACCCTCGGGCAGATCGCCTGGCACATCGTGGGCACGCTCTACGAGATGCCGGTCGAGGCTGGGCTTGTCGTGGAGGCGGCAGCGGCGGGGCCCATGCCGGCCACCGCGGCGGAGGTGGCGGCGGCCTACCGGCGGGCCGCCGAAGCGATGGAGGCGGCGGTGGTGCGGCAGTGGGACGACGCGGCGCTGGAGGAGGAGATCACGGTGTACGGCGAGCACTGGCAGCGCGGCAAGGTGCTCTCGGCGCTCATCAGGCACGAAGCGCACCACCGCGGCCAGATGACGGTGCTGCTGCGGCAGGCGGGTCTCGTGGTTCCCGGGGTGTACGGGCCGGCCAAGGAGGAGTGGGCCGCGCTCGGCATGTCGGCGCCCGAGTGAGAGCCGCGGCAGCCGACCGCGGCAGGACCAACCTCAAGGGGAGAACAGGAACTCGAGGATGTCGCCGTCCTGCACCTCGTAGTCCCGCCCCACCGTGTGGACGAGTCCCCGTTCCGCCAGCTCGTGGGGGGAACGGTGGGCCACGAGATCGGTCCAGTGCACCACCCGGGCGCGGACGAAACCGCGCTCCATGTCGCTGTGGACCTTGCCGGCAGCCTGGGGGGCGGTGGTGCCGCGGCGGATTTCCCACGCCTGGAGCTTGCGGTTCGCCACCGTGAAGAAGGTGACGAGACCGAGGAGGCGAAAGGCAGCCTGCACCAGGGTCTCGAGGCCACTGGTGCCCCAGCCCAACTCGGCCCTGAAGGCGGCACGCTCTGCCTCGTCGAGCTGAGCCAGCTCCCACTCCAGCCTGGCCGCCAGGACCACCGCATCGCAGCCGGGCCGCAGCGCGCGGAGCCGCTCGCCCCAGCGGGTCCGTTCCGCCTCGTCTGCGGTCTCGTCCACGTTGGCCACGTAGAGCACGGGTTTGCCGGTGAGGAGGCCCAGGGCATGGGCGGCGCCGGCCTCCGGCTCCTGGTGGACCGCCACGCGCAGGGGTACCCCTGCCCGGAGCCGCTCCTGCCAGGAGAGGAGGCGTTCCCGTTCCGCGGTGTGCTCCCGCGGGTGGGTCGCCCATTCGTGCTGGCGGCGCGCGACCAGGCGCTCGAGGATCTCCAGGTCGGCGAGGAGGAGCTCGGTTTCCACCACCTCGGCATCGCGTTCCGGGTCGATCCCCGGGTGGACATGGGCCACCTGCGGATCGGCAAAGCAGCGGAGCACGTGGGCAATGGCGTCCACGGTGCGGATCTCGGCGAGGAACTGGTTGCCGAGCCCCTCGCCGCTGGCCGCCCCCTTCACGAGACCGGCAATGTCGATGAACTGGATGGTGCACGGGGTCACCGTTTCGGGCCGGTAGAGCTGTTGGAGCTGCTCCAGGCGGGGGTCGGGTACGGGGACAACCCCCACGTTGGGCTCGATGGTGGTGAAGGGGTAGTTGGACACGGCCGCGTGCGCGGCGGTGAGGGCGTTGAAGAGCGTGGACTTGCCCACGTTGGGCAGGCCGACGATGCCGACCCGGAGCATGGCGCCATTGTAGGGGAGCGCACCGTCACGCGGGGGGCGGAGTGGGCGAGGCGGGTGGGGTAGACTCGGCCATGCGCTGGGCGCGGCGTGTCATGCTGCTGGCCCTCGGCATCGGGGGGTGGACAGGACCCGGGGTGTGGGCAGGCCCCCCCGCGCAGACCCTGCCGGGGGCTCCTCTCGATGCCGTTTCGATCCTCATGAAGGTGAAGAAGGCGTACCAGTCGTGCCGGAGCTACCGGGACCGCGGCGAGGTGCGCACGCGGGGATTCGTGGAGGGTGGGAGCTTCGCCTCGAGCGTGCGCTTCGCCACCGCCTTCGTGCGTCCCGGCTCGTTTCGCTTCGAGTTCACCGCCACCGGCTTTGGCGAGCGCGAGGAGCGGTGGGTGATGGTTTGGGACGGGCAGCAGGTGCTGGCCCTGACCCCTGCAGCGGAGGTGCGGGTTTCGCCAACGCTGGCGGAGGCGTTGGACAGCGCCTTTGCCATCACGGCCGGGGCCTCGCGGCGCGTACCGGGGATGCTCCTGCCGCGGGTCGTGGGGTCGGGTGTGTTGCTGGTCAGTCCGGAGCGGATCGAGGACGAGCTGGAGGGGGGTCGGTGGTGCTACAAGGTCCGCGGCCAGAGCCGCGCCACCCCCTACGAGCGTAGCTCCGGCTCCGTCACGGTGCGGGTGGAGGAGGAACGGGTCACCCTCTGGATCGACCGGGAGAGCTGGCTGCTGCGCAAGGTGGAGGAGGAGGCGAAGCTCTCCACCTACCGGTCGGTGACCACCACCACCTACGCGCCCGAACTGGACGTGGATATCCCGCCGGAGGAGCTGACCCTGCCGCCGGCAGGCCACGCTGAATAGGGCGGGGAACGAAACGGCGGGGAGGTGGCCCTCCCCGCCGAAAACCCGAGACCCGGCGCCTCACCGATTCCCGCGCCCAGCGCCCGTGACGGGCAGGCCGGTGGCCGGGTCCCGGAACACCAGCGTGAGCCCGCTGGCCGGGTCGGTGACGGTGAGGGCGATCCACACCTGGGTGCCGTCCAGCTCGATCGGTGCTGCCACCACTTCGAGTGCCATCCCCACCGCCAGCTCGAACCCCGCTTTGGTCAGCACGGACGCCGGGGAGAGGAGTACCGTCACCTCGCCGGCCGGTGTGCTGAGGGTGACGGCGGCAGGGCCGGCCCCGCTGGCGGGCACAAAGTCCGTCACCGTGCCCGACACGGTGGTGGTGCGGGCCAGATCGGGCAGGAGATGGTCACAGGGCCCCGTCCCTTGGCCACCGTTCCCACCGTTCCCTCCGTTCCCATTGCCACCGGATCCGCCCGCTTGGCCGTTGCCGTTGCCGGCCTGGTTCCCGTTGCCTCCGCCGTTGCCGCCCTGGCCGCCGCCAGCGGGCCCGCTGGCCCCGCTGCCGCCTTGCCGCTGCGTCCACAGGGGCAGGCCGTTCGCATCTCGCAGCGTCAGCGTCACCCCCTGGGACGTGTTGACCACGGTGACCACAGCCACCCCCGTTTCGCACGCGGTGCACGCGTAGGCGGTGACGGTGACGAGGTCGCCGGGTACAGCGACGAAGCCCTGTTCACTGAGGTACCAGTAGGGGCCGAGGATGAAGGTGTGAAGGTCTCCGGCGGCGTCGGCCACGACGAGCAGAGGGATCCCCTGCCCGAATCCGGCAACGAACTCCTGCACGGTACCATCCACCACGACGACGTTCGCGGGGTCGATGCGCGGGCCGGAGCCGCTGCGGGAGCCCACGCGACTTCGTTGGGCCAAGGTGGGACTGGCCAGTACGACCGCCAAAGCTGCGATGAGGACCAACGTGAAACGTTTCATGTCACCCCCCTTTCTCGTGGCCGCCCTGAGGCGGCTCATCGGGCACTAACTCAAGACCTGTGCCAACTCCGACCTGTGGCGCATATCGTTCTATTTAAATGACGTACGATCCTGTGCGGGGAGCAGGGAGGGGCTGGGTGGGGCGCTCTGACGCAGGGGTGGGTCAGGGCGGGCCAGCACCTGGGTCGGGGCGACTCGTCATCCGCCCGGTCCGCCGTGCCTTGGTCGCGAAATCGGAGGCGGCGAAGACTTGCCTCTGGATGCGGAGCCCGACTCGGGGTTTCTCGGCGAACCCGCGGTACTGCGAGCGTCGATGCCTCCTCGCCACCGCTCCTCGGTGACGCCGGGCGGCAGCGGGCGGCGCTGGGGAGCCTCTCGCGGCCCGAAGCGGCACAACTCGCCCGTGGCCACGAGCGTGGTGGGGAACGCAGGATCGCTCGGCCGGACCTCGACGCCCCCCTCGAAGACGGCCAGCGTGGCGCTCCCGTCCGCGCGGACCTCGACCGCGTAGCGAGTCCCGCGCACGCCCAGGAGGGCTCCGGGAGTGGCGACGATCCGTTCGTCTCTGCCGCTCAGGGCGTCGAAGAACGCCTTCAGACGGCCGCGCTGGACCAGAAGGATCACCCCAGGGTCGGGTCCGCCCAGCAGGACGCGAGTCCCGGGAAGGATCTCGAAACGGGCCGCGTGGACCGGCGCCTCGATGGTGGCACGCCCGAACCACCCGGTTCGTACCTGGTCGCCCGCGTGGGCGGTGTCGCCTGCCGCGGCTCGACGTTCCACCGCGGCGTGGGTAACGATCACGGTGCTCTTGACGGCCGCGAATCGGTACGCGGGGGGTGCTCCCCCGCCGGCCAACAGCAACACCAGGGCGAGGGGAAGGGTGCTCGTCCTCACGGACTGTTACCTCCACCACCCCTGCCATCAAGATCGATGCCAAGACGGCGCAGTTTGCGGCCCAGCGTCTTGCGCTCGATGCCGAGAATGCGTGCCGCGGCGCTCCGGTTGCCGCCGGTGGCGGCCAGGACCCGGAGGATGTGATCCCGTTCCGCCTCGTCCAGGCTGGCGAGGCCCTGAGCGGGGGCCGGGGAGTGGTGCGGCGCGGGTGCCCCCTCCCTGGCCGCCGGTGACGGCTGGGGGAGGATCGGCGGCAGTGCACTCACATCGCTCAGCCCACCGGTGTCGATGAGGAGTCGGCGCACCGTCTGTTCCAGTTCCCGCACGTTCCCCGGCCAGGGGCGGGCGGCGAGTGCGGCCAGCATCTCCTCGCTGGCGGGGGAGGTGGCGATTCCCAGCTCGTGTTCCGCGCGCCGGCGGAAGTGTTCGACCAGCACCGGCAGATCGGAGAGGCGGTCGCGCAGCGGCGGGAGCCGGATCTCGTAGCCGGCCAGACGGTAGTAGAGATCCTGTCGGAACGTGCCGGCCGCCACCAGGGCCGGCAGGTCTCGGTGCGTGGCGGCCACGATCCGTACACGGACCGCCTCGCCCACGTCGGCACCGACGGGGCGGATGATCCCGTCCTGCAGGAACCGGAGCAGCTTCACCTGAAAGGCCGGCGAGACGTCACCGATCTCGTCCAGGAACGCCGTGCCACCGTTCGCCTGGGCGAGGGCGCCGCGCCGGGGGCGGTGCGCGTCGGTAAACGCACCCTTGGTGTGTCCGAAGAGCTCGCTCTCCAAGAGCGAGTCGGGGATGGCCCCGCAGTTCACGGGCACGAAAGGACCCGCGGGGTTGGCGCCGAACCGGTGCAAGGCGCGGGCCACCAGCTCCTTCCCCGTGCCCGTTTCGCCCACGATCAGGACGGGCACCGGCAGGGGAGCAACCTTGGCCACCGCCTTGTACACCTCGACGATGGCCGGGTGGAAACCCACGATCATCGTGGCGGGGCCTTCCTCCGGCAGCGGGGCAGCGGGGGGGGCGGGACGCAAGGCGGTGGCCACGCGAGCGATGAGGACACCGATGTCGAAGGGCTTGGCGAGGTAATCGAAGGCACCGATCTGGCGCGCCAGCGCCGCGGTCTCCACCGTGCCCCGCGCCGTCATGACGAGAAACCTGGGCGGGGCTGGGAGGCGAGCCAGTTCGGCCAGGAACTCCAGACCGTTCTCCCCCGGCATGTAGATATCGCAGAGGATCAGGTCGAAGCTGGCAACGCTCGCGGCGGCGCGAGCTGCCGCGACGCTCGCGGCCCGGGTCACCGTGTGTCCGGCCGACTCCAGGGCCATGGCCGCCATCTCACGGATGCCGGCGTCGTCATCCACGACCAGGATCTTCGCCACCTGCCCCACCTTCCGCCAGCGGGAGCGTCACCGTAAAGGTGCTGCCCTCCCCTGGGCGACTCGCCACCCCCACCCGCCCACCGTGCCACGTTACCACCTCGCGCACCAGCGCCAGACCGAGCCCCATCCCCTCACGCCCCTGGGCCGACGAGCCGCGGACGAAACGACGGAAGATGGCCTCCTGTTCGCCGGGCGGGATGCCGGGGCCGCGGTCGCACACCTCCACCACGGCCTCTCCTCCCCGAGGGCTGGCCCGCACCCCCACCTCGCTCCCCGGGGGCGAGAACTTGAAGGCGTTGCCGATGAGGTTGTCCACGACGGTCTCGAGGAGCCGAGGGTCGCCCAGCACCTCGAGGCCGGGGGTGACCTCCGAGCGAATGTGGCGACCGTGCCCGCTCGCCAAAGTGACGACGCGGGACGCCACCAGGGCGGACAGGTCCACCAGTTGGGCGTGCTGCGCGAACGGGCGGTGGGCCAGCCGCTCGAGTTCGGTGAGGCGCTCGATCATCGCGCCCAGGCGATCGGCTTCGTGGACTAGGAGCTGCGCGGCCCGGCGCCGCTCCTGGGGCGAGAGCTCCAAGTCTCGCACCATTTGCGCCAGGCCGCGTACCGAGGTGAGCGGCGTTTTCAGCTCATGGGCCAGGACGCCGGCGGAAGCCTCGCTGGCAATCCGCCGCCGCGCTGCCTCCAGGGCCAGGGTCTCGGCCAGTTCGAGCTGGGCGGCGAGGTTGCGCCGGCTCACCGGAACGCCCCTCCCGACTGCCGTGCCGAGGAGGGCGAGGGTTCTCTCGGCGACCTGCCAGGCGCGCAGGTCGGCGCGCAGCTGGACACCGCCCACCACGAGGAGGGCCACGGCGGTGAGCGTGACGGTGGGGACGAGGGCGTCCGCGAGGTGGAGCGCCGCGACGGCGAACAGCGAGGGCGAGAGGGTGAGGGCAAGGGACACGGCAAGGCGCGGCCACCCGCCGAGACGGCCGGCGGCCGCGGCCGCCAGCGTCAGGAGCAGGGCCAGGAACCCGCAAAGGGCCGGCGGCAGGGGGCGAAGGAGGTCGCCCGCCAGCACCGACTCGGTGGCCGCCGCGTGCACCAGGACGCCGGGGTCGGGAGTGGCCCCCCGCGTCACCGGCGTCACCACCCGGTCCCCGATTCCGAGGCCGCTCACCCCGATGAAGACCACACGCCCCGCAAGAACTTGCGTTTTCTCCCCGGACAAGAGCTCGGCCGCGCCCACGCGGGGGAGGGCGTCGAGCGGCGACCGGAGGGCGGGAACCAGCGACGCTCCCACCGGCACGGGGAAGGATGGCTCCACCAGGCGCGCCGCGGTAAGCGCCAGGGCGGGGAAGGCTAGCCCATCGGCCTGCTTGGTGGCGGCAAAGCGTCGCGCCACACCGTCGTGGTCGACCTCCACCGCCCCGTGTCCGAGGGCCGCGGCGTCACGGAGAGGGGCGGCGGGCAGGAGCCAGCGCGACGTTTCTCCGGCCAGGGCACACACGAGCGCAGCCGGCCCCGCGGCGAGAGCCGCCCGCAGCTCGCCGTCGCCGGGAGCCGGCTCGACCAGGAGGATGTCCAGTACCACCGCGGCAGCCCCGGCCGCGCGAGCCGCCCGCACCAGCTCCGCCAGCCGGTCCCGCGACCACGGCCAGCGGCCCCGCGCCGCGAGGGCGGTTTCGTCGATCAAAACCATGGCAACGCGGGCAGCAGGCCGCTGCGGCAAGCTCCGTTGCAGGAGGTCGGCCACCGGCAGCTCCACAGGCCGCAGCGTGCCCGCCGCCGTGACCCAGACCACAGCGCCGGCCACGACCACGGCTCCGACCCAGCGCGCGCGGGGGTGCCTGCCCACGCCAACAGGATACCGGCCGGGGTGCTGCTGGCGTGCGGCACGGTCGCACCCGTCTTCGAGAGCGGCCACGGGGGGGCACCGGAGTGAACCGCCGCCGGTTCGTTGCGCAGTCGTTGGCGGTCATGCCGCCGCCACCTCCGAGCCAGAGGTCAAGGGCGGATGGGCGAGTTGGGCCTTGCAGCCGTACTTCTCGACCGCCCAGCCGCGGCTGGTGGGGACCAGGGGTGACACGACCGCCCCGCCGCGGGCGGCCGACAGGGGGAGGTCGGACTACGCCCGCCCCGCCTCGCGGCGAGTTCGCTGGGCGTTGGCCCGGGTGATCTGCTCTCGAGCCCGCTGGGCCTCCTCGAGTGATCGAAACCGGACGACGCCGCGCGGGTAGATACGGGGTGCCAATCGCCAGTAGCGGGCACAGTGGCGGACGAATCGCTCGAACCCGTCGGCCCGTGCCGGCGACGGAACGCTGACGTCCATTTCCTCCGCCGAGTGGAACCGCTGGACCCGCACCTCAATCCTCCCCGAGATCGAACGCGCGCCGGAGCTCCTCGGCGTCGTGCCGATCGAGCAATCGGACCGTGCCCCTCTTCAGCCGGTAGAGCGCGAGCGGTGTCGCGACCCGTACGTGAACCCCGTCCACCTCCTTGACTTCCCACTCGACCGTCGCAAAGCTAGCCATTTCGCCCAGGCGCGTCAGGACGTCAAAGTACAAATCGCCGGTCGGGGGGTAGTAGCGAACCGCCGGGTACTGCCCCAGCAGGTCTGAAGCCGAGATTTCGTCGATGTGCGGATCGTTGTCGTAAACCTTTCGGAACGCCCGCTGCAATCGTTCGACGTTCTCCGCTGTGGGGCGGATCAAGACGTCCACGTCCTCGGTGGCGCGCACGAGCCCGTGGAAGCCCATCGCGGCGGCGCCGATCAACACGTACTCCAGGCCCTCCTCCTCAAAGGCTCGGAACACTCGGACGAGCTCATCTCTGTCCACGTAAGAAGGATAGCGCCTGCGAGGGGAGGGCTCCAACCCTGGCTCGTGCCGTCAGGTCCTCGGGGGGTGTGGACGATGCCCGGATGCCCCCAGGCCGGCAGGCGGGGTCTCCGGGTAGGGGTGCGTCCACGGGTATTGACACGACCTGCGGTGGGCCCTCGCCTCACTGCTAGGAGCTTCCCATGCCACGCCGGGCGCGGAGGTGATCTGCTCCAGTGTTCGGTCCACCCATCGCGAGAGACTCCCCGGGTGGACGGTGGCCACCTGATGCGCGCTGGACACCGTACCTCCGCCCCGCGCCCGCGGCGGTATCATCATTGCGAGAAAACCGGTGCGAACGGCGGGAGGACGAGGATGAACGAGGAGTTCCACTACTACGCGGTGGCGGTGCTGGCGCGGGCCGCGGGGTTCCGCCACGAGGAGGCCGTGACCATCGCCTACGCGTCGCAGTACGTGGACGACGCCACGGAGAGCGAGCCGATCGGTGTGGGCGAGACACTGTTCGAGCCGGTGCGCACCGCCTACCTGGGGCTGCGGGCCACGAGCTGGTCGGTGCAGAAGCGGATCTACATTCCCTTCCACTTCGTGCCGCCAGAGCCGATTCTCGGCGGGCCGGCGAACTTCGTCACCCGGGCCAATTCGCCCTTGGCCCGGGAGCTGGTGAAGGCCGCAGCACGGGAGAAGGGGAGGGCGGGGTGGCTGTGCCGGCTGGGGGTGGCGCTGCACACCTACGCCGATAGCTGGGCGCACGAGGGGTTTTCGGGGCGACTCCACCCCGAGAACGACATCGAAGACATCCACCAGAAGCGCGAGGGACGCTGGCGGGCGCTGACCTGGGCGAACCTGGCGTGGGACTTTCTCCCCGACCTTGGCCACGCCGAGGCGGGGAACCTCCCCGACCTGGCCTGGGTGACGTGGAGCTACCGGCAGCCCGGGTCGAGCATGCCGGTGCTGCGGGAAAACCCCCGCCTGTTCACGAGGGCGGCGCGCGCCATCTACGGGCGGTTGCGGCGCCTGCTGGGGCCCCGCGTCGTGGCGCAGGTCCCCTGGCGGGATCTCGCCGGGGAGGTGGCACGCCTCCTGGCCGACGCCCAGGAGGAGGCGGTGCGACGGTGCCGGGCGTGGCAGGGGCTGTACCGCGACCTGTTCGGGGAGGAGCTGCCCACCTACGACCGCTACGCCTGGCGCTCGCAGGCCCTGGCGCCGCTCGCCAGTCGCGACCTGGAGTGGGACGGCTTCAGACCGGACGACTTCCGCCACCTGCGGTTCCCCGGCGGGGACGACTTCGTCCGCTCCAACTGGGTGGCGTTCCATCGGGCGGCGCTGCGGCAGCGGCACCTGGTCCTGGAGCTGCTCCTCTGAAGGGTCTGCCATGCCGCCCACCATCGACATTCACATCCACATCGCGGCCCGGGACCGGCCCGGCTGCCGCCTGGCCGACTCCCTGCTCGCCTCGCCCGCCTTTGCCTACATGCTGCTGGCCAACCGGGTGCGCCCCTCGGCGCTGCGCCAGGATTTCGACGGGACGATCCGGAAGCGGGTGGTGGCCGCCCTGGAGGGCGCCCGCAGTGTGGACCGCGGGGTGGTGCTGGCCCTGGATGCGATCCACCGCGAGGACGGCTCGCGGTGCTGGGCCGAGAGCGGCATGGTGGTGTCCAACGACTACGTGATGGAGGTGGTGCGCAGCACCGGCAGGGCCCTGTTCGGCGCCTCGGTGCATCCCAACCGGGGGGAGCGGGAGGGCAGGGCCGAGCTGGAGCGCTGCCTCGAGGGGCCGCCGCCGGCCGCCCTCGTCAAGTGGATCCCCAACTCGCAGGTGATCGATCCCTCAGAGGCGCGCCACGATTGGTTTTTCCAGGTTCTCGCGGCGTCCCGCGTGCCGCTCTTGTGTCACTGCGGCCCCGAGTACGCGGTCCCCGTCCCGCCGCCGGAGAGGCGGCACCAGCGGCTCGGTGATCCGCGGCGGCTGCGGCGGGCGCTCGATCTCGGCGTCACGGTGATCGTCGCCCACGCAGCCACCAGGTTCTTCCCCACCGATCCCGACGACTACCTGGAGGAGCTGGGGGAGATGATGGAGGAGTACCCGCACCTCTTCGCGGACGTCTCGGCCTTCTGCACGCTCTGTCGCATCGGGGCGGCGCAGCGGGTGCTGGACACGCTCCCTCCCGAACGCCTGGTGCTGGGCAGCGATTATCCGATCCCCGTGACCGACCTGCCGCCGCTCGTGGTGGAGGGACTCTCGGTCGCCGAGCACCTGCAGATCCTGGCGCTGAAGAACCCGCTGGACAAGAACCTGCGCCAGCTCCAGGCGATGGGGTTCCCGACCTCGATCGCGACCAGGGCGGCTGAGCTCCTCGCCCCCCGCGCCTTGGCCTCGTAGGCGGGTCGCACGGGCCCCGTTGCGCACGGCGGGCGGTGCTGGTCCGTGCGTCACCCATTGGGAAGAGGGCAGCGATGACGGTGCCGGCGTTACCTTCCCCGTTCCCCGGCGCGGCGGCGCTGCGCGGCGGCCGAGCGCACTAGCGCCGCCAGGGTGGCGTTGACCGGGGCTTCCAGGCCCAGCTCGGCCGCGCGCCGTGCGACAAAGCCGTTGAGGAACTCGATCTCAGTCGGCCTGCCGCGCTCCAGGTCCTGGAGCATGCTGGAGCGGTTGCTGGAGGCGCGGAGGTTCTCGTCGATGCGGGCGAGCCAGTCGCTGGGCAGCGGGTGGCCCTCCGCGGCGGCCAGGGCCGCCACTTCCGCGCCCAGCGCCCGCCGCACCGGTTCCAGTTCCGAGATGACGATGTCGCAGTTGCGGACGCCCAAGAGCGCCGTCAAGGGGTTGGCGATACAGTTGACGGCCAGTTTCTTCCACAATGCGCGCGGGAAGTCGGGGCTCTCGCTGCAGGCTACGCCCGCGCGCTCGAAGAGGCGCAGGAGCTGATGCGACGCGGCACCGGGCTCGAGCACGAGGCCGCCCCCCGCGTAGACGACGCGGCCGGCGCTCACGAGTTCCGCGCCGATGGACGCCACCGCTCGCACCACACGGAGCGGTCGACCGCACGCGGCGAGGAAGAGTTCACGCGCCACCAGGCCGTTCTGGATGAGCAGGAAGGTGGTGTCGGCACCAGCCACGGGAGCGAGGAGACGCCCCGCCTCGGCCAGGTCGTAGAGTTTCACGCCCACCACCACCAGCGAGGCTGGGGGGAGGTGCGGGGGGCGTGTGGCCACGGTAAGGCTCTGGGGCGGCACGTGGAGCTCCTCGCGCCCCGCCACCACCAGCCCTCGGCGGCGGAGCGTTCGGACAGCGGCCGGGCGCACCACCACCGTGACGGGAACCACGGGCGCGAGCCGGGCGCCCAGGTAGCTTCCCAGCGCCCCCGCGCCGAAAATTACGGCACGTTCGAAACCCCCAGTGCCGTCTTCCGGGGCCACGCCGGTTCCTCCCCCCACCGAGCGGGCCCTCTCACGCCAACAGCGGCGGGCCCGTCACATGCTCCTCCGGTACTGCCCGCCCACCTCGTAGAGGGCGTGGGTGATCTGCCCCAGGGAGCAGGAACAGACGGTGCGGAGCAGCTCGGCGAAGAGGTTCCCGCCGGTACGCGCGGTGTGCTGGAGGGAAGCCAGAGCCGCCGCCGAGGGGACGTGCCACGGTGGCAGCTCCGCGGCGGGGATGTCAGCGGATCCGGGCAGCCCGGCGTGCCGTGCCTGGAAGTCGCGCACGTGCGCCAGGCGGGCGTCCTTCTCGGCCGGCGTGGCGCGGGTGAGGACGCCGGTCTCGAGGACGTTCTCGCCGCGCTCCGGGTTCTCGAAGGTATTGACGCCCACGATGGGATGTTCGCCCGAGTGCTTGAGACGCTCGTAGTGGAGCGATTCCTCCTGGATCTTGGAGCGCTGGTACCCGGTCTCCATGGCGCCCAGCACGCCGCCGCGCTCGGAGAGCCGCTCGAACTCCGCGAGCACTGCCTCCTCCACCGTGTCGGTGAGCCATTCGATGAAGTGGGAGCCCTGCCAGGGGTTCTCGTTCTTGAGGAGCCCGAACTCCTTGGACGAGATGAGCTGGATGGCCACAGCGCGGCGCACCGACTCCTCGGTGGGGGTGGTGATGGCCTCGTCGTAGGCGTTGGTGTGGAGCGAGTTGCAATTGTCGGCCAGGGCCAGGAGCGCCTGCAGGGTGGTGCGGATGTCGTTGAAGGCGATCTCCTGGGCGTGCAGCGACCGCCCCGAGGTCTGGATGTGGTACTTGAGCTTTTGCGAACGCTCGTTGCCGCCGTACCGCTCGCGCATCGCCACCGACCAGATGCGCCGCGCCACCCGGCCGATGACCGTGTACTCCGGGTCCATCCCGTTGGAGAAGAAGAAGGACAGGTTCGGCGCGAAGTCGTCGATGTGCATCCCGCGGCCCAGGTAGTACTCCACGTAGGTGAAGCCGTTGGCCAGGGTGAAGGCGAGCTGGGTGATGGGGTTGGCGCCGGCCTCGGCGATGTGGTAGCCGGAGATGGAGACGGAGTAGAAGTTGCGCACGTTGTGCTCGACGAACCACTGCTGGATGTCGCCCATCATCCGCAGGGCGAACTCGGTGGAGAAGATGCACGTGTTCTGGGCCTGGTCCTCCTTGAGGATGTCGGCCTGAACGGTGCCGCGCACCGCCTGCACCGCGCAGGCGAGGGCCTCCTCCCACTCGCCGGGGGCCAGGAGCTGGGCGATCTCCTCCCACCCCTTGCCCCCCACCGTGGGCTGGAGGGCGTCGGTCAGCGTGCCCGCCAGCCGGCCGGTGCGGATGAGGCGGCGCTTGGCCTCCTGGCGCCCCGCCACGTTGAAGAACATGGCCAGGATCATGGGCGCCGGGCCGTTGATGGTCATGGACACGGAGGTGGAGGGCGCCATGAGGTCGAAACCCGCGTACAGGCGCTCCATGTCCTCCACGGTGCAGATGGAGACGCCGGACTCGCCCACCTTGCCGTAGATGTCGGGGCGTTCGGCGGGGTCCTCCCCGTACAGGGTGACGGAGTCGAAGGCGGTGGAGAGGCGCGCGAAACCGTGCCCGGCAGCCAGGAAGTGGAAGCGTTTGTTGGTGCGTTCGGGGCCGCCCTCCCCGGCGAACATGCGGATGGGCAGCTCCTCGGTGCGCTTGAAGGGGAAAACTCCCGCGGTGTACGGGTAGGCCCCCGGCACGTTCTCCAGCAGCAGGAAGCGCACGATGTCGCCCCAGTCCTGCGTGTCAGGGAGCACGACCTTGGGGATGTGCGTGCCGGCCAGGGAGACGCTCATCAGGGGAACGGTGACCTCCCGGTTGCGCACCCGGTAGGTGAACTCGTCGCGGGCGTAGTCGGCGCGGATCTTGGGCCACATGGCGAGCAGTTCGCTGGTGTCGTGGTCGAGCGCGCCGGCGAGCCGGCGGATCTCCGCGTCGATTTCGGCAAGCGCAGGCTGCGAGGGTTCGCTGCCCGCAACGACCCGTTCGAATAGGGCCCACAGCGCCTGGTGGTCTTCTCCTGCTGTCCCCTGTTCCCTGTTCCCTGTTCCCTTACGGGCCTTGGGCACGGACGCCGCACCGCCGACCCCGAACCCCGTCCCGCCGAGGATGGCGCGGGCGCCCACGAGCTGATAGAGCTGCCGAGCCACCCGCGCCTGCTCCTCGGCCCGACCCCTGGCGCCGCGGCAGGTGCGGGCGACATCCCGCAGGTAGCCGACCCGGTCGGCGGGGATGAGGGGGTGGCGCTCCGGCTCGCCGCTGGGCAGGGCATGGCTCCTCTCCAGCCGCCACGGCTCCCCGAAGCGCTCCTGGAGGCGGGAGACCAAGGCCTGGTACAGGGCGTTGACCCCGTGGTCGTGGAACTGGTGAGCGCAGGTGGGGAAGACGGGCAGCTCCTCGTCCGCGGTGGCGAAGTCGTTGCGGCTGCGCCGCAGCTGCTTGCGCACGTCGCGGAGGGCGTCGAGGGCGCCCGGGCGGTCGAACTTGTTGATCGCCACGAGGTCGGCGAAGTCCAGCATGTCGATCTTCTCGAGCTGCATGGCGGCGCCGTACTCGGGCGTCATCACGTAGAGGGACAGGTCGGCGAGATCGGCAATTTCGCTGTCCGCTTGGCCGGCACCGGCGGATTCCACGAGGACGAGGCCGAAACCGGCGGCGGCGCACACCTCGATGGCCGCCCGCGTGGCCTGCGAGAGCGTGCGGTGCGCCTGGCGCGTGGCCATGGAGCGCATGTACACCCGCTCGGAGGCGAGGGCGTTTATGCGGATACGGTCGCCCAGGAGCGCGCCGCCGGTGCGGCGCTTGGTGGGGTCCACGGCCAGGACGGCAATTTGCAGGGTGGGGAAGTCCAGCAGGAAGCGGCGCACCAGCTCGTCGGTGAGGGAGGACTTGCCGGCGCCGCCGGTGCCGGTTACGCCGACCACGGGAGGCCTGGGAGACGAGGGGTCCGGGGTCCGGGGTCCGGGGTCCGGAAGATGCGAGCCCAACTCCACTGCCGTAATCTCTTCCGCCACCGCGCCGAAATCCATCGACCCATCGCGCCGATGAAAGTCTCCTCGTCTTAACCGGTCCCCGGTCCCCGGTCCCCGGTCCCCGCGGCAATCAGCGCAGGCGCGGATCATGAACTCGATCATGCCGTCGAGACCGAGGCGGCGGCCGTCGTCGGGGGAGAAGATCTTGGCCACCCCGAAGGCTTCGAGCTCGCGGATCTCCTCGGGGATGATCACGCCGCCGCCGCCGCCGAAGACCTTGATGTGGGCGGCCCCCTCCTCGCGCAGCAGGTCGAGCATGTAGCGGAAGAACTCCACATGCCCTCCCTGGTAGGAGGAAACGGCAATGCCGTCGGCGTCCTCCTGGATCGCCGCGGCAACGATCTCGCGCACGCAGCGGTTGTGGCCCAGGTGGATGACCTCGGCGCCGTGCGCCTGGAGCAGGCGGCGGATAATGTTGATCGCCGCGTCGTGCCCGTCGAACAGCGCGGCGGCGGTGACGAAGCGGACCTGGCGGTGCGGCGTGGCCTTTCCGGTCATGGGCGCCCTTCCCGCGCCCGATTGTAGCGCGCCGCCTCCCGCGGGAGTCGCGACTGCCAGCCCATCGTTGCGGCTCCACAGCCGTCTCTGCTGCGAGCGCTACGCCTCCCGGCTTATGGCCGGTTCTGCGGTGCGGCCTCGCTCCGGAGCTGGGGGTCGCGCTGGAAGTCCAGGCCTCTTTCCTTGGGTTGGCCCCAGGCTTCCGGGTGCAGGTAGGTGCCGCGCTCGCCCTCCGGCTTGTCCT
>JBBISY010000009.1:0-87670 GCA_037441065.1 Acidobacteriota bacterium | reverse complement strand
ACGGCGCCGCGCCACGCCTGCCGCGCGAAGGCGCCCAGCAGCCAGAGGTAGGCGGCGGCCGCGGGAAGGCCCCGCTCCGCGGCAATCTGCAGCAGGTTGTTGTGGAGGTGGGGGACGCGCCAGCGCGGGGCATCGTCGCGGCGGTAGAGGGAGTACATGCTGGACACCATGTCGAGACCCACCCCCGACCAAGGGTGGTCGCGCACCATCTGCACACCCGAAATGGCCATGCAGAGCCGGTCGTAGTTCGCCGGTTGCCGCAGGTCGAGGGTGGAGACCGCCCGCTCCACGATGGCGCGCGGCAGCACCGCCCACAGGATGAGAAAGACCGCCGGGAACACGGGCAGCAGGCGCCGGTGCCAGAGCACGGCCAGCAGGAGCAGGCCGGTCACCAGGCCGACCCAGGCGTTGCGGGTGAAGGAGAGCGCGAGCGCCGCGATGCCCAGGGCCGCGGGGACCACCTGCCAGCGGCGGCGCCCGGAGAGCAGCACGTCGGTGAGGAGCACCAGCACCACCACCAGCAACCACCCGGAGTAGGTCATGTAGTGCGAGAGCGGGCCGCGGATGCGCTGCTCCAGACTGTCCGCGCCCAGGTGGTACTGGACGATCCCCCACACGGCCAGCACCCCGCCCACGAGCGCGAGGCCGGTCACCAACCGCGGCCACCACGTCTCGTCCAGCAGGGCCGCGGCCAGCGGCACCACAGCGAACACCAGCAGCCTCGGCAAGTTGCCGACGCTCGCGAGGGGATCCAGCGAGGCGAGGGCGGCCAGGACGGACAGCGCCGCAAACGCGGCCAGCGGCGCCAAGAGCGGCCGCGCCACGGGCTGACCCGCCAGCCCGCCGCGGCGCCACGCGAGCCACCCCGCCACGAGCGCGACGGCGAGCAAGGCGTTGGCCAGCGCCAGGCGGGCGGACATCACGGCCGCCCCCGCCAGAGCCGTTGCCGCCACGCTGCGTGGCGAAAGGCGTTCGGCCAGCACCCTGGGCACCTGGAAGCTCACTCCGCCGGGGGGAGCGCCTCCTCGACCAGCATGACGGGGATATCGCTCACCACGGGATAGGTCTTGCGGCAGCTCGCGCAGCGCAGTCCCTCTTCCACGACCGGCTCCTCGTCTCGGAACTTGTCGCGGTACCTGGCCACCAGGGTCTCGGCGGTGGCCGCGTCGAGTCGGACCACTTCCAGGTCCGCCTTGCAGGTGGGGCAGACGAGGATTTCCAGCAGCTGGGGATCTACCGGCATAGCGGCCTCCCGAAGCGCATCCTAGCACGAGGCTTGCCCCTCCTCGGGGACGAGGGCATGATGGCAGGGTGCGGGTCCTGCAGGTGGTCGCGGCGGATCGGTGGACCGGGGCTGCCGCCACGGCGCTCCAGGCCGCCGAGGCCCTGCGCGGCGCTGGGGTGGAGTGCCACTTCGCCTTCCGCCGGGGACACAACCTGGAGCGGCGCCTGGCCCAGTGCGAATGGGCCCGGCCGATCCTCGAACCGATCGGCTCGCCCGCAAGTTTCCTCCGCTCGCTGCGTGCCCTCCGCCATCTGGCAGCGGGCTTCGATGTGGTCCACACCCACCTCCCCCAGGACCACCTGCTGGCCAGCCTCGCGGGCACCCGCCCCCTGGTGCGCTCCATTCACCACCCGGGCCACTTGCCGCGCCATGCGTACTACCGCCTCCTGCTGCGGCGTGCGGATGCCTTCGGTCTGGCGAACACGGCGCTGGTGGCGGGGCTGTCGCGGGGTCCCTGGGCGGACCGTCCCCGGGCCGTGCTACCCGTGGCTCTGGAGGCGCGCTTTCGGCCGGGACTGGGGGCGCCGCAGGTGCGGGAGCGTCTCGGCGTGCCGGCCCAGGCGTTCCTCGTGGGCACCATCGGCAAGCTGGATCGGGACCGCGGCCACGCGACCTTCCTCGAGGCCCTGGCCCGCGTCCCCGAGGCGTGGGGGATGGTGATCGGCAAGGGCCCGCACCTGCACCACCTCCAGCGCCGGGCGGAGAAGCTGGGGATTGCCGGTCGGGTGGTCTGGCCGGGGTACGTGGAGGAGGGCCTGGAGTCCCTGTACGCGGCCATGGACCTCTTCGTCTTCCCCGCCGCGGGCTCGGACTGGGCCCACCGCGCCATCGCCGAGGCGGCCGGGTGCGGCGTCCCCACCCTTGCCGCCGATCTCCCCGGCGTGCGGGGTCTGGTCGAACCGCCCCTGACGGGCGAGCTCTTCCCCCGCGACGACGCACCCGCCCTCGCCGCGGCGCTCCAGCGCTGGGCGGCGAACCCGGAGCAGCGCCGGCAGGCCGGCGCCGAGGCGGCCCGTCGCGCCGCCGAGAGGTGGACCAGCGAGCGGCTTGCCGCCGCCTGCCTGGACCTCTACCGGGCCTGCCCGGGGCTTTCTCCCCGCCCCTCCCCTGGCGCTCCGCCGGGGGCTTGACATCCGACCTCCACCGCCTTAGATTGGGTCGAGAAACATTCCGAGCGTTCGGTTTGTAAATGGGACGCGGAGGAGGGCATGACATCGCAGGGGCCGAGACGGAGCCGGGGAACTCCAGCGATGGCCGTGCCCTCGCGTGCTGCCGCCGAGCCGAGAAGAACACCTCCGCGCATGAGCGCGGGGTGATCGTGGCAGGGCGCCGAGGCGCCCGGGAGGACACCATGTTCCGATTCGTCTCTCGACACCCATTCCCCAGGGCGAGCGCCCTGCCGGTACTGGCCGGCGCCGCGCTCGCCCTCTTCGTGGCGGCACTGCCCGTGCTGGGGCAGGTCGCCGACGCGGTGGTCGACGTACAAGTCGTCGACGACCAGAATCAACCGCTGCCTGGCGCGACGGTGACCATCACCGGGGTGGACACCGGCTGGGAGCGGGTGGTGGTGAGCGACGCGGCGGGGATGGCTCGAATCGTGGCGGTTCCCCCCGCCGTCTACACCGTCCGGATCCAGCTCTCCGGCTTCGCCCCGGTGGTCCAGGAGGGGCTGGCGTTGCGGGTCGGGCAGACGGCGCGTCTCGTGGCCACCATGAAGCCTACCGCCACCGAAGAAATAACGGTGACCGCCGAGGCCCCCATGGTGGACGTGTTGAAGTCGGACGTCTCTAGCAACATCACCCCCGAGCAGATCCGCGACCTGCCGGTGGCCGAGCGCGACTTCCAGAAGCTCGCCTTCATCGCCCCCGGGGTGCAGCGCGAACGGGGCGCGTTCCGCTTCATCACCAACGCCCCGGTGCTGGGCTCGGGCGGGAACGCCAGCCAAGCCACGGTCATGGTGGACGGCGTGGACCTCACCGACGCCGCCCTCGGTCTCGCCCGGACGCGCTTCTCCCAGGACGCGATCCAGGAGTTCCGGGTGATCACCAACCGCTTCGACACCGAGATCGGCCAGTCCGCGGGGGGCGCCCTCTCCATCATCACCAAGTCCGGCACCAACGACTTCTCCGGCAGCGTGTTCGGCTTCTACCGCGGCGACTCCCTCCGCACCCAGGGGAGGTTCGAAACGGGGGAGCAGGACTTTACCCGCTATCAGACCGGGTTCACGCTGGGCGGCGCCGCGGTCCGCGACCGCACCCACTACTTCCTCTCCTACGAGTACATCAACGAGGACAACATTGCCCTCTTCCGGCCGCAGGGGGCGTTCGTGTCCCAGGCTGCCGACATCGACCACCCCTTCAACCAGCACCTCCTGCTCGCGAGCCTCGACCACCGCATCGGCAACGAGCAGACGCTGCAGGCCAAACTGGTTGTGGAGCGCTACCGGGAGGAGAACTTCCGCGTCGGCGGTGTGGCCGACGAGGCGAGCGGCATGCAGCTCAACCGCGACAACTGGAACCTGGGCGTGGGCCACAGCTGGGTCCTCGGCGGCAACAAGCTCAACAACCTCCACTTCCAGGTAGGGCGCAAGAACTTCGACGAACCCAACAACTCCCAGGCCATGGCGGAGTACTTCACCTTTGGCACCACCCTAGTCACCGGCGCCAACATCGTGGGCGACCAGGAGATGACCGGAGACTACCTGGAGCTGCGCGACACCTTCCACCTCTTCCTCAGCGGCGCCACCTCAAGCCACGACGTCAAGTTCGGCGGTTCGATCCAGAAGGTGGAGGAGGACTGGTACTACCCCGTGTTCCCGCACGGCGCCATCTACTGGGCCAACGACACGCGGACCTTGCCCTTCTACTACTTCTACGCGGTGGGCGAACCGCGCACCAAGGTGGACACCACCCTCTACGGCGTGTTCGTCCAGGACGACTGGCGGGTGAACCGCAACCTCACCGCCTCCCTCGGTTTGCGGTGGGACTACGACACCGACGGCAACAACCCCGCCTTCACGCACCCCGTGGAACCGGAGAAGCGCCACACCGACAAAAACAACTGGCAACCCCGCTTTTCCTTCGTGTGGGATCTCTCCGGCCGCGGCGCCAGCGTGCTGCGCGGCGGCGCCGGCAAGTTCACCGGCCGCTATCTCCTCGTGCCCTCCTTCGTCGAGCTGCAGCAAAACGGCCTCACCGGCCGCACCATCTACACCCGCATCAATGGCCTCTTCCTCGGCTTGCCGGCTGCCTTCTGGATGAACCCCGCCGACCCGGAGCACACCGGGGTGCTGCTCAAGCCCAACATTGCCCTCTTGGCCCCCAGCCTCGAGGCGCCCGAGGCGGTGCAGAGCAGCCTCGGTTTCACGCAGAAGCTGGGCGCGGGGCTCTTCCTCGACCTCGAGGCGGTCTACGTGGAGGGGGACAACGAGATCATCGTCCGCGACATCAACTGGAGCGGCAACGCCACGCACACCCGTCCCTATGCCGACTACACGCAAATCAACGAGTACACCAACGAGGGGCACTCCAAGTACAAGGCGGTGACCGCCAGCCTCAACGGCACGCTCTCCGGCGGGCACCTGCTCACGCTCTCGCTCACCTGGGCGGACAAGAAGAACATTGCCGACGACTTCTCGCCAGCGCTGGTGGACTACCCCTCCGACCCGGCGGACATCGAGGCCGAGTGGGGGCGCAGCCGCGCCGATGAACGCCTGCGGGCGGTCCTCTCGGGCGTGTTCCACCTGCCCTGGGACGTGATCGTGGCGCCCATCTACGAGTACGGCTCCGGCCAGCCCTGGAACGCGCGGCTCGGCTACGACTACAACGGCGACGGCCGCTTCAGCGACCGGGCCGAGGGGGTGAAGAGGTACAGCCAGGACGGCCCCGACTTCCGCAGCTTCTCCCTGCGCATCACCAAGGGGTTCGCCCTCGGCGGCAACCGCCTCGACCTCATCGTGGAAGGGTTCAACCTCTTCGACAACACCAACTTCAACCCTGACTCGGTGGATTCGGCCATGTACACCTCCGGCCCGACGGTGACCAACCCCACGGCCCCGTACGTGGCCAACCCGAACTTCGGGAAGTACTCGGCGACGCTGCCACCGCGTGAGATTCAGCTGGGTTTGCGCTATACGTTCTAGGAACCGTGAGGGGGACGGGGGAGAGGGGTGGCAACCCCTCCCCCCGATTCCCCGGCGCAAGGAGGGTGCCATGGCCATCGAAACCGGGTTGAAGGGGAAGGTCGTCATCGTCACCGGCGCTGCCGCCGGCATTGGCCGCGGTACGGCCCGGCGTTTCGCCACAGAGGGGTGCCGGGTGGCGGCCTGGGACGTCAACGACCAGGACGCGAACGCCCTCGTGGCTGAGCTCCAGGCCGCGGGCGGCGAGGGCGCGTTCTGGAAGGTCAACGTGGCGAACGCGGAGGAGGTCAACGCGGCGGTCGCCGCGGTGCTGGAGCGGTGGGGGCGCATCGATGTCCTGGTCAACAACGCCGGCATCGTGCGTGACGCCCAGCTCGTGAAGTGGAAGGACGGGCAGATGGTCAGCACCATGACCGACGAGGCGTGGGAGGCGGTGATCGGCGTCAACCTGCGCGGGGTCTTCAACTGCACCCGCGCCGTGGTCCCGCACATGATCGCCCGCGGGGAAGGGGTGGTGCTCAACGCCAGCTCGGTGGTGGGGCTGTACGGCAACTTCGGCCAGACCAACTACGTGGCCACCAAGGCCGGCGTCATCGGCATGACCAGGGTGTGGGCGCGGGAACTCGGCCGCTACAAGATCCGCGTCAACGCGGTGGCGCCGGGCTTCATCGCCACCGAGATCCTGCGTGCCATGCCGCAGAAGGTGCTGGACGGGATGGTGGCGCGCACACCCCTGGGCCGGATGGGGGAGGTGGACGACATCGCCAACGCCTACGTGTGGCTCGCCTCGGACGCGGCGTCGTTCGTCACCGGCGCGGTGCTCTCGGTGGACGGCGGCATCGTCACGGGCACGTAGGCCTCACGGCGACGGAGGCTCCGGCAGCACGGCGGGGCGAGCCGCTGCCCTGCCCCCCGGAGCGCGAGGTGAGTATGGCTCGATACGCACGCATCGTCTCGACGGGCCGTTTCCTGCCCGAACGCGAGGTCACGAACGACGAGCTCCGCGCCCGCTTCGATCCCGTCGTCCCGGAGTTCGTCACCAAGATGGAGGAGTCCAGCGGCATCAGGAGCCGGTTCTGGGCCCCCGATGACTGGGCCACCTCGGACGTGGCCCTCCCCGCCGCCCGGCAGGCGCTGGAGCGGGCGGGCCGCAAGCCGGAGGAGGTGGACCTCATCATCCTGGGGACCGATTCTCCCGACTACATCACCCCCGCCACCTCCGTGGTCCTGCAGCACAAGCTGGGGGCGAAGAACGCCGGCACCTTCGACATCGGCTGTGCCTGCGCCTCCTTCCCCACCGGGCTGGCCTGCGCCGCGGGGCTGCTTGCCGCCAATGCCTCCTTGAAAACCGTGCTGGTGGTGGGCGTCTACCTCATGCACAAGCTGGCGAGCCCCGCCGATCCCATGATCTTCTTCTACGGCGACGGGGCCGGGGCCGCCGTGCTGGAGGCCGCCGACGAACCCGGCTTCGTGGCCAGCGCGGCCCAGGCGGACGGGGCGTACCATCGCCACTGGGGGATCTACGCCGGCGGTACCTTCGAGCCCGCCACCGAGGAAGCGGTCGAGGCCGGGCGCACGACGGTGCGGATGCTCGAGCGGTACCCCCCGGAGATCAACCACGAGGGGTGGCCCCGCCTCACCAGGAAGCTGGCCGCGGCGGGCGGGTTCGCCGTTTCCGACCTGGACTTCATCATCTTCACCCAGGTGCGCAAGCCCTCCATCGAACTCGTCATGGGGGAGCTGGGCCTGCCCATGGAGAAGACGCACACCGTCATGGAGAAGTGGGGTTACACCGGCTCCGCCTGCATCCCCATGGCCCTGGACGACGCCCTCGAGCAGGGGAAGATCCACCCCGGGGACCTGGTGGCGTTCGTCGGTTCGGGGGTGGGCTACAACCAGGCGGCGGCTGCGTTCCGGATGCTGTGAGCGGAGGGGACAGGGTGCGGGGGACAGGGACCAGGACGGAACAGGTCGGCGAGGCCTGTTTCCTCTCCCTGAGGGAGGGAGCGTGAAGATCTGGCAGGGGGTGCTCGTCGGGGTCGTGGTCCTCGTCGTGCTCGCGGCGGGGGTTTCCGGGTGGCTGTTCTGGAAGCGCCCGCTTGCCGTCTTCGCGTGGCGGACTCGGCTCGCTCTCCGCTCTCTCGGGCTCGAAAAGCGCCACCTCGACTCGCCGTCCGGCCGCCTGACGGTCTTCGTCGGCGGCGAGGGCCCGGCCCTCGTGCTCCTGCACGGCGCTGGCGACCAGGCCGGCACGTGGTCGGCGGTGGCCGGCCGCCTCAAGCCCGGCCGCACGCTGATCATCCCCGACCTCGCCGGTCACGGCGACTCCGAGCCGCGCACCGGAACCATTGAGACAGCGCAGGTTCTGGCCGGCGTGGAGGCCGTGGTCCGAACCTTCGCCGCCGGCCGCCGGGTCACCGTCGTGGGCAACTCGCTGGGGGGGTGGATGGCGATGCTGCTGGCCCACCGCCACCCGGAGTGGGTGGAGCGCGTGGTGGTGATCAACGGCGGGGCCATCACCGGCTCGAACCAGCTGGCCCGCATCCTGCCGCGCACGCGGGAGGAGGCACGGGAAGCGATGGCGCAGGTGCGCGACCCGGCGAGCCCCCCGGTGCCCGACTTCGTGCTCGACGACGTGGTGCGCCAGGCCCGCCGGGGCCCGCTCGCCCGCTTCGCCGCCAGCGCCGCCAGCATGGGCGCCTACACGCTGGACGGGAGACTCGCGGAGATCCGCACCCCCGTGGCGCTCATCTGGGGCGAGTCCGACCGTCTCATGCCCCTGGACTACGCCCGGCGCATGCTGGCCGAGCTGCCGCAGGCCACCCTCACCACCCTCCCCCGCTGCGGCCACGTGCCGCAGGTGGAGTGCCCCGACGCCCTCCTCAGCGCCCTCACACCCTTGCTCGAGGGAAAGAGCTGATGGAAGGCATGCCTGGGCATCAGGTGCGCTACGCGTTCGGGAACGGGGTCCGGGAGCCGAGGTCGGAGGCCCGAACTGCTCTTTCGCGACCCGGTCCCCGGTCCCCAGTCCCCGGCTGGGCGGAGGCCTGAGGTGCTGCACGGCGACCTGCTCGGCGAACGAACACGGCTGACGCCGGAGAAGACCGCCCTCGTCTACGTGCCCACCGGCGAGCGCCTGTCCTACCGGGAGCTGGACGAGCGGGCGCGCCGCACCGCGGCCGTGTGGCGCCGCGAGCTCGGACTCGCCCCCGGGGACCGCATCGGCCTGCTCGCCCACAACTCCATCGAGTTTCTCGACTGCTTCTTCGCCGCGGGCAAGTCGGGGGTGGTGCTGGTCCCCCTGAGCACCCGCCTCACCGCCCACGAGCTGGACTACATCGTCCGCGACTCCGGCATGCGCGCCCTCATCTATGAGTCGGCCCTCGCCGACACGGTCGCCGCCCTCAAACCGCTCGTCCGCCTCGACCACTGGATCGCCCTCGACACCCCGGTCAGTTCCGGCGACGTGCTCTGGTCGGACCTGCTCTCCAGAGCCCCGGACCCCGGACCCCAGACCCCCGTCTCCCCCGAGGACACCTACTGCCTCCTCTACACCTCCGGCACCACCGGCAAACCCAAGGGCGTCGTGATTCCCCACCGCATGGTGAGCTGGAACGCCGTCAACACCGTTTGCTGCTGGCAGCTGCGCGCGGACGACGTGTCGCCCATCTTCACCCCCCTCTACCACGCCGGCGGCCTGGGCGCCTTTCTCACCCCCCTCGTGGCCATCGGGGGGACGGTGGTGCTGCACCGGCGATTCGACCCGGCGGAGGTGTGGCGGACCATCGAGAAAGAACGCTGTACCGTGGTGCTGGGCGTCCCCACCATCTGGAAGCTGCTCCTGGAGGCGCCCGAGTTCGCCACCGTGGACCTCTCCCACGTGCGCTGGTTCATCTCCGGCGGGGCGCCGCTGCCGCGCTACCTCATCGAGGCGTACCAGCGGCGCGGCGTGGTGTTCCGCCAGGGGTACGGGCTCACCGAGGTGGGCGTGAACTGCTTTGCCATGAGCAACGAGGACTCGGTGCGCAAGGCGGGATCCATCGGCAAACCGCTGATGTTCACCGAGGCCCGGGTGGTGGACGAGGCCGGCCGGGAGGTGCCGGTGGGCGAGGTGGGGGAGCTGTGGCTGCGCGGCCCCCACGTTTCCAAGGGGTACTGGAACAACCCGGAGGCCACCGCCGCGGCCCTGGACGCGGACGGCTGGTTCCACACCGGCGACTCGGCGCGGCGCGACGAGGAGGGTTTCTTCACCATCGCCGGCCGCAAGAAAGACATGTTCATCTCGGGCGGCGTCAACGTGTACCCCGCGGAGATCGAGGGGGAACTGCTCCTCCACCCGCAGGTCCAGGATGCGGCCGTGATCGGCGTAAGCGACGCCACCTGGGGGGAAGTGGGGGTTGCCTTCGTCGTCCCCCGGACGACGCCGCCGCCATCGCCCGAGGAGCTCAGCAACTTCCTCGCCGCGCGGCTCGCCCGCTACAAGCTGCCCAAGGAGTTTCTCTTCGTTCCCGAGCTGCCGAGGACCCCCTACGGCAAGGTGGTCAAGGGGGAGTTGCAGGCGCGCTACGCTCGCTCGCGGACAGGGGAGGGGGGAGAGGGGACGGATCCCGGGAGACAGCGCCCATGACCCCCGGCGGCCAGCCAGCGCCACCGATCCTCGCCCATCGTCTCGATGGCGAAGGCGAGCCCGTCATCCTCCTCAACGGCGGCCTGATGACCATCTCGTCGTGGGAGCCGGTCGCCACCGTGCTGGCGCGCCGCTACCGCGTGATCCGCTGCGACTTCCGCGGCCAGCTGCTGTCGCCCGGCGTGCCGCCTCCCCGCCTCGAAGCCCACGTGGAGGACGTGGTCCGGCTGCTCGACGCCTTGGGGGTCGAGGCGGCTCACCTGGTGGGCACCTCCTTCGGCGGCCAGGTGGGGTTGCTGCTGGCGGCGCTCCACCCGGACCGGGCCCTGTCGGTGGTGGCGGCCACGGTGGTGGACTACCCACCCCCGCCGATGCGCGCGGCGGACGCGGCGCTCGCCGCGGCAGCGGAGGAAGGGGCCGCCACCGGCGACGGCACGCGGATGTTCGCCACGATGCTCCCCATCGTGTACTCGCAGGCGTTTCTGGCCGCGCATGGGGACGAGCTCGCCCTCCGGCAGGAGAGCTTTTCCCGCCTGCCCCAGGAGTTTTTCGCCGGTGGCAAGGCCATCCTCGAGGCCATCGACGGCATGGACCTGCGGCCGGTGCTGAGCGCGATTCGCTGCCCCACCCTGGTGCTCGCCGCGGAACACGACGCCCTCATGCCGGAGGAGCGCACCCGGGCCGTGGCGGCCGCGATCCCGGGCGCGCGTTTCGAACTCGTCCACGGCAGCGGCCACGCCCTGGTGGTGGAAAAGCAACAGGAGTTTCTCCAGCTGGTGGCGGCGTTTCTCGCGCAAGACCGGGGGGAGGCATGCTAGTCTCGGGTCGGGAAGGAGATTTCACGTTTCGGAGGACACCATGAGGAAACCCGTCTACATCGCTGCGTACCACCAGTCCAAGTTCGGCAAGCTCATGGATATGAGCGTGCCCGACATCATCGCCAACGCCGTGCAGGGGGTCTGTCGCGAGATCGACGCGGATCCCGCCGTGATCGACGTGGGCTCGGTGGGTGCCGTGTGCAACATCTCGCTCAACGAGCAGGGGCTCCTCTCGGGGCTCATGGCCGAGGTGCCGGGGCTCGCCGCCAAGCCCATCGAGTCGGTGGAAAACGCCTGCGCCTCCGGCGGCCAGGCGATCCTGTCCACCATCTACAAGCTGCAGTTCGGCCTCGGCGATGTGGGCATTGCCGTCGGGTTCGAGAAGATGCGCGACGCCGAGGGCAAGATGGACGGCAAGCTGGTGGGCAAGGCGCTGGGCATGTTCGCCCACCCGGCGGAGCGCGAGGGGAAGGTCTTCGTCTTTCCCCACCTCTTCGCCGAGGTCATGGAACTCTACATGAAGACCCACGGCGTGACGGAGGAGCAGCTCGCCCAGATTGCCGTGATCGAGTACGGCAACGCCAACAAGAACCCCTACGCGCAGATGCAGAAGGCGGTGGTGACGCTGGAAACCGCCATGAAGATCGAGGGGATCAACCGCTACGTGGTCGAGGGGCTCCCCCTGAAGACCTACGACTGCTCGCAGATCACCGACGGCTACGCGGCGATGATCATCGCCACCGAAGACGGCTTGAAGAAGCTGGGCGTGGCCAAGGCTGACTGTGTGGAGATCGCCGGGTACGCACAGGCCACCGACCCTCTGCGGAAGGGGATCCGCGACGTGCTGCGGCCCGCGGGCGCCTTTGCCGCCATGAACAACGCCTACGCCATGGCCGGCGTGAAGCCTGCCGACGTGGACGTGGCCGAGGTGCACGACTGCTTCACGGTGATGGCCGCCATCGCCGCCGAGGTGCTCGGGAGAGCGCCCACCGGTCGGGGCGCCGCCTACTGGAACGAGGGGAAAGCGTCGCTGGGCGGCGAGTGCCCCATCAACACCTCGGGCGGGCTCATTGCCAAGGGCCACCCCATCGGCGCCACCGGCGTCGCCATGGTGGGGTGGTGCGCCTGGCAGCTGTTGGGCAAGGTTCCGCCCGAGCTCCAGGTCAAGAACGCGCAGGTAGCCGCCACCTTCAACATCGGCGGCCCGATCTGTGCGTCGGTCTGCACAGTGCTGAAGCCCGGCGCCTGACGGCGCCGGGCGTGGTCGGTGGCCCGTGGCCCGTGGTCAGAAGGGGGGCGATCTCACCACCCTTCCCCTGACCACGGACCACTGACCACGTTCCGCGATTCTGCGGAGGTAGAGCCATGGCGTCGCAACCGCAGCCCACACGTTCGGGGCACATCCAGGCAGACGGGCAGAAAATCTGGTACGAGTACTTTGGCGAGGGCGACAGGGAGGCGGTGGCCCTCCTCAACGGGCTCGCCATGTCCACCAAGGCGTGGTACGCCTTCCTGCCCCTCCTCACCGACGAGTTCGACGTGCTGCTCTACGACTACCTGGGGCAGGGGGCCTCCTCCAAGCCGGATGTGCCCTACTCCATCACCCGCATCGCCCAGTACCTGACCATGATCATGGACGAGCTGGGCCTCGAGAAGATCCACTCCATGGGCATCTCCTACGGCGGCTTCATCGCCATCGAGCACGCCCGGCAGTTCTGGCCGCGCCTCCACACCCTGACGCTTTCCGGCATCATCCTCTCGCGCGAGGAGCTCTTCGAGCAGTACGAGGCCATCTCCCTGCGCTTCTACCGCGAGGGGCCGGAGCGGTTTGACCTTTACACCGAGTACATGTACGAGAAGATCTTCGGCGAGCCGTTCGTGCGCCGCGTGACGCGGGCCGGGCTGGAGCCGATGCGCCAGCGCTTCGTGGAACGCTACCAGAACGACATCCACTGCCTCATCCGGCTCACCGAGGCCCAGGAGGAGTACTTCGCGGAACTGGACAACCGCATGCCCCAATACCGGGCGGTGGCCACCCCCACCCTCATCATGCCGGGGGAGCAGGACCGGGCCATCCCGCTGTGGGCGCAGAAGAAGATGCTGGACATCTTCCCCGACTCCCGCTGGCTCCTCATCCCGGAGTGCGGCCACGTGGCCTACCTGGAGCGCCCCGACGTGTTCTTCCCCACGCTCAAGGCGTTCATGCGGGCGAAGCGGACGGACTTCCCCGCGCCGCTGTGAGGGGCGGCGGCACCGCGCCGGCGCCGCCGCCCTACGGCACGAAGCGCTTGCGGGGGTATTCGGCGACCACGTCGCGGGCGTAGCGCAGCACCATCCCCTCCGGCTCGGCAGGGTCGCACAAGTCGGGGGTGGTGACCACCTCCTCCACCATCTCGGCGAACCACTCGGCCGCCAGAATCCGGCGGCACCCCTCGCCATCGAGGCCGGCCCGCTCCATGGCCTCGGGCGTGGGGGTGTGGAAGAGCACCGTGCAGCGGCCCGTCTCGTCCGCGGGCCCTAGCTGCACACACCCTTGCAGGTACGCCATGATCGCTCGCAGCTGTTCGGCCGTCCCGGCGACAGGGTACCCGATTCCCCCCGCTTGCGGCGCGCCGGTCCGGCGTCAGCGCGGCTGGATCCCCAGCAGCTCCACCTCGAACACCAGCCCCTGGTTGGGGGCGATGACGCGACCGGCCCCGCGCTCGCCGTAGGCCAGCTCGGGGGGGATGAAGAGCTGCCACTTGGCACCCACCTTCATGAGTTGCAGCGCCTCCGTCCACCCCTTGATCACGCTGTTCACCGGCAACTGCGCCGGCTCGCCCCGGGCGTAGGAGCTGTCGAACTCGGTGCCGTCCAGGAGCGTGCCCCGGTAGTGAACGGTCACGGTATCGGTGGCGGTCGGGGTCGGGCCCGTCCCCTCGGTGAGGACCCGGTACTGCAGGCCGCTCGGCAGCGTGGTCACGCCCGGCTTCCCCTTGTTGGCCTGGAAGAACGCCTCGGCCGCCTTCTTGTTGGCCTCCGCCTCGGCCTGCCAGCGCGCCTGCTGCTTGGCCACCATCTCCTCCTGGAAGGCCTGAATGGTGGCGCTCATCTCCTCCTGGCTCATCGCCATCGCGCCACCCGCTAGCGCGTCCGCGAAGCCCCGGCCGAACGCCTGCGCGTCCACCATCACGCCCTGCTGGCGGAAGGTCTTGCCAAGGTCGGCGCCGAGGCTGTAGGCGAGCTTCTGCTGCGCGCTCATGGCCGCCTTCTCCTCGGCAGGGGCCGCGGCGGCGGTGGCCAGGCCACCGATGAGGACTGCGACAAAGATGCGGTTCATACGGTCCTTTCTCTCGAGGCAGCCAGCGACGCTGGATCGAGGTGCCCTCGGGCGCGGGGATTGTACCGCGAACGGCTCGCCGGCACCGGCGCCGCTCACGCTTCCGAGCGCAGCATACCGCGGCGCAGGATGTCCGAAATCTCGCCGATCACCTCGTCGGTGTCCTTCCCGAAGTGATCGCGTACCCCGAAGAGGATCTCGACGGCGAAGAAGTTGAGGAAGAAACGGCTCGCCAGCATCACCGCCGAGACGGGCGAGATGCCGGGGCGGAGCCGCTTCGCCACCTCCTCCACCAACCCGCGGGAGACGAGGAAGTGCTCGAACCGCCGCGCCATCTCCGAGTAGAACTTGCGGATGTGTTCGCCGCCGAACTCCACCACGTCCACGTAGATGAGCGCCACGTACCGCCGGTAGGTCTGCACGAGATCGCGCGACGCCCTGCCAATCTCCTCCAGGTTGTCGGGAAACCTGCCGGTGGCCAGCGCCACGTTGAACGGCAGCGCCGGGTCGTCGATCGCCTGCCAGTACTGGTCCAGGAGGGTGCGGAAGATCGTCTCCTTGTCCGCGAAGTGGTGGTAGACGTTGCCCGTGGACACGCCCGCCTTGGCGGCGATATCCCGGATCGAGGTGGCGCGGTAGCCGCAGTGCGAGAACAGCTCCAGGGCGGCTTCGAGGATCTGTTCCCGGCTGCGTTGCGAGCGTTCTGCCTGATTCACGAGAACCTACCAATCGTTCGGTTTGTATTGTAGCCGGCCCCCGCTCCCCCGTCAAGTGCGGAGAGAGTGGCAGGGGCAAGCCGGCCGGCAGGTACTGCGCCAATTCCTGCCGCCGCTCCTACCCGGGGCCGGCGCGGCTGCAGCCGGGGCCGCCCGGGCAGCCCCGTCCATTCCCCGCTTACTTGGCGTACTCCACGGCGCGGGTCTCGCGGATCACCGTGACCTTGATCTGCCCAGGGTAGGTCAGCTCCCCCTCGATCCGCTTGGCCACATCGCGCGACAGCCACACGGCGTCCTCGTCGGAAATCCGTTCCGACTCCACGATGATGCGCAGCTCGCGCCCGGCCTGGATGGCGAAGGCCTTCTGCACCCCCTTGAACTCGTTGGCGATCGCCTCCAGCTTCTCGAGCCGCTTGAGGTAGCTCTCGAGGATCTCGCGCCGGGCCCCGGGCCGCGCCGCCGAGAGAGCATCCGCCGCCGTCACCAGCACCGCCTCGACGCTGCGCGGGTCCACGTCGCCGTGGTGGCACTCCATGGCGTGGATGACCTCCTCCGACTCCCCGTACCGGCGCAGCAGCTCGCGGCCAATGTCCAGGTGCGTCCCCTCCATCTCGCGATCCACCGCCTTGCCGATGTCGTGCAGCAGCGCGGCGCGCTTCGCCACCCGCGCATTGACCCCCAACTCCGACGCCAGATGGGAAGCCAGCCACGCCACCTCCTTCGAGTGCGCCAGCACGTTCTGCCCGTACGAGGTGCGGTACTGCAGCCGGCCCAAGAGCTTCAGCAGTTCCGGGTGGATGTCGGGGAACCCCAGCTCGATGGCGGCGGCCTCTCCGTCGCGGAAGATCTTCTCCTCCAGCTCTCCCTGCACCTTGGCCACCACCTCTTCGATCCGCCCCGGGTGGATGCGTCCGTCCAGCATCAGGCGCTCCAGGGCCAGCCGCGCTACCTCCCGCTTGACGGGGTCGAAACTGGAGAGGAGCACGGCACCCGGGGTGTCGTCCACGATGAGGTCCACCCCCGTGGCAGTCTCCAGCGCGCGGATGTTCCGCCCCTCGCGGCCGATGATGCGGCCCTTCATCTCGTCGTTGGGCAGGTCCACCACGGACACGGTGCTCTCCACCACGTGCTCGGCCGCCACCCGCTGGATGGCCGCGGCAATCACCTTCTTGGCGCGCAGGTTGGCCTCCTGGGTGGCCTCTTCCTCGATGCGACGGATGGTGCGGGCCGCGTCCATGCGGGCCTCGTTCTCCATGGCGCGCATCAACTCCTGCTTCGCCTGCTCCGAGGTCATGCCGGCGATCCGCTCCAGCTCCATCCGCTGCTCGGCGAGGGCGGCAGCGATCGCGTCCTCCTGGAGCGCCAGCTCGGTTTCCCGCTCCTCCAGCTGCCGGCGCAGCGTCTCCACCGCTGTTTCGCGGTGTTCCACCTCCTTCAGCCGCTCCGCCACCTCGCTGCTCTGCTGGACGAGCTGTCGCTCCAGCGCCAGCAACTCCTGGCGGTACTCGTGGGTCTCGCGTTCGAACTCGCTGCGCGCCTCGAGCAGCTTCTCGCGCGCCATGATGGCGGCGTCCTTCAGCCGCTGCTCGGCCTCCTGCTCGGCCACGGCCAGGATCCGCCGGGCATCGCGCTCCGCCTCCGTCTTCACGGCCTGCGCCACGGCGCGCGCGCGGCGGCCCAACAGGAACAGCACGGCCCCCGCCACCACCGCACCGACCACCGCGGCGATCAGCAGCACTGCGGTATTCATGAACCCCCCTTTCAAGGAACGCGTGGTGCGCCTCGAAGAAGGGTGCAGAAGGGAGAGGAAGCGCCCCCGCTCTCGGCCGTGTGAGCAACCCTATTTGAACCTGTGGTCCACAGGTGGGAGCCTGCCCGCCGGTCTTCACTCGTCGCGGCGCGACTGGATCCGCCCGGCGCGGACCGGGCCCCCATCAAATAGGTGTTGGTTCACCAATAGTTTCGCTCATCACCAACCGCGCAGGGGCCTCCCATCGAATCGTCATCGAGTCCCTACTCATGGGGCTCAAGCACCGCATCCAACCGCTTCACCAGCCCTTCCACCCTTTTCTTGAACCGCTCGTTTCGCGCACCAGGTTCTGTCCGTTGCTCCCGAAAGAGCTCGTCCGCGATATTGAGCGCCGCCAGCACGGCCAGCTTCGCCGTGTCCACCTGCGGGGAGACTTCGGCCAATTCTCGCATGCGACGATCCACGTAGCGGGCGAGCTCCGCGAGGTGCTCGCTCCCCTCGGGGCCCCGCAGCTCGAAACGCCGACCGAAGATCTCGACCGTGGTGCGGGCGCTCTCTGCCATACGCACCTCTCGATACGGAGTATACCTCGGTCGTCAAACCCCTCGACTCGAACCAGGAATCTCCGCCGGCTGGCGTGGCGGGCGCTGGGGCTGCGGCTAGGACTTGGCGGGACGCGCGTCCGGGCTTGCGGGCGCGGCCTTGTGCGCGGACTCGCTCTTCATCTGCACCCGGCCTTCGAGCTTGGCGCCCTCCACCACGCGCAGCGCGGGGGTGGTAATGTCCCCGGTCACCTTCGCCGGGGCGAGCAGCTCCACCACCTCGCTCGCGAAAATGTTGCCGTTGACCGAACCGGAGACGCGCACCGCCGTGGCGTGGATCTCCGCCTCCACCACCGCGCCCTCCGCCACCTCCACCGGCGCCTTCAGGTGGACCTTGCCCGAGACCGTCCCCTCGATGCGGACTCCCCGGCTGCCCGTGATCTCGCCCACCACCTTGGATTCGCGCCCGATGACCGTGAGGGTCGTTGCTTGCCTCTGTTCGCTGCCCGCCGCTGCGGCTGGCTCCTTGCTGAACCCGACCACGAGGCCCTCCGCGGAGTGGAGCGGGCAACGGGATTCGAACCCGCGACTTTCAGCTTGGGAAGCTGACACTCTACCAGCTGAGTTATGCCCGCTCGGGCACTAACCGCGTCGAGAAAAGTAGCGTGCCCGCAGCCGCACTGTCAACCCCGCCGGTGGCCGCGGCGCCACCCTTGCCGCGCGCCGTCGATCCGACGTAGCATGCCCCCCGGAGGTCCGCATGGTCCGGGGGAAGCTCACGGCACTCTTGGCGTTCGTGGCGGTTTCCAGCTGGGCAGTGGAGCGCAGCGAGGTCATCGTCAAGGCGTTCCCGGCCGGTGACGGCAAGACCGTACTGATCGATGCCGGTCCCCTGGACCTGTTTGTCCGGAGCGCCGACATTCGCGAGATCCGCCTCACCGTGCAGCTCGCCGCCACCGCGTTCAAGGAAGCGCAGTGCGTCGCCTGGCTGGAGGCGCACCGCCCGGACATCCAGGACTCCCCCGACGTTCTGCACGTCGTGGCACCCGAACCGAAGGGCCTTCCCCTCCTCCACGGCGTCATTACCAGCCGCGCGCGCATCGAACTGGTGGTCCCGCCCTTCGTGCGCCCCGACCTCACCACCTCCTCCGGCTCGCTGCTGATCGAGGGGGACTTCACGGGAGCCACCCCGCTGCGGCTACGCACGGCGACGGGCGACGTGGAGTTCACCGGCTGGGCGCCCTCGGTGGAGATGCGCTCCACCAGCGGTGACATGCGCCTCCGCGCGCCCCGGGCAGTGGACAGCCTGCTCGCCAGATCGGCGGGCGGCGAGATCATCCTCACCGGTGGGGCGCGGCGGGTGCGGTGCGACACCTCCTCGGGCAACGTGCGCCTGGACGGGTTGCTGGGGCCCGTCGGCGTCGTCACCACGTCCGGCAACGTCACGTGCCGCTTCGATGCGCTGGCGGCGAGCGACGAGATCCGCGTCATGTCCTCCTCCGGGAAGGTCCGCCTCACGCTGCCGCCCGGCGCCACCCCGGTGGGCGAGATCGCCTCGGCGCGGGGAGAGATCCGCTCCGTCTACGCTGGGGAAGCGGATCCCAAGGGGGGCAGGCTCCGGCTCAGCGGCACGGGACCGCGGGTCTTCGTCACCACCTCCTCGGGACGCATCGAGCTGTTCTGACTAGGCTGCCGGCTGCGGCGGCTCGCTGGCCGACGCGGCCACCGGGCGGGGGCGGAGCTTCCACCAGAAGTACGGCTTGCCCAGGAAACGGAGCGCCGCCATCTTCGCCCGGTAGCGGCGAAACCGCAGATCCCGCTTGGCCAGATAGGCCGCATCGCCCGGGTTGACGATGAGCGACACCTCGATGTTGGGGATCACGTCAGAGGGGATGCCGTTGCGGACCATGGCCTCCCAGAGGTGGGCGAAGACCCGCTTCATGTCCTCGGGGTCCGGTGAGGGGAAATCCTCCATCAGCGAGCCGCGCAGCGGCCGGAAGATGCACACGGTGGGGAACGCCCCCGTGGAGGTGATGTAGTCGATGGCGGCGAGGGTGTCCTCGATGGGCTCGATCCCGGCGATGATCTCGCCCGATACCGCCCCCTTGCCGAGCCTGTCGGCGGTGTACTCCATGGCCTCGAAGAACGCCCTCTGGCCCAGGGTTCCGCACTTGCCGGGGCAGTAGGTTTCGAAGTACTTCGGGTTGTGGAACTCGTAGCAGAAGGAGAAGTGATCCGCGCCGAGGTCGATGAGCCAGTCGTACTTCCAGAAATCGTGGCGCAGCACGGGCGCCACCTGCACGCCGATGAAACCGCCCACCCGCTCCCGAATCGCCTTGACGTAGGGCGCCGCCAGGTTCAGCCCGTGGAAGCGGGTGGCTTCGGGGACATCCTCCCGCTGGTAGCCTGCGTTGAAGTGCACGAAGGTGGTGCCCGACTCCTGCCGCGCCGCCAGCGCCACCTCCACCACGTCCTCCACCGGTTTGCGAAGCGCCTCGGCCTTGCCCACATTGAGCCCCGAGGTGCAGAAGTGGCAGTGGCGGTCGTTGCCCGGGTCCCAGTAGCGGCAGGTCTCGGACACGTAGATGCCGAGATAGGTCCCCTGCAGTACCCCGATGGCGGCCATGGGCGTTCCCCGCGAGGTGGTGCGGTTGTACCAGGCGGGCTCGGGGGGCAACCACACCCGATACTCGGCGCCGTCGCGGCCGTCCACCACCAGGTACTCGCCGCCGCTCTTGCGCAGCAAGAAGGGCGTATTGGCCACGAACGCCTCTTCCACCGGGACGTTGCACCACACATCCTTGAGATCTCCCGGGATCACCAGCTCGAGCCCCGAACCCAAGCCGGCGCGAATGCGGTGGAAGCCGCGGGCGTCCTGCTCCAGGGTGCAGGAACGGTCCACCGCCAGACCCCGACACAGCAGCTCGATCTCCAGCTCGCACGGGTTGAAGCGACCCATGGCGCACCCCCTCGGGCGAGCATCCTACCCCAACCCGCGGGCGCCGTGGCGACATGTCGCTGCTCGGGGAGCGTCACCCCCGCCAGGGGAGGCGGGCGCCCCGTACCGGCTGGCTCGGCACCCGCGGACCGGCTTCCTGTCCTTCCCGGCCCGCGCGCTGCGGAACCTGAAGGGCTGACCTGGACCACCGGCAGCGGCCATCGGCGCCACCCGAATCGGTACCCGGTGGTCCCCCGCGGCGAGCGGTACCGTCCGGCCCTTTACCCGGCCGGTCCAGCCGTGGTAAGCTCCCTGCCCGAGCGCGTGGGGCCGTAGCTCAGCTGGGAGAGCGCTAGAATCGCACTCTAGAGGTCGAGGGTTCGATCCCCTTCGGCTCCACCATTCTTTTCGGGGGGCCGGCGGCCCCCCAATCTCCTCCCCCCGGGGGGCTCCGCTGCCCACCCACCCCCGCCTCCCGCTCTGGCCCCCCGAACCCCCACGCTGCGGGCAGCCAAGCCGCCCTTCGCTCGCCTCCGCCGCCTTTGCCCCCCGAGCCCCCACCGCTCGCGCCGGCAAAGGCGGTCGCTCGCTGGATTCGCCCAGCACCCCCACCCACACCCCACCCAGCCCCCGAAAGGTCAACGCCCTCGCCTTCTGGCAGGGGCCGGCAGCAGCGCCCTCCTCCGCTCGAACGGAGCCACGTCAGCCCAGGCAGGTCAGGCAGAAGAAACTTTGGTGGTCAGCGTGCCAACCCGCTGAGACGACGGGGCGGCGGGAACCCGCCGCCGGTCACACCCTGGCGCTGGGGCCGATGCCCCACGACATGGGCCAGCGACAGGTCGCTGCGAGAGACCGGCCACTGCCGCGGAGCCGGCAGGGTGCAACCGTCTACGGCTCGGCGAGGGTCGGGTCGGTGCCAGCCGCGAGACGAGCCCCGGCAGCCACCCGGAAGCCGTTGCGCACGACCACCGCGGTGGCAGCGCGCAGCGTCGCAGCGCCACTCGCTGCCACCTCGAGGTTCGGCCCCGCGAAGAGCTCGCCGCAGGACAGGAACACCTCGGCGCCGGCGATGGTGCGATCGGCAACCTCGAGCCCGCACCCACTGCCACCCTCGAGCGACACCGCGGCGGGCCCGGACCACTCCGAGGCCACGCTCCCCCCGCCGCACGCCTCCACGGCACGGACCCGGTAGTGGAACGACCCGCCGGCGCTGGTGTGGAGGAACGTGGCGGCCGTCGCGGCGAGCTGGAAAGAGCTGGCGGCGGCAAAGGTAGGTTCGCGGGCCTCCTCGACCACGTACGTCCCGTCCGCCGAGGTGGGGGTCCAGCTCACCAGGTACGGCGTGCCGCTGGAAGCGCTGGCAGGTGCCGAAAGGTCCGGGGCCTGGGGGGCCGTGCAGACGGTGCCCGTGGGCCCCGCCAGGTGCGCCACCGTCGCCACCGCCGCCTTGACAAAGGCGGTGAAGTACGCGGGGGCGAGCTTGTCCACGGTGTCCGTGGTCTTGTGGTAGTAAGGGTTGAAGTCGCCAGGGTAGTCCTCGATGGCCAGGATCGCCGGAAATCCGCGGTTCCAGAATTCGGCGTGGTCCGACGCCCCCATCCCGTCGGCGACGACGACGGGCACGAGATCCCCCGAGAGGCCGTAGAGCGACACCACGTCCACGAAGGTGTCGGCGATCTCGCGGTCGGCCGCATAGCCCGGATTCCACGACCCCCGCGTGTGGAGGGTGGCCACGGGATCGCCCACGTTCTCGTACGCGATCATGTCGAGGTTGAGCACTGCCACCACGTCGGCGCCTGCATCGTAGAGGGCCTGGGCGTACGCATCGGAGCCGAGAAGCCCCTGCTCCTCGCCGGTGAAGAAGACGAAGTGCACGGTCCGCTCGAAGGTGTAGTGCCGCATGATCTCCGCGGCCAGCATCACCGCCACCGAGCCCGAAGCGTTGTCGTCGGCGCCGGGGGCCGGCCCGCTCGCCGGCATGTCGTCGATGTGGGCGGTCACCAGCACGATCTCGTCGGCGCGCTCGGTGCCCGGCAGCACGGCAGCCACGTTGCGGCACGAGTAGCCGCTGCCGCTCCAGCTCTGGTACGACGCCGACAAGCCTTGACGCTCCAGGTGCTCGGCGGCGAACTGGGTGGCCTTATCGATGGGCTCGCCGGAGTTCGTTTGCCTTCGCGTGATCGTGTACGACGCGCCGCCGATGGTCGTCGCCTCGGCACCGGAGAGCTGCCGGCCGTACGAGAGCACCGTTTCCTCTTCCACTTGGGCCACCATGGCGGCGACCAGGGGGTCGTAGGCCGCGGGCGCGGGCATGGGGCGCACCGGCGGCGCCCGCAGCACGAGGGGCTGCTCCGGCAGCCGCCAGACGGCCATCCCCAGCGCATGGAGACCCTCGGCCACTTCCGGACCGGCGCGCAGCAGCACCTGCCGCCCGTCGTCGTGCAGCGGCCGGTACCGCCTTGCCGCCTGCTGGCGCGCGCCGGGCAAGCGCTCCAGTGCGAGGAGGTAGCCGCTGTCGGCGGCCACGTCATCGAGGATCCGATAGGCGAGGCCAGCGGCGCGCAACGCCGCCACCGGTGCCTTGACGAGGGCGTACTCGCCACCGTCCCCGCCCACGAGGTGGGCGTAGACCGGCACCTTCAGCTGGTCGAGCGGACGGTCCACCTCGACCCGGGCCAGGCAACGCGGCGGATCCGCCGAAGCCCGGGACCCGGCCGCCGCCGGCAGCGGGAGCGGCAGCGTGAGGAAAGCTACCGCTGCCGCTCGCAGGAGCGGGCACACGGTGGCGGGAGGCGGGCCAGCGTTCATGGCCGGAGAGAAGGGTGGCGTACCACGGCCGGCAGAGCGGTGCGCCCCGTCACCGGCTGCAACCGCCGCACCGGTCAACTGCGCCGCACCTCCTCCAAAAGCGCCAGGAACCGGTCGTAGGGCAGCGCCTGCCAGCTCTCCGCCGACACCGCCCCCTCGGCCCGGGAGATGAGCGAGACGCGGTGCGCCGTCTCGATGTCGGGCGCCTCGTAGATGTCCATGAAATCGTAGGGCCCCAGGATGGCGTAGTGGGCCAGGAACTTCACCTGGGGACAGGCGGTCTTCACCTTGGCGAGCCACTCCTTGCCCATGGCGCGCCGCCCCGCCGCATCGTGAATGCTCTCCGCCGCCAGGCGGGTCATGAGGACGAAGATCGGCATGGGTCACCTCCCTGAACCTTCTCCATTGTCGGTCCCACGGACGGAGGTGACAAGCCCGCTGCTACAATCGCGGCTCGGCCCCGGGGCCAGGGGAGGACGAGATGGCGGGACCAGGGACAGGGGCGTGGGCACGTCCGTTCTGCGGCCAGCTGCGAGCCGCCGACGTGGGCCGGCGCGTCGAGCTGGTCGGGTGGGTGCGGCGGCGGCGCGACCTCGGCGGGATCATTTTCGTGGACCTGCGGGATCGCGAGGGGTGGGTACAGGTGCTCTTCCCCACCGAACCCCTCAAGAGCCGGGCCGCCTCCCTCGCCCACGAGGACGTGGTGCGCGTCGTGGGCACCGTCCGCCCCCGCCCGGCCGACATGGTCAACCGCGAACTGCCCACCGGCGAGATCGAGGTTCTGGCCGAAGAGCTGGAGCTGCTCAGCACCGCCCACGTCCCCCCCTTCGTGGTGGAGGACCAGGTGGCCGCGGCGGAGGAGCTGCGCCTGCGCTACCGCTACCTGGACCTGCGCCGCCCGGAGATGACCCGCGCCCTGCTGCTGCGCGACCGCATCACCTTCGCGATTCGCCGGTACTTCCACGAGATGGGGTTCGTGGAGGTGGAAACGCCCATCCTCACCCGCTCCACGCCCGAGGGAGCGCGGGACTTTCTCGTCCCTTCCCGGCTCTCCAAGGGCGCCTTCTACGCGCTGCCCCAGTCGCCGCAACTCTTCAAGCAGCTCCTGCAGGTGGCGGGGCTGGGGAGGTACGTGCAGATCGCCCGCTGCTTCCGCGACGAGGACCTGCGCGCCGACCGCCAGCCCGAGTTCACGCAGATCGACGTGGAAGCCTCCTTCGTCCAGGAGGAGGACATCTACACGCTGATCGAGGGCCTCTTCGCGGCCATCTTCCCCCTCGTCGGCATCCAGCCCCCCGAGCGCTTCCCGCGCCTCACCTGGCGCGAAGCGATGGAGCGCTTCGGCTCCGATCGCCCCGACACCCGCTTCGGCCTGGAGCTGGTGGAGCTGGGTCCGGTGAGCGCCAGCTGCCCCTTCGAGCCGCTGCGGCGAGCCGCCGGAGAGGGGCGGGTCAAGGGGCTGGTGGTGCCCGGCGGCGCCGCCTTTTCGAGAAAACAGCTCGACGAGCTCGCCGAAGCCGTGAAGCCGTTCGGCGCGCCGGGCCTGCTCTGGTTCCGCCGGACCGCGGAAGGCTACGCCTCGCCCGCCAAGCGGGCACTGGGCGAGGAGGGGGTGGCCGCGTTCCTGGCGGCTGCCGGCGCCGGCGAGGGGGACCTGCTCGTCGCCGTGGGGGGGCAGCCCAAGGTGGTGTTCGCCGCGCTGGGTGCCCTGCGCCTCTACCTCGCCCGCCGTCTCGGCCTCCTTCCCCGCAACCGGCACGACTTCCTCTGGGTGACCGATTTCCCGCTCCTGGAGTGGGACGAAGAGACGCGGCGCTACTACGCCTGCCACCACCCCTTCACCTCCCCCAACCCGCAGGACCTGCCGCTACTCGAGTCCGACCCGGCCTCGGTGCGGGCGCGCGCTTACGATGTGGTGATGGACGGGGTGGAGCTGGGGGGCGGTTCGATCCGCATCCACGACCCGGAGCTGCAGCGCCGCGTGTTCTCGGTGCTCGGGATCGGCGACGAGGAGGCACAGCGCAAGTTCGGCTTCCTCCTGGAGGCGTTCCGCTACGGCGCCCCGCCTCACGGCGGCATCGCCCTCGGCCTCGACCGCCTGGTGATGCTCATGGCCGGGCGCGAGTCCATCCGCGACGTGATCGCCTTTCCCAAGACCACCGCCGGCAACTGTCTGCTCACCGACGCCCCCAACACCGTGGACGAGGCGCAGCTCGCCGAGCTGCACCTGCGGCTCACCTAGCGCCCGGCGTCCGCTAGACTGGCCTCATGGGCGCGATCCCTCCTGCGGCGATACGCCGCACCGTCCGCGCGGCCGAACGGTTGCTCGGCAGCGGCCGGCTGCCCGCCCTTTTGGCTGCGGCCACAGCTCTCCTGGGCCAGCGGGGGCTCGCCCCGCTGCGGCGCGACCTGGGGACGATGCTGCGCATGCTGCGGGAGACCCTGGCCGGCCGCTACCGGCCGCTGCCCAAGCGCACCCTGCTCGCGGTGGCGGCCGGCCTGGTCTACCTCGTCAACCCCCTCGACCTCGTGGCCGACGTGCTCCCCCTCCTCGGGTTCGTGGACGACCTGGTGGTGCTGAGCTGGGTGGCCCAGCTGGTGCGCCGCGATCTGGACGCCTACCTGGCCTGGGAGCGGGAGTGGGGCGGTGCCATCGACGTGGAGGGGATCCCGATGGACGAGCAGCCCTCCGCGGAGTGCCGTTCGTTGCCGCCGTCTCCCTGAGCCTGCCCGGCCGGCGGAGAAGGCCGCTGCGGCGTCCCTCGGCACCGGACCGGGGCGCCGGCGAGCGCCCTCTTGCCACCGGCCCGCGTCACGGCTGCTTCTCGATCTCCCCGGTCATGGGCACGAAGCGGACGGGGATGACGTCGCGCTGGGACAGTCCCTCCGCCTCCTTGGTGAGCACCTTGAGCTGCTGGTAGAACGAGCCCACCGGGATGACGAGGCGACCGCCGGGCGCCAGTTGGTCCACCAGCGGCTGGGGGATGCGTTCCGGGGCGGCGGTGACGACGATCCCGGCAAAGGGGGCCGCTTCCGGCCAACCGGCGTAGCCGTCGCCGGTCCGCACCCGCACCGAGGTGTAGCCCAGGGCCGCCAGGCGCTCCGCCGCGCTGCGAGCCAGCGCCTCCCGGATCTCGATGGTGTAGACCTGGCACCCCATCGCGGCGAGCACCGCCGCCTGGTAGCCGGAGCCGGTGCCGATCTCCAGCACCCGATCGCCGGGCCGCACCGCGAGCAGCTCGCTCATCAGCCCGACGATGTACGGCTGGGAGATGGTCTGCCCATCGCCAATCGGCAGGGGATGGTCGGCGTACGCCTGGGGGCGAACCTCCTCGGGCACGAAGAGGTGGCGCGGCACGGTGCGCATGGCGGCGAGGACTTGCGGGTCCCGGACGCCGCGGGCCGCGATCTGCGTGCGCACCATCGCCTCCCGCAGCTCGACCCACCGCTGCTCGTCGTCGGCCGACCCTCGCCCGCCGCAACCCGAGAACCCACCGGCGAGGGCCAGCAGCGCCATCACCGCCGTCCCCTTCACTGGACTCCCCGGGCCACGAACACGTCGCGCCCACCCACCACGGTCCGCAAGATCCGTGCCTCTCGCAGCGCCTCCGCCGGACCCGCCGTCAGATCCGTGTCCACCACTGTAAAGTCGGCGGCAAACCCTTCCCGGATCGTCCCGCGCCACGCTTCCTCGAACGCCGCGTACGCCGCCCAGCCCGTGAAGCCGGCCACCGCCTCGGCGGCGGTGAGCGCTTCGGGCAGGTTCCACCCCTCCTCCTGTGTCCCCTCGAAAGGTCGGCGTGTCACCGCCGCCCACACCCCCCGGCGCGGGTCCGGGTCCTCCACCGGCACGTCGGAGCCGAGGCAGAGTTTGGCCCCGGCGGCGAGGAGCGAGCGCCACCGGTAGGCCCAGGCGATCCGCTGCGCACCCAAACGCTGCGGCGCCCAGGGCATGTCGGAGGTGCAGTGGGTGGGCTGCACCGCAGCGATCACGCCCAGCGCGGCACAGCGCGCCACGTCCTCGGGGCGCACGATCTGGGCGTGCTCGATGCGGGCGCGCAGCCGCCGCGCCGCCTCGCCCAGCTCCCGTTGGTAGAGATCGAGGACCCGCCGCACCGCCGCATCGCCGATGGCGTGGATGCAGGGCTGGAAACCGGCCGCGCCGGCGCGACGGATGTGTTCCGCCAGCCGCTCGGGCGGCAGCACCTCGAGCCCCCGGGTGGTAGGCTCGTCGGCGTAGGGTTCCCCCAGCAACGCCCCCCGCGACCCGAGGGCGCCATCCGCGTAGTACTTCACGGCGCGCACGGCCAGCATGCCGTCGGTGGCAAGCCAAGGTCCCCGCGCATAGGCCTCGTTTACCGCCGCCTCGTCGCTCCCCTCCACCATGGCGTAGACGCGGATGGGCAGCCGACCCGCCGCGGCGAGCCGCTGCAGCACCTCCAACCCCTGGCGGGTGGTACCCGCGTCGTGGATCTCGGTGTAGCCCAGGGTGGCCAGGCGCTGCGCGGCCAGGAGCGCCTGGCGTTCCAGCGCCTGGGGGGTGGGTGCCGGGGCGGCGCGCTCCAGGAGTTCGCAGGCTGCATCCACCAACACCCCGGAGGGCTCGCCCCGCTGGTCCCGCAGGATCCGCCCGCCGGGGGGGTCGGGGGTGGCCCGGTGGATGCCCGCTGCCGCTAGCCCCGCGGCGTTGGTGAGCACGGCGTGGCCGTCGATGCGGCGCAATAGCACGGGGTGGTCGGGAAGCGCGGCGGAGAGCGCCGCATGGTGGGGGAAGCTCTTGTCGGGCCAGTCGTTCTGGTCCCAGCCCCGACCTACGACCCACTCCCCCGCGGCCAGCCCGCTGGCTGCCGCCCGCACGCGGGCTACCACTTCCTCGAAGCTGCCCGTTCCCACGAGGTCCACCTGCTCCAGAGCCGCGCCGTACCCGAACAGGTGGCCGTGGCTCTCGGTCAAGCCCGGGAAGACGTGGGCGCTCCCCAGGTCCACCACCTCGCGGGCCGCCCGCCGAAAGCGGCGCAGTACCCCCTCGTCGCCGACGGCAACGATCCTCCCCGCGCGCACGGCAATGGCGCCGGGCCCCGAAGTCCCGTCACGATGCACGTGGGCGGCAACGAAGAACCGATCCACTTCCGGCACCGACCGACACCCGCCGGCTGCTGCCACCACCGCCAAGACGGCAACTCGCACCGCAGTCATGCCGCAACTCTACCCCTTCGGGCACGGAGCGGCAAATGCCGTGCGACCGCCACCCCTTCAACCCTCGTCCAGCGCCGCCCGCAGCTCGCGAGCCAGCACCTCCACGGTGAACGGCTTCTGCAGGAAGCGCAGCCGGCCCTCCCCCGCGCCCCGCTTCACGGCCTCGTCCTCGGTGAAACCGGACATCAGCACCACGCCCAGGCGCGGGCAGCGCTGCGCCAAGACTCGGGCCAGCTCACCCCCGTGCATCCCCGGCAGGACGAGGTCGGTCAGCAGCAGAGCAAACTCCTCGCCCTGCGCCGCTGCGAGGGCGGATTCGCCGTCGGCCACCGCGGTCACCGCAAAGCCCAGCCCGCCCAGCGCCTCCCGGAGGCTTTCCCGTACCTCGGCCTCGTCCTCCACCAGCAGGACCTTCTCGCCGCGCCCCGGAAGCTCCCCGTCGACACAGCCCGCGTCCCGCGGGGGTTCGGCCGCGACCGGCTGGTCGCTCAAGGGGAACACGACGCGGAACGTACTGCCGGCCCCCGGGGCGGTGGTGACCTCGATGCGGCCGCCGTGACGCTCCACGATCCCCTGCACCACGGCCAGCCCCAGCCCGCTCCGCTCCTCCCCTCCCTTGGTGGTGAAGAAGGGATCGAAGATGCGGCGCTGCACCTGCTCGTCCATGCCAATGCCGGTATCGCGCACGGAGAGCCAGGCTTCCCCGCCGCTGGCACCGGTGCGGACCTCCACCCTCCCCCCCTTGGGCATCGCATCGATAGCGTTCACCACCAGGTTCATGACCACTTGCTCGATCTGCCCGCCGTCCGCCAGCACCGGCACGGGGCGCTCGCCACAGTCCACCACCAACTGCACGTTGTCCGGCACCAGCCGCTCAGCGAGGGCGGCGGCCGAGCGCGCCACGCTCGCCAGGTCCAGGACCGTCGGCCTCGCCACCTCGCGGCGGGCAAAGAGCAAGAGCTGCCGCGCCAGCGACGCCCCGCGCTGAATCTGCGCCTCGAGCTCCGCCACCGCCGGGCTCACCTGCCCCCCATCGGCGCTATGCCGGCGGTGGAGGTGCAGCGTCGACAGCATGGCTTGCAGCAGGTTGTTGAAGTCGTGGGCGATGCCGCCGGCGAGCCGGCCGATGGCCTCCTGTTTCTGCGCCTGGAGCAGACGCGCTTCCATGGCCTTGCGTAGCGAGATATCCCGGAACACCACCTGGACGGCAGGTTTCCCCTGGTAGGTCAGGGCCGTGGCGGTGACCTCCACCTCGAGGTGGGAACCGTCGGCCTTGAGGAACGTCTCCTCCACCGGCGGGACCGACCCGCCCCCCGCCAGGAGCTGGCCAACGCGCGCCGCAACCAGCGGACGCGAGTCGGGATGGACCGCATCCAGCACCGGCCGGCCGAGGAGCTGCTCCGGCGAGGCGTATCCGAGCAGCTCCAACCCCCTCCGGTTGATGAAGACCAGCTTGCCCTCGCAGTGCACGGCAATGCCGTCGGGGGATAGCTCCACCAGGCGCCGGTAGCGCTCCTCGCTCTCGCGCACCGCTTGCTCCGCCCGCACGTGCTCGATGGCCAGCGCCACCTGGGTGGAGACGAACTCGAGGATCGCCTTGTCCTCCTCGCTGTACCGTACCCCCTCGGTGTAGGACTGCACGGCGAGGACACCGATGGTGGCGTTCTTCACCCGCAACGGCACCCCCAGCCAATCCACGGCGGGCGACCCAATGCGTTGCACCTCGCCGCGCGCCACGAGGTCGGCGGACACCTCCGGCGAGGCCAGCAGTGCCTGGCCCGACCGCAGCACGTACTCCGTCAGCCCCCGGCCGAGAGCGCGCGGGGCCGGTGGTTCGTCCTTTTGGTCTATGAAGTACGGGAAGACCAACCGGCCCGTGGCCGCGTCGTGCAGGGCAATGTAGAAGTTCTCCGCCGGCAGGAGCTCGGCCACGATGCGGTGGATCACGGGGAAGAACTCCTCGAGGGTGCGGGCAAAGACGGTCTCCTGGGCGATCCGGAAGGCGGCGCTGCGGACCTTTTCTGCCCGCCGCCGGGCGGTGATGTCGGAGGCCACCGCCACGAAACCCGACACGGCGCCCTGCGCATCGGCCAGCGCCGCGCCCACCACCTCCACCCACACCGCCCCACCATCCCGCCGCATCAGCTCCGTCTCCCCCTCCCAATGCCCGCTCTGCAGGAGACTCGTCACGACTTCCCGCCGCAAGCCCCGCCGGCGGAGCGGCCGCACCACCTCGATGAGCCTCCTGCCCAGCACCTCCTCCGGCTGCCACCCGAGTAGCTCCGTCGCGAACCGGTTCCAGTAGACGATGGTTCCCATCGCGTCGGTGGCCACCACAGCGTTACGCACCTGCGCCAGGAGCGAGGCCTGGAAGCGGGCACTGGCCTCCGCGCGGCGCCGATCGGTCACGTCGGTGATGAACCCCTCCAGCCACCGCACCTGCCCGCCCTCGTCCAGCACGCCGCGCCCCCGCTCCCACACCCACTTCTCCTCCCCGCCGGCGGTGCGGATCCGGTAGTTGAGCTCGAAGGGGCGCCTTTCGGCCAGCGCCTGCTGCACGTCGCGCCAGACACCGGCCGCATCCTCGGGATGGATCAGGGAACCGTAGGAGACGAGCCGGTTCGCCAGGAGATCCCCGGCGGCGTAGCCGGTGAGGTCCCGACACCCCTCCGAGACGAACTCCATCGTCCAGTCGGGGTCGTTGCGGCAGCGGTAGGCCATCCCCGGCAAGTTGGCCATGAGCGTGGCCAGCGTTCGCTCGCTCTCCCGCAGCGCCTCTTCCGTGCGCCGACGGGCCGTGATGTCCTGGGCCACCCCCTGCAGCCCCACCAGTACCCCGTCCCGGTAGGAGCCGAACTCGTACACCTCCAGCACCACGGGATGCCCATCGGCGTGGCGAATCTCCACGACCACCGGCCGGCCGTCGAACTCCCCGGCCAGATGGCGACGCGTGGCTTGCCGGGCGGCCTCGTTGAGGGGGTTGTCGGTGACGAACCAGTGCCTCTGCGAGAGCCACTCCGCGACCGACCGGCCGGTGATCTGCTCCACCGAGGGGGAGACGTAAGTAACCCGGCCCGCGAGATCCTGGGTGTAGAAGAAGAACGCGGGGGTCCCCTCGACGATGAGCCGCAGCCGTTCCGTGGCGGCGGCCAGCTCCTCGCGCTGCCGCCGCTCCTCGGTCACGTCCCTGACCCAGGCCAGGACCCGCCGCCCCGGTCCCGGCAGCACGGAGAGCGAGACCTCGCAGTCGAACTCCGTGCCGTCGAAGCGGCGGTGCCGCCAGGCAAAGCGCGACGCGCGCCCCGCCACGGCCTCGCTCAAATAGGTGGCAGCCGCCTCCTCCGAGGACCGCCCGTCCGGCTGTCGGGGTGGCGACACCTCCCAGGGGGTGCGGCCGATGAGCTCCTCGGGATCGCAGCCGAAGAGGGCCCCCGCAGCCCGGTTGGCGAGCAGGAAGCGCCCCGCCTCGAGCACGAATCCGCCCTCCGGCCCCTCCTGGAAGAGGGCGGCGCGTTCGCGCCTGGTGAGGAAGCGGCCAGGGCGCCGCAGCCACCGCGGCCTCGCGCTGTGGAAGAGCGCCATCGCCACCACGCCCAGGGGCAGTTCCAGAGGCAGCTGGGCGCCGGCCGATGACGGCGGCACCCGGCCCTCGCCAGCCAGCCGCACCACCGGGGCACCCACCCCCCACAGGCACCCCACCGCCATCGCCAGGCAGACGCAGGAGGCGGCCCTGTGCCTCGCCCGCTTCGCAGGAAGAGCGAACGCCCTCGGCATCCCCCGACTCCGCGTTCCGGTGAGGGTCTCGATCAACGCAACGGCAGGATCAAGGTGGGCGCGCCGGAGCGGGCGTCGATAACGGCGGCGAAGGCCAGCAGTGGCACGGAACCGCTCACCTCGGCGCGCAGATTCTCCCCCCGCGTCACCTGGAACGCATGGAGCACGTCGTCGAGCTGCAGGTACCCACCGGGGGCCAGCCGGTAGGGCTGTTCCCCCAACACGTCGCCACGGGCGCTCAGGACCCGCACCCTGGCCACCCCGTTCTCGGTGGAAGGGTTGAAAATGCCGACGTTGCTGCGGAACTGCGGCGTGCGCCGCAGGCCCACCAGGTGGGCGATCTCGCCGGGCCGCACCGCCAGGCTCCGCGGCAGCGCCGGCATCCCCTGCCCGAACGACCCCCGCCCGGCGGCGTTGAAGACGCGCGCGTACGCTACCACCCCCGCCGTGCACACCACCCGCAACACGCCCACCCCCCCGGCCGGCACCAGATCGGCGCGGTACACGGTGGCGCCGGGCGGCACGTCTTCGAGCACCGGCTCGCTCTGGAGGCCCTCCAGGTTCCCCTGCCCCGAAGGCAGGAACACCACCGCGTAGCCGCCCGTTGTGGTCGTGGTGTTGGCGATCCACACCTCGGTGTTCCACCAGGCCCCGTCCTGCCCCTGTCGCTGCGCCACACCGGGGATGAAGAACTCCTCGGCGGCAGCGGAGGCCGCCAGGGCCACGGCACCGAGAAGCACGGGCCACTTCACGCCTCAAGCCTAGCGCCCCGCGGCTCCCGATGCAAGGGGCGTCGGGAGAGCGGCGGACACCGCCACATCCGAGAGCCGCCTCGCCGCCGGCAACCAGCCAGCCGATCTGCTAGCATCTCGTCTTCGCGGGCGCTGCCTGGGCGCAGTCGTCGCCGGTGGGGCACCCCGGCGGGAAGCATGGGAACCGCTGGCGTGTTGTTCCCACCAGGGCTGGCGCCGAGGGCGCCGGTCGCCGGCGCTCGGGAGGCGCGATGCTGCGACGTTTCCTCTTCGTTCCGTTCCTCGTTTCCAGCCTCGGCTTCCTGCCAGGCAGCGATAGCGTCTTGAGCCGCCTGCGCTACGACGTCACCTTCCTCGCCTCCGACGCCCTGGAAGGGCGGCGCACGGGCAGCGCCGGCGCGCGCGTGGCCGCCGACTTCGTGGCCGCGCGGTTCGCCGCGCTGGGCCTGGAGCCGGCGGGGGACCACGGCACCCTCGAACAGTCCTTTAGCTTCATCAGCGGGGTGCGGCCCGGTGCCTCGAACCGCCTCGAGCTGACGTTCCCCGACGGCCCGCGCGTGGCGGCAGGGGAAGAGTTCGCGCCGCTCGCCTTCTCCGCCTCCGGCAGCGCCCAGGGTGAGCTGGTCTTCGCCGGCTACGGCATCCACGCCCCCGACCTGGGCTACGACGACTACGCCGGTCTCGACGTCAAGGGAAAGGTGGTGCTGGTGCTGCGCTTCTCCCCCCAAGGCGACGACCCCTCCTCCCGCTTCCAGCCGTACATGGCATTGCGGCGAAAGGCGGCGGACGCCCGCGAGCAGGGGGCCGCCGCCGTGCTCATCGCCACCGGCCCGGTGGCGGCCAAGGACACGGCGCCGGTGAAGCTGTCCTTCGACGCCTCCTTTGCCGACGCCGGCCTGCCCGTCCTGTCCATCGCCACGCCCCTTGCCGAGCTGTGCTTCCGTGGCCACGGCTTCACGCTGGCCGAGCTGCAACGGGGCATCAACGAGCGCCAGGAACCGGCTTCCCGCCCGCTGGGTCTCACGGTCTCCCTGGCTGCCGACGTGGTTCAGGAGCGGGGCACGGGCGTCAACGTGCTCGCTCTCCTGCCGGGCAGCGACGAGCTGCTGCGCAGCCAGGTGGTGCTCGTGGGGGCTCACTACGACCACCTGGGGCGCGGCGGGGAAGGGAGCGGCTCCCTGGCTCCCGCCTCCCACGCCGTGCACAACGGTGCCGACGACAACGCCTCCGGCGTCGCCGGGATGCTGGAGATAGCTCGCCAGCTCGCGCAAAACCGACCCCGGCGCAGCGTGCTGTTCGCTGCCTTCGCCGGCGAGGAGATGGGCCTGTTGGGTTCGCAGCACCTGCTCCAGAACTTGCCCGTTCCCCGGGAGTCCGTGGTGGCGATGATCAACCTGGACATGATCGGCCGCCTCGGCGAGGGGAAGGCCCTCACCCTGGGGGGGTGGGGTACCGCCGCCGAGTGGCCGCAGGTGGTGGAACCCTTGCGGACCGCGCTCGGCTTGCCGGTGGCGCCGAGCCCGGGCGGATTCGGGGCGTCCGACCACTCCACCTTCTACGGCGCGGGGATCCCGGTGCTGTTCTTCTTCACCGGCGCCCACGAGGACTACCACCGCCCCACCGACGACGCGCCCCGGCTCGCCTACCCGGCCATGGCGAAGGTGGTGCAGCTGGCCACGGCCGTCGTGCAGGAGGTCGCCAACCGTCCGGACCGGCTCACCTTCCAGCGCGTCGCCGAAGAGGGGGTGGGGGAGCGGCGCGGGTATCGGGTGCGCACCGGCGTCATCCCCGAGTTCGGCTACCAGGGGCTGGGGTTCAAGATCTCCGGGGTGCGGGGCGGCTCCCCCGCCGAGGCCGCGGGACTCAAGGCTGGCGACGTGGTGGTGCGCTTCGGGGAACGGGAGATTCGCAACATCTACGACTACATGTACGCCCTGGGCGACCATCAGCCCGGGGAAACGGTCACGCTTCTCGTGCAGCGCGACGGCGCAACCCTGCACCTTGCTGTTACGCTGGAGGCCGGTGGATCCGGCACCCGCTAGGGTTCACCCGAGGGAGGCCGCGTGTCACTGCTACTCGTCACCGCCGGTGAGTCGCACGGCGAGGAACTGGTGGCGATCCTCAAGGGGATACCGGCAGGCCTGACGCTCGACCGGGCCGCCATCGACTGGGATCTCGCCCGCCGCCAGCACGGCTACGGCCGGGGGGGGCGGCAGCGGATCGAGCACGACCGGGTCCAGGTGCGAGGGGGCCTGCGCAACGGCGTCACCCTGGGTTCCCCGCTGCTCCTGGCCATCCCCAACCGGGACTGGGCCAACTGGGTGGCGGTGATGGACCCCTGGGCGGTGGATCCGGTCAAGGCTGCCCGCCGCCGCTTCTCCGCCCCCCGCCCGGGGCACGCCGACCTGGCCGGGGCATGGAAGTACGGGCACACGGAGGACCTGCGCAACGTCCTGGAACGGGCCTCGGCGCGGGAAACCGCTGCCCGCGTGGCGGCGGGCGCGGTCTGCCGGCAGCTCCTGCGGGCCGTCGGGGCGGAGATCCGCTCCGGCGTCTGCGCCCTGGGGGAGGTGAGCCTCTGCGAGGGGGCCCCCACCTGGGACGACGTGCTCCGGGTGGACGAGTCCTCCCCCCTCCGTTCGATCCGCCCCGAGCGGGAAGCCGAGCTGGTGGCGGCGGTGGATGCCGCCAAGCGGGCGGGCGAGACGCTGGGGGGCGTGGTCGGCGTGGTGGCGCGCGGCGTCCCCCCAGGTCTCGGTTCCTACGGCCACTTCGAGGACCGACTGGACGGGCAGCTGGCCCAGGCCGTGATGAGCGTCCCGGCGGTGAAGGCGGTGGCGATCGGCGAGGGTATCGAGTGCGCCCGGCGGCGCGGCTCGCAGGCCCACGACCCGATCCGGCGCGCGGCGCGGGGTCTCGAGCGCAGCAGCAACTTTGCCGGGGGCCTCGAGGGAGGGGTGACGAACGGCCAGGACATCGTGGTGCGCGCCTTCATGAAACCGATCTCCACCCTGCGCGCCCCCCTCCCCTCGGTGGACCTGAGCACCGGGCAGCCGGCCCCCGCGGCGTACGAACGCTCGGACGTCACGGCGGTGCCGGCCTGCGGGGTAGTGGTCGAGGCGATGGTGGCCTTCGTGCTCGCCCGGGCGCTCCTGGAAAAGTTCGGTGGCGACCATCTCGCCGACACTCTGGCGGCAGTGACCGCCTACCGGCGCCGGCTGGGCGACCTGGGCCCCGCCGACCTCCGCGCTCCCGGCGGGCAGGAGTCCCTGTGAAGGTCAAGCGCGCGGCCAAGTACGGCTTCTGCTCCGGGGTGCGGGTCGCCGACATCAAGGTCCGCCGCTTTGCCGCCGCCGGCGGACGCGGCGCCATCCTCGGGCAGGTGGTCCACAACGAACGGGTGGTGCAGGAGATGGAACGCCTGGGGGTGCGCACGGTGCAGTCCCTGGAGGAGGTCACGGAACCGACGGTGGTCTTCTCCGCCCACGGGGTGCCCCCCTCCACCCACGCCGCGGCCCGCCAGCGGGGCTTCTCCATCCTCGACACCACGTGCAAGTTCGTCTACGACATCCACCGCGAGGCGCAGCGCGCCCTGGAGGCGGGAGAACACCTGGTGTTCGTGGGCGAACCCGGGCATCGCGAGGTGGTCGGGTACACCCACGACCTGGCACCCGACCGCTACCACATCGTCCACACCGAGGAGCAGGCGCGCGCGGTGGACTGGTCCGTCTACCCGGCCATCCGGGTGCTCTACCAGACCACCCTCAACGCCGAAGACTACGAAGGGGTGGTGCGGATCATCGAGTCGGCCAACCCCCGAACCCGCCGCGCCGACACCATCTGCTACGCCACCAAGGAGAACCAGGAGGCGGCGCGGGCGCTGGCCGCCGACCCCGAGGTGGAGGTGGTGCTGGTGATCGGCGGCCGGCAGTCGGCCAACACCCGGCACCTGTGGGAGATCTGCCGCCGCGCCAAACCCGCTTACCTCATCCAAGGAGCCGAGGACATCGACCCGCAGTGGCTGGCGGGCGTGGCCTGCGTCGGCCTCACCGCCGGGGCCTCCACGCCGGACGCCGCCATCGACGAGGTGGAGGCTTACCTCCGCCGCCTCGGCGAACTCGGGCGGCAGGCCGAATAGCGCGCGGCCTGCCGGGGGAGCCCGTGTATCATGAGCGCGGAGATCCCCGTGCTCGACCACGCATCCCCGCCCCCCTCCCCCGGCCGCATCGCCTGCCCCGCCTGCGGCGGCGAGACGGCTCTCGGTGCCAGCTACTGTCAGCGCTGCGGCGCCGATCTGGCCCTCGCGGCCACCCGGCGGCGCTCGGAATTCCGCGTGCCCTGGCTCGCCGCGCTCCTGGTCGCCGTGCTGGCCGCCGTCTCGGTCGCGGGCTGGCAACGGTTCCGGGCGGTGGGACCGGGGAGCGACCTGGCCACCACGCTGCGCTGGATAGTCCGGGGCGACGACCAGCGGCGGCCGACGCTGGGCACGCTGCTGCGCGCCTTCGAGACGGCCCGGGCCGTGATGCGCTGCTGCCTCGACACCGGCGGGCCGTGCTCGCTGGAACGCTCCGCCTGGGCGGAGGTGGCCGGCTACGCCAACGCGGCCTGGCGGGGTTTCGTGCCCCTGGTGCAGTGGGCGGCCGCCCGCCCCGCCATCACCGGACGCCTGGGCGAATTGCTGACCGTGGACGGCAAGGACGGCTGGGGGACGCCGTGGCGAGCCTCGGTGGCGCCCCTGCCGCGCGGCGCGCCGGCGAACGGCTACTACCCCGGCGCGCTGGGCGCCGGATCGCCCCCCCCGGTGGGGCGCGAGCTGTGGCGCCTGGTGCTCCTCTCCGCCGGCCCCGACCGGCGGGCCGACACGCCCGACGACATCCGCTTCGAGGCCGTCTTCCCGGCGCCGCGCCCGATCCGCGTGGGCGACGCCGCCTCCCGGCAGGAGCGGGACCGGGAACTGGAACGCGGTCAGGTATGGGTCACCTGGCAGGGGACCGACCTGGATCTGGTGGACGGCCGCATCCTCGCCGAGTTCTACCTGGAGGACCAGGCGCCCGACTGACCGCGCTCACGAGGCGTGCCGCAACGACCGCGGGGGGCCACCCACCTGCCGCGCGAGACCCGTCACCGCCGCGGCCACCCGCACCGCCCCCCGGGCGTCGCGGGCTCCCCCGTCTACCCCTAGCGAGCGCACGGTGGCGTCGGCCACCTGGGCGAGCACCGGGCCCCCCACCAGGATGCGGAGCCGGTCCAGCGCCGCGTCGGCGCGCACGGAGGCCACCAAGGATTTCACCTCCACCAGGCTTCCCGGCATCGCCACGGACAGGGCCAGCACCGCCGGCCGCCGCGCCCGCAGGAGCTTGAGTAGGTCCGCCGAGGGCACGTTGGCCCCGAGGAACGTCACGTCCCACCCGTCGAGGCGGAGCAGGTCGGCCACCGCTCGCGCCCCGATGGCGTGCTGCTCCTCGGCTGGGCACGCCACCACCGCCTGCGGCCCGTCCCGGTTCCCCTCCAGGTGGAAGCTGGCGGCGGCCACGGCCATGATCCGTTCGACGATGCCGGTGGCGATGCGCTCCGCGGTGCTGTCGATCTTCCCCCGCTCCCACAGCGCTCCCACCGTCCTCATGGCGGGGGTGATCACATCCTCGTAGAGGGCGGCGAGTCCGCCTGGCCCCGCCAGCACGACCTGCGCCTCCTGCAGGCATGCCGCCTCCTCGCCGCGCAACAGGGCCTCGGCAAAAGCCCCCACCGGAACCACTGCCGTTTCTGGCTCCTGCCCGAACTCGCGGTCGTGCTCCATGAGGAAGCGGTACAGGCGGCCCATCTCGTTGCCCGTCGGCGCATCCATGTGCTGCTGCACGGCCCGCAACCAGGCCAGCATCGCCTCCGGAAAGAAGCTCCGCCAGAAACCCAGCGCCTGGTAGGCGCGCAGGAACCAGGCGTGCCCCCGCACGAGCAGCCGGGAGTCGCCGAACCTCACGGCGGCCAAGACCAGGCGGGAGTGCTCGCGGTTGAACTCGCACAATCGCACCAGGGACCCGTGGCCAATTAGCGACGAGATGGCCGGGTAGGTGGCCAGATCCCGCCCCACATCCAGGAGCAAGGCATCGAGCCGCCGCTCGAACTCCGCCACCGCTCTCGGCGAGACGGGCCCCAGACTCAAGGCCAGCGCTTCGAGTTGGTTGGTCATCGTCCCCTCCCCCCCGGCCTGTCCCTGGCCGGGCCCAGCACCCCTCGCCAGCGCAAGCTCGATGCCCTTTCGCGTCGGTTTCTAAACCGCGCCCGACCAAAGGGTTCCGAGGAAGGCGTCGGTCCCCTACCGCGGCCGCGTGCCGGTTTTGCGGACGCAGCGCCGCGGCGGCCCCCCTCGCTGTGGGTCAAAAGCAATCTCTTCAGTCAGTTAGCCGCAGGCCGGGGAAATGTCCGACTCCCGGACACGGCGCGCCGCGGCGCCGGGAACGCCCACCACCCCAGGCGCCGGTTGCCAAGCTGGGCTCGGTGCCGTAGAATGCCACTCCCGCCGCGGCGGGGAATGCGGAGGTTCGCGATGAAGCCGGGGATCCATCCCGCGTACTACGACGTGGAAGTAAAGTGCGCGTGTGGCAATACCTTCAAGACTCGATCCACGAAGAAAGAGATCCGTCTCGAGATTTGCTCCGCCTGCCACCCCCTCTTCACCGGCAAGCAAAAGCTCGTGGACTCGGCCGGTATGGTGGAACGGTTCCAGCGTCGGTACGCCAAGAAGAGCCAGTCGTAGCGCCCCTCGGTGGACCTTCCGCCGCCGGGGCCCAGCGACCTGGGGGGGTGGCGCCGCCAGCGCGAGTCACCGCCCGCGCGCCGGCTCCGGGAAGGAAAGGTAGGCTTACGGCGTGAACAGCATGCTCGCCAAGCTGGAGGAGGTGGCCCGCCGCTGGGAGGAGCTGCGCGCCGAACAGGCTGACCCGGCGGTGCTGGGCGACCGCAAGCGCCTCCTCGAGGTGAGTCGCCGCCTCGCCGAAATCCAGCCCATCGTGGAGGCGTTCCGCGACTACCAGCGGCTGGCGGCGCAGCACCGCGACACCCTGGAACTGCTGGCCAGCGAGGGCGACGAGGAGTTGCGCCGCCTGGCGGAGGAGGAGGCGGCCGCCCTGGCAGCCACCCTGGAGGGGAAGGAGAACGAACTCCGCCTCCTCCTCCTGCCCCAGGACCCCAACGACCGCCGCAACGTCATCCTGGAGGTGCGGGCCGGCACCGGCGGCGAGGAGGCCGCCCTGTTTGCCGCCGAGCTGCTCCGCATGTACACGCGCTACGCCGAGAGCCGCGGCTGGCGGGTGACCGTCACCGACCTTTCGGAGGCGGGGCGGGGCGGGGTGAAGGAGGCGGTGGCGCTGATCGAGGGGGAGGGGGCGTACTCCCGCCTCAAGTACGAGTCCGGGGTTCATCGGGTGCAGCGGGTGCCGGTGACGGAAGCCTCGGGGCGAATCCACACCTCCGCCGCCACCGTGGCGGTGCTGCCGGAAGCCGAAGAGGTGGAGATCGAGATCGACCCCAAGGACCTGCGCATCGACACGTTTTGCTCCTCGGGCCATGGCGGGCAGTCGGTGAACACCACCTACTCGGCCGTGCGCATCACCCACCTGCCCACCGGTACAGTGGCCCAGAGCCAGGACGAGCGCTCCCAGATCCAAAACCGCGCCAAGGCGATGCGGGTGCTCAAGGCGCGTCTCTTGGAGCTGGTGCGCGCCGAGCAGCACGCCAAGGAAGCGGCCGAGCGCCGCGCCATGGTGGGGAGCGGCGACCGTTCGGAGAAGATCCGCACCTACAACTTCCCCCAGTCCCGCGTCACCGACCACCGCATCGGCCTCACCCTCCACCGCCTGCAGGAGGTGCTGGACGGCAACCTGGATCTGGTGGTGGAGCCGCTCGTCGCACACTTCCAGGCGGAGCGGCTCAAGGCCGAGCTGGCCCGGGCCCAGTGAGCGAGCCGCGCCGTCACTTCTGGCGTTCCCGCCTGCGGTGGGTGCGCCTCGTCCTCGCCGGGGGCGTGGTGGGCGCGGCGGCGGGGGCGTTGCTCTCGGGGCTGGCGGCGTGGCGGCTCGCCCCGCCCGTCACCGCTTTGGATCGCCTCCTGGTGGCCGCCTCCGGCCTGGGGCTCGGCTACTGGGGCGGCCTGCTCTTTGCCCTGGCCCTGGCCGTTGCCGCCAGCCGCCGCTCCCCCACCGCCGCCTCCGCCCGCCTGGAGCGCGCGCTGGTCATCGCAGGTCTCGTGCTGGTGGCCGCCGCCGTGGCGCTCACGATCTTCGGCGTGCCGGCGGGCGCTGCGGTGGCTGGGGGTGTGGCGGCGAGCGCCCTGGTCGCCCGTCTTTCCCTCCCACGCCAGACGGGAGGCGGCCCGTGACGGTGGAGGAACTGCTGGCGCTCGCCGCCGCGCGGCTCGCCGGGGTGGCACAGGGTGGTCACCCCCGCCGGGAGGCCCGGTTCCTGCTGGCGCGCGCCCTGACCGTTCCCGAGAGCTGGCTCCTCGCCCACGGCGACGCCTCGGTGGAGGCCGGAGCGGCGGCGCAATTCCTCGCCTGGGTGCAGCGACGCGCGGCCGGCGAGCCGGCCCACTACATCGTCGGCACCTGCCCCTTCTGGGGCCGGGACTTTGCCGTCTCTCCGGCGGCGCTGCTGCCGCGGCCGGAGACGGAGCTGTTGGTGGAGCGGGCCCTCTCCCTCCCCCTGCGGCGGCCTCGCATCCTCGACGTGGGCACCGGCACCGGCTGCCTGGCGGTGACGCTTGCCCTCGAGCTGCCCGGCGCGCTGGCGGTGGCCACCGACACCTCGGTGGAGGCCCTGGCCCTGGCCCGGCACAACGCGCGGCGCTGGGGCGCGGCGGTTCGCCTCGCCTGTGGCGACCTGGCGCACCACCTGCGAGGGCCGTGGCAGCTGGTGGTGGCCAACCTCCCCTACCTCCCCTCGGCCACCCTGGCGCAACTACCCGTGGAGGTCCGCGGCTTCGAGCCGCGCCTGGCGCTGGACGGCGGCGAGCAGGGTACCGAGGTGGTCCGCGCCCTGGTGGATGCGCTGCCGCGGCTGCTGGCGGAGGACGGGTACGCCCTCCTCGAGCTGGGGGAGGGGCAGGCCGAGGAGGTCGCCCGGCACGCCCGAGAGCGGGGACTGGTGGAGCGGGAGCGGATCGGCGACCTGGGCGGGGTGGAGCGGGTCCTCGTGCTGCAGCGGCACCAACCGGCGCCGCAGCTCGCGAACAGAAGCGAGCCCGGCTAGCCCCGCAGCGCCTCCACCGGGGTGAGGCGCGCTGCGGCCAGGGACGGGAACACGCCGGCGAAGGCTCCCACCGCCACGGCAAAGCCGATGCCCAGGCCGAGGCCAAGCGGCGAGAGGGGCAGGCCGGCCTCGAATTGGGGCGAGAGCGCCGCGCAGAGCGACGCCCCCAGCAGGCAGCCCAGGAGCCCGCCGAGGGCCGAGAGCGACACCGACTCGATGAGGAACTGGGCGAGGATGGTCCGGTCCGAGGCGCCGATGGCCTTCCGCAGCCCGATCTCGAAGAGCCGTTCCACGAGCGAGATCTTCATCACCGAGTAGATGCCAACCCCCCCCACGAGGAGGGAAATCCCCGCCATGGACGCCAGCACCACCGTCCAGTTCCGGATCAGCTCGGTGATCTGCTTGCTCGCCTTCAGCATCTCGGAAGCCACATCCTCGATGCGAAAATCCCCCACCCCCGAGTGGGCGCGGCGCACCAGCCGCCCCAGCTCCGCCTCCACGGTCGCGAGCTGCTCGGTGTTCTCGGTCTTGATCATGAGGGCGCCAACCCGCTGCCCGCCCCGCAGGTAGGTGCGGAAGGTGGCCAGGGGCACGAGCACCCCGTTCATCTCCCGCCGGCTCCAACCGCCGTCGTTGGCCATGTTGTTGCCGATTCGGCTCTCCACCCCCACGACGCGGAACGCGTCCCCGCCCACCTTCACCTCGCGGCCGATGGGGTCCCGGGTCCCGAAGAGCTTCTCGGCCAGATCGGCCCCGAGCACCGCCACCTTGCGCCGCTCGCGCTGGTCGGAGTCGAGAAGCCAGCGCCCCGTGCTCACCTGCCGGTTCCGCACCACACCGTAGGAGGGCGTGACGCCAAACACGCGGACGCGCAGCTGCTCCCCCTCGGCCTGCACCAGCGAGTCGCTGGCATTGATCGCCGCCACGTGCTGAAACGACTCCCCCCACGCCTCCAGCGCCTCCACGTCACGCACCGTGAGGCCGCGGGACTGGAAGAGCTTCTTCCGCTCGGTGGGATCGTCCGGGGGCCGATAGGTGACGAACATCACCCCATCGTAGCCGAGACTGTAGAACCCGTCCCAGACCATGACCTTGATCCCCTCGATGAGGGTCACCATCACCACCACGGCCATGGTCCCCAGGATCACGCCCAGCAGCGTCAAGGACGAGCGCAACTTGTGAGCCCAGACCTCGGCGAGCGAGGTGCGGACCGCCTCCCCCAGCGCGAGCCCGGCACCGTTGCCCGGCACGCCAGCCCGCACCGGCCCTCGCCGCCGACCGCGGTGCGTTCCCGACCGTTCTTTGCCTCGCTCGCCCATCTCCTCCCTCACTCGTAGCGCAGCGCCACCACCGGGTCGAGCCTCGCTGCCTTCACCGCTGGCACCAGCCCGAAGATCACCCCCACGGTGGTGGCGCAGCTCGCCGCCGCCACGACCATGGCCGCCGTCAGTACCGCCGGCTGTCCCAGCAGGTAGGCCACGCCGTGCACGAAACCCACCCCCAGGACGAGGCCCACCACCCCGCCGAAGCCGCTGACGATGACGCTCTCCACCAAGAACTGCACGCCGATCTGCCAACCCTTGGCCCCCAGCGCTTTGCGCACCCCCACCTCGCGCATCCGCTCCCGGAAGGAGGCCAGCATGATGTTGGCCACCACGATCCCCCCCACGAGCAGGGCGATGACGCCGCAGGCCAGGAAGGTGATGTCGTACACTCGCCCCTCCTGATCCATGCGCTGCAGGCGCTCCTGGCGGTCGTACACTTGAAAGTCTTCCCCGCCGTGGCGGGTGAGCAGCAGCCTCTTCAGGGCCGGAACCGCCTCGGCGTGGGCCTGCGGCGTGGCGAGGCGGAGCACGATCTCGTCCACCCGCTCGCTCCCCGAACCCGCCTCGCGGGCGAGCATGGCGGTCACCGGCACCAGGATGAGGCGGTTCATCCACCCCAGCGCGTTGTAGGAGGAGGCCTCGTTCCAGTAGAACTCGCGGTACGCGAGGACGCCCACCACCCGGTACGAGCCGCGCCCGAGAGCGATGCTCTTGCCGATGGGGTCGTCGGAGCCGAAGAACTCCCGGGCGCGGTCGGCCCCCAGCACGCACACCGCCGAGGCACGGGCGATGTCCTCGTCCGCCAGGCCGCGACCCCGCTCGAGGATCAGCTCGTTGAGCTCCGCGTAGCTGGCGCCGGTGCCGGTGACCTGGCGCACCTTGGTGAGGCGTGGGGTACGGCACAGCAGGTTCCGGTTCAGCTCCGGCTCCACCAGGTCGAAGCCGGCGATGCGCGCCCGGATCTGCTGTACATCGGCCAGGGTCAAGCCGCGGCTGGCCCGCTCCCGCGCCGAGGCGTGTACCGCTTCCAACGGTTTGGGGAAGACGATCACCTTCAGTGTCCCCCCCGATTCCTGGTAGTACTTCATCGTCTGCTGGCGGCCCCCGGCCATAAGCCCCAAGGACGCCACCACCGAGGCGACCCCCAGGATCACGCCGAGAGTCTGGAGGAAGGTGCGCCCCCCGTGGGCCGAGACATCCGCCAAGCCGTCGGCCACCACCGCCGCCAGCTTCACCGCCACCCCCCGCCGCGCCTCGCGGCCCTCGCCCCTCGCGCCCTCATGCTCACGCCGCCTTGGCCGAATCGCTCTCGATGCGGCCGTCCACGATCCTCACGATCCGCCGCGCGTGCGCGGCCACGCCGGCGTCGTGCGTGACCACGATCACCGTCTGGCCCACCGCGTTCAACGCGTCGAACACGTCCATCACCTCCGCGCCGCTGGTCTGATCCAGGTTGCCGGTGGGCTCGTCGGCAAGCAGCATCCTGGGCTCCATCACCAAAGCCCGGGCGATGGCGGCCCGCTGCCGCTGCCCGCCCGACAGCTCGGCGGGCACGTGCCTGGCCCGGTCGGCCAGGCCCACCATCTCCAGGATCTCCAGGGCACGGCGCCGGCGCTCCTGCCGATCCACGCCGCCGTAGAGGAGGGGCAGTTCCACGTTGCGCAGCACGGAGGCGCGCGGGAGCAGGTTGAAATTCTGGAAAACGAAACCGATGAAGCGGTTGCGCAGGGTCGCCAGGCGTCCCGAGGAGAGCGACCCCACATCCTCCCCCCCCAGCCAGTAGTGGCCGCGGCTCGGGGTGTCGAGGCAGCCCATGATGTGCATCAACGTGGATTTCCCCGAACCGGAGGGCCCCATGATGGCCACGTAGTCCCCCGCCTCGATGGCGAGATCCACGCCGCGCAGCGCGTCCACCGCCACCGCCCCCGTGTCGTAGGTCTTCCACACCCCCTCGATGCGGATCAACGGCTCGCCCATGGTGGCCCTCGCCTCCCCTACCGCTCCTCTTCCCGCTTCTTGGGCTTGGTGGGATCCTCCAGCGCCACCTCCTCCCCCTCCTGCAACCCCTCCAGCACCTGGGTGAGCGCGATGGACGAGAGGCCCGTGACCACCGGCCGTTCCTCGAAGGAGGCCCGCCACGCCTCGCGGGGGTCGGGGGTGGGGCGCGGCGTACCCTCGCCGTTCGAGCCGGCGGTCTTCGCCCCCTTCTCGGCCGGGCCGGGCTTCGGTTTCTTCACGTACACCACGTCCCCGCTCTCGCGGTGGAACACCGCCTCCACCGGCACGGTCAGCACCCCGTTCACCCGCTCCCCCTTGATGGTGACGTTGGCCGTCATGCCGGTCCGCAGCTCCTTACCGCGCGAATCCAGGGTGATCTCGGTGTCGAACACCTTGACCTGGTCCACGAGCCGAGCCGCCGGGGCGATCCTGGATACCCTCCCTTCGAAGCGCACCTTGGGGAAGGCATCGAGGGTCACCGTCACCGGCGCGCCCATCGCCACCTTACCGATATCCACCTCGTTCACCCCCACCTTGACGATCATCTTGGAGAGGTCGGCCACCGTGGCGATGACCGTGCCCGCGTTGAAGGAACCGGCGCCCGTCACCACGTCTCCCAGCTCCACGGGACGGTGGATCACCACCCCGTCCATCGGCGACGTGAGGTTCAAGACCTGGCTCTGGTTCGGGTCCACCGGGATGCCGGAAGCTTGCAGCAGCGACGACTTCTCCTCGGCGGTCTCCAGCGCCTCCCGCGCCGCCTTGTAGCGCGTCTCGGCGGCGCGGTGAATCTCGGCGGCGATCAAGCCCGCCTTCAGGAGCTCCTCCTTGGCGCGGAAGTCCTTCTCGGCGTCGTAGAACTCGATGGCCGCCTGGTTGACCGAGCGCCGCACCCCGGCCAGCGCTTGCGCCTGATTGACGTCCGGCTCGATGGAGGCGATGAGCTGGCCGCGCCGCACCACGTCCCCCTCCCGCACAGGCAGGGCCACCACCTTCCCGGAGAGCACCGACTTCACGTCCACCTTCACCTCGGGCTCCACCGTCCCCACCTCCGTCACCTCCACCTGCACGTCGCCGACGCTCGCCTTCCCCACCGGCACCTCGTCGCCGGGCTTCGCGGCCTTGGGGCGGGCCTGCAACACCGCCGCCGTGACGACCCCAGCCAGCACCACCGCCCCTCCCGCCCCCACCAGCCACCTACGACTCCTCGTCTTCATCGCTGCGACCCTCCGTCGGGTTTCCCGTCCCTGCACCCTATCTACGTGCGGCGGCGGGAAAGGTTCCCCTTGACGGGGGGCACCGCCGCGGCATAATTGAGCGGGCCGTGAGATGGCCCTGACAGAAGGGGGGGACTATGAAGTGGCGTGTCACGCTCGTCCTGGCTTCCGTGGGAATCGCCGTGCCGCTGGCGGCCCAGGTACCGCGCCCGGCGGGCGACGCGGCCCTGGGCACCCAGCCCTACGAGAAGTACGAACAGCCGCAGGCGTGCGCCACCTGTCACACTGACATCGCGCGCCAGCACGAACAGGCCATGATGTCCCAGGCCTACACCCACCACTGGGACGAGATCGAGTACTTCGAGCTGGCCGTCCCCCACGCCTTGAAGGAAGAGAAGGTGGCGGGGGTGAAGGCCGGCTGCAACGGTTGCCACGCGCCGCTGGCCTTCCTGGCCGGGGATGTGCCGCCGCCGAAGCCCGCGGCCAACTCCCGCGCCAACGAGTCGGTGAGTTGCGACCTATGCCACACGGTGACCGGCTTTGCCGGCGATACGCCGTTCAACTTCAACTGGATCAGCGAACCCGGCAAGGTGAAGCAGGGACCGCGCCCAGGCGTCGTGAGCCCGCACCACGAGACGCGTGAGAACGCCTTCCTGCGCAGCGCCGAGTTTTGCGGCACCTGCCACAACGAACAGGACCCCTGGGGGCTGTGGGTGAAGGCCACGCACCTGGAGTGGCGGGAGGGGCCGCACGGAAAGGCTGGCATCGTGTGCCAGGACTGCCACATGCCCCCTGCTCGCGGGCGCTCCGCCACCATGGGGTCCGAGCTCCCCAACGTGCGCCAGCACCTCTTTCACGGCGCCCACGACCGGGGCAAGCTGGCGGGGGTGGCGGAGGTACGGATCCACCCCGAGAGCCGCGAGGCGGAGCCGGGCGACACGGTGAAGCTCACGGCCGTGGTGGTCAACGCCAAGGCGGGCCACAAGATCCCCACCGGATCCGCGGAGGAACGGATGCTCTGGCTGCACGTCACCGCCCAGGATGCCAAGGGCACCACCTACCACCTCCCGGTCGATCGCAAAGGCTTCGCCGACGAGGCGTACACCATCGCTTCGGACACCGCCCTGGCCTACCAGGACATTGGCGAGATCAAGGGAATCCCCAATTTCGCCGGTCTCAAGCGTGACGGCACCTATGAGAACCTCAGCAATGGCGACCGCATCTTCCGCCTCCCCTACCTCGACCCCAAGGGGCGGATGACCATCGCCCAGTGGAACACCGCAGCTTTCGCCACCGACTACCGGCTGGCGCCCCTGGAGGCCGTGGCCGAGACGTTCACCTGGAAACTCCCGGCCAACATTGCCGCCGGGCCGGTGCGGGTGACCGCCCAGATTTACTACTCGCGCCTCGTCAACTCGGTGGCCGAGTTTCTCCGGGTACCGAGGGAAGAGTGGGAACCTGTCCTGGTCAACACCCACACCACCACGTTCACAGTGCTGGAATGAAGGAGGGACGATGCGCCACCACAGGTTGTGCGTTGCCGCGTCGGTAGGTCTTCTCGCCGTTCTCGCTATCGTGTCCGCCCAGCGGGCCGACGCCATCCCCGCCTTCGCCCGCAAGTACCAGTTTTCGTGCTCCACCTGCCACGCGCCCTTCCCCCGCCTCAAACCCTTCGGGGAGGAGTTCGCCGCCCGCGGATTCCGGCTGGAGGACCCGGCCAAAGAGCCGACCCGCGCCACCTACGACGTGGGCGATCCCCTCCTCCAGTTGCCCCGCGATCTGCCGCTGGCGATGCGCATGGACTTCTATGCCTCCTTGAAGGAAAGCACCGTCGCCGAGAGCGACTTCGAATGGCCCTGGGCGGTCAAGGTGCTGTCCGGCGGGCCCATCACCCGCTCGCTCTCCTACTACGTGTACGGCATCCTCGAACAGGGCGAGTCGGTGAAGCTGGAGGACACCTTCCTGCAGTTCAGCTCCGTCTTCGGGCTGCCCCTCGACCTGGTGATCGGCCAGTTCCAGGTCTCCGACCCCCTCTTCAAGCGGGAGCTGCGCCTGGAGCGCGAGGATTACCAGATCTTCAAGGCGCGCGTGGGGATCGTCCCCACCAACCTGACCTACGACCGCGGCCTCGTCCTCACCTGGCACGCCCCGGGGGAGGTGGAGGTGGTGGCCCAGGTGGTCAACGGCAACGGCATCGAACCGGCCCAGCACGACAACTTCGACGACGGCTCGTACAAGAACACCGCCCTCCGCCTGGTCCGTCAGTTCGGCCCCGTGCGCCTGGGCGTGTTCGGCTACCAGGGGAGAACCGAGCAGGGTGGTTTCCGCAACACCCTGCGCTACCTGGGGCCCGATCTCGTGGTGGACCTGGGCGAGCGGTGGCGGTTCAGCGCCCAGGCCCTCAAGCGCACCGACGACGATCCGTTCCTGGTCGGCCACCTGGGCCGCCAGTATGTGACGAAGGGGGGCTTCGGCGAGCTGCTCTTCTTCCCCCGCGGCCAGGACGGGCGGTGGGTGGCGAGCCTTCTCTACAACAAGATCAACTCCGACGACCCGGCGGCTCGCTACGAGAGCCTGGCGTGCACCGCCAACTACCTGTTGGCCCGCAACGCCCGCCTGGTCGTGGAGGCTGCCCGCGATCTGGAGGGGGACGCCAACCGGCTCTCCGTGGGCGTGGTCACCGCCTTCTGAGACGCCCCTCCCGGCGCGGCTGGGCATCCGGCGCGGCGAAGGATGCAGGGGTGGGCGAGCCGTCCTCGCCCAGCACCGGGGAGCGGCCCAAACCCGCCTGGAACAGCGCCGCCATGGCCCGCCCCACCTGCCCCGCCGGGACTAGCAGGTGGTCGGTGCCGTGGCTCGCGAACACCGTCACGGGGATCCCCACCTCTGCCAGCGCCGCGCAGGCTGCCGCCAGGACCCCCACGGCGTCAAGGGGCAACACCGCATCGAGGGTGATGGCCCGCCAGCCGCTCGCCCGAGCCTCCACGATCTCTCCCAACGTCGCCACCGTCTCGGCAGGGGCCAACAGGCTCACCTCCCCGTTCCCCACCACCAGGGCCACCGGCGGCCCTTCTGCCGCCAGAGCCGGAATGGCAGCCGGCAGCGTCCGCAGGCGGGCGATCTCGTAGGGCTGCGGCCAGAGGCGGAGCGGCACCGAAAGCCGCGAAGCTCCTCCCATCGGGCTGACCCTTCTTCAGTACGCGTCGAGGATGTAGTGGAGCGGGTTCTGTTTCTCGCCGTCGCGCCACACCTCGTAGTGGAGGTGCGGCCCCGTGGCCCGGCCGGTCATGCCCACCTTGCCGATGACTTGACCGCGCTGGACCCGGTCCCCCTCCTTGACGAGGAAGCGGTCCAGGTGCCCGAACACGGTCATGTAGCCATAGCCGTGGTTGATCTTGAGGCACTTGCCGAGGCCGGCCTCGCGGTCGGCGGCCACCACCACGCCGTCGGCCGGGGCGCAGATCGGGGTGCCGAAGGCGGCGGAGATGTCCAGCCCCTCGTGGTAGGCCGGGCGGCGGTCAAGGGGGTCGATGCGGGGGCCGAAGCCATCGGTGATGACCCCCACCACCGGCGCGATGGTGGGCGTGTGGGCCAGAAGCAGCGCCTGCTCGGAGAGCCGCTGCTCCACCGTGGCCAGCTGCCGGTCCAGGACCTCCTGGCGGGTCAGCAGCTCTTCCGGCGCGCTCTGCAACCGCTCCAGGGGCCCGCCGCTCCCCACCGCCGCGCGGCCGCCGCCGGCCGGCGGCACCAGGAGATCGCCCACCCCCGCGGCAATGGCCAGGGCCTTGGTGCGCTGTTCGAACTGTCCGAGGCGGGCCTGCACCTGCGCCACCGTCTCGGCGAGGCGCTCGTTGGCACGTTTGAGTTCCCGGTTCTCGCGAGCCAGGGAGCGATAGGCGGCCCGCTGCCGCAGGAACGAGCCCGACGCCGCCAGGGAAACCACCGACAGGACCAGGAGCAGGGCGCCGAGCACCGCCATCGCCTTGAGGGCCCTGGGCGAGAGGTGCAGCTTGTAGACCCGACCGTGGGCGTGCGGAACGACAATGATGGTGCTGTGGCGCTTCTCCACCACTCGTCCTTCCTCCTCCTCCCGAGCCCACCGCGCAAGGCGCCGCCGCGCCGCATGCGTGGAGTCATAGCTACCACACCGGCGGTGCCCCTGTCAACCGCACCCCCTGCCTCGGGCCCGCGACCCGAGAGGCGGCGCGGCAGGGGCCCCGACGAGGCCGCTCACGCCTGGGCGAGGGCCTGCTCCAGATCGGCCCGCAGGTCCTCCAGGTCCTCGCACCCCACCGAAAGCCGCACCAACCCCGGCGTGATGCCCTGCCGGAGCTGCTCCTCCGCCGGCACCCCCTTGTGCGTCATGGAGGCCGGGTGTTCGATCAACGACTCCACCCCCCCCAGCGACACGGCCAAGGTCACGAGCCGCACCGCGTTCATCACGCGGCGGCCGGCCTCCACACCCCCCTTCAGCTCGAAGGCGATCATCGAGCCGGGCCCGTCCATCTGGCGCTGCGCCAGCTCGTGCTGAGGGTGCGAGGGAAGCCCCGGGTAGCGCAGCCACTCCAGAGCCGGGTGCCCCTCCAACCAGGCGGCCAGGGCGCGGGCGTTCTCCTGGGCGCGCTCCACCCGCATCCCCAGGGTGCGGATACCCCGCAGCACCAACCATGCCTGATGGGGGTCCATGGTGATCCCGAAGTTGATGGCCGTCTCCCGCAGCCGCGCCAAGGTGCCAGGCTCGCGCGCCACGACGATCCCGGCCACCACGTCGGCGTGCCCGTTGAGGGACTTGGTCATGGAGTGGAGCACCACATCGGCGCCCCACTGGAGGGGCCGCTGCAGGTGGGGGCCGGCGAAGGTGTTGTCCACCACAAGCGGCACCCCCGCCGCGCGGGCAATCTCGGCCGCCCCGGCCAGGTCCACCAGGTCGAGGGTGGGGTTGGCGGGCGTTTCCACGTAGATCAACCTGGTCTCGGGCCGCACCGCCGCCCGCATCCCAGCCAGGTCGGCCGCCGCCACCCAACTTGCCGACACCCCGAAGCGGGACAGGTGCCGGTCCACCAGCCCCCGGGACGGGCCGTACAGCGGGTGCGTGCCCACCAGGTGGGAACCGCTGCCCAGCAACGAGAGCAGGACGGTACTCACCGCCCCCATGCCCGTGGCCGTGCCCACCGCCCCGCAGCCCCCCTCCAGCTCCGCCACGCACGCCTCCAGCGCCGCGATGGTGGGGTTGCCGAGCCGCGTGTAGATCAACCCCCTCGAGTGCCCGGCGAAGCGCGCCGCCCCCTCCTCCGCGGAGGGGAAGGCAAAGGTCGAGCACTGGTAGATCGGCACCGACACCGCGCCGTGGTGCTCGGCCGCGTCGTGTCCGCTGTGCACCGCCTTGCTGTGTTTGCCGCGTCCCCGTTCCGTCATCGAACCCTCCTGCCGATCACGGCGCCCGGCGCGAGAGCCGCTCCTCGTGGAGCACCAGCGCCACCCCGAGGAGGACCACCGCCGTACCGCCGATCATTGCCAGCGTGATCCGTTCGTCCAGGAGCAACCACCCGAGGAAGAGCGCCACGGCAGGGTTCACGAACCCCGACGAGGACACCTTGGCGGCGTCCCAGTGGCGCAGCAGGTAGAAGTACGCGCCGAACGCCACACAGGAACCGAACACCACGAGGAACCCGAGACCGGCCAGCGCCCGTGCCGTCACCGGCCCGACCAGCGCCCGCCCGCGCAGGGCCGCCACCGCCAGCAGCACCGCACTGCCGCTTGCCATCTGCACCACGGTGAGGGCCATGGGGTGGAACGTGCTCCCGACCCGCCGCACCCAGAGGGACGTGGCGGCCCACACCACCACCGTGGCCTCCACCACCAGGGACGGGACGAACTCCACCCGTCCGGCGTGCCACGGCGCCAGCAGCACGACGCTCCCGGAGAACCCGGCCACGATGCCTAGCCACCCTCGCACGCCCAACCGCCGCTCGCCCGGCACCAGCGTCTGCAGGAGCGCCGTCCACACCGGGGTTGCGGTGATGAGCAGGGCGGTGAACGCGGAGTCCAGCCTGGTCTCGGCCCAGAACACGAGGCCGTTGCAGTAGCCGATGAAGAGCAGGCCCACCACCACCGCGCGCCACCAGCGCCGGGGGGGCCCCTCGAAGCGCACGCCGCTCACCAGCGCCACCGGCGTGAGGAGCGCCACCGCCAAGAGGTAGCGCAAGCCGGCGTAGAAGAAGGGGTCGAAGCTCTCGAGCCCCACCTTGATCGCCAGATAGGTGCTGCCCCAGATGACGCAAATGGCAGTGTAGGCCAGCGCCAGCCCCCAGCGAGGATTCCTGTCCACGACGGCGCATCCTAGCAGAGCCCGCCGGGGTGAACCGCGGGCGCCGCCCCGCTACACCCGGGTGGCGCGCCGCAGCCGGTCCACCACCTTGAAGTACACGATGGAGCCCAGGGACTTGATCGCCACGATCACGGGGTGGGGGCCGCCCAGGCACAGCTGGCAGTACGGGTGCACCGGCCGCAGCCGGGCGAAGCCGGCCAGCGCGGCCTGGACGGGCTGCGAATCCAGGTAATCGAGCAGCGACACGTCGCGGAAGTTGGCCGTGGTGGTGCGGCCGTTGTGGTCGGCGCAGCAGAAGGTGTAGTCGCCGTTCCAGAGGATGGCGAAATGCTCCGAAAGCCCGTGGCAGTAGCCCCAGCGGGCGGGAAGCCACGGCCGCCCCCAGTCCCGTTCCGGCATCGGCCACTGCCCCACCGGCCGCGACTCCAAAAGCAGCCGCGGGTGCAACCGCACCTCGTTGCGGTGCAACACGCCGGTGCGCCGCGCCGCCCGCGCCACCGCCGCCCGGTCGGGTGCGCCGGGTATCCCCTCCACCAGCAGCAGCGCCCACCGCGCCAACAGCGCCCGCAGTTCCCGGTTGTGTTGGACGAGCCGCCACTCGCCGCCGAAGACCGGGAGGGTGAGGCGGGGCAGCGGCTTGGTAAGGAAGGCCACCGAGACCCGCGTGGCGGCGGGGGCGGTGAGGAGGCGGCGCACGGCGGCCACGATGCGGGCCTCGAACTCGGGGTACGACAGGTGGCGCGCCCCGCGCAGCGCGAAGGACGCCTCGTCGGGGGTCTGGAGCGACACCACCAGGTGCGAGAGGCCCGCCTCCAGGAGATCGTCCACGCGCCGAGCGTCCAAGAGCGCCCCATTGGTGGTCACGCAGCTCTCCAGCCCCAGCGCCGAGGCACGCGCCACCGCCTCCGCCAGGCGGGGGTAGAGCAACGGCTCCCCCTGTTGGTGGAACACCACCTGGCGCGTCACCCCGGTGGCGGCGATCTCGTCCAGCACCGCGTGCAGCAGGGGGAAGTCCATCATCCCGCCGGGCCGCAACAAGCCCGGGTTGGGACAGAACTCGCAGGCGAAGTTGCAGTGGCTCGTGACCTCCACGTGCACCCGCTCGAGGGGCAGGCGGGGCAAGGGGAAGCGGCGCTGGGTCTGAGAGCGCGCGTGCACCGGGCCGCACCATAGCACGCGGGGCGGCCTGAAGGGCGTTGGCGCGCCCGGCGCCCTGTGGTACATTTCCCCCGCCGGGAGCCAACGTAGCTCAGCCGGTAGAGCAAGTGATTCGTAATCACTAGGTCCGCGGTTCGAATCCGCGCGTTGGCTCCACTCGAGGCTGACATGCCGCGCCCCCCTCGCGGGGGCGCTTTTCTGTGGCGAGCGGGCGAATTGCCGCGCACTCCGGTTCCCCACCTCGCGCCCCGGCACCGGGCGACGCCAGGACAGCGACACTCGCCCTGCTCTCGACACTCCGACCTGGATCGTCACCGCCCGGCCGCCTCGCCGCGCACCGGCTGCTCTTCCCACAGGCAAGGGCACCTGTCGCCGCCGGCCCGCCGGCGGTAGAATGGACACCGTCGGGAGCCAGCGACAGGGCGGTGGGCGGTGCCACCGGTGGACGAACGGGATCTCTTTGCGGGCGTGCTGAGCACCCTGGGGGTGGGCGTCATCACCACCGATGCGGCGGGACGCGTGGCGCGGCTCAACCAGCTGGCCGAGCGCCTCACCGAGTGGACCACGGATGCGGCGCGGGGGTTGCCCCTGGCGCAGGTCCTCACCCTGGCCGGGGAGGACCTCTCCCTGCCGGCTGAAACGCCCATCCCGCTGCTCTCGCTCTCACCCCCGCCGGGGGGGAGCGGCGGCCAGACCCAACTCGTGTCGCGCACCGGCAAACGCTTCACGGTGGAATACGCCGTGGCGCCGCTGGGGGCGGCGGACACTCGGGGGGTGGTCGTGGCCCTGCGCGACGTCAGCCGGGAGACCTTCGCCCTCCTGCAGCTCACCCGCCAGGCGACCCACGATCCCCTCACCGGGCTCTTGAACCGCGAGGCCCTCACCGCCCACCTGGAACGGGCCCTCCGCGAGCGTCGCACGCCCTTCGCCATCTGCCACATCGATCTCGACCAGTTCAACCTGGTCAACAACGCCTGCGGCCACACCGCTGGGGACGAGCTGCTGCGCTGGGTGGCCGCTCTCTTGCGCGAAGAGTGCCGGGACACCGACGTGGTGGCGCGCCTCGGGGGCGACGTGTTCGCCCTCCTCCTGGGGAACACCGCCGCCACGGAAGCCCAGTCCTTTGCGCACGACCTCTTGGCCCGCTTGGCCTGCTTCCAGTTCCGCTGGGAGGACCGCACCTTCCCCGTGGGCGGGTGCATCGGCCTCGTGCCGGTGGCGGGTGGGAACACCAGGGCCCGCGAGGTGCTGGCCCTGGCCGACTACGCCTGTTCCCAGGCCAAGCGACACGGCCGCAACCAGATCCGCATCTGCCCGGCGGAGGGGGAGGAGAACCTCCGGCGGCAACAGGAGCTGGAGTGGGTGACGAGGATTCGCGCCAACCTGCGGGAGGGCAAGGCCGCCCTCTACGCGCAAGCCATCCGGCCGCTCTCGCGGCAGGTGCCCCCGGGTACGTACTTCGAGGTGCTGCTGCGGGTGGCCGGAGAAGGCGGCTTCACCTCCGCCGAGCGCCTAATCCAGGCCGCGGAGCGGTACGGTCTCGTGGGGATCGTGGACCGGTGGGTGATCCGCTCCACCCTGGACACCCTGGCGGCCCGTCCCCCCCGGGCGCTGGCGCAGGTGCGCCTGTGCTCCCTCAACCTCTCGGCGGTGTCGCTGCACGACCGCTCGCTGCTGGAGTTCATCCACCAGCAGCTGGCGCGCACCCGCGTCCCGCCCCAGAAGGTGTGCTTCGAGCTCACCGAAACCGCCGTGGTGGAGAACCTGGCCCAGGCCCGCTGGCTGATCCAGGAACTCCTGGCGGTGGGCTGCCGCTTCGCCCTGGACGACTTCGGCAGCGGTATCGCCTCCTACGGCCACCTGGGCGAGTTGCCGGTGAACTACCTGAAGATCGCCGGCAGCTTCGTGGAGAACATCGCGGCGAGTCCCCTCAACGCCGCCATGGTGGCATCCATCAATCAGATCGCCCGGGTGTTGGGGATCGAGACCATCGCCGAGTCGGTCTCCACCGCCGGCACGCTGCGCGCCATTGAGGACATCGGCGTCGACTTCGCCCAGGGCACGTGGATCGCCGAACCCCGACCGCTTGTGGAGGTTTGCCCCGCGGCGTGAGCGCACGGGAACCGCGCGGTGGGCCGGCGACTCGAGGGGCGGTGCCCCGCCGGCGCGCCACCGCCCCCTCCGCCACGGGAGGACAGGCGGCGCCGCGGCGCGCCGCTCAGGGCGACTCGCCCAGGGTGCCTGCCGCCCACCGGAGGTTGACCAGCGCCACCAGGAAATCGCGCCGGGCCTTGGCCAGGTTGACGCGGGCGGCGGTGCGGTTCACGGCGGCGTCCTCCACCTCCAGGCGCGTCTTCACCCCCAGCTCGAACCCCTCCTCGGCCATGGCCAGCAAGCGCTCCGCCTGGGTCACCGTGCCCTCCGTGGCATGGACTATTTCCGCCGCCTCCTGCGCCGCGTCGAGCGCCGCGCGCGCCTCCAGGGCCACGGCCTGCCGGAGCTGCGCCTCGCCGATCCCCACCGAGCGCAGGTCGGAAGCGGCCGCGGCCACCTTGGCCCGCGTCCTGAAGCCGTCGAAAACGGGGAACGACAGGTACACCCCGGCCCGCCACACCGTGCCGGCGGTGCCCAACTCGCCCACCGCCAAGTCGGTGCGCCCCCAGGAAGCGGACAGGTCCAGACGGGGCCGGTCCCCCGCCCCCTGGATCCGCACCACCTCCTCCGCCACCTTGCGCTGGTGCGAGATTTCCACCACCTCGGGCCGGCGCGCCAGCGCCGACCGCACCACCTCCTCGTAAGCGGGCAACTCCTGGGGGGCCGCCTCCAGGCTCCCCTCCGCCTCCACCTCGCCCTCCTCGGCAAGCAGGAAGGCCAGCCGCTGCCGCGCGGTGCGGACGAGGTTCTCGCTGCGGATCACCTCGGGGCGCGCGTTGGCCACGGCCACCTCGGCGGAGAGCACATCGAAGTCGGTGGCCACCCCCGCCTCGAACCGGCGCCGCGCCTCCTCCAGGTGGCGCTCCTTCTGCGCCAGGTTCTGGCGGGCGATCCCCGCCAGCTCCTTGGCCAGCAGCACGTCGTAGAAGGCCACGGTCACATCGCGGGCCACCGCCTGGCGGAAGCGCCGCAGCTGCTCGTCCCCCATGGCCATGGCCCATTTGGCCCCGCGGATCGCCGCCCCCACCTGGCCCCAGGTGTAGAGCGGTTGGGCGAGGGATACCTGGTAGCTCTTGACGTCCTGCTCGAAGCTGAACAGCCCCTGGAACTCGGGGGGGATGTCCCGGAAGAACTCCTTCTGGCTCTCGTCGTGGTTGCGCAGCAGAGAGCTGGAGAGGGTGAGGTGCGGCAGGGCCGCGGACCGCTCCTCCGCGTAGCGAGCCGCGAGCCACCGCCGGTACTCCTCGGCCTTGCGGATGTCGTAGTTCTTCTCGGCCGCCAGCGCCAACGCCTCCTGCAGGGTGAGGGAGCGGGGCGGGGCGAGCACGGCCGCCGCCTGCTCGCGCTCCCCGGCGCGAGCCGGCGCCTCCTGGGCCAGCGCAGGGCCCGCTCCGAGCAGGAGACACGCGGCCACCACCCCCGCGGCAATCCCGTTCCCCTCGTGCACCACGGCACCGCCCCACCGCCGGCGCAGCCACGCCCCCACGTCGTCCAGGAGGGAGTAAACCACCGGCACCACGACCAGGGTGAGCAGGGTGGAGGTGACGAGCCCACCCACCACCGCCCTGGCCATGGGGGCCCGGAACTCGGCGCCCTTGCCGAGGGCGAAGAACAGCGGCAGCATCCCGAAGATCATCGCCGACGTGGTCATCATGATCGGGCGCAGCCGCGTCCTGCCGGCGGTGATGAGCGCCGTGCGCCGGTCCACCCCCTGCCGGCGCAGCACCTTGGTGAAGTCCACCAGGAGGATCGCGTTCTTGGTCACCAACCCCATGAGCATGATGAGGCCGATCAAGGACATGATGGAGATGGTGTCGCCCGTGATGGCGAGCATGCCGGCCATGCCGACGATGGAGAGGGGGAGCGAGAACATGATGGCCAAGGGGTCGATGAACGACTCGAACTGCGCCGCCAGAATCAGGTAGACGAAGATCACGGCCAGGAGCAGCGACTCGGCCAGGTAGGTGAACGACTCCGCCATGATCTCCGTGTCCCCCTGCAGGACGATGCGGTAGCCGGGGGCGAGATCCAGCTGCTCGGCGGCCCGGGCCGCGAGCTGACTGGCCGTACCCAGGGGGAGGTGGTCCAGGTTGGCGCTCACCACCACCTGCCGGGCCAGATCGCGCCGGGTGATCTCCGAGGGCGAGGTGGTGCGCGAGAAGGTCACCAGGTCCGCCAGCGGCACCAGCGCGACCCCCTGCGGCGTGGGGACGGAGAGCCGCAGCTCGCCCACCTGCGTCACGTCCTGGCGCAGCTCCTGTGGCAGCCGCAGGCGCACGTCGATGGCCTCGCCGGACTCGTCCTCGTAGGTGGAGATCGCCTGGCCGCCTACCAGCACCCCCAGCGTGTTGGCGACGACGGCGGTGCCGAGGCCGAGGGTGGCGGCGCGCTCCCGGTCCACCACCGCCCGGAACTCGGGGAGATCGTGCTCCATGGCCGCTTCGACGTCAACGATGCCCCGCACCGTGTACAGCTTCTCCTTCAACTCCGCGGCGTAGCGCTTCAAGAGGGGGATGTCGTCGCCAGCAATGGCGACCTGCAACGGTTTCTGCCAGGCATCGGGGTCCTCCTGGACGGAGAGGATGATGCCGGGCACCCGCTGGAGGCGGGCGCGGAGCCGGGATAGGAAGTCCTGCAGACCCACGTCCCGCTCACTCTTCTCCACCAGCTTCACGAACACCATGGCGTCGCGCACCGTGTCCGCGTCGCCGGCGCCGATGGTAGCGTAGGTGTAGCGCACCTCCGGAAACTCCTCCAGGGCCGCCAGCACCTCGGCCAGGCGGCCGCGCGTCTCCGCGAGGGACGCGCCGGGGGCGCTCTGGAACCGCACCACGATCTCACCCTGATCCATGGGGGTCATGAACTCGCTCTGGAGGAGGGCGAAGACCAAGAGCCCCGCGCCGAACGCCCCGGTGGCGAGGCCCATCACCGCCCGTCGGTGGTCCAGAGCCCAGCCGATGACCCCCTTGTAGGCGTCCGCCATCCGCTCGAAGGCGGCGTTGAAGCGGTCCAGGCCGCGCTGCAGCAGGTTGCGGCGCCCCTTGCGCTCGATGTCGGGGTCGAACCAGCGCGAGGAGAGCATCGGGTCCAGCGTGAAGGACACGAAGAGCGACACGAGCACGGCAAAGGCCACGGTGAGGCCGAACTGGAAGAAGAAGCGGCCGATGATCCCCTTCATGAACGCCACGGGGATGAACACGGCCATGATGGACAGGGAGGTGGCGAGCACCGCCAACCCGATCTCGGCGGTGCCGTTGCGCGCGGCGGTGTAGTGGTCCTCCCCCCGCTCCAGGTGGCGCACGATGTTTTCCCGCACCACGATCGCGTCGTCGATGAGCAGGCCGATGGCCAGGGAGAGGGCCATCAACGTCATCGTGTTCAACGTCATGCCCAAAAAGTACATGACGATGAAGGAGGAGATCACCGAGATGGGCAGGGTCAGGCCCGTGATCACCGTGGATCGCCAGGAGTTCAGGAAGCAGAAGACGATCAGAACGGTCAGGAGCGCCCCCATGACCAGGGTGAGTTGCACGTCCGCCACCGCCTCCCGGATGAAGGTGGAGGTGTCCCGGACGATCTGGATCTCCGTGCCGGCGGGCAGCTCTCGCGCCAGCTCCGCCACCGCGCGGCGCACCGCGTCCACCACCTCGATGGTGTTGGCCTTGGTCTGCTTGGTGATGTCGATGGCCACCGCCGGCTCGCCGTTGATCAGCGCCAGGGAGCGGGGCTCCTCCACGGCGTCCGCCACCACCGCCACCTCGCCCAGGGTGATGGGATGGTCGCCGCGCCGGCCGATCACCATGCGCTCGTACTCTGCCACCGTGGCCGGCTTCCCGGCCATGCGCAGCGGTGTCTCGGTAACCCCCCGCGTCAGCCTCCCCACCGGCGTGTTCACGTTTTCCGCCTGGACGCCGGCCACCACCTCGTCCACCCCCATCCCCAGGGCCTGGAGGCGGGCCGGGTCCAGGGCGACGGTGACCTCGCGGTGCGAAGCGCCCACCAGCTTGGCCTTCGCCACGCCCGCAATGCTCTCCAGGCGCCGCTTGATCTTGCGGTCGGCGAGGGTGGTGAGATCGCGGGGGCTCAAGACGTTGGACCGCACCGCCAGGGAAATGATGGGCATGGCGGCGAAGTCGAACTTCTGGATCACCGGCTCCTTCATGCCCTCGGGGAGCTCCCGCCGGATGGCGTTGATCTTGGCGCGCGCCTCCTGCGAGACTTCGTTGATCTTCACCTCCAGGTTGAACTCCACCACCACGTTGGACAGCCCCTCCCGCGACACGGACTGCACGTGCTTGACGCCGGAGATGGGGTTGACCGCCTCTTCGATGCGCTTCGTGACCTCCCGCTCCACGGTCTCCGGCGAGGCCCCCGGAAACTCGGTGAGGATGGACAGCACCGGGATCTCCACGTCGGGCATCAGGTCTACGGCGAGACGGCGGAAGGAGAAGAGGCCCAAGGTGACGAGGGCCAGCATCATCACCGTGGCCAGCACCGGGCGCTTGATGGACAGGTTGGAGAGGAACATGGCCTACGCCTCCGCCGCCCCGGTGATCCGCACCGGCTCCCCCGGCCGCACCTGGAAGCCGCCCCGGGTGATGACCTGCTCGCCCGCCGCCACGCCGGCCCGCACCTCCACCCAATCGCCGGCGGCGGCGCCCAGCTGGACGGTGCGCCGCTCGGCGGTGTTCCCGACCACCACCAGCACCTCGCCCCGCTGGTTCTCCACATCCCAGGAGAGGAGCGCCGCCCGCGGCAGCTGGAGCACCCCCCGCCGCACCCCGGTGACGATCCGCCCCTCGGCGAACATGCCGCCCCGCAGCTCCCCCTCCCGGTTGGGGACGTCCGCGGTGACCTTCACCGCCCGGCTCGCCTCGTCCACCGTGGGGTTGATGTACATCACCACACCGGTGAAGACCTTCCCGGGCAGGGCGTCGACCCCGAAGGCGAGGGGCTGGCCCACCTGGACCCGCGCGGACAGGGAGGAGGGGACGGTCACCGCGAGCTGCAGCACGCGGGTGTCCACGATGCGGAACATGGGCGCCCCTCCCCCCATGTTCTCCACGCGGTCGCCCACGTTGACGCCGCGGAAGGCCACCACCCCGTCGAAGGGCGCCCGGATCACCGTCTTGGCCAGGTTGGCCTCGGCCAACCGCACCTGCGCCTGGGCCGCGTCCCGGGCGGCCCGTGCCGCCTCCTGGGCGCTGTGGGCCTCGTCCAGCCCCTGCTGGGTGAGCAGGCCGCTGGCTTTGAGCCGTTGCGCGCGCGCCAGCTCCCGCTCGGCGCGGGCGGCCGCCGCCTCCGCCTGGGCCAGCGCCGCCTTCGCCGCCTCCAGCGTGGCCTCCGCATCCCGCGGGGAGAGGCGCGCCAACACCTGGCCTTTCCGCACCGGCACCCACTCGGAGACCAGCACTTCCTCCACCACCGCGGTGATCTCGGAGCGCACGTCCGCCGCCACCTTGGGCGACAGGACACCCACTACGGCGATGCTCTCCTCCAGATCCGCCGCCCTCACCCGCGCCACCTCCACCGCCACCGGCGGCTTGCCGGCTGGGGTCGCCCCCTCCGGGGTGCGATCCGAACACCCGCTCACGACGAGCACTGCCGCGATACCGAACCCGCACCACACCCTCGATGCCATGGTCCTCACCCCTCCTCCTCGCTGCGCTTCTCCTCGATGCCGGCAAAGACCAGCTCCAGCATGCGCAACAGCCCCTGACGCCCCGGCCGCTGCGGCAGGTCCGCCAGCTCCAGATCCATGCAGATAGCCGCCACCCCCTGGAGCACCAGCGCCATGTCGTCCACTGGACCGGCGCGGAACTCGCCGTGCGCTACCCCCTCCGCCACCAGCCGCCGGATCGCCCCGGAGAACACGCGGTGGAAGGCCTCGAAGTCGAAGGGGGGCGCCCCTTCCGCCGGGCCGTAGAACACCGCATGGACGAGGCGGACCACGGGCTCGTGCTGGCGCAACAGGTCGAACACCTCGCCCAGGAGCCGCTCGATACGCTGCCGGGCCGTCCCCTCGCCGGCCTCCAGCGCGGCTAGCGCGGCGGTGAACTCCGCCAGCGACCGCTGCAGGATCGCGTTGTAAATCCCTTCCTTGCTCCCGAAGTGGTAGTAGAGGACCGGCTTCGTCACCCCCGCCGCCGCGACGATCTCCCGCACCGTGGTGGCGGCGTAACCGCGCCGGTTGAACAGCTCCAGGGCCGCGGCCACCAGCCGGGCCCCGGCATCCTGGTCGGCGCTGGCGTGACCCTCCGCCCCGGCGGGCCGCGCCGCTCCGGCTCCTCCCCCGCCCCGGTAAGCCCGGTGCCGCGGGGTGACGGCCCCTCTCCGCGTCCTGCGCTCCTCGCCCTCGATCACGGTACCCCCTCACAGCAACACCGAGGCCTGCGCCTCGGTTCTACCTACCGGTAGGTATCATGCCAGAGCCGCGGTGTCAAGGGGGGATCGGCCCCACCGGCTTCGCCCTCGCCGGGTGCCGCGGCGGCGGCGGTGGGGTATGCTCCGCGATACGGAGGCCATATGGTAACCAGCCCGTTGACCCGCCGATCGCTCATCACCTCGGCCGCAGCCGGCGCGGCGGCGAGCCTGGCGCGCGGCGCCCGCTCCACCCCGCAGCCAGCTGCGGTTCCCGTGGCGGTGGGCTCCGTCAACGCCCTCGCCGCCGTGCAGCTGGCCGTGGAGCGGATGCTGGCCGGCGACCTGCCGGTAGATGCGGCGGTGGCCGGCGTCTCCTTGAACGAGGACGATCCCAACGAAATCGGCGTCGGCTACGGCGGCATCCCGAACGAGGAGGGGGTGGTCCAGCTGGACGCCGCGGTGATGGACGGCACCACCATGGCGGCGGGGGCGGTGGCGGCCCTGGAGGGGATCCGGCACCCGTCGCAGGTGGCGCTGGCGGTGATGCGGCGCACCACCCGCGTGCTGCTGGTGGGCGAGGGGGCCAGGCGCTTCGCCCTGGCCCACGGTTTCAAGGAGGAGAACCTCCTCACCGAGCGCGCCCGGAAGATCTGGCTGCACTGGAAGGACACCGCCTCCGCAAACGACGACTGGCTGCCCGACCCGGCGGCGCTGGAGGACCCCGACCTCAAGTGGTTCGTGGAACGGGACGGGGGCGACGCCTTCAACCCCCACGGCACGGTGCACGTCTCCGCCCTGGACGCGGCAGGCCGGGTGGGGTGCTGCACCTCCACCTCGGGGCTCTACTTCAAGCTGCCGGGACGAGTCGGCGACTCCCCCTTGGTCGGCTGCGGCCTCTACTGCGACGGCGAGGTGGGCTCCGCTGGCGCCACCGGCCACGGCGAGAGCTGCATCCTCGCCGCCGGCGCCCACACCGTGGTGGAGTACATGCGCCACGGCGCCAGCCCTACCGAGGCCTGCCTGGAGACGCTGCGGCGCGTGGTCCGCAACTCGAAGCGGCCCTTCCTGCTGGACGCCAAGGGCCGGCCGAAGAACGGGCTTTCCCTGTACGCCCTCAACCTGAAGGGGGAGGTGGGCGCCGCCGCCACCTACCGCGGGCGCCGCTTCGCCGTGTGCCGGGCCGGCGAACCCGCTCGCCTGGTGGAGGCGGCCTACCTGTTCGCCTCCTCCGACTGACCGGGGAACCGCGGGGAGCGACGCGGTGCGGCGTTCGCCGGCACCCGGGGCGGGCGCCGCTGTGCTCAGATGACGAGGACGGCGGCGCCCACGATGCGGCCGCTCCGCAGCGCCGCCAGCGCCGCGTTGGCCTCTTCGAGGGGGAACGGCTGCACCTCGGTGCGCACGGGGATGGCCATGGCCAGGGCCAGCAGATCGATGCCGTCCTGACGGGTGAGGTTGGCCACGGAGCGGATCACCCGCTCGCCCCAGAGGAGCGAGTACGGGAAGGCGGGGATCTCCGACATGTGGATCCCGCCGCACACCACCGTGCCGCCTTTCCGCACCGCGCGCAGGGCCGCCACCACCAGCGGCCCCACCGGGGCAAAGATGATGGCCGCGTCCAGGGGCTCCGGCGGCAGCTCGTCGGAGCCCCCGGCCCACACGCACCCCAGGGACCGGGCGAACCGCTGGCCCGGCTCGTCGCCAGGTTTGGTGAAGGCAAAGAGACGCTTGCCCTGGCGCACGGCGATCTGAGTGACGATGTGGGCCGCGCCCCCGAAACCGTAGATCCCCAACGCCGAAAACTCCCCCGCCATGCGGTACGAGCGGTAGCCGATCAAGCCCGCGCACAAGAGCGGCGCGGCTTCCACCGCCGCCATCTCGCCCGGCAGCTTGAAGCAGTAGCGCTGGTCGGCCACCGTGTACTCGGCGTACCCCCCGTCCACCGTGTAGCCGGTGAACTCGGGCTCGTCGCAGAGGTTCTCGCGCCCCTCCCGGCAGAAACGGCACCGCCCGCAGGTGGCGGCGAGCCACGGCACACCCACCCGCTCGCCCTCGCGCCACCCCTCCACCCCGTCGCCCACCCCCGCCACCCGCCCCACGATCTCGTGCCCGGGCACCAGCGGCAGGCGCGGCCGTTCGAGTTCGCCGTCCACCACGTGGAGATCGGTGCGGCAGACGCCGCAGGCCTCCACCTGCACCAGGAGCTGCCCCTGGCGGGGCTGGGGCACGGGCAGTTCGCGCCGGGCGAGGGGGGAACCCGGCCGCTCCAGCACCATGGCCCGCATCGTCTTCGGCAGCGACATAGACCCTCCGCAACGACCCCTGACAAGCCCCTCGCGCTCGCGGCGACCGGCCACTAGCCCCGGCCGACCAGCGCCTTCCACGCGCGGAAGTACGTTTCCGCCCCGTCCACAAACCCCCCGTGCCGCGGCTGCCACCCCAGCATCCGCACCGCCTTGCGCGCATCCACGTGCTGGTCGAGGGCGAGGCAGTCCGCCAACCCCCCCAGGCTCTGCCGCGCCTCCTCCAGGGGGGTGGCGACGACCCGCCCCGCCCCACCCGCAGCCCGACTCGCCGCCTCGGCGCACTCCCGGACCGTGAAGCGGCTGCGGTCGGTGACGTTGAACACCTCGCCGCCGGTGGGCCACTCGATGGCCCGCAGGTACGCCTCCGCCAGGTCCTCCACGTGCACCATCGCCCAGCGGCACGAGCCGTCGCCCACGATGCGGGCAGCCCCCTCCCGCAGCGCCGAATCGAACCAGGCGGCGGTGAGCCCACCGCGCCCGCCGTACACGCAGCCGGGGCGCAGCACGGTGGTGTGCACCCTGCCACTGTTGGCCGCCAACACCATGTCTTCGATCGCCACCCGCGCCGCCACCAACGGCGGCGGATCCAGCTGGCTCGTCTCGTCCACCAGCGCGCCCCCCGTGTCGCCGTACACCCACACCCCCGAGGTGTACACGAAAAGCCGCGGCTTCCTCGCCGCCCTCGCCATCTCGCAAAGCCCCTCCACCGTCCTGCGGTCCAGCTCCCACTGCCGCACCGAGAGCTCGGCCGCGCAGTGCACCAGCACCTCGCACGCCGCGGCCACCCGCCGGTAGCTCTCCGGGTCGGCCAGCGAGCCGAACACCGGCGTCACCTCCAAAGCCTCCAGTTGCGACGCCTTCTCTTCGGAGCGCACGAGCCCCGCCACCTGGTGGCCCGCGCGGGCCAGCGCCGCAGCCACGGCCTGACCGATGTATCCGGTGGCCCCGGTGATGAAGATGCGCATGGAAGACCCCCTTTGGCGAAGCTGCCAGCCAACCCGGCCATCCCCACCCCCGCCCCCTCACCCACCCGCCAGTGACAGCCGCCGCCTTCGAGTTTACCCTGCCGACAGCGCCCGGCAGCCGCTGCGAGGGCACACGCCCTCCCCGCGCGGGCTGCCGGCGGAGGAGGCAACGTGCCCCAAGCCACCGTGGGCGTCGTGTTGAGCGAGTCGCTGGGGCAATACGGTTTCCCCCACGGCCACCCCTTCGGCCCGCAACGCTTGCGCGTCTTCGAGGAGGGGCTCGAGCGGGCCGGCCTGCGCCAGCGGGTGGTGGCGCTGCCCGCGGCCACGGCGTCGCGCGCCGACCTCGAGCTGTTCCACGACCCCTCCTACGTGGACTTCGTGATGGAGGCTTCCCGCCGCGGCACCGGCTTCCTGGACGCCGGCGACACGCCGGTTTTCCCGGGTGTTTACGAAGCCGCCGCGACGGTGGCAGGCTCAACGCTGGCGGCGCTGGAGGCCATCATGGCGGGTCGCGTGGAGCGCGCCTTCGTGCCCGTGGCCGGCCTTCACCACGCCCACCGCGCGGCGGCCAGCGGGTTTTGCGTCTTCAACGACTGCTGCCTCGCCATCCAGGCCTTGCGGCAGCGCTGGGGGCTCGCGCGCATCGCCTATGTGGACATCGACGCCCACCACGGCGACGGCGTGTACTTCGCCTTCGAGGACGACCCGGGTGTGATCGTCGCCGACATCCACGAGGACGGGCGTTTCCTCTTCCCCGGGACCGGCTCCGCCCAGGACCGAGGCCGGGGACCCGCTGCCGGGACCAAGCGCAACCTCCCCCTCCCCCCCGGGGCGGGAGATGACGCCTTCCAGGCCGCCTGGGCGCAGGTGGAGGCGCACCTGGAGGCGTTTCCGCCCGAGTTCGTGATCTTCCAGTGCGGCGCCGACGGGCTGGCCGGCGACCCCCTCACCCACCTGGCCTACTCCCCGTCCTGCCACGCCCTCGCCACCGCCTCGCTGTGCCGGTTCGCGGACCGCCACTGCGCCGGTCGCCTCCTGGCGCTGGGGGGCGGGGGCTACCACCCCGCCAACCTGGCAGCCGCCTGGGGCGCGGTGGTGGCGGGTCTCCTCCAGCGGGGGTGAGGGCGGCGCACCGGGAGCGCCGGCGCCCTCACCGCGCTCTGGGGGCGGCGCGCGGCCGCACCAGCACCCGGGCCGGGGCGCCGTCGGCGCCCGGCAGGCGCAGCGGAGCGCACACCAAGTCGCAGGCTCCCGCCGGTACGCGCGCCAGGTCGAGCCCCTCCACGATCCAGACGCCGGCACCCAGGAGCACGCGGTGGACGTCGTCCCCCGCCGCTCCCGGCGGCCCGATGGAGGGACCGTCGACGCCCACCAGCGCAATGCCGCGAGCGGCCAGCAACTCGGCCGCCTCCAGGGAGAGAGCGCCGGCTACCGGGGGCGGGGAGCCGCCGCCTGCACCCGTGCGCAGGAGCAGCCGCTGCCCCCTGCCGATCCGCCGCCCCGCAAACGCCGCCGCCGGCCAGGGAGGAGGGGCGGTGATGTGGAGCACCCGCGCCCGGCCCACGCACACCACAAGCGGCATGGTCTCGACGCCGCCGCCGTTCGGAAAGTAGTGACGGGGAGCATCCACGTGGGTGCCCGCGTGGACGCTCGCGGCCAGGCGGCTCGCCGTCCACGGGTCGCCGCGGCGCTGGTCAGAGAACCGCTCCAGGACCACCGGGGGGTCTCCCGGCCAGACCACCGTCTCCGGCCCGAGCGGTTGCGTCACGTCCAGCCAATCCGACCTCAACGCGGTCCCCCCGGCCTTCACGGCCGCCGGTCGAGGCGGCGGCGCAACGTGCCGCGGGGCGACGCCGGCTTCACCGTGCCGTCGAAAAAGTCGGCGATCATGCGCGACAGTTCCTGCCGGCTGGGCTGGATCTCGCCGCCCACGGGCTGAAACCCGTGCCCTGCGTTCCGCACCACCACCAGCGTGGAGGGTACCCCGGCCGCCAGCAGCGCCTCGTGGAGGATCAGCGACTGGGAGAGCGGCACCACCGGGTCCTGGTCCCCGTGCAGGATGAGGAAGGGCGGATCGTCGGGGGTCACGTAGGTGACGGGGCTCGCGGCGGCGAGCGCCGCCGCGGTGGGTGCCGGGCCCAGGAGCGCCAGCACCGCCGCGCTGGCGGCGAGCGGGGGTTGCGAGAGGTCCGTCGGCCCGAAAAGATCCGCCACCGCCCGCACCCGGCTCGACAGGCCGGTGTTCCCCCCGGAGCTGTCGAAGCCCGCCGAGGGATCGGCAACACCCAGCATCGCCACCAGGTGTCCCCCGGCGCTGGAACCCCACGCCCCGATCCGCTCGGGGTCCGCCCCGAAGCGCGCGGCCTCGGCGCGCAGGAACCGCACCGCCGCCTTGACGTCTTCGATCTGCGCCGGCCACCTGGCAGCCGGAGCCAGCCGGTAGTTCACCGACGCCACCAGATACCCCCGGGCGAGCAGTTCCGGCAAATCGGTGAGCCCGGCCCCCTCCGCCTTGTCCCCCTTCACCCAGGCCCCGCCGTGCACGTACATGGCCACGGGGAGGGGGGGCGTGCCCCGGTCGGGGAAGTAGAGGTCCAGCGCCAGCGACACCCCGTTCACCACCGCGTAGACCACGTTGCGTTCCACCCGCGTCTGCGCTTCGCCGCCCCGCCCCCAGGCGCCGAGTGCCGTCGCCAGGGCCACGGCCAACGCCGCGGCAAGCCGTCGCCGGCGAGCGGTGCACCACCGGGGACGTGCCGTCGCCCCGATCCCACGGCCCCCCGTTCTCCGCGGTGGGAGCATCCCCATGGCACGGAAAGACGGCCACCCCCGAGCCAGGTTGACACGCCTCGCCGCTCCCCGAGTACTTGCCGCCGCGGCGCGACTCGCCAACCCCGTCGCCTCCCCGGCCGGCCTCAGCCCGCCAGCTGCGAGGTGCAGTGCGGGCACCGCGAGGCACCGGCGGGAATGGTCATGAGGCAGTAGGGGCACTCGCGAGAGGTGGGCGCGGGGGCGGGCGCCGGCTTCGGCGTCCACCGGTTTACCTGCTTGACCAGCAGGAAGACGGCCAGGGCCACCAGCAGGAAGTCCACCACCGCGGTGACGAACAGGCCGTAGTTCAGCGTTACCGCCCCGGCGCTGCGGGCCGCGGCGAGCGAGGCGGCCCTCTCCCCGGAAAGGGTGATGAAGAGGTTGGAAAAATCCACCTTTCCCGTCAGCAGCGACAGCGGCGGCAGCAGCAGGTCGTTCACGAACGAGCTGACGATCCGCCCGAAGGCGGCGCCAATAATGATGCCCACCGCCATGTCGAGGACGTTGCCGCGAAGGGCGAACTCCTTGAATTCTTTGAACATTGGGCTCTCTCCTTTCCCCGGTAACCGGTGTCTGAGGGTATCGGCTCGAGCCGGCCGCGTCAATGGCGCGTCCTCGAGCGCACCGCGGAAGCGGTGGCCTGCGGCGGGGGTTGCCGCTATACTGCCCGCGCATGGGCGACGCGTGGGTCACCGGCGTCGGACTTGTCACGGCGCTGGGCACGGATCGGGACACAACGTGGCGACGACTCTGCGCCGGGGAGAGCGGCATCGGACCGGTGTCGCTCTTCGACACCCGCGCCTACCGCACCTCCATCGCCGCGGAGGTGAACGCCGCCGCACTCTCCCTGCCCCCGCTGCCGCCCCACCTGCTCCGCACCATGTCCCGCGCCAGCCGCTTTGCCGTCGCCGCCACCACCGAGGCCCTGGCCGACGCCGGCCTGCTGGGCAGCGAGGCCGTCGCCGAGGCGGCGCTCGTCCTCTCGGGCGGGGCGGCGGGGCTGTTCGAAGCGGAGGATTACGCCCGGCGACGTCTCCTCCATGGGCGCCGCGTGCGAGGCTTGCGCGAGTTCCTGGAAGTGCCGCAGGACGGCCCCACCGACCGCGTCGCCGAGATCTTCGGCGTGCGCGGTCCCCGCCTCACCGTGACCACGGCCTGCTCCTCCTCCACCATCGCCGTGGGTCTGGCTGCCGAGATGGTGCGAGAGGGGGAGGTCGCCATCGCGCTGGCCGGCGGCAGCGACGCCCTCTGCCGCTTGACCTACGCCGGCTTCAACTCGCTGCGTGCCACCGATCCCGAGCCCTGCAAACCCTTCGACCGGCGCCGTCGCGGGCTCAACATCGGCGAGGGGGCCGGCGTGCTGGTGATCGAGGACAGCGGGCACGCCGCGGCGCGCCGCGCGCGCCCGCTGGCGGTGCTCCGCGGCTTGGGGATGACCAACGACGCCTTCCACATGACCCAGCCGGAGCCCTCGGGAGCAGCCTGGGAACGGACGCTGCGCAGCGCCCTCGCCGACGCCGGCGTGGCCCCGGAGGCCATCGACTACATCAACGCCCACGGTACCGCCACCGAGCAGAACGATGCCGCCGAGTGCGCCGCCTATCGGCGCGTGTTCGGGGAACGGCTGGCGGCGGTCCCGGTGTCCTCGGTCAAAGGGGCCCTGGGCCACTGCCTGTGCGCCGCCGGCGGCGTCGAAGCGGCGCTCACGGTGCTCGCGGTGGCGCGGCAGGCGGTCCCGCCCACGGTGGGGTTTGCCGAAGCGGACCCCGCCTGCCCCATCGATGCCGTGCCGGGGGTGGCCCGGCTCGCCACGGTTCGCCATGCCCTCTCCTGCTCCTTTGCCTTCGGCGGCAACTCCGCCGCGGTCGTGATCGGGGCGGTGCCGTGAGGGGGCGGTGGCCGATCGCCGCGGCAGGCGCCGTCACCCCGGCCGGCGTGGGCATCCCCGCGCTCGTGGCCGCGCTGGAGGACGCCGACTGGCAGCCGCAACTCGGCTTCGAGGACGGGGCGAGCCGCCATCTGCCGGTCGCCCGCCCCCCCAACTTCGCGGCCAAGAACCACATTCCGCCGCTGGTGGCCCGGCGCCTGGACCGCGCCGCGGGTCTCTTGACCGTGGCGGCTCGCGAGGCGCTGGCATCGCTGGGCACGCCGCTCCCCTGGCCGAGCGAGCGGGTGGGGGTGTGCGCCGCCACCTGGAACGCCGGCACGCAGGCGCTAGTGGAGGTCCTCTCGGCCCTCTTTCTCGCCGGGCCCGGGGAGGCGCCCCCCGCCCAGTTCCCCTCCACCGTGGCCAACGCCGCGGCCAGCCAGTTCGCCATCCTCGAGAAACTCGGGGGCCCGAACCTCACCTTCTTCGAGAAGCAGGTGGGCGGCTTGCGCACCCTCTCGGAGGCGGCCCGCATCCTCGCCCACCGCCGGGCCGACGCCCTCCTGGCCTGCGGCGTGGACGAGGCCCAGTGGCTCAACGCCGAAAGCTACGATCGGCTGCGGGCGCTGCGCCGGCCCGGCACCCCCGGCATGATCCTCGCCGAGGGCGCCGCCACCCTGGTGGTCGCCGCCGAACCCACGCCGCCTCCGCTGGCGTGGCTCGCAGGCTGGGGCAGCGCTGGCTCCCCTACCCCAACCCACACCTACCCGACCACCGCCGGCGCGCTGGAGGCAGCCTGCCGCAAAGCCCTCGACACCGCAGGGGTCGCCGCCGGGGAGGTGGAGCTGTACGTAAGCCTGGCCAACGGCCTGCCCGCTCTCGACCGGCTGGAAGCTGCCCTGGTGGAGGGGTTGTTCGCGGCGCCTCACCCCGCCGCCATCTCCGTCACCGAGCGGATGGGGGACGGGGCCCTCGCCTCCGCCCTCCGGGCCCTGGTGGCGACGCTGGTGCTCGCCGGCCACGCCCGCCCCCGCTGGCCCCTCCCCCCCCACCTCGCTTCGCGGGGTTTCCACCTGCCGGCCAAGCGCCCGGCCACCGCGCTGGTGGCGGGTCTCGCCGGCGGCGGCTCAGCGGTCGCCGTGCTCCTGACGGCGCCCTGAAGGCCCGGCAGGGGGCAGCAGGGCCGCCAGCCGCTGGTGGATCCGGGGCACGTGGCTCCCTGCCCAGAAGACCTGGCCGCAACCCGGACACTCCCGAAAGGCGGCGGCGTGGGCGGCCACGAAGGGGGGAACCCGCAGCGACACCGCCTCGCGCGGCGCCTCGCGCAGCAGGGTGTTGCAGCGGGGACAGCGCGACAGCCACCGTTCCCGGCGCGCCGCCAGCGGCAGCCGGGTGACGAGCTCGGCGAGCTGCTCGGGCCACCTCCCCGCCCGCAGCAGGATCACCCGCGGCCCCGCGAGACTGGCGAGCCGCCGGTCGCGGGTGAGCAGCCAGCGCCCCTCGGCCCGGGACGCGGCGGCCAGCTCCCGGTCCGTGGCCGCCGGGTCGAAGCGGGTGTCGAAACCGGCGAGCCGCAGCCACCGGGCGAGGCGACCCAGCATGGCGTCGCAGGCGAAGCGCAGTTCCTCCACCGCTGCGATTGTAGCGGCCCGGACCCCGCGGCGGCCGGGGTGGCCACCCCTGTGGTAGCATTGACCGTGATGCGGGTGTCCGCGGCTTTCCCCGGGAGGTGCACATGAGTTCAGTCCAGAGGCGCCGCGAGGAGCTTGCCCAGCAGGATCCCGAGTACCGCCGGCTCCTGGAGGAACACCAGGCCCGGGATCGACGCCTGGGCGAGCTGGCGCGCAAGGGCTGGCTGACCGCCGAGGAGGAGCAGGAAGAGAAACGCCTCAAGAAAGAAAAGCTCCGCCTGAAGGATCAGATGGAGGCGTTGCTTCGCTCCTTCCACGTCTGAGGCGATGCTTCCCGTCGCGGCGGAAGGGTACCCGTTCATCCTCGTTCCCGCCCTCGGTGGGGCGCTCCTGTTTCTTTTCGGCTACCACACGGCAGCCGGCTTCCTCCTCCTCGTGGCGCTCGCCTGTCTCTCCTTCTTCCGCGACCCCCAGCGCAGCAGCCACGCCCCGCCCGACGCGATCCTGTCGCCGGCCGATGGACGGGTGGTGCGCGTCGCTGCCGCCCCGGCGTCGGTGGCTCCCCTGGGGCTTGCCACGCAGCTCTCCATCTTCATGTCCCCCGCCGACGTGCACGTAAACCGCGCCCCCATCGCCGGCACCGTGCGGGAGGTGCGACTGGTGGCGGGGCGCAAGTTCCCCGCCTTCCGAGACAAGGCCTCCGAGCTCAACGAGCACAGCTTCGTGGTGCTGGAGGGTGAGGCGGTGACGGTGGCGTACAAGCAGATTGCCGGCGCGCTGGCCCGGCGGGTGGTGTGCGACCTGCGAACCGGCCAGGCGGTGGCGCGGGGGCAACGGGTCGGCCTCATCAAGTTCGGTTCGCGCGTGGATCTCTTCCTGCCGCCTTCGGCGCGCGTCGTGGTGGCCCCGGGGGAGCGCACGCGCGCCGGGCTCACCGTCGTGGCCCGCCTCGCCGAACCGGAGAAGCGCTGATGCGCCGGCGCAGCCGGAGGCCGCGGCGTTCCGCCCGCGAGTCGCTGCAGTGGGGTATCTACCTCATCCCCTCCCTCTTCACCGTGGGCAACATGCTGTGCGGCTTTGCCGCGGTGGTCCACGCCATCCACGGGCGGCTCACCCTCGGCGCCTGGCTGCTCATCCTCGCCGGCGTGCTGGACGGGCTGGACGGGAGGATCGCCCGCCTCACCCGCGCCACGTCGGAGTTCGGCAAGGAGTACGACTCCCTGGCCGACGTGATCTCCTTCGGCATCGCCCCCGCCGTCCTCGTCTACCAGTGGGGGCTGTGGAACCTGGGGCGGGGTGGGTGGGCGGTGGCGTTCCTCTTCCTGGTGGCCGGCTCGGTACGCCTGGCGCGCTTCAACGTCACCGTGGCCACCAGCGACCGCGAGCACTTCACCGGCCTCCCCATCCCGGCCGGTGCCGGTGCTCTGGCGGTGCTCGTGCTGCTGCAGCCTGCCCTGCCGCTCGGCAGGCCGCTGGTAAGCCTGGCCGCCTGCGCCTTCGTGCTGCTCGTGTCGCTGCTGATGGTGTCGAAAATCCCCTACCGCTCCTACAAGGACTTCAACCTGCGGAGACGGTGGCCGGCCACCGCCTTTTTCGTCTTCGCCGTGGCGATTGCCGTGGTTGCCGTGTCGCCGGTGCCGATCATGGCGGTCCTGTGCGCCACCTACCTGCTGTCCGGTCCCGTGGAGCTGGTGCTGCGCCGGCGGCGCGCGCAGCCGTCGCCGGCCGCCGCCGCAGCGGAAGGTGCCGATGGCGAGCCCTCGCCTACCCATGCTGACGGTCCTTGACCCCACCTCGCTCCTGGCGCGGGAGTTGCTGGAGCACCTCGCGGCCTGCGCCCCGCACTGGCGGCGTAACTTCTTCCACACCGGCGAGAGCGACGAGCACCTCATCGCCGAGGTGGCCGGAGAGGCGTCGCTGGTGGCGCCGCTGGGGGATCTCGGGGAACTGGAGGGCAGCCGCGTGGTGGTGGCCACGCAGCAGCCGCCCGGGCGCGTGGCGACCCGGCTGCTGGATTGGCTGCGGCGCAACCCGGCGGTGACGCTCCTGGACCTCACCGCCCGGGGCCTCGCCCCGGCCGAGAGCGTCGTGCTCTTCGACGCGCCACCCCCGCCGCATGCCCGCTGGGTGCGGCTGCTGGACCCCTCCCTGGTGGGGGCCGCGTTCTTCCTGCGGGCGGTGGCTTCGCTCGGACCGGAGGAGCTGCACGCCACCACCATCCGACCCGCCTCCGCCTACGGGGAGGGGGGGGTGGAGGAGCTGGCCGGGCAGGGCATTGCCCGCCTCTCCGGGCGGCAGCCGGCGCGCCCCGCCGTGCTCCCCTCGGTGCTGGCCTTCGATTTGGCCCCCAGCGGCGACGCGTTGCGGGCGGAGCTGGAGCAGCAGCTCGCTGGCGCGTTTCCCGGTGTGGCGGTGCGGTTGCGCCCCCTCGAAGCCGGCATCTTCCACGGGCACCTGGCCGCCGTGGGGGTGCGTCTGCGGGAGGTGCCCCACCCCGACCGGCTGCGGGCGCTGCTCCGCGAGGATGGGGTGCTGCGGCTCGCCCGCCGCAACGAAGCACCCCACCCCTCGGAGGCGGTGGGTTCCCTCCAGGTCGCCTGCAGCGATCTGAGCGTGGAGCCGCCCTGGGTATTCGCCACCCTCACCGCCGACGGGCTGCGGCTCACCAGCGTCCGCCTCGCGGCCGAACTCCTCCTCGCTATCGTCGGCCGGGAAGTGCCAGAGGCTGCACCGGTCCACTGACGTCGCTGCCGTCCGAGAGCCTCGCGCCCCAGCGCCCGGAGAGCTCCCTGGGCCGCTGCACGAAGCGCACCTCGGCGCCGCCCACCTGCCCCAGGGGGGCGAAGAAGTTCACGAACAGCCGCAGCGCCGACGCCTCTCCGGAAGGTACCTTGCGGAACTGACCGCCCACCAGCTGGCCGTACTCCAGGCCCCGAAATTCGCCGAGCTCCACGTCAGCGACGACCCCCTCGGGGAATCCTAGCTCGATCCAGTTGCCGCCGGTGGCCGCGGCGCTGGCGTGGGGGGAGTCGTTCGTCACCGCCACCCGCAGCCGCGTAGGGGTGGGCCACTCCACGGCGAGCGACGGCGCCGGTTCGGGGGGGTTGCCGGAGAGGTAGTCCGCCAGCGCCTCCAGGCTCATCCCCAGGGCGGGGGCGCGCGGGGGCACGCCCGCCGTGTCCCAACCCACGAGGCGGTTACGCACCGTGCGGAGCACCAGGCCCAGGTCCCGGTGGTAGCGGTTGGCATCCACGAGGGAGAGTTCGACGGTGGCGCCGCGGGGGAGGAGCACCCCCCCCCAGGAGAGCGGCTGCCGCAGCAGGAAGCTGTCGCCGCGCTGGCTCGGACGATAGTCCGCCACCGTCCCCTTCGCCAGCGCCGCCAACGCTTCCCCACCCGCCCCCGCCGGGTGCACCGTGGGCTGGACGACCAGCGCCACCCGGAAGGGGAGCCCCAGGTCCTCCACGGCCTGCAGGGCCTGGAGGTCGTCGTGAATCGTCGAAGGCGCGAAGCCCAGCGCCTCGGGGTTGCCGAAGGCCACGGCCACGAGCACCGCCCCCGGCCACAGCGGCGCGTTCCCCAGCTGGGCGAGGGCCGTGGCCGACATGGCCACCTCCACCGGCGCGCCGAGGCGCTTGGCCACCGCCGCGGCAAAGCGCGGCAGACCCGGCCAGGGCTCCCGGACCGCGAACACCACGCCGCCCCGGGTGAAGTTGCGGGCCACCACGGAAAACTGCTGGAGAAACGCCTCCGCATCGCCCGCCGCCTCGCCGCGACCGCTCGCCCACAGGAGGGGGACCACGCTCCACCCCTCGAGACTGCCCAGCTCCGGCAGCTTGCCCACCGTGAGGCGGGCGGAACCCGGCGCCACCTCCACCGAACCGACGGGAACCACCGCGCCGTCCACCCCCACCCGCCGCAGTTCGGCCACCTCCTGCGCCCCCAGGGCAGGGTCCAGCACCCACACGCGGTGCTGCAGCGGAGCCGCTCCGGCGCCGCCCGCCAGCACCGCCGCCGCCGCGATCACCCACCCCCAGCGCCTTGCCCTCATCGTGCCAATGCTAGCAAAGGGCGCCGAGGAGGGCGAGCGCCTCACCCCCCCTCCCCGGGCGGAGTTCCCCGCGCATCGGGGTGGGGGAACACGAGGCGCACCTCCAGCCCGCCTCCCACGTTGCGGGCCTCCACCGTGCCGCCGGCCCGCTCCGCCACGCGACGCACCACGGCCAGGCCCAGGCCGCTGCCGTCGCTGGTGGTGGAGAAGAACGGCTCGAAGAGACGCGGCAGGTGCTCCTCCGCCACGCCGCCCCCCGTGTCCCGCACCGCGAGCACCACCCGCCCCGGTCCTTCCTGCACCTGGAGGAGGATCGTGCCTCCCCGCCCCGCCAGCGCCCGGGCACTGTTCTCCAGCAGGTGGCGCAGCGCGCGTCGCAGCCACTCGGGGTCCGCCACCACCTCCGCGTCGCTGGTGGCATCCACCAAGAGCACCACGCCACGCTGGCTCAGCACCCCGTACTCTCCCGCCACCTGCCGGGCCAGGTCCCCCAGGTTCACCCGCTGCGGGGTCCAGCGCTCCAGCGCCACCAGGTTCGAGAACCCCTGCGTCACCTCCCGCAGGTGCTCCACGCGCTCCAGGATCTGCTCCGTGGCCAGTCGCGCCGTCTCCACCACCGCTTGGGGATCCCGCTCGAGCGTCTCCTTCAGTTCTTCGGCCCAGAGCCGGATGGGGGTGAGCGGGTTCTTCACCTCGTGGGCCACGATGCGCGCCAGCTCCGCCAGGGACGCCAGGCGCTCGGCCCGGGCGAACTCCGAGAGGTCCTCCAGAACCACTAGGACCCTCCCGCTGGGGCGGCGCAGCGGCCTCACGGTGACCCGCCAGACGCTCTCCGGCTGGTGCGGCGGGTGCACCATCAGCTCTCCGGGGGTTCCCCCCGTACCGGCGGCGAACAGCTCCTTCACCGCCCCGCCGAACCGTCCGGCCAGCGCGTCGAGACCGTGGCCGCCATCGAGGAGCTTGCGCGCCGACGGGTTGGCCAGTTCCACCTCGCCGCTCGGCGCGGCCACCACCACCCCCGCCGAAAGGGTATCGAGGACCGTCTCCAGGAGGTTCCGCTCGCGACGCAGCTCCTCCTCCCGCCGCCGCACCGTCTCGGCCATGGTGGCGAAGGCCCGCCCCAGCGCCGCCACGTCCTCGTCGCGGGCAACCGGCAGGTGCCCGAGCGGCTCGCCGCGCCCCAGCCGTTCCGCGGCCCTGACCACCGTGCGCAGCGGGGTGGACAGGCGCTGCCCCAGCTTCTCGGCGGCCACCAGAGCCGCCAGCAGGGACAGCACGCCGGTCACCGCGAACCACTCGCGGGGGGACGAGCCGCCCAGCACCGCGGCGGCCGGGATACCCACCACACCCAACACGGTGGGCTGCGGCTCTCCGGAGGCTGCCACGAACACTTGCAGCGCCTCCTCCCCCTCCACCACTGGCTCGCCCCACCCGCGAATCGCCCGCACGTACGCGGTTCGCGGCGGCATGGACGGCATCCCGCCGCGGACCACCAGGTCGGGGCGGGAGGAAACCACCAGCCGGCCGCCCCGGTACAGGCCGGCCGCCCCCCCGATCTCGTGGGCGAGCCGCGTCACGCGGGGCTCCCAGCCCAACTGGACCAGCGGCGCCGCCACCGCCCGACCAAACTCCAGCCGCCACCGCTGGTGCTGCCGCAACCATTGGACGGGGAGGAGCTGGCCCAGCAGCACCACCGGGACCAGGGTGGTGGCGGCGGTGAGGATGCGCGTGCGCCCCACGAAGGTGTGCCGCTCCCGCCACCACTCCCGGGCCCGGCCCCGCTCCCGCCAGGCGGCCAGGGGGAGCCCCCCCCACAGGGCGAGACCTGCCAGGACGAGCGCGCGCTCCGCCGCCGGGGGCCGCACCCACGGCACGGCCAGCACGGTGTCCTCCCAGGCGTGCAGGTAGGCGAGGAATTCCCGTTCGCCGACGCCCACCGCGACCCAGCTTCGCCCCGCCGCCAAGGCGCGGCCCACCACCTCGGGCGGGAGCGGCCTGAAGGTGGCGCCCCGGCCGCGGGGGGCCCCCGAACGATCGAAGGCGGCGACCGGTGCCCCCACGCCACCGGCGGTCAGGCTCTCCAGCCCGTCCAGGGGCGGGGCTGGCGCCACCACCGCCAACGAGCCGCCGGACTCCAGCTCCTTCTCCGCCAGGACCCGCAGCGGACTGCCGGCGGGCGGCAGCGGCCCCCAGGCGGTCACGGTCGCGCCGGACTCGTCACGCAATACGAGACACATCCCGGGCAGACGCTGCGACAGCCCGGACCAGGCGGCGTGCCGCCCCAGCACCACCAGACTCTCCTGCGGGGTAAAGCGAGCCAAAGCGGCCAGCCCGCTCTGGGGGAGGGAGGCGAGGAAAGCCCGCGCAGGCTGCTGGGCGTTCCGAAGCAGGGCGAGCGTGGCGTCGGTGCGAGCCGCGAGGGACTCCCTCTGCATGGCGTCCCAAGCGGTCATGAGCATCGCCGCGGCGAGGAGACTGCCCGCCGCGACGCTGCGCTTCCGCGTACCCACGCCCACCACGCAGGCCGCGCCCGCCGCCAGCGCCACCGGCTCGGAGCGCAGGAAGCCGAGGGCGACCAGGGCCCATCCCCCCAGGCGCACCCCCCATAGCGCCAGGTGCGAGGGTCCGCCCTCGACGCTGCTGCAGAGGGCCGCCAGCGACCCCACCAACGCCACCGTCACGAACCCCGGTGCGAGGAGCGAGTCCACCTGCATGGGCGCGGCGAGCCTGGCCAGTGCCCAGGGCAGGAGGCAGGCCACCCCCCCCGCCACACCCCCCGCCACCCAGGGGACCCACCGCCCGTGGCGCCCGACGAGCCCCACCGCCACCCCCAGGCAGAGCACCACGCCGAAGGCGGGCGGCACGCCCCCCAACGCCACCAGCCACGCCAGCGCCGCCGCGGCGGCGATCCCCCGCCAGGGGAACGCCGTCAGTGCCCCGGCGAGCAGGAGCACGGCCGCCACCGCCAGGCCGCGCGTGCTCCACCACACCGCCCCGCTCGGTACCACCCCCAGCCCCACCACCCGCAGCCCGCCCGGCCCCCGCACCGCCTCCCCCCCCTCCAGCAGCGGCACGATGGCGGCGGCTCGCCCCGCCCACACGCCGAGCGCTCGCCTCGCCCCGTCCTCGGCGAGGGCCGCCGACGCCAGGAGCGCCCCCAGCTGCCGACCGCGGTCCAGCACCGGTACCCGCCACCAGATGCGGATCTCCTCCACGCCCGGCTCCGCCAGCACCGCGGGCTCGCCCAGCAGCCGCAGCCGCAGGGGGAGGCGCGCCGTACGCCCGACCCAGGCCACCGGTTCCCCCCGCTCGTCCACGAGCACGAGGCCGTCCAGGAAGGTGGGGAGCGAGGCGGCGAGCTGTTCGAGGCCTGCGAACGGTGCTTCGGGGTCGATGGCCCCCCCCTCCGCGAGGAACAGCCGGCGCAGCTCCTCCCCCTCGGCGGCCGCGGCGAGGGATTGGGACACCCCGCACACGCTGCGCGACATGGCCCTCGCCACGGATGCGGGAGGGCGCGCCGCCGGCACCAGCAGGTCGAGGAGGGCAGCGGCCAGCACCGGCACCGCCGCAAGCCGCCCCAGGCGCGGCCACGTCCGCCACGCCAGCGCCAGCCCCAGGCACACCAGCGGCGCCCGCCACGGCATGGAGCCCGCGAGATCCGGCCAGGGCCCCGCCGCTGCCGCCGCAGCCAGGCCGCCCAGCGCCCCCGGCAGCCAGCGGCGGGGGGTCAGAGCATCGGGATGCGGATGCCGTGCCGCTTCGCGCAGTGGATGGCCTCCTCGTACCCCGCATCGGCGTGGCGCACCACGCCGGTCCCGGGGTCGGTGGTGAGCACCCGGGCCAGGCGCCGCGCCGCCCCCTCGCTCCCGTCCGCCACCACCACCATGCCGGCATGGAGCGAGTAGCCGATGCCTACCCCACCCCCGTGGTGGAACGACACCCAGGTGGCGCCGGCCGCCGTGTTCAAGAGGGCGTTGAGGATCGGCCAGTCGGCGATGGCGTCGGAGCCGTCGCGCATGCCCTCGGTCTCGCGGTTCGGGGAGGCCACCGAACCGGCATCCAGGTGATCCCGGCCGATGACGATGGGGGCGGACACCTGACCGGAGGCCACCAGCTCGTTGAAGGCGAGGCCCGCCTTGGCGCGTTCCCCATACCCGAGCCAGCAGATGCGCGCCGGCAACCCCTGGAAGTGGACCCGCTCCTGGGCCACCCGGATCCAGCGACAGAGCGCCTCGTTCTCGGGGAACAGGTCGAGGATCGCCTGGTCGGTGCGGTACAGGTCGTTGGGGTCTCCGGACAGCACCGCCCAGCGGAACGGCCCCTTCCCCTCGCAGAACAGGGGGCGGATGTAGAGCGGGACGAAACCGATCACCTCGAAGGCGTTCTCTACGCCCGCCTTGAGCGCCTGCCCGCGCAGGTTGTTGCCGTAGTCGAAGGTCACCGCGCCGCGGCGCTGGAGCTCCAGCATGGAGCGCATATGCTCGGCCATGGTGCGGTACGCCTCGGCCGTGTAGCGGCGGGGGTCGTGCCGCCGCAGCTCGAGGGCGGCAGCGTAGGGCATGCGGTTGGGCACGTAGCCGTGCAGCTCGTCGTGCGCCGAGGTCTGGTCGGTGAGCACGTCGGGCACGATGCCGCGCTCCAGCAGGCGGGCCAGGAGGTCGGCGGCGTTGGCGACCACCCCCACCGACCGCGCCTCGCCGCGCTCCTTGAGCTCGAGGGCCCGGTCGATGGCCCGGTCCAGGTCGTGGTGCTTCTCGTCCAGATACCCCGTGGCCAGCCGCTTGTCGATCCGCGCCTCATCCACCTCGGCGGCGAGGAAGGCAGCCTCGTTCATGGTGGCGGCCAGGGGCTGGGCGCCGCCCATGCCACCGAGGCCGGCGGTCACCACCAGCCGTCCCCGCAACGATCCGCCGAAGTGGCGGCGTGCGGCGGCCGCGAAGCACTCGTAGGTACCCTGCAGGATCCCCTGCGTCCCGATGTAGATCCACGAGCCCGCCGTCATCTGCCCGAACATGGTGAGCCCCAGCCCCTCCAGCCGCCGGAACTCGTCAGCCGTGGCCCAGTGCGGCACCAGGTTGGCGTTGGCGATGAGCACCCGCGGCGCGTCGGGGTGGGTCGTGAAGACGCCCACCGGCTTTCCGGACTGCACCAGCAGCGTCTCGTCGTTCTCCAGTTCCCGGAGAGAGCGGACGATGGCGTCGAAACACTCCCAGTTGCGCGCCGCCCGCCCGCTGCCCCCGTACACGACCAGCTCCTGGGGTCGTTCCCCCACCTCGGGGTCCAGGTTGTTCATGAGCATGCGCAGGGCCGCTTCCTGGCCCCAGCCCTTGCACGACAGGACGCTCCCGCGCGGCGCGCGTACCGTTCGTGGCTCTCCCGGCATCTTCGGACCTCCCCGCTGCACCCTCGACGGGCAGCTTCCGTTCGCGCCATCGTAGCGCGTCGCGGCGCAGCGTGGGAAGCGGCGGCGCGGGGGCGGATCGCCGCCGGCCAGGAGGCCCTCGGCGTGTCAGTTGGCTCGCGGGCTCGCCGTCCCGCTGCCCTCCCCAGCCAGCATGGAGTCCACGTTCAGGTCGGCCGAGCGCAGCCGCCGCGGGGCTTCGTGCAGGTAGTTGTAACGGATCCCGAAGGACAGCAGCGCCCGCTCCAGGAGCCGCCGGCCGCGGTACAGCCGCGACATCACCGTGCCCACGGGAATCGCCAGGATCTCAGCGATCTCCTTGTAGGAGTAATCCTCGATATCGGCCAGCAGCACGACCACCTTGTAGTTGTGCGGCAGCGACGCCATGGCCCGCCGCACCTCGGCATCCAGATCGGCGTCCGCCAGCTCCTCTTCGGGGGTACGGACCGGACCGCGATCGCGGGTCGAGATCAGCGACTCGAAGGTCTCCTCGAGATCGGCAAAGTCCACCTGCGACGGGGCCTGCTTGCGCCGGCGGTACTCGTTGATGAAGGTGTTCTTGAGGATCTTGAAGAGCCAGGCCTTGAGGTTGGTCCCTGGCTCGAAGCTGCCGTAGTGGCGGAACGCCTTGAGGTACGTTTCTTGTACCAAGTCGTTGGCGTCTTCGGCGTTCCGCGTCAAGCGCAGGGCGGTCTTGTAGAGCTGCTCCCGGTACGGTAGCCGGTCTGCTTGGAAGTCCCAACTGGTCGTCTCGTCCACGGCGACCTCCACGTCCGAGATGCTACATGAAGCTGAGACGCTTTGTCAAGACCCCGCCCGGCGGCAGGGCCCGCGGGCGTGCCGACCTGCCCTCTCTGCAAGCCACCCGTCCGCCTCCGGGGGCAAGAAACGGCGAGCCGGCCTGGCGGCCAGCTCGCCACCCTCCCCGGCCCTGCGGCGGGAGGAACGCGGCCACCCGCCCGCCGCAGCCCGCGGCGGGCGGATGCGCCGCTCGGGAATGGTTACTTGCCCAGGATGATGAAGGCAATCACGAGCGCGTAGATCACCAGCGACTCGATGAAGGCCAGACCCAGGAGCATGGTGATGCGCACGGGCCCCGCCGCTCCGGGGTTGCGCCCCATACTGGTGCAGGCCGACGCCACCGCGCGCGCCTGGCCGAACGCTCCGGCGAACGCAGCGAACCCAATGGCAAAGGCCGCAGCGGCGAACTTGCCGACGTCCCGCATCGGGTTCTCGCCTCCGGCCACCGCCCCGTGTTCCTGGGCCAGCGCGGGCGCTGCCAGGGCCAGCACCACCAGTCCCAACATGACGACGAGCATCTGCTTCTTCATGGGCTCTTCCTCCCTCTCCTAGTGAGCGTTCGTCAGTGCTCCGCCGCCGCCGCCTCCGAGAGGTAGACCGCGGTGAGCATGATGAAGATGAACGTCTGGATGGTCGCCCCGACGATCCCCAGGCCCATCATCGCCCAGGGCACGGCGAACGGCACCATGGCGAAGAAAATGGCCGTGGCGGTGTGCTCCCCGAAGATGTTGCCGAAGAGACGGAGCGCCAGCGACAGGATGCGCGCCAGGTGCGAGATGATCTCCACCGGCATCATGAGCGGCGCCAGCCACCACACCGGGCCGGCCATGTGCTTGAGCCACCCCACGACCCCCTGCCGCATCACCGCCACCGTGTTGTAGAACAGAAACGTGGTCAGCGACAGGGCGAAGGTGGTGCTGGTATTGCCCGTGGGGGGCTGCAAGAAGAACAACAAGCCAAAGATGTTGGAGATGAAGATGAAGAACGCGAGGGCGGCGATGAACGGCACGAAGGCGCGTCCCCTCCCATGCCCGATCACGTCCTCGCACATGTTGTGCAGGCCGCCCACCAACAGCTCCAGCACCTGCTGCAAGGTCGAGGGCCGGTCCAGGGAATAGCGGCGCCGCGCCACCGTCACCAGGACCGCCACCAGCACCACCACCAGGAGCGCCATCACCACGTGGTCGGGCAACCAGATACCCGGCTCCTGCTGGAGCCCCATGGCCTTCTGCCACCACTCCGGAGGGGGCCCCAGGAGCATCGCCAACAGCGCGTTGACCGGGTGGAACAGGAACGAAACTTCGTGGTGCACCGAGCCCTCCCCTTCTAGGACCGCTCCCCGACTCCCGCCACCGCCAGGGCCACCAGGTAGCAGCCGATGCCGGCCGCCACCGCCCAAATCACCACTTCTCGCCGCAGCAGAACCAACACGCCGAAGAGCAACCCCCACAAGAAAATTCGCAGGGCCACCGCCCCCAGGGCCCGGCGTGTGAACTTCGGTCGTTCCGGCTGGAGCACCGTGGCCACGATGCCCTCCAGCCAAAACGCGTTGATGATACCCACAGCCGCCGGCAAGATCAAGAACAGCGCCGCCCACGGCTCGCCCAGCAGCAGGAGCAGCGCCCCAGCCGTGCCCGCGAGACCGATCCCCCAGTGGGCCGCGCGGCGCGCCACCGCCCCCCCCTCAGCTCCCGCCGCGGGCATCGTCCTCCTCCTTGCCGACACGCAGCGCCACGCGGAAGGCATTCACGAACCCGGCGATCACCCCGAAGCCGGAAAAGATGTAGGCGCACCACGGTGACGTCCCCAGCAGGGCGTCCATCCCCTTCCCCCAGAAGTAGCCGAGGGCAATGGCAATGGGGAAGGCCAGGCCGATGGAAGAGGCATCGGCGATACGGCGCAGCGCCGCCGCCCGCTTCTCCCGCTCGCCACTCACCGCAGCCCCAGCACCCCCGCCGTCATCTCGGCCGCGGCCAACACCGGCGCCGGGTACACGCCCACGAGGATCACGGCCAGGCTACACAGCACGATCGCCCGCTCGGTCCACGGCGCCGACACCAGCGCGGCGGGCTCCGCCCCCTCCCCCTCGCGCAGGTACATCTGCATGGCGATCCGGAAGTAGTAGTAGAGCGACACCGCCGACATGATCACCGCCACCACCACGAGCCACACGTGTCCCGCCTGCACCGCCGCCGCGAACAGGTACAGTTTGCCCATGAAGCCGACGGTGGGCGGGATGCCCCCCAGCGACAGCAGGAACAGGAGCATGCCGAAGGCGGCCAGGGGGTGCTTGCGGGCGAGGCCGGCGTAGTCGCTCACCAACTCGCCGGCGTAACCGCGCGACTCGAGCAGGATCACGAAACCGAAGGCCCCTAGGTTGGTGACGGTGTAGGCGAGCATGTAGAAGAGCACGCTCTGCACCCCCGCCGCGCCGCCGGCGACGAGGCCGAGCAGGGCGTAGCCGGCGTGGGCGATGGAGGAGTAGGCCAGCATCCGCTTCACGTTGTCCTGGGTGAGGGCGGCCACGTTCCCCCAGACCATGGTGAGCGCCGCCGCCGCGGCGATCCACACCCGCCAATCGGGCGCCAGCGGGCCGAGTCCGCCCAGGAACACCCGCAGGAAGATGGCGAACGCTGCCGCCTTCGGCCCCACGGACATGAAGGCAGTGATGGGCGTGGGAGCGCCCTCGTACACGTCCGGCGTCCACACGTGGAACGGCACGGCGGCCACCTTGAAGAGGAACCCGCAGGCCAGGAGCGCCACGCCCACTAGGGTGGCGGTGCTGGCGGGTCCAGCCGCCAGCCGCGCGGCCATGGCCCCCAGGTCCAGGGTGCCCACCGTGCCGTAGAGGAGCGACAGGCCGTAGAGCAGCACGCCGGAGGAGAGGGCCCCGAGGACGAAGTACTTGGTGGCCGCCTCGTGCGACTTCACCTCGCGCCGGAAGTACCCGGCCAGCACGTAGGTGGACAGGGCCATCAGCTCCAGCCCCACGTAGATGGAGGCCAGGTTCACGCTGGAGGCCATCACCATCATGCCGAGGGTGGCGAAGAGCACCAGCGAGTGGTACTCGCCGGGCCGCACGTCGTGAGCCTCCAGGTACGCCAGGGAGAGGGCAATCGAAAGCAGCGCCGTGAGCAGGAACAGCGCCTTGAAGAACACGGCAAAGCGGTCCAGGGCGAACATCCCGAAAAAGTACGTCGCTCCGCCGTCCGTCCCCGCTGCCGCCACGGCCAGCGCTGCGGCCGCGATCGCCACCGCACCCGCGGCCAGAAAACCCAGCCGGCCGTGCCGGCGCGCCCCCTTGCCGAGACCGGCCAGCAGCACCGCCATGCCGAGGCCGGCCAACAGGAGTTCGGGGAGCAGGGCGAAGAGGTCTCTACCCATGGCCGTCTCCTCAGTGGCCAGCGGGGGCCGGCGTCGGGTGGTTCCGCTCGCCGTGGCCCCCTTCGCCGTGGGCACTCCCCGAACCCGCGGGCGGGAGCTGGGCCATCGGCTTGGCCAGGTAGTCCGGGTCCACCACCCGCACCACCCGTTCGATGGAGGGCGCCATGATCTTGAAGAAGGGCTTGGGGTAGAGACCGATCCAGAAGCACAGCACGATCAAGGGGATCAACGTCAACTGCTCGCGCAGGTTCGCGTCCTTGAGCGTCTTGTTCTCCTCGTGGGTGATCTCGCCGAAGAACGCCCGCTGGTACATCCACAGCATGTAGGCCGCGCCGAGCACGATACCGGTGGCGGCGAGCACCGCCCAGGTGGTGGAGCGGGTAAAGGCCCCCACGAGGATCGTCAACTCGCCGATAAAGCCGTTGAGAGTGGGCAGACCGATGGAGGCCATGGTGATGATCATGAAGAGCATGGCGTAGATCGGCATGACCTTGGCGAGACCCCCGTAATCCGCGATCATGCGCGTGTGCCGCCGCTCGTAGATGATGCCCACGAGCAAGAACAGCCCGCCCGTGGACAAGCCGTGGTTGATCATCTGCAGCACCGACCCGGACAGCCCGTGCGGGTTCAGCGCGAACATCCCCAGCATCACGAAGCCCAGGTGCGACACCGAGGAGTAGGCCACCAGCTTCTTCATGTCCTTCTGCGCCATCGCCACGAGCGCCCCGTAGATGATGCCGATGATGGCCAGGGCCACCATCCACGGCACCGCCCAGCGCGTTGCCTCCGGCAGCAGCGGCAGCGAGAAGCGGATGAAACCGTATGTCCCCATCTTCAGCAGCACCCCGGCCAGGATCACCGAGCCGGCGGTGGGCGCCTCCACGTGGGCGTCGGGGAGCCAGGTGTGGAACGGGAACATGGGCACCTTGATGGCGAAGCCCACGAAGAACGCCAGAAAGATCCACTTCTGCAGCTGGAAGGGGATCTGCGGCGCGACCTGGAACAGCTGGGTGACGTCGAAGGTCGGCGGATTGCCCAGGCCGGGGAGCCCGATGGCGGCCAGGCCCGTGGAGTTGTAGAAGTAGAGGGCCAGGATACCCACCAGCATGAGCACGGAGCCCACCAGGGTGTAGAGGAAGAACTTGATCGCCGCGTACAGCTTCCTGGGCCCGCCCCAGACGCCGATGAGGAAGTACATGGGCACCAGCATCACTTCCCAGAACACGTAGAAGAGCACGAAATCGAGCGCCATGAAGACGCCCAGCATCCCGGTCTGCAGCAGCAGCAGGAAGACGTAGTACTCCTTCTCGCGATGGGTGATGGCGGTGAAGGAGCTGTACACCGAGATGAAGCCCAACAGCGTGGTAAGCAGGATGAGCAGCACCGAGATCCCATCCACGCCGAAGTAGTAGGAGGAACCGATGGCGGGGATCCAGTCGGTGCGGTACACGAACTGGAACGCCGGGCCGTCGGGCTCGTACAGGAACCACAGAGGGACCGACACCAGGAAATCGAGCCCCGCCACCGCGGTGGCCACCGCCTTGATGGCCTTGGTCTGGTCGCGCCGCAGGAAGAAGACGATCGCCAGGGCGCCCACGAGCGGCAGGTAGCAGATGATATTCAGCAAGTTCGCAGCAAACGCCATCGCATCCCCCTCGGAATCAGCGGCCCAGCCACAGGGCGGCCGCCACCATCACCACGAACCCCACTGCCATGACCAGGGCGTACCCCTGCACCACGCCCCACTGGACCCGGCGCAACAGGCGGCTTCCCACCTCGTACGCCTTCGCCACCAGGTTCACCGCCCCGTCCACCACGTTGAGGTCGAACAGCCCCGACAGGAACGAGCTGCCCACCGTCACGTGCCGGGTGCCGTTCACGGCCCCGTCCACCACTCGCGCGTCGAACTCCCAGGAACCGCGGCTCAGCGCCAGGGTTCCGGCCACCACCGTGGCGTCGTAGGCTTCGTCCACGTAGTACTTGTTGGCGACCAGGGCG
>JBBISY010000008.1:0-88602 GCA_037441065.1 Acidobacteriota bacterium | reverse complement strand
CGCTCCGGCGAGTACGTCTCGCGCGCCTAGCACACAGAGGGTTGCGTGTCTGGGGCCCGACTTCCCCGATACCCGACCCCGCGAATGTCGCACGCGTGCGTCCGCCTCGAACCGGGACGCTGCTTCCGATGGGTGCACGGCGTGGTCAATCACTCCTCGTCCCCGCGCCCCTCGTCGGTCTAGAAGATCGAGCCGGACAGCAGCAGGTAGACCGGGCCTGAGCCGTCGTCGGGGAAGCCCACTTCGAGGCGCGTCATGCGGAGGATCGAGGCGCGCGTGCTCTCGAACAGTAGGCCGACACCCACGTCGGCGCGCCAGCCGTCGCTCCCCGGCCCGACCCTCGGCCCCCACGTCCTCCCCACGTCGGCAAACGCGGTGAGTCCCAAGACCCCCACGTGCAGGATCTCGCCGCCCAGCTGCCTCCGCCACTCGACGTTGGCCACCGCCCGGGACGTGCCGTCGAAGGTGTCGGGGTCCCACCCCCGCAGCCCCGTGTCCGCCCCCAGGGTGAGCTGGCGGTCCCGGTCCAGGCGGTGCCCCACATCTACCGCGGCGCGGACGAGCAGCCCATGGCTGCCGGTGGTCTTGATGCCGGCCTCGGCGTGCGCGACCACGTTGCGCGGGTTGAACTCTTCGAGACGCCCCGACGCGTCGAGACCGACCCAGCGGAACACCCTTCCGTCGTAGGACGCGACGAAGAAGGAGCCCGAGAACCGGGTCCGCTTGGCATCGCCGCCCAGCGACGGCAGCGAGAAACCGAGGTTGGCTTGAAAATTCGGGCCGAGGGGGACGTCCTCCTGCCGTTCCCACCCTCGCAGCCCACGCACCACCACCCACCGATTCGTTTCCCGCTGCCACCCCAGCTCGAGCCCCACCAGCTTGCGGTTGGCGGGCGGCTCGAACGCCCCCCCGCCTTCCCAGGCCCACCCGCCGTAGCGCGCCTCCTCGCCGAACAGGCCCACCCTGAGCCGATCCACCGCGTCCTCCGCCAGCGGCACGCGCAGGCCACCCCAGAGGCCATAGGTGCGCAGTTCCACGCTACCGGAGACGGCCCGCTCGCCCCCCGCGTACAGGTGTTCTTCCAGCTTCGCATGCCGCCAACTGGCGCCGCCCGCGAGGGGTGTGGCAAGCGAGAAGAAGGGGTAGGCCACAGACACCGCGTCGGTCTTGCCGTCGGAGGCGTCCTGGTGGGCGAGGCTCACCTGCCAGCGCGTCGAGAGGAAGAGCGGGTCCCGGTAGATGGCGGTCCAGGAACGGCGCTCCGGGTCGCGGCGGATGTCCAGCTCCAGGTGCTTCCCCCAGCCGAGAAAATTGCTCTCGGAAAGGGCCAGCCCGTAGCTGGTGCGGTCGCCGATCTTGCCGTAGCGCAGGCCCGGCCGGGTAGTCCACTGGTCGTGCGTTTCCACCACCACCTCGACGCCCCCCGGCACCGGATGCGAGGTGATCGTCACCGGGTTCAGCAGCCCGGTGTCGCGAAGCAGGCGCTCGCTCTCCGCGAGCTTCGCCGGATCGAGCGGTTCGCCTTCGCGGAAGAGCAGAATGGAGCGGATGAACCCTTCGGTGGAGAGGACGTGCAACTTGTCCGCGAGACGGTAGGGCCAGGACGAAGTGGCCGGATCTTCCAGCACGAAGATGTCGTGGCGGATCACGCGAATGGCCACGATGGTCGGGGCCCTGCCCGGCTCTTGGGGGACGTTCCCGGCTAGCATCAGGCAGAGCGCCAGTGCCACCATGGCGTTGATTCTACGAGACGAGAACGGGTGGCCGTTGGTGCGCCCGCCCACCGACCGGATCAGGGGATGCTGCTAAGCTGGCACCCGCTGGGAGGGACCACCATGGACGACTACGCAGCGCGCCTCCTCGCCCTCGTGGGGGACCGCGACCCGCTTTCGATCCTCGAGGCCACGCCGTCCCGCCTTGAGGACCTCTTCTGGCAGCTGGGCGAGAAGGGGCTCGACCGCAGCTACGGCGAGGGGAAGTGGACGGCGCGGCAGATCCTCGTCCACCTGGCCGAGGCGGAGATCGCCTACGCCTTCCGTCTGCGCCAAGTGCTGAGCCAAGAGGGTCACCGCGTGCAGACCTTCGACGAGAACCGGTGGATGGAGCTCCACCGGGGTTTCGACGCCTCGCTCGCCCTCGAACTGTTCCGCTCCCTGCGGCTGTGGAACCTGCGCCTCCTCCGCTCCCTCGAGCCGGAGCAGTGGGCCCGCACCGCCGTGCACCCGGAGCGCGGGGTCGAGAGCGTGGAGGTGATGGTGAAGCTCATGGCGGGGCACGACGGCAACCACGTGCAGCAGCTCGAGCAGATCGCCCGAGGCTAGCCGCCGTGGCCCGCCCTCGCCTCGTCCCGCCCGCCGCCTTCGCCATTCTCACCGTGGCGCTCGCCGCCGCGGCGCCACCCCTCGAGGCGCCGGGGGTGGATCTCCTCCCGGCCCTCCAGGCGGCGGCGCGAGCCGATCCCTTCGCCCTCCAACTCCTCACCCGCCTGGTGGACGACATCGGCCCGCGCCTGGCCGGCTCCCCTGCCCTGGAGCGGGCGGTGAATTGGGCCGAAGAGACGCTCCGGGGCTTCGGCCTGCACCGGGTGTGGCGGGAAGACGTGCTGGTGCCGCACTGGGAACGCGGCGCGGAGCGGCTGGAGATGCGCGCGCCGGAGCAGCGCGAACTCCCCATGCTGGGGCTGGGGGGCTCGGTGGGAACGTCCGGCGTGGAAGCCCCGGTGGCGGTGGTCCGGTCCTTCGACGAGCTGAGTCCCGCGGTGGCGGGGAAGATCGTCCTCTTCGACGTGCCCATGGAGCGCACGCAGCCGGCGCTGCGGGGCTACGGCGAAGCGGCTCGCTACCGAGCCGAAGGCCCATCGCGGGCAGCGGCCTTCGGGGCGGTGGCGGCGCTGGTGCGCTCCCTGGCCACCACCTCCCTGGCCACGCCGCACACGGGGGCGACCCACTACGCAGAGGGCGTCCCCCCGATTCCGGCGGCCGCCATCACGGTGGAGGACGCGGCGTGGATCGCGCGTCTGGTGGCGCGGGGCGTCACCGTCCGCCTCCGCCTGGAAATGGGGGCGCGGACGCTGCCGGAGGCGATGTCTCACAACGTGCTGGCGGAGATCCGCGGCCGCGGGCTGCCGCACGAGATCGTGCTCCTGGGCGCCCACCTGGATTCCTGGGACGTGGGGCGGGGAGCCCAGGACGACGGCGCCGGCGTGGCCCAAGTCCTGGCCGCCATGAGGCTCATCAGCCGCCTCCCCGCCGCGCCCAAGCGGACCATCCGCGCCGTGCTCTTCACCAACGAGGAGAACGGCCTGCGCGGCGGCAGGGACTACGCGGCCCGGCACGGCAACGAGGTGCACGTGGCCGCCATCGAGACGGATCTGGGGGCCGGCAAGCCCCTCTCCTGGGCCGCCGAGGGCCCCCCCGAGGCGCTGGCCTGGTTGCGGCAGATCGCCGCGCCCCTGGGGCTGCCCGTGGAGGCGGCGGGAAGCGGCGCCGACATTTCGCCGCTGGCGGCGCTGGGCGTGCTGTGCGTCGGGCTGCGCCCGGGGGACGAGCTGTACTTTGCCGTGCACCATACCCGGGCCGACACCCTGGACAAGATCGACCCGGCGGCCCTGGCCGAGGGCACCGCCGCGGTGGCGGGACTCGCGTGGCTGGCGGCGAACGCCCCCCGCTGACCCCGGGACCGGAGGAGGCGCCGATGGCTGAGAGGTTACCCGAAGTCCTGATCGACGAGGCGGCCATCGCCGCCAAGGTGGCCGAACTCGCGGCGCAGATCGACCGCGACTACGCGGGCGTGGACGAGCTCATCCTCGTGGGCGTCCTGAAAGGGGCGTTCATCTTCTTGGCGGACCTGTCCCGCAAGCTCACCATCCCCCGAGCCGTGGACTTCATCGCCCTCTCCACCTACGCCGACTCCACCACCACCGGCGCGGTGCGGCTGATCATGGACCTGCGGCGGAACATCGCGGGGAAGCACGTGCTGGTGGTGGAGGATATCGTGGACACCGGCCACACCCTCTCCTACCTCATGAGGAACCTGGCCACCCGCCAGCCCGCCTCCCTCGCCTGTTGCGCCCTGGTGCGCAAGGCGGAGCGCACCGAGGTGGAGGTGCCGCTGCGCTACCTGGGGTTCGACATCCCCAACGTCTGGGTGGTGGGGTACGGGCTCGACTGGGCTGAGCGGTTCCGCACCCTGCCGTACATCGGGGTCGTCACCCCGCAGCCATAAGGGGCGTACCATGAGGGTCGGGCGCCACCGGCGCGCTGGTCGGCGCCGCGGGAGGCTCGCGTGCCCCAGGTTTCGTTCACCCTGAACGGGCAGGCCGTCACGGCCGAGTACGAAGAGGGCATGCACCTCCTGGAAGTGCTGCGCCTTTCCCGCGGCATCACCTCGCCGAAGAACGGCTGCAGTCAGGGGGTGTGCGGCAGCTGCACGGTCCTCTTGGACGGCCGGCCGGTACTGGCATGCCAGAAGCGGCCCGCCGAGGTGGCGGGCCGAACCGTCACGACCCTGGAGGGGTTGCCTGTCGCCAAGCGGGAGCTGCTGGCGGCGGCGTTCGTGCGGGAGGGCGCGGTGCAGTGCGGCTTTTGCACCCCGGGCATCATGGTGCGCGCCGCGTGGCTCTTGGACCGCGGCAAGGGGGCGGACCGACGCGCGGTGACGCAGGCGCTGTCGGCGCACCTGTGCCGCTGTACCGGTTACCTGCGCATCTTCGACGCCATCGCTACCGCCGCCGACGTGTGGGAGAGGGGCGGGCCGCTCCCCCCTGGGGGCCCGCGGCGGGGCGACTTCTTCGGGGAACGCTACGGGTTGCGCCGCACCACCCCCCCGTCGGTGGCCGGTGTCGGGGCGAGTGCCGCGCGCTACCGGGGGATCGAACACGCGTGCGGTCGCCATCCCTATGTGGCCGACCTGAAGGCGCCCGGCATGCTGCACGCTGCCGTCGTCCTCGCCGAACACCCCCGCGCCCGCCTGCTGGCCATCGACGCCAGCGAGGCGCTGGCCCTCCCTGGGGTGGTGCGCGTGCTGACGGCCGCCGACGTGCCCGGCGAACGGCACGTGGGGCTGGTGGTGAAGGACTGGCCGGTGTTCGTGGCGGTGGGGGAGGAGACCCGCTGCGTGGGGGACGTGGTGGCGCTGGTGGTGGCGGAGAGCCAGGCGCGGGCGCGGCGGGCGGCCCGGCTGGTGCGCGTCGCCTACCAGGAGCTGCCGCCCCTCACCTCGCCGGAGGAGGCTCTGGCAGCGGGCGCCCCGGCCCTGCACCCCGGCGGCAACCTCCTGGAGGTGTGCTCCTATCGGCGCGGCGATGTGGACGCCGCGCTGGCCGCCTCGGCCCACGTGGTGCGGCAACGCTTCACCACCCAGCGGATCGAGCACGCTTTCCTGGAACCGGAGGCCTGCCTGGCGGTGCCGGAGGGTGGTCGCCTCACGGTCTACTCCCAGGGGCAGGGGGTCCACTCCGACCAGGAACAGATCGCCGCCGTGCTCGGCCTCCCCGCCGCTGCGGTTGTGGTGGAGGGGGTCGCCTGCGGCGGCGCCTTCGGCGGCAAGGAAGACCTGTCCATCCAGGCGCACACCGCGCTCGCGGCTCACCTCACGGGCCGGCCGGTGCGTTGCGTGCTCACACGGGAGCAGTCCATCCTCCTCCACCCGAAGCGCCACCCCATGACCCTGGACTACGAGGCCGGCTGCGATGCCCAGGGGCACCTCACGGCGGTGCGCGCCCGCATCGTGGGCGATACCGGCGCCTACGCTTCCGTGGGTGGCAAGGTGCTGGAGCGGACCGCAGGCCATGCCTGCGGGCCCTACCGCGTGCCCGCCGTGGACGTGGAGGCGCGGGCCGTGTACACCAACAACCCCCCCTGCGGCGCCATGCGCGGCTTCGGCGTCAACCAGGCAGCCTTCGCCATCGAAGGCATCCTCGACCTCCTCGCCGAGCGGGTGGGCCTGGACGGCTACGACATCCGCGAGCGCAACGTGCTCCGACCGGGAGACCGCTTCGCCACCGGCCAGATCATGAACGAGGGGTGTGCCGTCCGCCAGACCCTGGAGGCGGTGCGCCAGGTGTACAAGTCCTCGCCGCGGGCCGGAATCGCCTGCGGCATCAAGAACACGGGCATCGGCAACGGCCTGGAGGACACCGGCCGGGTGGTCATCCGCGTCCTCCCGGATGGGCACCTGGAGGTGGTGGTGGGGTTCTCCGAGATGGGGCAGGGCCTGCTCACCGTCGTCCGCCAGGTGGTGGTGGAGGAAACCGGCCTCGCCGACCACCGCATCACCGTGCGCACGGCCAGCGAGGAAAAGGCCCGGTGCGGCATGACCACCGCCTCCCGGGCCACGGCGCTGCTCACCCGCGCTGGCCAGGCGGCGGCCCGCAAGCTCGCCCAGGCCCTCCGCACGGCACCGCTCGCCGAGCTCGTTGGCCGGGAGTTTTGCGGCGAGTTCGTCTGCGATTTCACCACCGCTCCCGGTGAGGACACCGACAACCCGGTGACCCACATGGCCTTCTCCTACGCCACGCAGGTGGTGATCCTGGACGAAGGCGGGAGGGTGGCCAAGGTGGTGGCCGCCCACGACGTGGGGCGGGCCGTCAACCCCCTCGCCTGCGTGGCTCAAATCGAGGGTGCCATCCACATGGGGCTAGGCTACGCCCTCACCGAAGAGCTCCCCTGCGACGGCGGCCGGCCGCGCTCCCTGCTCCTCAAGGACCTGGGCATCCTCACCGCCGCCGACATGCCGGAGGTGGAGGTGATCCTCGTCGAGGTGCCCGACCCCATCGGCGGCTACGGCACGAAAGGCGTCGGGGAAATCGGTCTCGTGCCCACCGCTGCGGCGGTGGCTTCGGCCCTCGCCCGCTTCGACGGCATCCGCCGCACGAGCCTGCCGCTGCGGGATTCCCCGGCAGCCCGCGCCACACAGGCGTACCGGCGCCTGGGAGCTGGGCAGGCAGCCAATCGTCCCAACGGCGCACCACGCTGAGAGCGGCCAGCAGTGGCTCGCACCCACGCCTCGCGCGGCTAGATCAGCACGTCGTCAGCCCAGCCGAGGCGGACCAGTTCGATGCGGTCCAGGGACGAGACACCCAGGCCAAAGGTGAGGTCGGCGAAGCGGATGTGGTGAGGCGGCGGCGCGATCGGCCGGTCCTCGCCGAAGTAGCGCCGGCGCTGGGCCTGAATGATGGCGGCACCCACCGTATCGGCCGCCACCGGGTCGCAGCTCACCAGCAAGCCGCCGTAGGGCCAGGTGTAGGTCTTGGAAAAGTGATGCGGCCCCGTGGAGTGAAACTGGGGGGTGAGCATCGCCAACACGTTGAGGCGGGTCTTGCCCTCCACCTGGGGCAGGTGCCAGATGGCCCCCAGCTTCTCGCAGGCGTTGGCGTGGTACGAGGACGGGTCGGGCACGAACATGATGTAGTTCTTGAGGAGCGTGCCGAGGCCGGCCCAGTTGTGGGTGCGCATCGGTCGCACGTTGACGAGGGCCGTGGCAGCGGCGAAGACCGGCTCGCGCCGTACCGCGCGGTCGGCGACGGCGATGCGCTCCGGCTTCACGCCGGCGTCCACGAGCCTCGCCCGGATCGCCGCCTCGAGGGCCGGCGGCGTCGGCAGCTGGCGCCACTCGTTGCTCTTCACGCCCACCACGTCGGCGGGGGTGACGAGGCGTTTCCAGGCGGCCAGGGGGGTCTCCTCGTCCAGCAGGCGGGCCACCGCAGCGTCCAGCATCTCGCGCAGCACCGACGCGTCGATCCGGCCGTCCCTATCCACCACCCTGGCATCGCGGACCAGCACCACGCGGCTCCTCGCAGCGCTGGCGTTCCCCACGGGCAGACCGGCAAGGGCGCTCCCGAGGGCGAGCCAGCCGCCCTGGGCGAGCACGGTGCGGCGCGTAATCGGGGTCGAGATCATGGCCGTTCCTCCTTCTCGGGCCCCGCCAAAGCCGTGGCGAGCAAGCTCTCGACGCGGTCCTCGGAGCCCGCCTCGCCCACCACCGCGAGCGTTCCTGCCGCGGCGGCGGCACCCCAGAACCCGCCGCGTCCCGTAGGCGAGGGCGTGGCGATGACCCGCTTGACGCCTTCGATGCCAGCGGCCGCGCGGGCGGCGCTGGGGTAGCGGACGAGGAGCAGCACGGCACCATCCTGGTAGCGGGCGGTGACCGCCTCCGCGTCGGTACCCAAGCCGAGAGGATCGCCGGGGCCGAAGGGGAGAAACGTGGCAAGGATCACGGGATGCCGCAGGTAGCGTACCGACCTGGGTTCGAGCCCCGGCGCGGGGAGGCGAGTCAGCAGGCGGGGCAGCCCGCCGCGCTCGCCGATGGCCGCCGCCGTGGCGCGGGCGAGGGCGAGCATCCCCTCGCGATGGTCCGCCCCCTCCCCCTCGGCGGTGAGGGAGACGAAGAACCGCCCCTGCCAGAAGGTCAGCCACCCAGGACGCAGCAGCCCGCCCTCCCCCACCTCGAGCTCCTCGCCGTCGCGGTCGTAGGTGAACGCGCCGAACGCGCCGCCAGCATCGGCCATCTCGAAGAGGTCGAGCACGATATCTCCCGCCGGGTGGTGATAGCGGCGGGCCAGACAGGCGCGCATGCCGTACGCCAGGTACACCTCGGCGGCCCCGTCGATGTAGGTGTAGATGCTGGCGGTGTCGTAGACCTCGTCGGGCTCGGCCGCCCGCAAGCGCCCCACCTCGCGGGGCAGGCCGGCGGCAATTTCGGCCAGAGACCGCCGAGGGTGCAGTTCGCCCAGCAGGACGAGGGCGAGGAGGGGCGCGAAGAGTGGCAGAGCCCCGGCAAGCATCGCACCCATCTTCTCACGAGATGACCCGACCCGGCGCAGGTGCCACGCCCAGGGATGCGGCGCGCTCCCGGTCGCACCGTGCGCCGCCGCGGTGCTCCCCCGGCCGAAGAAGGCGGTGGGAGAGCGGCCCGAACCGGTGTGGGTTGGCAGTTTCCAACTGCTGTCGCGTTACGGGCCGGCACCGCGGGCAGGTAGAGGAGCTTGCCGCCGAGCGCCAGCGCACGGGCGAGTTCGCCCAGGTCTTAGATGCGCCGTCTGGCAGTTTGCAGGCCCCGTGAGCTCCCCCTTTGGAGGTGGCAAGCAGGCTGCGGACCGAGCCCGGTGGACTTGTCAGCCGGCGGCTGCAACCCTAGATTGGCGACAAGGCAGGGGCGAAGGAGGTGCCGCATGCTAGAGGTTGCGGCTCTGGCCGAAGTGGCTCTCATGCTTGTGCTCGGGCAGCGCGCCGTACCTCCCCGTACCCTCCAGGGCATCCACGAGCCCGACAGTGACGACGGCCTGGTGGCGGGCCATGTTACGGCGCCGTTCCGGGACGCGACCCTCTTCGACCCCCCCGCCCCCGGCGAGCGGCGGCCGCGGCGGCGACTCGCGAGCCGGCAGGGGAGTGCCCTTGAGCCCATCGTCCTCTCCGACGGTCCAGAGGGACTGGCGCTGGTCTCCGCTCCGGCCACGCTCCCCCTCGCCGTCGGGCACGTTGCCTACCTGCCAGTGGTCGTACAGGGCTACCAGCGGCCGGTCGCCGTCACGGCGCAGACCCTGATCCACACTTTCGTCAACGACCTCACACCGCCCGATCCGGGCTCCTCCCCCCCTCTGGCGGTGGGCGCGCTGCCGACCGCAGAGGGCGAGCTCAAGCTGCAGACCCTGCGCATGCGCCCCCACCAGCTCACCCTGCGCTTTGCCGCCGGCGCAGGTACGGTGACGGTCCCCCTCGTGGTCTCGCCCACCCCGCAGCCCCGCTCCCCGCTCTTCAGCGTCCACCCGCATACGCCGGCCTTCAGCGGGCTGACGCCGCCGTTCCGGCCGGTGTGGGGGCCGGACTGCGGTTCGTGCCCTGGGACCGCCGGCGATCCGGTCGGCAGCACACGCGACATCGCCTGCGCCAAACAGCTCCGCGATTCGTGCCGCTGCCACCCCATGCTGCAGGTCTTGGACTCGGAGGCCGATGCCAGCGTTCGCCGCGAGGCGCCGGAGCTGCAACGGTACGCCTTCCAGTTCGTGCGCGGCGGGGGCGGTTGGGGCGCCGTCCAGACCGCCCCCGATCGCTACCTGTGGACAGGGCTGGACTGGCTCTTCCACGATCTCTCGCCCCAGGAACGCGACTACACGCCGCTTTTCACCGGCGTCATGGACGGCAACTTCGGGTGGATGACCTGTCCGCAGTACACGAACCCCGACGGTTCTGTCGGTTTCTTCGACCCCGCCAACACCTTCCTCGTCGCGCAGTTTGCGGCGAACGTGCAGGCCATGGCCGCGCGCTACACCCCTGAACTGCGGTTCATCGAGCTGTCCAACGAGCCAGCCGCCGAGTTCTACCTGTGCCCCTGCACCGTGCCCGGCGGCCCTCCCTGTGCCGCCGCCAGCGGTCCCAATCAGCCAGCCTGTGCGCTCGGGCCCGACTCGCCGGAGTTTGTGGCGACCTACAGCGACCTCCTCTTGGCCGCGGCCACCAGTGCCTCGGCAGCCCTCGCTGCGGCCAACCCCGATGCCCTCGTCATCACGGGCGCGCTGGAGATGTCCCCCACGCCGTTCGGGCTCAGCCTGACCACCGAGGCCATGATCTCCCGCGGCCTGTTGGGCATGGGCAATGTCGTCATCGGTGTGCACCAGTACCCCTACTCGCCGCCCAACTGGCTCTCGCCCACTCCCGATTGCCGCTACTTCCAGCCTGGCCACGATCCCTACTGGCTGCCCCCCGGCTGCGAAACCGCCCCTCCCTTCCTCGACTTCACCACCCCGGCCGGCCGGCCGATCCTCGCCCGGGACGCCTGGCGGCAGTTCGACGAGCGGACGGATTCCAGCGCCCTGCTGCGCGACGCTGCGAGCCTGGGTGTGCTGGAGCGCTTCTACCTGTTCGACACCGAGCTGCACGCCGGCTGGCACGACGGCGATCCCACCACCAGCGCCGCTCGCGAGACCATCGCGGGACTGCGCATCGGCGCCGTCAATGCCCATCAGCGGGTGATCGGGACGGAGTTCCTCTTCGCCCCCGCCGATCCGGCCGCGTACAACGTGCTGGTGAAGCACGTGGCGGGATCCACCCCGGTCTACCGCTGGGAAGCACCGCTGATCGGCGCCGCATACTCCGGCCTGGTCTACAAGTTGTTCACCCGGGGACGCGAGGACATCATCGCTCTCTGGAGCAACGCCGCCGCGCCGCAGCGGCTGGAGCTGGCCCTGGCCGCGGGCCCGACCCAGTTCCGCGAGGTGACCCTCACCCGCATCTCCGGCCCCGACTGTCCCACCGTGGACTGCACGGCGGTAAGTGAGGCGACACGGATGCGGGTGGACGTGAGTCCGGTGCGGCTCACGCTCCCTCCCTCCGGCGTGACGGTGGCGCCGCTTCGAGAATTCTACTTCCTCTCCGTGGTCAGCGATGGGCCCGGCTTCGCGTGGCTCGAATCCCTGGCGACCAGCCCCCCACCGGCCGCCCCCGGCTGGCAGACGCGGCTCGACCACCACGGCACCGCCGATGTCGCGGTGGACGCGGTGCACAATCCCGAAGGGGACCTCGTGGCCGTCGGTGTCAGGGGCCTGATCCCGGTCGCCAGCGAGGCGAAACGGGTCTCTGAAGGGTCGCGGCCGATGCGGGCACCGGTCAACCCCGGGCTGCCACAGCCGTCACAATGAAAGCGTGAGAGGAAGAGCCCTCGCTCCGTTCCTCGGCTCGCTGCTCCTCGCCGCAAGCGCGCCCGGCTTCTCGCACCTGCGCCTCCCCGCCGAAATTCCAATGCGGGACGGCAAGAAGCTGGCGGCGGACGTCTACCTCCCCGCCCCCAGCGGCCGCTGGCCTGCCATCCTCATCCAGACACCCTACGACAAGCGACAGTTCTGGGTGGTCTTTGCCACCGACGCGGGGGACGACCCGCTGCTGAAGAGTCCCGACTACGCCTTTGTGGTGCTGGACTGGCGCGGCTTCTTCGCCTCCCAGGGCGCCGCCGCCGCGGGCTCCGACCGCGGCCAGGACGGCTACGACGCCGTGGAGTGGGTCGCTGCGCAGAGCTGGTGCACCGGCGCGGTGGGGACGTGGGGACCGTCGGCCCTCGGCAAGGTGCAGTTCGAAACCGCGGCTACTCGGCCGCCCCACCTCGCCGCGTGCGTGCCCATCGTCGCCCACGCCAGCGAGACCTACGAGCTCTACTTCCCGGGCGGGGTCTACTTCAGAAACCGCAACGAGTTCGTCGCTTCGCACTTCGGCGGCCCCGACCTGGTGCGCCAGCACCCGTTCTACGACGCCGTCTGGGAAGCGGCGGCGCGCGCCGGCCCGCAGCCGGAGGACCTGCACGTGCCGACGCTGCACATTACCGGCTGGTACGACCACGAGACCAGGGGCTCCATGGCCCTGGCGCAGGCGATCCGCGAGCGCGGCGGGGAGGGCGCCCGCGGCCGGCAGTGGCTGCTCGTGGGTCCCTGGACCCACGGCGGCGCCGCCACGGGCAAGCTCCAGGAAGGGGAACTCACCTATCCGGCCGCCGAGAAGGAGGCATCGCGCGAGGCAAAGGCGTTTTTCGACCGCTTCCTGCGCGGCCTGGACAACCACTGGGAAGCGCGCCCGTTCGTGCGCGCGTTCCGCATCAACGAGGACCGCTGGGTCGCGGCGGAAAGCTGGCCGTCGCCGGCGACCACGACACGCCGGCTCTTCCTCACCGCCGACGGCGGCCTCGCCGAGGCGGCCCCGCCGGCGGAGACCTGGCGAGGCTACCGCGCCGAGCCGACGAATCCCGTCCCCACCCTCTGGGGCGCCATCATCGTCGAGGGGAACGGCAACCGCCAGGGGCCCGGAGATCTTTCCGCCATCGAGGCCCGCCCCGACGTCCTCACCTTCACCACCGCGCCCCTGCCGCGGCCCCTGGCCATCGAGGGGCAGCCCACGGTGACGGTGTGGCTCGTCTGCGACGCCGTGGACACCGACGTGGCGGTGCGCCTGAGCCAGGTCACCCCCGACGGCCGCTCGCTCCTCTTGGTGGATGGCATCCGCCGGGCCTCCCTGCGCGACTCGTTCGCCCAGCCGCAGTGGCTCGCCCCGGGGGCGCCGGTGCGGGTGGCGGTGGAACTGCCCCCCCTGGCAGCCACGATCCCCGCCGGTCACGCGCTGCGCATTTCGGTGGCACCGTCCAATTACGACCGCTTCGACGTCAACATGCAGGACGGCTCCTCCTTCTCCAACGACCCCGCGGCCACCGCCACCCCGGCGGCGGTGACGTTCTGCCTGGGCGGCGAGCGGGCCTCCTGCCTCGACCTCCCGGTCCTCCCCGCGGCACGCGTGCGCCGCCGACTGGGCTCGCCCTGAGGCGCCGGGCCCACGGGCGGGAGGCGGCGGGGCGTGCGGTAGGATACGGGCCGCTGGAGGCGGGCATGCGCGTCACGGTACTGGGAGCGGGGCGGGTGGGGTGGGCGATGGTGCGAGACCTCGCCGCCGACGGCGAGTTCCAGGTCCGCGCGGTGGATCGGTCGCCGGAACGCCTCGAGCGGCTGGCAGGCGTCGCCGGGGTCGAGAGGGTGGCCGCGGATCTGGCCGACCCGGCCGAGGTGACCCGCGCGATCCGCGACGCGGATCTGGTGGTGGGAGCCGTCCCCGGCGACATGGGCTTCGCCACTCTCCGCACCGTGGTGGAGGCGGGGAAGAACATCGTGGACATCTCCTTCTTTCCCGAGGACCCCCTGCTCCTCGACCCGCTGGCACGGGAACGGGGCGTGACCGCCATCGTGGACTGCGGGGTGGCCCCCGGCTGCGACAACCTGATCCTCGGCCGGCTGCTCGACGAGATGGACCGCGTGGACCGCTTTGCCTGCTACGTGGGCGGTCTACCGGTGGAACGGCGCCACCCCTGGGAGTACAAGGCGCCCTTCTCCCCCGTGGACGTACTGGCCGAATACACGCGTCCGGCCCGTCTGCGGCGGGGCGGCCAGGAGATCTCGCTCCCCGCCCTTGCCGAACCCGAACTCCTGGACTTCCCTGGCGTCGGCACCCTGGAGGCGTTCCTCACCGACGGGTTGCGCACCCTCCTCGCCACGACGCGCGTGCCCGACATGGTGGAGAAGACCCTCCGCTACCCAGGCCACGCCGAGAAGGTCCGGCTGCTGCGGGATGCCGGGTTCCTCGCCGCGGAGCCTGTGGAGTTGGACGGGGTGCTGGTGCGGCCCATCGATCTTACGGCTCGCCTCCTCTTCCCCGCTTGGCAGTTCGCCCCGGGCGAGGAGGACCTCACCGTACTGCGCGTGGTGGTGGAGGGAGTGCAGGGCGGGCAGCCGGTGCGACGGCGTTTCGACCTGGTGGACCGGTACGACCGGGCGAGCGGCACCACCTCCATGGCCCGCACCACCGGGTACACCTGTACGGCGGCGGCCCGGATGGTGGCGCGGGGACTCTTCACCCGCCGAGGCGTCTCCCCCCCCGAGGTGGTGGGCCGGGACACCGCCTGCTACGAGTTTCTGTTCGCAGAGCTGGCGGCGCGGGGGATCGAGTTTCGGGAAACCAGCGAGCTGCTGGCCAGGGGTTAGGCACGGTGGCGCGGGCACTCCAGGACGTGCTCGCCGCCGTTCGCGACGCCCTCGTCGCCTTCGTGGTCGCCACGTTTCCGGAGCACGCCAAAGAGGCGGGTCGCCTGGCCGCGTACCGCAGCACGAGCTGGCACGTGGTGTCCGGGGGCGTGGAGATCTTCGCCGCCGTGACGTTCTTCGTCGTGGGTCTGCTCGACTACGTCTCGCACTTTTCCCGCACCTCCGGCTGGCTCTACCTGACGCACCAGCGCACCCTGAGCTACGGGCAATTCTTCGGCGTGGGGATCCTGGGCTTCCTCTCCTACCTGCTCCAGCCGCTCACCCTGTTCCTGGTGTACTGCTTTGGCGAAGGGATCGTGCGCGCCCTCGAGGCCTCCCTCACCGGCCGCCCGCTGGGGATGGCGGCGGTTTCCGTGCCCTGGCGAGCCGTCGAGGCCCTGTGGCGCTGGCGCCAGCGGGCCCGCGTCGCGCGGCTCCTGGGCCCGCCGCGAGCGGACGAGGTGGTGGAGCCGGCCCGGTCGCGCTGGGGCATGCTGGAGATCTACAGTGCGCAGGAGAAGCCCTGGCGGGAGGAACAGCTGGTGGCGTACGGCGACAGCTTCTTCCAGCTCGCCGAGAAGAAGCTGGTCCGCCGCGGCCGCCACCACGCCTGGCGCTACCTGCTGCACGAACTCGAGGAGCGCGAGGTGCTGCGCGGCAGCATCGTTCGCTACGGGGACGAGCCGCCCCCGAAAAGCGGGGAGTAGCGGCGTCGGTTGGCGCTATCCTCTCCCGGGCCGCCCCGGCAGCCCACGCACCATGAACACCTCCACGACGCCGACGCAGCGTACGATCTTCCGCTTCTGGGCGCCTCTCGCCGCCACTTGGCTGATGATGGCGGCCGAGGGACCGTTCGTGGCGGCCCTCATTGCCCGCACCCCGGAGCCCAAAGCCAACCTCGCCGCCTTCGGCGTCGCCTTTTCGCTGGCCATGCTCGTGGAGGCACCGGTGGTCATGCTCATGAGCGCCTCCACCGCCCTCGTGCGCGACCGCCGCTCCTTTCGGGCCGTGCGCCGCTTCACCCTCTTCCTGTGCGCCTCGCAGACGGCGCCGATGCTGTTGCTTTCCGTCCCTGCGGTGTTCCGCCTCGCCGCCCACGGCATCCTGGACCTGCCCGACGAGGTGGCGCGCCCCAGCTACCTGGCGGTGGTCGCGCTGCTGCCGTGGCCCGCGGCCATCGGGTACCGCCGCTTCTACCAGGGGATCCTGATCCGCCGGGGGCTCACCCGGCGGGTCGCCTACGGCACGGCGGTGCGCCTGGCCTCCATGGCGGCCGCCGGCCTGGCGCTCTACAGCACCCACGCCCTGCCCGGCGCGGCGGTGGGTGGCGCTGCCCTGGCCACCGGCGTGGTCCTGGAGGCAGTGGCGAGCCGGCTCATGGCCGGCCCCGCCCTGCGCTCGCTCCTCGCGGGAGCCGAAGGGGAAGACGTGCCCTGGCGCAGCTTCCTGCGCTTCTACCTGCCCCTGGCCCTCACCACCCTGCTGGCCTTCGGGACCAGCCCCCTGCTCACCTTCTTCGTGGCCCGCAGCCGCCTGGCGGTGGAGTCGCTGGCAATACTGCCGGTTCTCCACTCGCTCCTCTTCCTCTTCCGCGCCCCCGGCGTGGCCTACCAGGAGGTGGCCATCGCCCTCCTCGGCGACGACGGGGCCGGCCTCGGCGGCCTGCGGCGCTTTGCCCGCTCCCTCGCCACCGCGCTCTCCCTCGCCCTGGCGGCCCTCGCCTTCACGCCCCTTGCCCTCGGCTGGTACCGGCACGTGGCGGGGCTGTCGCCAGCCCTCGTCGCCTTGGCCCTGCCGCCCCTGCGTCTCCTGGTGGCGATGCCGGCCCTGGAGGTTTGCCTGGCGCTGCTGCGCGCGCGCCTGGTCACCCAGCGGCGCACCGGCCAGGTGAGCCGCGCCTCGGCGGTGGAACTGGCCGTCATCGCCGGGGTGTTGAGCGTGGCGGTTTTCGCCCTCGGTGCCGTGGGCGTGACGGCGGCGGCCTGGGCTCTCCTGGCGGGGAGAGTGGCCGCAACGGCCCTGCTCCTGCGCTCCGCCGCGCCGCCACGGCCGCTCCCCGCCAGCCAGGCGGGTCGCTGAAGGGAGCGACAACCGCAGGCACCACCCGCCACCCGCCCCGTGGTGGTGGGGAGGCGCCCGGGATACCATCCGGAATGAGCGGTGGGCGCTGCCGGGGGGTGGGGCCCAGCGCCGCCGCGGGGGGCAGCATGGAACGTTTCGACCTGGTGGTGATCGGGTGCGGACCGGCGGGCGAACGCGCCGCCATTCACGCGGCCCGTGCGGGCAAGCGGGTAGTGGTGGTCGAGCGGGCCCATGTGGTGGGCGGCAACCGCGTGAACTGGGGTACCATCCCCTCCAAGACGCTGCGCGAGAGCGCCCTCTTCTACCACGACGTGTCGCGCCGCAAGCTGCACGGGATCCGGGTGGAGCTGGGGGGAGAGGTGAGCGTCGCCGACTTCATGCACCGCGAGCGACAGGTGGTGCAACGCGAGCTGGAGTTCGCCAGCCGCTCCCTCTCCCGCTACGAAATTCAGGTGCTGCACGGGCACGGGCGGCTGCGCGCAGCGGACCGGGTGGCGGTGCAGCTGGCGGGTTCCGGCGAGATGCGGGAGCTCGTGGCCGACGTGATCGTCCTCGCCACGGGCTCGTCCCCGAACCGGCCCGCCGACGTCCCCTTCGACGGCGTCACCGTGTTCGACAGCGAGACGATCCTCTCCCTCCCCCGCCTGCCGCGCTCCCTCACGGTGCTGGGTGCCGGCGTGATCGGCGTGGAGTACGCCAGCATCTTCGCGGCGCTCGGCATCCCCGTCACCCTGGTGGACACCCGCCCGCAGCTCTTGCCCTACCTGGACCGGGAACTCGTCACCGTCTTCGAGGCCGAGCTCGCAAACCTGGGCGTCACGCTGCTGCGCCACGACCGCTACCGCGCCATCGAGCGGGTAGCCGGGAATCCCCCCACCGTGCGCTGCCACACCGTGGGCGGCCGGGTCCTGGAGAGCGAGGCGCTCCTCTACTGCGTGGGCCGTGACGGCAACTCGCGCGACCTGGGGCTGGAGAGCGTGGGGATCGCCCCCGACGCCTACGGACTCGTGCACGTGGACGAGAACTACCGCACCGGGGTGGCCCGCATCTACGCCGTGGGCGACCTGATCGGCTACCCCGCGCTAGCCTCCACCTCCATGGAACAGGGGCGGCGGGCCGTCCGGCACGCCTTCCAGATCGCCGGCGCCTTGGGCCCCACCACCGACATGCCCTTTGCGATCTACGCCATCCCCGAGATCGCCTACGTGGGCCTCACGGAGGAGCAGGCGCGGGCGCGGGGGGTCTCCCCTCGGATCGGGCTCGCCCACTATGCCATGAACCCGCGGGGCCAGATCATCGGCGACGAAGGGGGCTTGTTGAAACTGGTCTTCGACGCCGCGGACGGCCGACTGCTGGGGGCTCACATCGTGGGGTCCCATGCCAGCGAACTGATCCATATCGGTCAGGCCTTCCTCCGCGGCAACGCCACCGCGGAACAGATCGCCGAGACCTTCTACAACTACCCCACCCTCTCCGACCTCTACCGCCACGCGGCTCTCGTGGCTGCCTCGGGTAGAGACCGCTCGAACTGAGGCGCGCCACCCACGGCCACTCCCCTGGCCGTCGCGCCGTCACTGGCGCGGGGGCTTGTCGCCGCGCAGCGACTCGAAGGCGTAGTCGCCAGCGAGAAACGCCCTGGCGTACGAGGCGGCGGTGGCGCGGTTGACCATCACCATGTCCAGCTGCCGCGCCGCCATCATGAGCCGGCCGAGCACGGTCAACCCGGCGAGGATCGCCTCCGCCGGGCGCTTGCCCAGCCACGCGTTCACCCGGTCGCCCACGCGCTTGACGGAAAACCCGTGCCCTGCCAGGACCTCCGCCAGGAAGGAGGCGCGGTGCTCCCGTCGCTCCGCCACCGCCGCGCCGCCGTAGAACGACAGCCGCGCGTAGTTCTCGTTGACGAGATCCCCCGCCAGCGCATCCACGGTGGCGAAGTGGTAGGCCAGCCGCGAGGCGTAGTGCACGTAGTCGGCGGCGCACAGCACGTAGCTCGGCTCGCCGTACCGCTGGTCGTCCGCGGCGCTGCGCACCACCACCGACATGAACCCCTTGAGATCGAACCCCACCGGCCCCGTGTGCTGCAGCCGCGGGTCGCCCAGGCCCTCCAGGAGGGCCCGAAACGGAGCGGACAGCACCTCCTCGGGGGTCACCGGACCCCCCCCACCCACCAACCCCCCGCCGAGGTCGAGGACCAGCACCTCCGCGGGCAATTTCCAGGCAAGGCGGCGGGCCATTCGCCGCTCCGCGCGCGCGAGCGTTTCGATGGCGAACATCTCCTCCGCCGCGCGCTGGTGCACGAAGCGCACCACGTCGTGGAGGGTCATGCAGTTGGCTGGCCGGAAGGTGGGCGCATCGGGATCCGTGAGGGTGAGGGGGGCGACGCGGTTGACGAGCTGGCGCAGGGTCTCCCGCGCCACGTCCCGCTCGCCCTCTCGCCGCCGCGACGCTGGCGCCGCTGCCAGCAACGGCGTCGCCGCGCCCGCCAACACCTCGCCGCGCCAGCCGTCCACCGTCACCACGTCGCCGTCGCGCAACTCCCCCACCCCCCCTGCGGCGCCCACCACGCACGGGATGCCGAACTCCCGCGCCACCGTGGCCATGTGACCGGTGGGGCTGCCGCTCGCCGCCACGATGGCGGCCACCCGGCCCACCACCTCTGCCAGGCGGGGAGAGCTCGTGGGAACCACCAGCACGCTGCCAGCCGGCACGGTTTCCAACTGCTCGTCGCCGGCCAGCCGCACCACCGGGCCGCAGGCCACGCCGCCGGCCGCCGGCACCGCCTTGAGGAGGGGCGGCGTGGCAGGGTCAGGGGGGCGTCCCGGCGGCGCCCCCTCGGGGGGCGACAGGGTGAGCGGCCGGCACTGGAGGATGAACACCGTCCCCGCCCCGTCCATGGCCCACTCCACGTCCTGGGGCGTCTCGAAGCGCTCTTCCAGCACCCAGGCGTGATCGGCGACCCAGAGGGCATCGTCCTCGGACAGGGGCGGCCGGCTTGCGGCGGCCTCCTCCACCGTCTCCACCAGCCCCGAGCCGGCTCGGCAGCGCAGCGCCCTCGCTCGCGTGCCCGGTCGCACCTCCACGACCCGCGCCGGCCCCCGGCGGGCGACGACGATGCGGTCGGGGAGCACGCTCCCCTCCACGACGGGCTGGGCGAGCCCCCGCACCGCGGTGATGAGCGCGTCTTCGCCACCCGACGGGTCGCGGGAGTAGGCCACACCGCTCACCTCGGCCGGCACCATGGCCATGACCAGGACCGGCATGGTGATTTCCTGGTGGAGAATGCCGCGGGCGTTGGCGTAGCGCAGGGCTCCCAGGCGGAACTTGCTGCTCACCACCCGCTTGTACGCCTCGAGCAGCCCCCCCTCGTCCACGTTGAGGACGCTCTCGAACTGGCCAGCGAAGGAGGAAAGCGAGTCCTCCACCACGGAGCTTGACCGCACCGCCACCCCAAACGGGGAGCGGTGCTGCGCCTCGAGAGCCCGGTAGGCGGCGAGGATCGCGCTGGCCAGCGCAGCCGGCACCTGGACCTCCAGCACCGCCCGCTCCAGCTCGGCTGCGACGGCAGCAGCCCGCTCGCCGTCCTGGAGATCGAGGGTCATGAGCCGCTCGGTGGCCAGATCGTGAATGCCGGTGGCCTCCAGGAACAGGCGGTAGGCATACACGCTGACCACGAAGAACGGCGGCACCCGCATCCGCGTCAGGCGAGCCACCGCGTCGAGGCGCGCCGCCTTCGGGCCCACCTCTTCCGGCCGCAGGGGCGTGTCGCGCTGGGGCCAGAAGATCAACGGTCCGTACTCGATGGGACGCAGGCCCAACACCTGGGTCTCCAGCTCGCGGGTGAGCTGCTCCAGGCGCTGGCGCACACTGCGGTAGCGGCCCCCGCTCATGGCGACGAGGTTTTCGCTCATCGCTTCCGCCGTGCTGGTCAGGGACTCGAAGGCCGCCACGACTGTGCCGACCTGCACGGGGTGACCAGACTGCACCCGCTCCGACAGCGAACCCAGCGTCTCGAGGAAGGCGTTGTTGGCCGCCCCGATGGTCCGGAAATGCCGGAACCGTTCCACCACGGGTAGCAGCGCCCTCCGCCTCCTCGCAGCGGGGAGGATCTTCTTCAAGCGCGACGTCAACGGCACCGGCGTATCCTCGCTCCCGCGGGCACCAGCGGCCTCAAGCTCCAGGATGATACCGCTGGGGGCCGCCCAGAAGCGCGGGGTACCCGCCCCCGGACCGGCAGAGCCCGTTGACAGCTTGCAGCAGCACGCTATGCTCGCCTGCGGCTCGTGCGGCCGTCACGGCACGGACCGGCGCGGCGCCACGGGTGGCCCGGCCCCCGCTGCGCCGGGGGCAGGTCGGTGCACGCGAGGAGGTGTGGAGCCATGCCAACCATCGTCATCTCCCGCGGTTCCCATTCGGGTGGCGTGAAACTCGCCGAGCTGCTCCAGCAGCAACTGGGGTGGAAGCTCATCAGCCAGGAGATGGTGGCGGAGGCGGCCAGTGGGTACGGGGTCAGCGAGCACGACATCGTCCGCGCCCTGGACACCCCCCCGAGCTTCTGGGATCGTCTCACCGGCAACCGGGAGCGGTACATCCTGGCCTCGCGCGCGGCGCTGGCGCAGCTGCTGGAGGATGGCAACTGCATCTACCACGGCCTGGCCGGTTCGTTCCTCCTTTCCGGACTGCCCTGCCTCGTCCGCGTCCGCCTCATTGCGCCGATGGAGTACCGGGTCCGGGCGGTGGTGGAGGCGAAGGGGGTCAGCGAGGCCGACGCTGTCCGGTACATCAAAGCCATGGACGAGCGGCGGAACCGCTGGGTGCACCACGTCTTTGGCGTCGAGTGGAGCGATCCGTCGCTGTACGACCTGGTGATCAACCTGGAGACCGTGCGGCTGGAGGCGGCGACCGATCTGGTGGTGCAGCTCGTCCAGCGCCCCGACTACCAGCCGGCCCCGGAGCAACGACGCCGGTTCGAGGACTTTCGCCTCGCAGCCCGGGTCCGGGCCGAGCTGGCCTGCCGCTCCACCTTCGAGGCGGGCAAGATCACGGTGGCGGTCCACGAGGGCATCGTCCACCTGAGCGGCGACGAGTACTTCGAGCGGCACCGTGCCGAGATCGTCGGCTTCGTCAAGAGCCTCCCCGGCGTCAGGACCGTCACCCGACGCTGGAGGAAGAACCGCCCTTGCCGGGGGAGCTGGCGGGGGGGGTGGTTGCCGAAGACCGAACGGCTCGAGACATCATGCTGCCGGCTGACCATTACCCGGCCGTCCACGAGTGGGACTCGATCCGCGACGCCATCGTGGCTGTCTCCGCCTCCACCGTGCGCTTTGCCGACGGCCACTGTATCGTCCCGCGCTACCTCTTGGTCCTCAACGACCAGGAGGAGCTGACTGGGATCGTGTCCCGGCGCGAGCTCCTCAAGGGGCTGGTCCCCCACCTGCAGGAGGCCAAGCGGGTGGACGAGCACCTGCGGCAGCTCGTGCCGTTCCGCGAGAGCGCCTTCGAGCTGTACGTGCAGTGGAGTTCCCTGTTCTCGCGGAGCGCCCTGCGGGCATCGCGGCAACCGGTCCGCACCGTCATGGCCCCGGTCCGCGCCGTGGTCACGGTGAGCGATCCCTTGAGTCGGGTCGTCACCACCATGATCCACCACGGCGTGGACCTGGTGCCGGTGCTGGACGGCAAACGGGTGGCCGGCCTGGTGCTGATGACGGATGTCTTCGACATCGTCGCCGAGTTCATTTCCGAACACAGCGAGCGGAACACGCCAGGAGAACCGTGACCGGCATGGCCAGCACCGGCGCACCTCCCCCCGAGCCCAGCCGGTCCCTCTCCCGAAGCGTTGTCGAGGCGGTGGGACGATGACGAAAGCCAAGCGAGACGGACTGGCCATCCGGCTGCTCAAGCGGCGGCCCGAACAGGCGGTGGACTGGCGGCGGTGGTTCTTCATCGTGCTCGGGCTCGCCCTCTTCACCGTTGTCTACCTCTCGCCACCCTGGCCCGACGCGGTGGACCCCACCGGCGTCCACTTCCCCCTTACCGCGCAGGGGAAGGCGTCGTTGGGGCTGTTCCTCATCGCAGGGGTGTGGTGGGTCTTCGAGGTGGTCCCCATTGGCGTCACCAGCATCGCCATCGCCGTTGTGCAGGCGCTCTTCCTCATCCGCCCGGACAAGTTTTTCCGCGACGAGGTCGCCCCCGTCAGCGGCGTCGAGCTCGCCCTGAAAGAGTTCTGGAACCCTTCCGTGTGGTTCATCTTCGGCTCCCTCGTCATCGGTGTGGTCTTCACCAAGACCGGGCTCACCAAGCGCCTCGCCTATCGGATGCTCGCCCTGGTGGGCGAGACGACGAGCAACATCTACCTCGGCTGCTTCGTCATGACGGCCCTCCTCACCCACGTCATGGCGCACACCGCCGTGGCTGCCACGGTGTTCCCGATCCTCATCGCCGTCTACCGGCTCTACGAGGAGGGCGACCAACCGACGAAGTTCGGCAAAGGGCTGTTCATCGGCATGGCCTACGTTGCCGGGGCGGGAAGCATCATTACCCTGCTGGGCGCGGCTCGCGGGGCGGTCGCCCTCGGCTTCTTCAAGGAGATCACCGGCAAGGAGATCTCCTTCTTCGGCCTCTCCTTCTACATGGCGCCGGTAGGCTGGGCGATGGTGTTCCTGCTCTGGCTGCTCTGTCTCGTGCTGTTCAAACCGGAGCGCGCCACGGTGCCCGGCTTGCGGGCGCGCGCCCGAGCCCTGTACGCGGACCTGGGGCCGATGTCGGGTCGCGAACGCCTGGCCCTCGTCATCGTCCTCTCGGCGGTGGCGGTGATGAGCCTGCGGTCGTTCGTCCCCGCCTTCCAGGCCCTCGACAAGACGGGCGTCATCCTGCTGGCGACGCTGCTCTTCTTCGTCTTCAACATTCTCGACATCAACGATCTCGAGCAGATCCCGTGGAACATCGTGCTGCTCCTCGGCGGCGCCATGAGCCTCGGCTACTGTCTCGTGCAGACGAAGGCCGCGGACTGGCTCGCCATCAACGCGGTCATGGCGATGAAGAGCGCGCCTGGGTTCGTCTTCATCCTGGGGGTCATTTTCTTCGTGCTCATCCTCACGAACCTCATCATGAACGTGGCCGCCATCGCCATCTGCCTCCCCGTGGCGCTCAAGATCGCCCCCTACCTCGGGGTCGGCAGCGAGGTGATCGTGTTCGGCGCGCTGGTCGGGGCCGGGATGCCGTTTCTTTTCCTCATCGGCGCCGCGCCCAACGCCATCGCCTACGAGAGCCGGCAGTTCACCTCCGGCGAGTTCTTCAAGGCGGGCATCCCGGCGAGCCTCCTCCTCATGGTGTTCATGGCCCTGGTGGTGTGGCTCGTGTGGCCGCTGATGGGGATGGAGGTGTTCGTTGCGCCGAGGTGACGCGATGCCGCCGCTACCCGGCCGCCGCCAGCTCGTCCAGGAGCAAGCGGGTGCCGTGCTGGCTGCGGACTTCGAAGCGCCTCGGGACGAAGGCATCCGGGGCGTCCCCCGGCGTGTTGACGGTGATCCCACCCAGCGGTGCCAGCGTGCCGCGGTACCCGCTCCCGGCGACGATGTCGCCGAGCCGCGCGTCGATCACCCGGTAGGTGCACTCGGTCACCGCGGCGATGCGGTCGGCCGCCTCGAGAATGCGATCCGCCAACGACATCAGCCCGCACTCCAGCGCTGCCTGTTCGGCGTCGAGGGGATCGGGGGAGGGGGTGTAGTGGGGATCCCGCACGAGCTTCTCGAGGAAAGAGAGGACCGCGCCGCACGAACTGGTGTCGCGGCTGACGCCGGGCCGGCGGGCGACGCCGAGGGTGCCCGCCTGCGAGAGGCCGACGTGGGAGCCGTAGAAGACCAGCAGGTTCCCGCCGTCCGGGACGTGCGAAGCGTAGGCCCGAAAGCCGGTAATTCCCGCCGACGGGTAGCCGCCGAGCCCCGCCAGGTCGAAGTTTTCCCCCCAGATCTCGGCGAGGCGCGCGACGGAGGCGTGCATGAGCTCGTCCCGGCAGGTGGCGTTCGCGAAGAGCGTGTTTTCCTTGGTAAAGCCCAGACCTGCCAGAACCTCCCGAGTTTGCGCCGCCAGTCTCGGGAGCTACACCGCGTCCGGGTAGAGCGCCGCGAGTCTACCTTTCCACCCCATGGTGCCTCCACGCGCCCGAATTCGCTGCATCGTAGCACCGCTGCAGCGGGAAGCGGGCCAGCCGCGAGGAGTGCGGCCGCCGCTCCCCCGGCATGGCGGCGTCGGGCTGCCGCGGAGCGATAGGTGGCTGCGACGGCGGTTTCTCACCCGTACCGCCACCTGTGGTGGCAGACGCTACTGCGTCTGCTCCTCTCGTACCTGGCGCCGCTGGTCCTGCTGGCCATCTACTTCAACGTGCAGTACCGCGACCTGCTGCGCGAGAGCCAACGGGCGCACCTGCGTTCGGTGGCGGAGAGCCAGGCGGCCACCCTGGACCTGTTCCTGCGCGAGCGGGTGGTCGACCTCGTGAACCAGATCGAGGACCCCCGGCTGCCGCTGCCGCCCACCGCCACCTCCATTGCCGAGCGACTGGAGAAGCTGCGCAGGGACAGCGATGCCTTTGTGGATCTGGGGTACTTCGACAGCACGGGCGTGCTGCGCACCTATGCCGGGCCGTATCCCTCCCTCGTCGGTCGCAGTTACGGGGAGGAACCCTGGTTCAAGGCCCTGGCAGCATCCGGGACGCCGTTCGTGGTCACCGACCTGTACCTGGGGTTCCGCCAGCGCCCCCACTTCACCATTGCCGTTCGCCGCGCCACCGAGAACGGGCCGGTGGTCCTGCGGGCCACCCTCGACCCGGAACGCTTCTACGAGTATGCGGCCAGCCTGCGCGGTTCCTCCGAGGTCATCTCGCTGATCGTCAACCCCTCCGGCAGCTTTCAGATGGTCCACGTGCCCCAGACCGTGGCCACGAACCAGCGCGCCATCGTGCCCCCGCGCCACCCGCGCGCCGGCGTGGGCCGGCACGAGGATCCGCAGGGCGTGATGGAGTACGCCTACTCGTGGCTCGACGTCACCGACTGGGCCCTCATCGTGCTCCCCGCGGGCGGCGAGGCCACAGCCGCAGGTCTCGGCTGGAATCGCTCGCTGGTCGCCATCACCGTCGCGGCGATTTTCGCCGTCCTCTCCACCATCGTCGTGCGCACCACCATCGTGGTGCGGCGCAAGAAGGCGGAGGACCGGGCCAAGGCCCAGCTCTCGGACCAGCTCCTGCACGCGTCCCGGCTGGCGTCGGTGGGCGAGCTGGCCGCGGGTGTCGCCCACGAAATCAACAACCCGCTGGCGGTGATCGCCGAGGAGGCCGGCCTCATGCGCGACATGATGGACCCCGCCTTCGGCCTGCGCCCGAGCCCGGAGGAGCTCGCCCCCCACCTGGCCTCCATCCACGAAGCGGTCTTCCGCGCCCGCGACATCACCCGCAAGCTCTTGAGCTTTGTCCGCAAGACCGAGGCGAACCCGCAGGCCAACGATGTGAACGACGTGCTGGAGGATGTGGTGGCGGGCCTCTTCGCCCGCGAGAGCGCCGTCGAGAACATCGAAATCGTCCGCGAATTTTCCCCCAACCTCCCCAAGGTCTTCGTGGACCGCGGGCAGCTGGAACAGGTGATCGTCAACCTCCTCACCAACGCCATCGACGCCATCGATCGGGCCGGCAGGATCACCATCGCGACGCGGGCGGTGAACGGTGCGGTCCACATTGCCGTGACAGACACCGGCGTGGGGATTCCCCCGGAGAACCTGGAGCGGATCTTCATGCCCTTCTTCACCACCAAGGAGGTGGGCAAGGGTACCGGCCTCGGGCTTTCGGTGAGCTACGGCATCGTCAAGAACATGGGGGGGACGATCCTGGTCGAGAGCGCCTGCGGCGGGGGGAGCACGTTCACAGTCGTGCTGCCAGCCATGCGCGAGGAGACGGCATGAGCCGCCGGACAACGCAGCTGGGGAGGGGTTCGGGGTGGCTGATGCGGGGCAGTCGCACGCTTGGCGAGAATTCGGCTCGCACGGTACCCTGCCCGCGGGGACGGCAGGCTTCGGCTGGAACGCGGCACAGCGCGCCGCCGTACCGGGCGGGCAGCGGGGGTGAGGTATGACGAACCGGATTAGACTCCTGGTCGTGGACGACGAGGTGAAGTTCCTCGATGCCATTGCGAGGCGCCTCGAACTGCGGGATTTCGACGTCACGAAGGCGACTAACGGTCCCGAAGCCATCGAGGCCGCCAAACACAAACAGTTCGACATTGCCCTCCTCGACCTCAAGATGCCCGGGATGAACGGGCGCGAGGTGCTGGAGATCCTCAAGAAACAGCACAAGTACCTGGAAGTGATCATCATCACCGGCCACGGCTCCCTCGACTCCGCCGTCGAGTGCACCAAGTTGGGCGCTTTCAGCTACCTGCCGAAGCCCTACGAACTGGACGAGCTCATCAAGGTGCTGCGCGACGCTTACGAGCACCGGCTCAGGAAGAAGTTTGAGAACGACCAGGCTCGCATGGAGGAGCTGATGCGCCGCGCCGTGGGTGAGAGCCCCCTGGCCATCCTCCAGCGGATGAGCGAAATGGACGACGAAGAGAAGTAGCGGCGCTTGCCCTGCGGCTGCGCTGGCGGCCCCTCATTGGCCCCCGGAGGAGCGCTCCCCCAGGTGCGCCATGATGTTGCGCTCCAGCAGCTTGTCGTGGCTGAACCCGTGGATCCGCATGTAGTACTCGGCGGCCGAGATGAGGGCGCTCTCCGGGATCAGGCCGATCATCTCGATCTTGCGGATCACCACCCCGAACCGCGCCGCTTCCAAACGGATGTTTTCCACCACCCGGTACATGGGGACCGCCTCGAAATTGGTCACCGCCACGGACATCATGGCCGCGCCGGTGTCCCCCTCCAGGCCAGCGTGCGCACGCACGAGGCCGCCCGAAGTGTCCGCCACCGCGTGGGCCACGGCATCGGCCACCTCCTCCTCGGTGCACGACAGGTACACCTTGAAGGAGATGAGCGGGTAGCGGGCGCCGATGATCGTCACCCCCCAGTCCGGCGGAAACCGGTCGGGGCCGAAATCCGGCTTCCAGCGCACGTCCCGCATCTTCTCGGCGAACCCCTCGTACTCCCCGGCGCGGATGTTGTCGATGTCGCGCCGGTAGCGGTAGCGGGCCGACTCGGCGAAGAGGTAGACGGGCAGCTTGAAGCGCTCCGCCACCAGCTGGGCGAACTCCTCGGCCCAGGCCTTCGCCTCCTCGATAGTGGCCCCCTTGAGCGGTACGAAGGGGAACACGTCCACCGCCCCCACCCGCGGGTGCTCCCCCTGGTGCTTGCGCATGTCGATGTGCTGGAGCGCCTCCTCGTAGAGCACGAGGCCACCGGCGAACACGGCCTCCTTCCGGCCCGTGAAGGAAAACACGGTGCGGTTGCGGACGCGGTCCACGGACACGTCGAGCATGAGCAGGCCCGGAACCCCCTGGAGCTTCAGGGACAAGGCGTCGATGAACGCCTCGTCGCGACCCTCGCAGATGTTGGGGACGACCGCAATGATCTTGCTCATGCCCACCTCCTAGAACAGCCCGAGGAACACACCCGCGACGATGGCGGATCCGATCACCCCCGCTACGTTGGGACCCATGGCGTGGTGCAGCAGGTAGTTCGTCGGGTCCGCCTCCTGGCCCAGCACGTGCGCCACCCGCGCCGAGTCCGGCACCGCCGAAACCCCGGCGGCACCGATCAAGGGGTTCACCGGCTCCCGGCATACCAGGTTCATGACCTTGGCGAAGAGCACCCCACCGGCCGTGGCCACGGCGAAGGCCAGGCAGCCTAGGGCAAAGATCATCACCGACCGAGCCGTCAGGAACACCTGCGCCGAGGTGGAAGCCCCCACCGCCACGCCCAGGAGCACGGTAGTGATGTCCAGGAGCGCCGTGGACACGCGCTTGGCCAGTCGCCCGGTCACGCCCGACTCTTTCAGCAGGTTGCCGAAGAACAGCATGCCCAGGAGCGGCAGCCCACCCGGAGCGACCAGCGCCGTCACGATCACCCCCGCGATGGGGAAGAGGATCTTCTCCACCCTGCCCACCCGCCGGCCCGGCTTCATGCGGATCCGCCGCTCCGCCTCGGTGGTGAGCAGCCGCATCACCGGCGGCTGGATGAGCGGCACCATCGCCATGTACGAGTAGGCGGCGATGGCGATGGGGCCGATGAGGGCAGGGGCGAGCCGCGAGGCGAGGAAGATGGCGGTGGGGCCGTCGGCTCCCCCGATGATGCCGATGGCGGCGGCGGAGGAGGGCGCGAACCCCAGGGCCACAGCCCCGAGGAAGGTGGCGAAGATCCCCACCTGCGCCGCGGCCCCCAGGAGGACGTTCTTGGGGTTGGCCAGGAGGGCCGAGAAGTCGGTGAGCGCCCCGATCCCCAGGAAGATGAGCGGCGGGAAGAGCCCCGTCCGCACCCCGAAGTAGATCATGCCCATCACGCTGTTCGTCGTGGTGTTGAAGGTGTACTCGTGGGTGACGGGGTCGATCATGTACACCGACACCGAGTTGAAGATCTGGAGGGGCAGGGGGATGTTGCCGATCAGGATGCCGAACCCGATGGGGAGGAGGAGCAGGGGCTCGTACTCCTTGGCGATCGCCAAGTAGATGAAGAGGCAGCCGATTGCCAGCATGACGAGGTTCCGCCAGGAAAGATTGGCGAAACCGCTGGCCGCCGCCACCCGCGCCACCAGGCCGCGGAGCTCAGCGCTGGCCACATCCCGCTCGAACATGCCGGGACTGAACTCGGTGACCATCCCGATGCTCTCGTGGGGCCCCACGCCCAGGATCGAGAACTGCCCCGCCACCCGGCCATCGGCGGTGAGCAGCACCCCCTTCGCCCCCTGGGACAGGTGCGGCGCCGCCTCCTCTTTCCAGCCGGTAGCCACCCGGAAGAAACGCCGTGCTTCCAGCGGCCGCACCGTGGCGAAGGCGATCCCCAGCTCCGGCAAGGCGGCGTGGTCGACGGCGGCGAGGGTGGCGCCGGGGGCCAGCTCCTCCACCCGGGCCACCGCGTCCGTCTCGCTGGCGTGGACGACGGCAAAGCGGCTGATCACCCGCCTGTCGCGGTCGCACAGGGTCCCGGTGGTGACCGGCAGCACGCCGCCCCCCGGCCCGCGCCGCATGGGCCCGACCCCGGCGCGCAGCCCGTAGCCGATCTGGACGTAGGGGGCGGCATCGAACTGCAGGGCGGGGAGCGTCCCCGCCGCCGCCAGCCCCGCTGTGGCCAGCCAGCCCACGCCCACCGCCGCGAAGAGCGCTCGAGCCCGCACCGCTCCTCCTACAGGGTGGTCATCTCGGGGCGGGTGATGACCACCAGCAGGTCTCCCTCCCCCACGTGGTCGCCCTCCTTCGCCAGCACCTTGCCCACGGTGCCGTTGTAGGGAGCGGGGACCGTGTTTTCCATCTTCATGGCCTCCATCACAACGACCGGCTGCCCGGCGCGCACCACCTCCCCCTCTTTCACCTTCACCGACAGCACGAGCCCCGGCAGCGGCGCTACCGCCCCTTCGCCGGTGAGGAGTTCCTTCGCTCGCGGCGGCGGCGTGGGGCGGACCGGTGTCGCCGCCCCTCCCGCCGCGGCCGCCGGAGCCGCCGGCAGGGGCGCCGCTTCCCTGCGCCCGATCTCGACCAGGTCCACGGTGTACTCGGTCCCGTCCACCACCACCCGCGCCCGCTCGGGGCCCAGCTCCACCACTTCGGCCCGGTAATCCCGCCCACCGATGGAGAGCACGTAGCGGCTCATGGGCTAACCCCCCCGGGGGCTGCGCCCGCCGTCGCCCGCCCCAGGCTGGCGCCGGCGCCGGTGTGGTAGAGCCGCCGTTCCACTTCGAGCACGGTGGCGATGACACACAGCACGTCGCCCGGGACGGGTGCCCCCCGGGGTCGGCTTGCCACCCTCCTCCGCTGCACCGGGGCCGAGAGAAGCTTCGGCACCAGGGAGAAGGCCACGATCACGAGGCTGGTCAGCGTCAGGCCCAGAAACGTCACCCCGAGGCCGAGGACGCTGATGGTGAGGGCTTCGCGGATGGCCACTGGCGCCTCCTAGAGGGGGATGTTGGAGTGCTTGCAGGCGGGGTTCGTCTCCCTCTTGTCAGCCAGCATCTCCAACGCCTTGACAATGCGGGAGCGGGTGGTGGCCGGCTCGATGACGTCGTCCAGGTAGCCCTTGCGCGCCGCCACGTAGGGGTTGGCGAACAGCTGCCGGTACTGCTCCCTGAGCTCGCTGCCCCGCTGCGCGGGATCCGCCGCTTCGTCCAGCTCCTTGCGGTAGATGATCTCGATGGCCGCATCCGGCCCCATCACGGCAATCTCCGCCGTGGGCCAAGCCAGGTTCACGTCGCCCCGGATGTGCTACGAGCTCATCACGCAGTAGGCGCCCCCGTACGCCTTGCGCACCACCACCGTAACCTTGGTGACCGTCGCCTCGGCAAAGGCGAAGAGGAGCTTGGCACCGTTGCGGATGATACCGCCGTGCTCCTGGGGGATGCCCGGCATGAAGCCCGGCACGTCCTCAAAGGTGACCAGGGGGATGTTGAAGGCGTCGCAGAACCGCACGAAGCGCGCCCCCTTGATCGAGGCCGCGTTGTCCAGCACGCCGGCCTGCACCTGTGGCTGGTTGGCGACAATCCCCACCGGCCGGCCCCCGAACCGGGCAAAGCCGACCACCAGGTTGGGGGCCCAGTCCCGGTGGAGTTCGAAAAACTCGCCGTCGTCCACCACCAGGCCGATGATGGCCTTCATGTCGTAAGGCTTGTGGCTCTCCTCGGGGAGGATGAAGTTGAGGGCGGGGTCGCAGCGGTCCACGGGATCCGAGCAGGGGGCGACGGGCGGCTGGTGGCGCGAACTCTGGGGCAGGAACGACAAGAGCCGCCGGGTGGCCGCGAGGAGCTCGTCCTCGCTGTCGGCCACCAGGTGCGCCACGCCGCTGCGCGTGGCGTGCACCTCGGCGCCGCCCAGCCCCTCCGCGCTCACCTCCTCGAAGGTCACCTGGCGCACCACCTTGGGACCGGTGAGGAACATGTACGAGCCGTTCCGGCTCATGAGGACGAAGTCGGTGATGGCGGGGGAGTAGACCGCACCCCCGGCGCAGGGGCCGAGGATGAGGGAAATCTGCGGCACCACCCCCGAGTAGAGCACGTTCCTCAGGAAGATGTCGGCATACCCGGCCAGCGCGTCCACGCCTTCCTGGATGCGGGCGCCGCCGGAGTCGTTGAGACCGATGATGGGAGCCCCCACCTTGGCGGCCAGCTCCATCACCTTGCAGATCTTCTCCGCGTAGGCCTTGGAGAGGGAACCGCCGTAAATGGTGAAATCCTGCGAGAACACGAAGACCAGCCGGCCGTCGATGCGGCCGTGGCCGGTGATCACACCGTCGGTGAGGGGGTGTTCGGCGTCCATGCCGAAGTCGGTGCAGCGGTGGGTCACGAACAGGTCGAACTCCTCGAAACTGCCCGCATCGAGGAGCCGTTCGAGGCGTTCCCGCGCGGTGTACTTCCCCTGAGCGTGCTGCTTGGCGATCCGCTGCTCCCCCCCGCGCGGTACGCCTGCTCGCGGCGGTGCGCCAGGTCGAGGAGTTTCCGTTCGATGCTCATGCCCCCTCCGCTTGTGAAAGATTACACGAAGTCACCTCCCGTGACCACCCCTACCCAGCTCCCCCGGCCGCGGAGCCGGCGACCACCGCACCGCCCCGCACCACCCAGCGCAGGTCGAGGGTGGAGGTCCACCCGGCATAGGGGTCGTAGCTGTCCGCCACCGTGGCGCGCAGGGGCCGCGGCGCCGACGCGGGCGCGAGCCCCACCAGATCGGCGTCGGCGCCGGGGCGAAGGCACCCCTTGCGGGGGTACAGCCCGGCCAGGCGGGCCGGCGCCGCCGCCAACCTCTCAGCCAACTCCCCCGGCGTCCACCCGTGCCGCACCACGAACAATTCGTAACTCAACGGCACCAGCGCCCCGAGGCCGGGCAGACCCCGGGGCACGGCGGCCAGATCGCCGCCGGCATCCTTGTCCTGGCGGGAGAAGGCACAGTGATCGGTGGCGAACAGGTCCACCGCCCCCGCCGCCGCCAGTCGTTCCAACTCCTGCCGCGTGGCCTCCTGCCGCAGCGGCGGGGTGCACAGGAAGCGGTGCCCCCCCGCCCCGCGCAGCCGTTCCTCGTTCAGCCACAGGTAGTGCGGCGCGGTCTCGCAGGTGAGGGGCACCCCCTTCGCGCGGGCAGCGGCCACCAGCCGGACCCCCGCCGCCGTCGAAACGTGCACCACGTGGGTGGGGCAGCCCGTCTCGCCGGCCAGGGCCACGATGCGGCGGATGGCCGCCTCCTCCGCCTCGGGGGGGCGCATCCGGGTGTGCGAGAAGGGGTCGCTCGGGTCCCCACTGTCCGCCGCGGCTGCGAGCACCCCCTCGTCCTCGCAGTGCACCAGGAGGCGGCCCCCCAGCCGCCCCAGCTGCCGCATCACCACCGCGAACCGCTCGTAGGGCGTGTAGAGCCCCGCTTCCCGGTACGTGGTGTAGAGCTTGAAGGTGCGCACCCCCTGCGCCACCAGCGCGGCCACTTCGTCCCAGTCCCAGGGCCAGCCGGTGGGGGTGAGGTGGAAGTGCACCTCGCAGGCAGCACCTGCCGCTCGCCGCCGGCACCGCTCGAGGGCTCCCGAGAGGCTCTCGCCAGGGGCTTGGGTGGCAAAGCCGAAGAGGGTGGTGACGCCGGTCGCCATCGCCACCTCGGAGGCGCTCCCCCAGGAGTCGGCCAGCTCGTAGGGGCCGATGCGGTCGCCCGCGTGGACGTGGAAGTCGAGGCAGCCGGGCAGCACGTCCAGGCCGGAGGCGTCGAGGATCTCCCCCCCCGGCGGACAGCCGAGCCCCTCCCCCACGGCGGCAATCCGTCCCCCCTCCACCCGCACATCGGCCCGCACTGGGCCGCCCTCTACCCACACCCGCCCCCCCGTCACGAGGAGCGCCCCACCCCGCCCCGACGGCCCGTGTTCCCTCACAGCCGCTCCCACAGCCGCCGCGCGCGCTCCCGCGCCTCGGCTGCCACCGCCGCCTCGTCCAGCTCGGGCGCCAGCCGCCCCCGCTCCATCACCACGCGACCTCCCACGATGGTGGTGTCCACCCTCGCGCGGGGGAAACCAAACACCAGATGCCCGAGGAAGGTGGTGCCGTCGAAGGGCGTGGGGGGGTGGTACTCCAGGAGGACCAGGTCAGCCGCACCCCCCTCCACCAGTTCGCCCAGGTGCAGCCCCGGCCAGGAGCGCTCGGCGACGAGCCGGTTCCCCTCCAAGAGGAGCGAGCAGGTTTCGGCAAAGCCCGCCGAGGGGTCCTGCGCCGCCAGGCGGCGCAGCCACAGCGCCGCCCGCACCTCCTCCCGCATGTCCACGGTCATCGCGTCGGTGCCGAGACCCACCAGCACCCCCGCGCGCCGCATCGCCGGCACGTCGGCGATGCCCACGGCGTTGTTGGCGTTGGATTGCGGACAGTGCGCCACGGCGGTTCCCGAGGCGGCCAGCAGCTCCCGCTCTCGGGCGTCGACGTGCACGCAGTGGGCGGCCAGCGATCGCGGACCGAGGATGCCGTGCCGGTGCAGCCGCTCCACCACCCGGCAGCCGTGCTCGGCCAGGCAGTGCTCCTGGTCGCAGGCCGCCTCCGCCACGTGCACGTGGAAGCCGGTACCCAGATCGGCCCCCAGCTGCGCTGCCCGCGCCAGGGTCGCGTCGGAGAGGGTGAAGGAGGCGTGCAGGCCGAAGAGGGCGGCCAGCCGACGGTTACCCGCCTCTCGGCACCACCTCACGAATGCGGCGTTTTCCTCCAGACCGGCCTCGGCCACCTCCGGACCGTCCCGGTCCGACAGCTCGTAGCACAGCGAGGCGCGCAGGCCCACCTCCGTGACCGCCCGGGCGATGGCCTCAAGCGAACCAGTCACGGCAGCGGGCGAGGCGTGGTGGTCGATGAGGGTGGTGGTCCCGTGGCGTACCGCCTCCAGGAGGGCGACCTTGGCCGAGAGGTAGACATCCTCCAGCGAGAGGGCCCGGTCGAGACGCCACCAGAGGTGGGCCAGCACCTCCGGGAAACTCTTCGCCGGCGCCGCCCGCGTAAAGCCCCGCACCAGCGTGGAGTAGCAGTGCATGTGGACGTTGATGAAGCCGGGCAGGACCACGAAGCCGCTGGCGTCGAGGCGGCGCGCCGCCGGGACTGGGAAGCTGCCGTGCGGGGCGATCCGGGCAACGGTCTCCCCCGTCACCAGCACATCGTGGCCTTCCAGCACCTGGTTGCGTTCGCCCAGGGTGACGACGGTGCCGTTCTCGATGAGGAGCGTGTTCACGCTTGCCCTCCTCACGCTTCGACCAGGGCCCGAGCCTCCGCGGCGGTGCGCGGTCGCATGCTGAGCGCCCCCGAGGGGCAGTTGAGGGTGCAAAAGCGGCACCCCACGCACCGGGCCGGATCGGTCTGGGGCAACAGGTCCTCATCCAGCGCGATGGCCAGGTAGGGGCAACGGGTGCAGTTGCCGCAGTGGAGGCAGCGGTGGCGATCCACCGTGGAGACGGCCTTCACCGACGAGAGCCGTTCGAACGGCGTCACGGGCTCCGGCAGGGCACAGCCGATGAGCTCGGCCACCGAGCGCATCCCCTGCGCGTGGAGCAGGTGCGAGAGACCGGAGTGGAGCTCGTCGACGATGCCCACACCGTAGGTCATGACGATGGAGCAGAACTGCACCGTCCGGCAGCCGAGGGCCAAGAAGTTGGCCGCGGCCCGGTACCCCATGGGGCCGGCGTTGCCCGACACCACCACCCCCAGCGGTGCCACGCGGGCGAGGGTGAAGTAGGAGATGGGCGTCACCCCTTCGCCGGACATGCCCACCACCACCCCCTCCTCCCACCGCCGCCCCGGCGCCGGCCGGAAGGCGAGGGTGGGGAAGGTGTTGGCCAGCGTCACGCCGGCCTTGGCGAGGGGGTAGCGGGCGAACACCTGGCGGATGGCGAGGACGATGGGGGCGATGGCGGTGACCGCCGCCGTAAGCTTGAACAGCTTGGGTACCGCGGGGTCCCCCCCCTCCAGCACCCAGCTCACCACCTTGGCGGTGAGCTCCGCGTCCTGCGCCACGATGTCGCCCCTGGTGCCGTCGCCGCCCTGCGGGCAGGAGAGGGAGTACTCGATGCCGCACACCCCCGCCGCCTCGAGCTTGCGGGTGTTGGCGCACCAGACCCGCGCATCCCGCTCGTCGTCGCCGGAGAGGGGGCCGCCGGTGGAGGCGAGCGTCAGGCGGTCCGGGTACTCGCGCCGCAGCCGCTCCACCTCGGCGCACACGCGGTCCAGCGGGTGGCCGGACACGTTGTCGCAGTTGCCGAAGGTACGCCGCCCCAAGGCGAACATGTACCCCGCCGGGATGTGGACCGGGACCCCGTCGAAGGCGGTCTTCATCACCCCCCCGGCCCACCCCGCCTCGTAGGCCTTTCGCATCTGCTCGTAGCCATCGGTGGGCGGCGCTGCCGAGAGCAGGAAGGGCGAGAGGATCGGTGTGCCGAAGAAATCGGCACCGAGTGGTACCGGCAGGCGGCGGAGCCCGCCGAGAATCACGGTGCTCTTCACTCTCTTCCTCGCTGCGGCTGCGCTGACAGGCGTTGCGCTACCACCACGCCTGGCGACATCCTCCGCACCCTGTGCCCCGTCCCCTGTCCCTTGTTCCCTCGTCGCGGAGCGCGGCGCGGGGTCCAGCGAGACACCCAGGTAGCCGAGTACTTCCCTTGCGGTGTTCTTGCCCGCTGCCACCGCCTCCACCACGGTGGTGGGGCCGTGCTCGATGTCGCCGGCAGAGAAGATGCCCTCCGCCGTCGGGACCGGCAGCGAGGGACGGCCGCCGATGGCCACGATCACCGCCTGGAACTCGGGGCGCCGGAGCTCCGAGCCGGCCACGTCCACCACCGCCTGCGGGTGGAACCGCGTCCCGGGGGGCAGCGCCACCCGGATGGTGCGGATCCCGGCGATGCCGCGTTCGGCTGCGAGGATCTCGGCCACCCGCGTGCGCCCCGAGAGGTGGACCCCGGCGCGGAGGAGCCCCGCCAGCTCCCGCTGGGTGAGGGGGAGTTCGCCCAGCGACTCCAGGGCGAACAGCTCCACGGTGGCGGCTCCCGATGCCGCCGCCGTCGCGGCGCAGTCCGCCGCCACCGCCCCCCCTCCCACCACGGCCACGCTGCGGCCCGCGACGGGGAAGCGTTCCGGATCGGCCAGGTAGTCGAACGCCGCCCAGGCGTGCTCCTCGCCGGGCACGCCCAGCCGCCGCGGCTGGGCGAGCCCCGCCGCCACCACCACCGCGTCGAACCCCTGGCGGAGGAGCGCAGCCGGCTCTTCGACCCGCACCCCCCACCGCACCTCCACCCCGCTGAGCGCCTCGACGAAGGCCGCATCCGCCGCCAGCACCTCCCGCTCCAGGCGCCACGGCGGGATCAGAGCGGCCGCACCCCCCGGTCCCCGGCCACGGTCGAAAATCACCACCGCCACGCCATGCGCTGCCAGCACCGCTGCCGACGCGTAGCCGGCCGGCCCCGCCCCCACCACCGCCACCCGCCGCCCCAGCTGGCCCGACGCGTCGAGCTGCGGCATCACCCCCAGCTCCCGCGCACGGGCGATGATCGCCGCCTGCACGGCGGGGATCTCGATGGGCCGGTCCAGGCGGCTCCTGGCGCAGGCTGCCATGCAGTGGGTGTCCGGGCAGACCTCGCCGCACACCCCACCCAGCGGGTTGGCCGCCATGATCAGGGCCGCCGCCCGGCGGAAGTCCGACGGGTACCCCCCCCGGGCGGCCATGATGAAATCGGCCGGCGAGCAATCGGCCGGACAGGCGGCCTGGCAAGGCTTCTCCTCGCAGTACAGGCAACGCTCCAGCTCCGCGGCCAGCTGGGCTGGGGTGAGACCGTGGGCTCGGATCTCCATCGCACCCCCCGCTGGGAAGGCTAGCACTTTCGGCGGGTTCGCCGCTCCGCCGTGCGGAGAGCCGCAGCCGACGCCGTACAATGCGCGCGGGAGGCACCCGGTGCGCGACGATTCGCGGCGGCTCGCCCGCCAGCATGCCATCGAACGGTGTCGCGAGCGCGGCATTTTGATCCCCACCCTGGCCGAGCAGCGCGACCCCACCCGCATCCCCCCCGAGGTGACCCAGGCGCTGCGCGGCCTGGACCTGCAGGCCGTGCACCCAGCCAACCTCTTCCGCATCACCTGGCACAACGACCCGGCCACGGGGGGTTTCGGCGCCGTCAACGCCCTGGAGATTCCGCCGGAGCTGTCCGGCGTGCCGGCCCGGATCGTGGGGCTGGTGGGCAAGCACTTCCCCACCGGCGCCCACAAGGTGGGAGCCGCCTTCGGCTGCCTGGTGCCGCGGCTGGTGGCGGGGGAGTTCGACCCCACCGTGCACCGGGCCGTGTGGCCCTCCACCGGCAACTACTGCCGCGGCGGCGCCTTCGACTCGGCCCTGTTGGGGTGTGGCGCGATTGCCATCCTGCCCGAGGAGATGAGCCAGGAACGCTTCCGGTGGCTGGAGTCCATCGGGGCCGAGATCATTGCAACCCCCGGCTGCGAGTCGAACGTCAAGGAGATCTTCGACGCCTGCTGGGAGATCCGGCGCACCCGGCCGGAGGCGGTGATCTTCAACCAGTTCGAGGAGTTCGGCAACTACCTGTGGCACTTCGGCGTCACCGGCCCGGCTGCCTTCGAGGCGTTCGCGGCCCGTTCGGGGCCGCGCGACCGGATGGCCGGCTGGGTGGGCGCCACCGGCTCGGCGGGGACGCTGGGGGCGGGCGATTACCTGAAGGAGCGGTTCCCCCACTGCACCATCACCGTGGCCGAGGCGCTCCAGTGCCCCACGCTCCTGGCCTGCGGCTTCGGCGGCCACCGCATCGAGGGCATCGGCGACAAACACGTGCCCTGGATCCACAACGTGCGCACCACGGATCTGGTGGTGGCCATCGACGACGAGGCCACCGTGCGCCTGCTCCGGCTGTTCTGCGAGCCCGCCGGCCAGGCGCTGCTGCTGCGCCGGGGGGTCCCCGAGGGGGTGGTGCGGCAGCTCCCGCTCCTCGGCCTGTCCTCCGCGTGCAACCTCCTGGCGGCCATCAAGACCGCCCGCTACCTGGAGCTGGACGAGCACGACCTCCTCTTCACCAGCTTCACCGACTCCGCCGAGCTGTACCGCACGCGGCTGGAGGAGCTGACCGCAGCCCGCGGGGTCTACGACGAGCGGCAAGCGGAGCTCGACTTCGAGCGCTACCTCCTGGGCACCACCACCGACCACCTGCGGGAACTCTCCTACGCCGACCGCAAGGCCATCCACAACCTCAAGTACTTCACCTGGGTGGAGCAGCAGGGGAAGACGGTCCAGGAGCTCCAGGCGCTGTGGAGCCCCTCCTTCTGGAGCGATCTGCAGGCGCAACTCCCGGCCTGGGACGAGGCGATCGCGGCGTTCAATGCCGAGACCGGGGTGCGGGTTCCGGGGGCCGGGATCCGGGAAAGGGAAACGACATGACGCGGGGCAGCGAGGCGCTGGCTGCGGCGAGGCAGCGAGAAGAGGAGATCGTCCGCTTCCTGCGCGAAATGATCGCCATCCCCGCCGAGAGCGGTCAGGAGGAGGCGCGGTGCCGGCGTGTCAAGGCCGAGTACGAGCGGCTCGGTTTTGCCGACGTGCGCTTCGACGGGCTCGGCTCGGTGGTGGCCCGGGTGGGTTCGGGGCCACTCACCGTCATGATGGACGGGCACATCGACTGCGTGGGAATCGGCGACCCTGCCGCCTGGACCTTCGACCCCTTCGCCGGCAAGCTGGAGAACGGCCGGGTCTACGGCCGCGGCGCGGTGGACGAACTGCCCGCCATCGCCTGCATGGCGTACGGCGCCCGCACGGCCATGGAGCGGGGGTGGCTGGAGGGAGTCACCCTGCTCCTGGTGGCATCGGTGCTGGAAGAAGCCTGCGACGGCTTGCCCCTCGCCCACCTCATCCAGGAGGAGGGGGTGCGGCCGGACGTGGTGGTGCTGGGCGAGCCCACCGACCTGGCCGTCCACCGCGGCCATCGCGGCCGGATGAGCGCGGAAATCCGCACTCGCGGGGTGTCCGCCCACGGAGCCCACTGCGAGCGCGGGGTGAACGCCGTGTACAAGCTCGCCCCCATCGTCGGCGACATCGAGGCCCTCGCCCCGCACCTGGCGACCGATCCGTTCCTGGGCAAGGGCAGCATCACCGTCTCGTGGATCGACTGCACCTCCCCCTCCTTCAACGCGGTGCCGGATTCGGCCCGCCTCGTGGTGGATCGCCGCCTCACCCTCGGCGAGACACCCGAGGCCGCCCTGGCGCAGCTGGCGGCCCTGCCGCACCTGGGCGACGCCGAGCTCCGCGTCCTCCGGTGGGAGGGGACGGCGTGGACGGGGAAGGCGGCGCAGCAGGAGCAGATCTTCCCCACCTGGGTGCTGGCGGAAGAGCATCCGCTCGTGCAGGCGGTGGCGAACGCCGCCCACGCCGTGCTGGGTCGGCGGCCAGCGATCTCCCGCTGGACCTTCTCCACCAACGGCGTCGCCACCATGGGGCGGCTGGGCATCCCGACGGTGGGCTTCGCCCCGGGGAAAGAGGAACTCGCCCACTCCACCAACGAGTGGGTCGCGGTCGAGGACCTCGTGACAGCGACGGCGGTCTACTCGCTGATTCCCAATGCGTTGCAGGCCTCGATGGGCGGTCCGGTAGCGCAGCAGGGGTCCGGGATCCGGAGTCCGGAGGGACGCTTTGGTGTTTCGTAGGGTTGTCGAAGCCCGGCCCCTGGAACCCGCACCCCACGAGCACATCGGGCCGGGCCAATAGGGCAGCAGAACGGTGCGACGGGAGACAACGATGCAGACGAACCTCAAAGGCAAGCACTTCATCACCACGCAGGAGTGGACGGTGGACGAGCTGGAGACGGTCTTCGCCCTGGCCAAGGAGCTGAAGCTCGCCCGCGCCACCGGCCGCCCGACGCCGCTGTTGGCGGGGAAGACGCTGTACATGATCTTCTTCGACTCCTCCACGCGCACCCGCAACTCCTTCGAGACCGGCATGACGCAGCTCGGCGGCCACGCCATCTACCTCTCCCCCGACAAGATGCAGATCTCGCACGGCGAGAACGCGAAGGACACCGCCTCGGTGCTCTCCCGCTTCGGCGACGGCATCGCGATCCGCCACTGCGCCTTCGGCGAGGGCAACGCCTACCTGCGCGAGGTGGCCAGGTGGTCGCGGGTGCCGGTGATCAACATGCAGTGCGACGTCTACCACCCCTGCCAGATCCTCGCCGACTACTTCACGATCCGCGAGAAGTTCGGCGACGGCACGCGGGGTTTGAAGCTCGGCATGGCCTGGACTTCGGCCCCTAACTACGTGCGCCCCATCTCGGTGCCGCAGAGCGTCATCCTCATGATGCCCCGCTTCGGCATCGACGTGACGCTGGCCTACCCGCCGGAGTTCCGGCTCATGCCGGAGATCGAAGCCCAGGCCCGCGCCAACGCCGCCGCCGCCGGGGCCAGGTTCGAGATCGTCCACGAGTTCGAGGAGGCGTTCCGGAATGCGGATGTGGTCATCCCCAAGTCCTGGGGCCCGCTCCTCCACACCCAGGACCGGAGCGAGGCGCTGGCGCTCATCGAGAAGTACCCCTCCTGGCGGTGCGAGGCGCGGCACATGGCCCTGGCGAAGCCCCACGCCCTCTACATGCACCCGCTCCCCGCCGACCGCGGCCGCGAGGTCACCGACGAGGTGATCGACGGCCCGCAGTCGGTGGTCTACGACGAGGCCGAGAACCGGCTGCACGTCCAGAAGGCGCTCATGGCGCTGACGATGTGAGGAACGGGGTCCGGGACGCGGGATCCGGGGTCAGGGGGAACCGACCATGCGGTCAGTGAAACCACATCCGCTGCCACGAGCCGAGGTCGAGTCGAATGGGCGCCTCCTTCGTCCGCGGTCTGGGGTTCATGGCGGACCCCGGACCCCGGCACCCGGACCACCAGCCGGCTCCATGTCGCAACCTACCCCTGCCATGAGATGGGGGCCGTAGTGGCACGTTTCGCATTCGTGTGCAGCGAGTGCCGCGCCCGCTACGACGAGGGCGCTGTCCGCTACGTGTGCCCGGCCTGCGCGCGCGGGCAGGTGCGGGGCGGGGCCACCCGGGGGGTGCTCCAGGTGGAGCTGGCCTCCCTCCCCCGCACCTTTCCAGCGCGAGGCTTTGCGGACCCCGAAGCGCTGGGCGAGTGGCTGCCCCTGGCCTCCCCCGCCTCGCTGCCCCCCCTCCCGGTGGGGGGCACCCCCCTCCTGCCCGTGCCCCGGCTGCGGCAGGCGCTGGCCATGCCGCGCCTGTGGCTGAAGGACGACTCCCGCAACCCCTCGGGCTCCGCCAAGGATCGGGCCTCCCTGCTCGTGGTCGCCAAGGCTCGCGAGTACGGGTACGACACGGTGGCCTGCGCCTCCACCGGCAACGCCGCCTCGGCTCTCGCCTGCCTCGCCGCCGCCGCCGGCCTGCGAGCGGTGGTATTCGTGCCGGCCACCGCGCCGCAGGCGAAACTCGTGCAGATCGCCGCCTACGGCGCCCGCCTCGTCGCGGTGGCCGGCAGCTACGATGACGCCTTCGAGGAGTGCCTCGCCGCCTGCGAGCGGTTCGGCTGGTACAACCGCAACACCGCCTTCAACCCCTTCACCATCGAGGGGAAGAAGACGGCGGCCCTGGAGATCGCCCAGCAGCTCGCACCGGCGCGGCCCGAGGTGGCGGTGGTGCCGGCGGGCGACGGGGTGATCGTGGCGGGTCTCGCCAAGGGCTTCGCCGACCTGGTGCACGCCGGCCTCCTGGCGGCCCCGCCCCGCCTCCTCGCCGTCCAACCCGAGGGTTCGGCGGCCATTGCGCGGGCGCTGCGCAGCGGTGCGGCGGAGGTCGCCCCCCACCCGGGCGCCTCCTCGGTCGCCGATTCCCTGGTGGTGGTGGCGCCCCGCAACGGGGCCCTGGCATTGGCTGCCGTTCGCGCCTCCGGCGGGGGTGCCGTCACGGTCAGCGACGACGCCATCCTCGCCGCGATTGGCCGCCTCGCGGCAGCCACCGGCGTGTTCGCCGAACCGGCGGCCGCCGCGGCGCTGGCGGGACTCGAGGCGGCACTGGCCGAGGGGCTCGTGCAGCGCGACGAGTGCGCCGTGCTCCTCATCACCGGCTCCGGTCTCAAAGACATCCCCACCGCCGCCCGCGGCGTCCGCCCCCCGGCGGCGACCCCCTCCGGTCCCCTCACCCCGTAGGCCGCTCATTCCAGCCCGGCCCGCAGCGGGAGGGGCGGATCGGCGCCGTGCGCTACCATGGCCGCCCGTGGAGGGAGCGCTTCCCCGCCGCCTCGCCGTCGCTGCCGGGGTCCTGGCAATGGCCCTCGGCGCCACGCTGCTGCGCTATCGGCAGGTATCCGACCCCCAGCCCCTCGGCACCTTCGCCGCTCTCGTGCTGTTCCTCCTGGTGTTCGCCCTCGCCTGCTGGGGGGCCGGAGCCTGGGTGCCGCGCCTGCTCCGCGCTGGCGGCGAACGCTCGCTGGAGTTGACGGTCCTCCAGCTGGCGGGCGGCGCCGCCACGCTGGCTGGCGCTGCCTTCGCCCTGGGCGCGGTCGCCCTGCTCCGCCGCCCGCTGCTCCTGGCCATCCTCCTCGGGGCGGCGGCGCTCGGGGTCTGGCGGCTGCGCGGCAGCTTCGGCTCGCCGCCGCGTTTTCCGGCCCTGCCCGCCCTCCTCGTCGCCGCCGCGGCCGGGGCCACCCTCCTGCCGCTGCCCGTCCCCTCCGGCTTCTACGACCAGCTCAACTACCACCTGGCCTTCCCCTACCACTGGCTCCGCCTGGGACGCATGGCGCTCTTCCCGGGTCACGATTTCTCCTACCTGCCCGCCACGGTGGGGCTGCTCTTTACCTACGCCCTCGCGGCGGCGGGCCCTTGGGCCGCCCAGGCGGTCCACTGGTGCCTGGGGGCCCTGGCGGCGGCCGCGGCCGCCGCGCTGGCGAGACGCCTCGCCGAGCCGGACGGTGGCGTGTGGGCGGCCGCCGTGCTGGCCACCACCCCGACGGTGATGCTCACCGCCACCTGGGCTTCCGCCGACCTGGGGGCCACGGCCTTCGCCGCCTGCGCCTGGCTCGCCGCCCTCCGCACCGTGGCGAGCACGGCGCATCGCCACCGCACCACCCTCCTGGCCGGGCTCTTGGCCGGCACCGCCGCCGGCGCCAAAGCGCTTATTGTCGCCACCTCCCTCGTGCCGCTCTCGGTGACGCTCGCCCTCGTGCCCGCCTCCGGCGAGCGCTTCGCCTCCCCCTCGCCGCGGCTGCGGCGAGCCGGCCTGCTCCTCGCTGCCGCCGCCCTGGCGGTGGCGCCGTGGCTGCTGCGGAACTGGCTGGCCGTGGGGGACCCGCTCTTCCCCCTGGTGGGTTCGTCGCGCGTCGCCGGCGCCACCCTGGCCGAGAACCTGCGGCCCCTGGCCAACCCGCTCGGCGCCGCCGCCCGCTTCTTCGCGGAGCGTTCGGGAGCGCTGCTCCTCGGCACGTTCCAGCCCCGGGGGGCAGCCGGCAACGTCGGCCCGCTGTACCTGGGGCTCCTGCCCCTGGCCGCCCTCTGGTTCGCCACGAAACGCCGGCGCGAGGCGCTCGTTCTCGGGTTGGGGCTGGCCCTGGGAGTCGCTGCCTGGAGCCTGCTCCAGCCGTTGGGCCGCTACCTCCTGGCCCCCCTGGCCCTGGCCGCGGCGCTGGCCGGCGCTGCCTTCGCGGGGTTGGACGCCGCCCTGCGCGGCGCCGTCCGGGTCGCCTGTCGCTCGCTGGTGGCCGTGGCCATGCTCTGGGGCGTCGTGGGGGGGCTGTCGCCCCTGGCCTGCAACCGCGCAGCCGCCGCCCTGGGTCTCGTCCCCTTCGAGGAGGTGGTGGCGCGGGAGGTGGACTACTGGCCAGCCGCGCGCTTCGTCAACGAGAACTTGCCCAAGAGCGCCCGCCTGCTGCTCGTGGCCGAGGCGCGCAGCCTCTACTTCGATCGGGATCTGCTGCTCCAGGACCCCTTCCAGCCGCCCCGTCTTTCCCAACTGGCAGACTTCCTGGGCTCCGGCGCCGCCATCGCCGAGGCGCTGCGCCGCCAGGGGGTCACCCACCTCCTCTTCAACGCTTCGGAAGCGCAGCGGATCGCCGCCCTGAACCACCGCGAGAGCTACTTCGCCCCCCGCACGGCGGCGGGCGCCACCGCCCTGGCAGAGTTTTTCCGCGACTGGACGGAAACCCTCTTCGAGGCCCGGCAGGTGCGGGTACTGGCGCTGCGCTCGACCCCGGCCTCCGCGACGCCGCGGCCGTAGCTCCCGCCCCCCTGCTTCAGAGGGGCGCCTCGGCGCCCTCCACGGTGGCCCCCTGCTCGGCGAGGGCCGCGAGGAAACCGGCCCGATCGGCAGGCGTGACGAAGACGCGGCGCTCCCCCGCCACGAGCACCCCTTCGCGCAGCGAGGTGGCGAACACCCTGGTGGCGGCCCCATCCACGAGGAACGACCCCGTGTAGTAGCCGGGGAAGGCGCTACCCACCAGCTTGAAGCACCGGCGGGGCGAGACCGCGCGGGCCGTTCCCCCCGCCACGGCAAAGCGCTTCCGCCCGAACAGGGTGCGCACTTCGAGGAATCCACCCCCCACCGCGTAGCGGAGCCTGGACGGCGCCACGAAGAAGAGCAGCGGCAGCACCAGGACGAGCGGCACCGGCAGCAGGACGAGGAGCTTCAGCCCCCACCACAGCCCGCCCTCCGGTACCGCCGCAGGGCGGAACGAGGCGGTCCCGCCAGCGGCCCACACCGCCAGGAAGTCGGCCCGGTCCTCCGGGGTGAGGACGACGCGCTCCGGCACCCCCTGCCGCCGCAGCAGCACTGCCGACCGCGAGCAGTTCCCCGCCTGCCAGACGCTGCCCACGCCGGGGTAGAGGTACGTTCCCACGCAGTAGCCCGGCAGGTGTGTCCCCACCTTCCTGCGGCCCGGCGGCAGCTCCACCGGCTCGATCCCCTCCGTTTGCTGGCGGGAAAAGTGGCGCTCCCGCACCCACAGACCGCGGTCCAGCACCACCGTGACCCCCTCCGGTCCGGTTCGATACACCACGCGGTGCGGGAGCCACAGCACCGCGGCGCCGATCACGGCTGCCGGTAAGGCGAGAACCAGGAAGAGAGCCCCCAGGAGCAGGCGACTCGTGGCCGGCTGCGGGGCCGGGAGGAAGTGGCGCTCCAGGCCCAACGATCCGTCGCTCATGGGCACCCCTCCCCGTACCCGCCGCCGCGGACGGCGTGGGACAGCACTACCCCGCCTCCACCGGCGAGGGTGCAGCCGGAGCCTGTGCGGGACCGTCCCGCTCTGCGGAGCGGTCCAGGAGCCAGGCGAAGGGGTGGCGGCGGCCCTGCGCCGCCACCAGCGCCGGCGGCGAGAGCGGTAGCTCGAAAAGCTCGATCCCCAGGGCGTCGCACACCGCGTTGCGTACCGCCGCCGCGGTGGGGATGAGCGACGGCTCGCCGATGCCCTTGCTGCCCCAGGGCCCGTGCCCCCCCGCCGCCTCGATGGCCTCGATCTCCACCAGCGGCGCATCGCTGGCCGTGGGGATCAGGTAGTCGGTGAAGCTGGGGTTCTCGAGACGGCCTTGGGCTACGGCCAACCGCTCGGTGACGGCCCACCCCATCCCCTGCACGATGCCGCCGTGGATCTGGCCCTCCAGGGCCGGGCGGTGCAGCACCCGCCCCACGTCGTGGACCGCCACCACGCGCACCACCCGCACCAGCCCCAGCTCCGCGTCCACCACCACCTGCGCCACGTGGCAGGCCGTGGCGTAGAAGTCGTACGCGCCGCCCTGGCCGGTGGCGGCATCGAAGCGGCGAGGCCGCGAGCGGTACCACCCGGTGGCGATCGGTTCGATGCGCCGAGCCGCCATCTCCGCCGCCACCTCGGCTATGGGGACGGCCCGCGCCGGCTCGCCCCGCACCCGGGCGTACCCCCCGGCCAGTTCTACCTGGCGCGGCCCGCAGCCCAGCAATTGAGCCGCCACCGGGTCGAACCGACGGCGCAGGCGGCGCACCGCGTCGAGCACGGCGCGGCCCGCCACCAGCGCCCCCCGCGAGGCCACAGTGGGGCCCGAGTCCGCCACCGTGGAGGTGTCGGGCAGGCACACCTCCACCGCCTGGGGCGGCACCCCCAGTGCCTGCGCGGCCACGGCCTGCACGGCGGCCAGCAAACCCTGGCCCATCTCCGTCAGCCCCACCCGCACCACCACCGAGCCGTCGCCCTGGAGGAGGACCACCGCCGAGGAGCGGTCGAGGCGCTGCCCGCCGTGGTGCAGATTGCAGCCGTAGAGCACGAGGCCAACCCCGGTGCCCACGGCGTGACCGCGGCCGGGCGGTGTGGGGGTGGTGCGCGCTGCCGCCTCCACCGCTCGCTCCAGGCACTGGCGGGCCAGCACCGGACGCGGCAGCTTCGTGCCGGTGCAGGTGGTGCGGCGGCGGTCGTCCAGCACGTTGCGGCGGCGAAACTCCACCGGGTCGAGGCCCAACCGGCGGGCCAGCGCGTCCATCGTGGCCTCGCCAGCGAAGGTGACTTGGGGAGCGCCGAAACCGCGGAAGGCGCCCCCGAACAGGTTGTTGGTGTAGACCACGTGGGTCCGGACCCGTACCGCCGGCACGTGGTAGGGGCCGATGGCCGACACGTTGGCCCGCTCCGCCACCACGGTGGAGAGGCCTATGTACGCGCCGGCGTCCATGAACGTCTCCACTTCGGCAAAGCGCAACCGGCCCTTGCCATCGGCGCCCCAGCGGTGCCGCACCACCATGGCGTGGCGCTTGCTGGAGAGCTGCATGTCCAGCTCGCGCGGGTACAGGAGCCGCACCGGCGAACCGGTGTGCCAGGCGAGCAGGGCGGCGCAGGCGGCCGGCTCGGAGGGGTAGTCCTCCTTGCCGCCGAATCCGCCCCCCGTGGGGGTCTGGATCACCCGCACCGCGGCGAGCGGCAGACCGAGTACCCGCGCCACCGCCTGCTGCACGTAGAAGGGGCACTGGCACGAGGCGTACACGGTGCAGCGCTGTCTCCCCTCGGGCACGACCAGGCAACCCTGCGGCTCCAGGTACGCGTGCTCCTGGCCGCCGATCCGGTACTCGCCCTCGAACACCACCGTGGCGCGGCTTTCCTGGCGGGCCACGTCCCCGCGCACCACGTGGAAGGTCCGGATCAGGTTGCCGCCCTCGTGGACCAGCGGCGCACCAGGAGCGAGCGCGGCCACCGGGTCGTGCACGGCGGGGAGGGGCTCCAGCTGGACCTGGACTGCCCGCACGGCAGCGGCGGCGGCCTCGGGCGAGCGGGCCGCCACCAGCGCCAGCCGCTCCCCCACCATGCGCACGCGGTCCACGGCGAGAAGCGGCTGATCGGGGAAGATGACACCCACCGAGTTGGCGCCGGGGATATCGGCGGCGGTGAGCACCGCCACCACGTCGGGGACGGAGCGGGCGGCGGCGAGCTGGAGCGAGCGCAGCCGCGCCGAGGCCACAGGGCTCACGACCAGCGCCGCGTGCAACATGCCCGGCAGGGACAGATCCCCCACGTAACGGGTCCGACCCAGCACCTTCCCCCATGCGTCGGGGCGGGGGTGATGCCCCGGGGAGGGGCCCGCCCCTCCCGGAGGGGGCACAGAGGTACGCTCACGCCTCGCCATCGCTCGCCTCACCCGCCCGCTCGAGGGCCTCCAGCACCGCGAGGTAGCCCGTGCAGCGGCAGAGGTTGCCGGACAGGAGGCGGGCCCGCTCCGCCGCGTCGCGGACCCCGCGCGCGACGATGGCCGCGCCGCTCACCGCCACCCCCGGCGTGCAGAAGCCGCACTGGACGCCCCCCGCCTCGACAAACGCCCTTTGCACGGGGTGGGGCTCGCCGGTGGCGGCGGCGAGCCCCTCCACGGTGACCACCTCGGCGCCGTCGCAGGAGGCTGCCAGGACGAGGCAGGAGGTGACCGGCCGCCCGTTCAGGAGCACGGTGCAGGCGCCGCATTCCCCCGCGCCGCAACCCTCCTTGGTGCCGGTCAGCCCGGCGTCTTCCCGCACCAGGTCGAGCAGGCGCCGCCCCGGCGGCACCCAGAATTCGCGGTCCTCCCCGTTGAGCCGCAGCCGCACGCGCACGCCCTCAGCCACCTGCCACCTCGGCCAGGAAGCGGTCCAGGAGCACCGCCGCCGCCACCCGCCGGTACCAGGCGGGGGCGCGCACGTCGTCGATGGGGGCCAGCTCCTCCTCGAGGGCGGCCACCGCCTCCCGCCGCACCGCCCCGGTGAGGCGGCACCCCTCGAGGACCTCCTCGGCGCGGCGGGCGCGCCGGGGGGTGGGCGCCACCGAGCCCACCGCCAGCGCCACCTCGCCCACACTCCCGTCGCTTTGCACCACGATGCGAGCGGCCAGGCTCACCACCGAGATGATCTGCTCCCGGCGCGGTCCCACCTTGGCGAAACGTTCGTGCGCGGTGGCGTGCGGGCCGAGGCGGCGCGGGGGGAGGAGGACGGAGAGGATGATCTCGTCCGGCGCCCGCACGGTTCGGCCGGGACCCGCAAAGAACTCCGCGGCGGGGACCGTCCGGCTGCCGCGACACGACAGCAGGCGGAGCCGGGCGTCGGCGATCAGCAGGGGTGGGGCGGTGTCGGCCGCCGGCGAGGCGTTGGCCAGGTTGCCCCCCAGCGTGGCGCGACACTGGATCGGCCAGGCGCCCACCTGCGATGCCGCCTGGGCGAGGGCTGGCCAGCCGGCCCGGACTCGGGCGTCGGCGGCAATGGTGTCCATGGTGGTGGCGGCGCCGATCTCCAGGCCCTCCGCCCCCTCCGCGATGCCGGCAAGGCCCAGCCCCCCCAGATCCACCAGCGTGTCGGCAGCCAGCTTGCCGCGGCGGAGCTGGACCACCAGATCCGTACCACCCGCCACCGGCAGGGCGCCCGGGTGGCGGGCCAGCAACTCCACCGCCTCCTGAGGGTCCCTGGGGCGCAGCAGCCGGCGGATCGGCAGGTCCATACACCCCTTCCGGCGCTGGCCATGCCGCCTGGCTCCCCGCCGGCCGGCCGGCCATCACCTGCCGGCACTATAGCATTGCGAAAGCGGCTGTACCCCGTGCGTCAGTTGCGGGTGGCGGCGATCCGCCTGAGGGCCGCTACGGCGTGGTCGATTTCCGTCTCGGTGTTGAAGGGTCCGATGGACAGCCGCACCGTGCCGCGCGGGCTCGTGCCCAGGTGCTCGTGGATCAGGGGGGCGCACTGCAGCCCGGTCCGCGTGAGGATGTTGTAATCCACGTCCAGCATCGTGCCCACGTCGGACGGGTCGTAGCCCGCCACGGTGAGGGAGCAGACCGCCACCCGCCGGTCGAGGCGGGTCGTCCCGTGGATCGTGATTCCCCGCACACCCTGGATCCCCTCCTGGAGCCGTGCCAGGAGGGCGAGCTCGTGGGACAGGATCGCCTCCCGGCCCCGCGCCTCGATCCAGTCCAGGCCCGCCGCCAAGCCAGCAATGCCCATCAGGTTCAAGGTGCCCGCTTCTAGCCGGTAGGGGTACTCCTCCAGGTGGTACGGGTAGGCCGAGCGGACCCCGGTGCCTCCGAAGACGGTGGAGGCAATTTCGGCGTCGTCCGCCACGCACAACCCCCCCGTGCCGGTGGGGCCGAACAACCCCTTGTGGCCGGTGAAGGCCAGAAAGCTGATCCCCCACGCCGCCATGTCGATGGGCAGGACGCCGGCGGTCTGGGCGGCGTCCACCGCGAAGGGCACCCCCGCCTCCCGGCACACCGCGCCGATGGCCGCCAGATCCTGCACCACCCCGATGACGTTGGAGGCGTGGTTGACCACCACGAGCCGCGTCTTTGGGGTGATGGCGCGGCGGATGGCCTCCGGGTCCACGTACCCCTCCCCGTCGGGCTTCACGAAGGTGGCCGTCACCCCCCGCCGGCCCACGTGGTTGACGGGGCGGATGACGGAGTTGTGCTCGGTGGTGGTGGTGACCACATGGTCGCCCGGCTGGAGCGTCCCCTGGATCACCAGGTTCAAGGCGTGGGTGGCGTTGGCCGTGAAGACCAGGCGGTCCGGGTCCTTCTTGACGCCCCGTACCACCAGGCTGGGGTTGAACAGGTCGGAGAGGCGTCGGCGCGTGGAATGGATCATCTCCTCGGCCTTGAGCGCCAGATCGCAACCGGTGCGCCCCGGGTTCACGCCGTAGTGACGGTAGAAGGAGCTCATGGACTCGTGCACCGAGTCCGGCTTGGGGAAGCTGGTGGCCGCGTTGTCCAGGTAGATGATGCTCTCCACGGGGGGCCTCCACGCCCGCCGGCACCAGCGGCGGGGCGTTGCGATGCTGCGGTCGTGAAGTCTAGCACGAGCTCCAGGCCCTCTCCGGTTCCAAGAGGACAGAACCGCAGCACCTGGGCCCGGGATTGTGCGATCGGCCCCAAGCCCACTACAATCGACGAGGGTGAGGAGGCGCGGAGAAGGAGGCGCATCATGCGAGGCACGGCATGCTGGCGTTTGGCGTTGGGGTTTGCGCTGCTGGCAGGGCTGGCTCCAGCCCGCTTCGCCGCGGCTGATGGGCTCACCATCACGCCGTCCAAGAGCACGGCCCTGGCGGGCGAGGTCATCACCTTCACCTTCCGGCCCGCCGTCCTCACCGCCGGGGACTACGTGACGTTCGATTTCGGCGACCACACCGCGGCCACGGTGGAGTACAGCACGTACTGCAACCTCTTCGGCGGCTGCAGCGAGGTGGAGCACGCCTACGCCGCGGCCGGAACCTACCAGGTGCGGGGGCAGGGCAAGCTTTCGGGTGCCGACGTCTCGGGGCAGGTGACCGTCACGATCACCGAACTGCCCACGGAGAACCACCTTTATATCGCTACGGCGGCGCACCTGCAGGGGTATCAGGGGACGCAGTGGCGGACCGATGTGGAGGTTCACAACACCGGACTGGACAGTGCCGAGTTCGCAGTGCAGCTCTTGGAGCGCAACGAGGACAACTCCGAGCCAGCCACCGTCACGCTCACCCTCGCCGCCCGCCGCACGGTCCGCTACAACGACATCCTGGCGAGTCTCTTCACGTTCACCGGCGCGGCCGCCCTGCGCATCGTGCCCATCAGCGGCTCCATCATCGCCTCCAGCCGTACCTACAACCAGACCAGCCGCGGTACTTACGGGCAGTACGTGCCGGCGGTGCCGCGGGCCCAGGCCATCCAAGCCGGCTCCCACGCCCGCCTCATCCAGCTCTCCCACGACCCCACCCTCGCCAGCGGCTACCGCACCAACCTCGGACTGGTCAACGCCAGCCCCGCCGCCATCACCATCGACGTCCTCTTCTACAGCAGCAACGGCCTCCTCATGGGCGGCAAGACATACGAACTGAAGCCCTTCGAGTTCCGACAGATCGACAAGGTCTTCGAAGAGGTCACGCCGAACGCGGTGGAGGCTGGCTACCTCTCCCTCTCCAGCACCACCTCGGGAGCCCGCTTCTTCGCCTACGCGTCGGTGGTGGACAACCTCACCGGGGATCCCGTGTTCCTGCCGGCGCAGGTCATCGACTAGCCGCGCCGGGGGCCGCCCCCGGCGCCGCCGCGAGGAGCGCCAGGAGAAACGCAAAGGCCTGGGCACCGATGCCGGGCTGCTGCGACTCGCGCGGCCCCGCCACGTTCAGACACCGCACCGAGAGCGCCGCGAGGGCGCGGCGGATGGAGGCGGCAGCGGCCTGGTCGGCAGGGTCCGCCACCAGGCAGGGACGCCCCCACAAGCGAGCGAGGCGCACGGTGAGCGCCGTGCCGCCCCGGGGGAGCCCGCGGCACAGCACGAGGGTGGCATCGCTGTCGCGGACGTTCCACGCCGTCCGTTGCGCGTAGCGGGAGGAGGGGGTCTCGCGGAGCTGGTACGCCGGAGGAATCCTACCGTCCTCCGCCCGCCGCCCCCGCGGGCACCAACCCCCGTGCGGTATGCCCAGGCGCAGGGCCACGTCGAGGGCGGCGCGGTCCACGCCGGTTTGCCCGCCCGAGACGATCCGCTCCGGCCGCCAGGAGGGAGGCACGTCAGAAGGGCCGCAGCGCCTCGCCCGGCGGCAGCAGGGCCAGGCACACGGCGAGGATCACGTACAGGGCCAGCAGTTGCACGCCTTCGAGCCAGTTGCTCTCGCCGTTGAGAGTGACCAGACCCGCCAGCGCCACGGCCATGGCCACGGCCATGACCTCCACGGCCGAAAACACCAAGGTCATGGGGTGGCCGAGCGGCACCGAGAGGAGCACGAGAACGGGCGTGACGAAGAGGGCCACCTGCAGGGAAGAGGCCAGACACACGGAAATGGCCGCGTCCATCTGCTCGCGCCAGGCGAGGAAGACGGCCGCGGCGTGCTCCGCGGCGTTGCCGAGGATGGCGACCACCACCACACCCAGGAAAACCGGTCCGAGAGACAGCGCATGGGCGGTCTCTTCCACGCTCCCCACCAGCACCTCCGACGCCGCGGCGGTGGCCCCGCCGGCGAGGAGGAGTACCACCACCGCCCGACCCGTGGTCCAGGTGGGCGTTCGTCCCCCCTCGCCGCCACCCACCAGGTGTCGGTGGGTGCGCAGGGAAAAGAGGAGGGCCGCGGCGTACACCGCCAGCAGCACCACCGCCACGCCCTGCGACAGCGGTCTGGCCAGTTCTTCCCGGTGCGCCAGGCTCGCCAGGTGGAAGAAGACCGCCGGCAGCAGCAGCGCGAAAACGGCCAGGGCCAGAGAGCCCAACTGGCTTTCCGCCGCCAGGGCGGAGAAGCGCTGCACGGGGCGGCGGAGGCCGCCCGCCAACAGGGCTGCTCCCAGGACCAGCAGGAGGTTGGCCACGATCGAGCCGGAGAGGGACGCCTGCACCACTTCCACCAGACCCCGGCGCAGGGCGAGGACCGCGATGATCAGCTCGGCCGCGTTGCCGCAGGTGGCGTTGAGGAGCCCGGCCGCCACTGGGCCCAGCCGGGCCGAAAGCTGTTCGGTGGCCACACCGAGCACCCCCGCCAGCGGCACCAGCGCCGCACCGGCCAGGGCAAAGCGCCAGGGGGCTGGGGCGTGGAGCCAGCTGCTGGCCACGGCCGCTGGCAGCAGGAGCCACGGCAGGGCACGGATCGCGAACCGCCCGGCGCCACCTCGGGGCACAACCACGCTCGTCGCCGCTCCGCCGCCATGGTACCGCAAGGCCCGCCACCGCCAGCGAGGACCGCGTGCCGCCAGGCCCTGCCGCCGGGGGTGTGCTAACCTGCCCGCCCATGCCGAAGGCCGCAGCCCGGTGCGACCGCCCGCCGCAGCACCCACACGGGAGAATAGGGATCGGGCCGACCCCGGCCACCGCACCCTACCGGCGGCCGCTCGCGCCGCGGCGGCACAGGGCCGGCCCGCCCAGGGAGGTAGCGTTGCGCCGCTTCGCCTTTCTTGCCGCCACCGTTGTCCTCGCCACCGCCACCCTGGCCATGGCCCAGGGGGAGCCAGAGACCCAGGGAGTTGCCCCGGCGCCGCCGCCCGCGGTGGAAGCTGCCCGCGAGGAGGCGCCCCCCAGCCAGGCGAAACCCTCAGCGGGCGTGCCGCTGGAGGGCGTGTTCCGCAACGGCTTCGCACTGCGCACCGCCGACGGGGCCAACGAGCTCCGCCTCGCCGCCAGCTTCCAGCTGGACGGCCGCTCGTATTTCGGCGACAGCGTGGCGCCCCACTCCTTCGACATCCGTCGCGCCCGCCTGGACGTCAACGCCAAGATGCACGGCTTCATGTCGCTGCGGATCCAGGCAGCCCTGGAGGACAGCCCGTACATCCGCAACGCGTACCTGGACCTGGGCCGGGGCGGGGCGGTCAACCTCCGCATCGGCCAGATGAAGGTGCCCTTCTCCACCCAGTGGCTGACCCTGGACAACCAGCTGAACTTCATCGAGCGAGCCAGCGCCGAACCGGTCTACCCGTTCTTCGACCGCGGGCTCATGCTCTGGGGCAACCTGGCCGATGCCACCCTCTCCTACCAGCTGGGCGTGTACAACGGCAACGGCGTGGACGTGGAGGGGGGCAAGGGCGACATCGACGACCACAAGGACCTGGCGGCGCGACTCTTCTACCAGCCCTTCAAGCAGCGCCAGAACAGCGCGCTGCAGGGGCTCCACCTGGCGGCCGGGGCGACCCGTTCCCTGACCTCCGCGCCGACGCGGCGCTTCGAGACCCGCGGCCTCGTGGCCCCCACCTACGAGTCGCTCACCTGGCGCTGGCGCACGGAACAGGTCATCGGCAGCGACGGCCGCAGCAGCGACCTGGTCACCGCCGAGATCGACTCCCGCACCCGCCTGGGTCTGGAGGCCCACTACCTGGCTGGCCCTCTCACCGTGAGCGCCGAGTGGCTGAAGACCTCCTACAACGGAATCGTGGTCTACCACGACTATCTCACCGGCTCCTCCCGCCTGCGCCGGGAGACGGTGCTCGCCCGCGGCGGCGCGATCCGCTCGTTCTCCGTGTGGGGCAGCTTCTACCTCACCGGCGAGCGCAAGCTCCTCGATGCCTTCGGCTGGCGTCAGCCCACCCCCCTCGCCCCGTTCACCGGCAAGGGGACGGGGGGGGGAGCGTGGGAGATCCTGGCGCGCTACAGCACCACCACCGCCGACGCGGCCCTGTTCGACTCGATCCGGGTGGAGGGTTACCGCGCGGACCAGCTCCCGCCGGCCACCCCCGCCCCCGTGGGGGCTGGGAACTCGGTGACCGCCGGTGTGCTGCAGGGATCGGGGGACCTGCGGGAATTCACGGTGGGCCTCAACTGGACGATGAACTATTTCTTCCGCATCGTCTTCGACGTCACCACCACGAGGGCCCTGGATTACCAGCCGGGCCGGCGGGGGATCGTGTCGGGCGGCAACTCCGAACTGGGCGACCCCACGGTGAAGAACCGCCTCGTGGAGGTGGAGCACATGGCCGCGCTGCGCTTCATCGTGCGCGTGTGAACCCCCGCCGTCCGGAGGCGCGAGAGGTCGCCGCGCGTCAGGGCCGCCCTTCGAGCCGCTCGCGCCACCACCCCGCCAGGCGTGACGCGTCCATCCGGTGCTGCTCGCCGCTCCCGAGGTCCCGGACCGTCACGGCGCGAGCGGCCAGCTCCTCGTCGCCCAGGATGGCCACGGCGAGAAACCCGTCCCGGTCGGCCCGGCGCAGCGCCGCTTTCAACGAGCGCCCGCCCAACTCCAGCTCCACCGGGACACCCGCCCGCACTAGGCGGCGGGACAGCTCCAGCGCGGGGCCACGCGCGGCTTCGCCCAGCGGAATCAGGTACAGCCGGGGGCGGGCCAGCACCCGCTGCCGGAAGCTCTCCGGCAGCACCTCCACCAGGCGGTCCTCGCCGATGGCGAAGCCGGTCCCCGGGATGGCCGGCCCGCCGAGGTCGGCGATCAGGCGGTCGTAGCGGCCGCCGCCGCAGAGGACAGCCCCGGTCCCCAACTGCGGCGAGACCACCTCGAACACGGTGCGCAGGTAGTAGTCCAGGCCCCGCACGAGCCGGGGGTTGCGGACGAAGGGGATCCCCAGCGCCGCCAGCCACGCTTCCACCTCCCCCACGTGGCGGCGCGAAGCTGGCGAAGCCACCTCCCCCACTGGCGGGACCGCAGCCGCCAGCTCCTGGCAGCGGGGGACCTTGCAGTCCAGCACCCGCAGGGGGTTCTCGTCGAGACGCCGGCGGCAGTCGGAGCAGAGCTCGCCCCGGTGGGGATGCAGGCTCTGGCGGATGGTGTCCAGGTAGCGCGGACGGTCCTCGGGATCGCCCAGATTGTTGAGATGGACCAGGAGATCCTGAAAGCCGAGGCGGGTGAGGAACTCGTGCAGGACCAGGAGCAGCTCCGCATCGGCGAGGGGGGAGTCCGCGCCCAGAATCTCCAGCCCGATCTGCGCGAATTGCCGGTAACGGCCGCGTTGCATCCGCTCGTAGCGGAACATGGGGCCGATGTAGTAGAGGCGCAGGGGGTGGGAGCGCTCCTCCAGCCGGTTCTCGATCCAGGCCCGGGCCACGCCGGCCGTACCCTCCGGGCGCAGGGTCAGCGACCGGCCCTTACGGTCATGGAAGGTGTACATCTCCTTGTGGACGATATCGGTGGTCTCCCCCACCGACCGGACGAACAGCTCGGTGGCTTCGAAAATGGGCGTCCGGATCTCCTCCGCCCCGAACGCCCCGAACACCTCGTGGGCCACGGCCTCTACCGCCTGCCACAGGCGCCCCTCCGGGGGGAGCAGGTCTCTCGTGCCGCGCGGTCGCTGGATCACGCTCTCCTCCCCCTCCCGGCCGCCAGGTAGCGGTCCTTGAGACGCAGGTACACCGCCACCCCCCGCCGCATTGCCGCCACGCCGTCCTCCCCCACCGGCCCCCGCGGCTTGGCGGGTACCCCCGCCACCACGGTGCGGGGCGGCACCACGGCGCCCGGCGGCACCAGCGCCCCCGCCGCCACCACCGCCTCGCGGCCGACGACGGCGCCGTTGAGCACGGTGGCGTTCATGCCCACCAGCGCTCCATCCTCGATCCGGCAGCCGTGGAGCACGGCGCCGTGCCCCACCGTCACGTCCGCCCCGATGACCGTCGGGAAGTCCCCCTCGTCCACGTGGATCACCACCCCGTCCTGGATGTTGCTGCGGGGCCCCACACGAATCGCGTTGAGATCCGCGCGCAGCACCGCCGCGAACCAGACGCTCGCGTCCTCGCCCAGCTCCACGTCGCCGACCAGTGTAGCCGTGTCCGCCACGAACACCCGCTCCCCCAGATGCGGGCGGACATCGCCAGTCGGTTCCTCGCGCATGCCTCCTCCCTCCGCAGGACCGGAACGCTAGCACAGCCGGTGGAGGGGGGGAAGGGCGGCGCGGGCCAGCGGTCATTTCCACTTAGCGTTCCCCTCTCGCCCGGGTGCCTCCGTAAGTCGGTGGTGGACCGCACCCTGTGGAAGACCGCCTCGCCTCCCCACCGCGGAAGTGCCGCAGTTCCCCATTCAACACGGAAGTCACGTGGAGTCAGCATCTTACACGCGCGCACACGGTTCAGTGCAGGTCGCATAAGCCGTTGCAGCGGGGGGGCTTGGCGGCAATTCAACAGATTTTTTCACAGAGTTTTCCACAGTTTCTGTGGAAATTTCACCCGGCCTTCACACCCCACGCCGGCGGCACCTGGAACTTCCCCTGGCGCAGGAGGCGTGGCGGCGACACCGCGAAATCCACGATGGTGGACGGCGCGCCGCCCGGCACGGCACCGCCGTCCAGCAGCAGCTCCACCCTCTCCCCCAGCGCCGCTTCCACCTGCTCCGGCAGGGTGGGCGGCGGGGTGCCGCTCACGTTGGCTGAGGTGGCAGTCAGCGGGCCGAGGCGGGCCAGCAGCAGCCGCAGCAGGCGGTGGGCGGGGATGCGCACCGCCAACGTCTCCCCGGGCCACGCCACGGCGGCTCGGCGCGGCAAGACCGCTGTCAGGGGCGCCGGCCAGACCGTGGAGAGGAGCTCGGCCACCGGAGGGGGGAGGACGACCAAGGAACGCACCTGCTCCAGGTCCGCTGCCACCACCGGCAGCGCTTTCTCCGCAGGGCGCCCCTTGGCGGCGAAGAGCCGGTCCACCGCCACCGCGTCCTGCGGCACCACGGCAAGGCCGTAAAAGGTCTCCGTGGGGATCGCCACCACCGCGTGCCGCGTGGCTGCCTCGGCGACGGCGGCCACCGCGGCCGGCAGGTCGGCCGGTTCTCGAAAGGGGAGCCGCGCGATCACGTCCCCTCGAGGAGCTCCCGCGCGTGCTGGCGCGCCGAGGGCGTCGCGGTCCCGCCGCCGAGCATGCGCACCAGCTCCTCCACGCGCGACTCGCCCTGGAGGCGCTCGATGCGCGTCACGCTGCGCCCTTTCGCGGTCACCTTGCGCACCGCCAGGTGGCACGAGGCGCGCGACGCCACCTGCGGCAGGTGCGTCACAGCCAGCACCTGATCGCGCCGGCCGAGCTCGGCCAGGAGCCGCCCCAGCTCGTCGGCGACGCGCCCGCCGATGCCGGCGTCCACCTCGTCAAAGAGCAGCGTGAGGGGCTGACGGTGCGGGCTCAAGTCCCGGAGCACGGTGCGGATCGCCAGGTGGAGGCGCGACAACTCGCCCCCCGAGGCGACACGGGCCAGCGGTCGCAGCGGCTCGCCCGGGTTGGTGGTGACCAGCAGTTCCCCCGTGTCGATCCCCCCGCGGGACGGCTCCACGGCCACGCCGTCCACCGTGAGGGGGCCGGTGGGCGAGGCGCGCAGGCCGAGCTGGAGCACGAGCTGCACGCCCGGCATGGCCAGGCGCGCGGCCACCGCCACCACGCTCTGGCACAGGCGCTCGGCCGCCGCCCGGCGAAGGGAAGAGAGCTCCCGGGCCCGCTCCAGGTAGTGCACGGCGTGTTCCCGTTCCGCCGCCTCGAGGCCGGCAATGTCGTCCTCCACCCCCTCCAGCTCGGCCCGCTCCCGCCGCAAGGCCTCCAGGTGCTCCAGCGCCGAGGCGATGGAGCCGCCGTACTTGCGCGCCAGCCGTTCCAACAGCGCCAGCCGCGCCTCCACCGCCTCCAGCCGCCGTGGGTCCACGGGGGAGCGGTCGGCCAGCCGAGCGAGCTCCCGCTCGGCCTCTTCCGCCAGCCACTGGGCCTGTTCCAAGCCTTGCGCCGTTTCCTTGAGAGGCAGCCCCAGCTCCGCCAGCGCCCGCACCGCCCGGGCTGCGCGGGCCAGAGCCACCGAACCGCGGTCCCCGGCCAGCTCCCCCTGCGCCGCGGCGAGGAGCTCGGCGATGCGCTCGGCGTGCCGCAGCCAGGTGCGCTCCTCCGCGAGCTCCACCTCCTCGCCCGGGCGCAGGCCCGCCTCCTCCAGCTCGCGCAGCTGGAAGGCAATGACATCGAGCCGATCGCGGCGACCCGCGAGGGCGGCGCGACGAGCGGCCAGCGCCGCCCGGCACCGTTCCCACGCCTCGAACGCCGCCGCCACCCCCTCCACCGCCGCCCCCAGGTCGCCCGCGGCGTCCACCAGGTGGAGGTGGGTGGCCGGATCCGACAACCCGCGCTGTTCGTGCTGACCGTGCACCGACAGGAGGAACGGCGCGAGCCGTTGGAGCGCCCCAACCGTCACGGGCACGTCGTTCACCCAGGCGCGGGAACGCCCCCCCGCCGTGACCTCCCGGCGGATCACCAGCTCCTCGCCGGGGTCGAGGCCCAGCTCGGTGAGGAGTTCGCTGGCAGCATCCCCATCGGGGCGGGAGAAGGTCCCCTGGACGAGCAGCCGGTCGCTCTCGCTGCGCACCTGATCGGCGTCGGCCCGCTCCCCGGCCAGGAGCTGAAGCGATTGCACGAGGAGCGACTTGCCCGCCCCCGTTTCGCCGGTCAGCACGGTAAAGCCCGCCGGCAGCTCCAGGTGCAGGGAGTCGATGATCCCGAGGTTTCGCACCTCCAGCTCGTGCAGCATCGCCCCCGATGCTAGCCTTGGGACGGTGGCGGGTCAATGAGGGAACCGGCCGCCGCCAGCGAGAGCCGCTGGGGGTGGAAGCGGCGCCGCACCGCCGCCTCGACGGCCCGGCGATCCGTGCCGAGGATCTGTCGGGGGAAGGTGTCGATCTCTTCCAGAGGCCGCCGGTAGCGCAGGAGCCGCACCAGTTCTCTCGCCAGTCCGGCGGGGTTGGCCAGCGCCACGGTGTAGGCACCGGCCCAGGCTCGTTTCTCGTCCTCCACCTCCGCCTCGGTGGGGCCGGCTTCAACGAAGCGGGCGATCTCCTCGCGTACCACTTCGAGCGCCCGGTCCAGATGGCTCGCCCCCACGGAAAACGTGACGGCCCACGGGCCGTCCACCAGGGAGGCGGCGAAGAACCGCGAGACGATCCCGTACGTCAGCCCCTCCTGGTCGCGCAGGCGGGCCCCCAGCCGGGAGGAGAGCGTGGACTCCCCCAACACCGAGTTGCCCAGCAGCGCCGCCACGTAGTCCGGGTCCTCGCGGCGCAGGTTCCCGGGGTGACCCATCACCACATTGAGGTTGGGCTTGTCCTCCATGCGCTCGAAGCACTGGCGCGGAGGCTGCTCCTCCGGGCGAACGCGCCCCACCGGCGGGCACGCTGCCACCCCCCCTTCCCACCCCGAAAAGAGCCCCTCCAGCAGCTCCCACACCCCCTCCGCCCGGAAATCCCCCACCAGCGCCAGCACGAGGGAGGCCGGTCCCACGGCAGTCCGGTGGAGAGCCACGAGATCGTCGCGCGTGACCTGCAGCAACCCCTCGCGGCGCGCCGCCACGGGGCGCCGGTAACTCGGATGAGGCGGGGGGTAGACGAGGCGAGAGAAGGCATCGAACGCCCGCAGGAAGGTGTCCTCGCTGGCCAGCGCCAGCTCGCCGAGGCGGAGCTGGCGCAGCTTTTCCAGCTCGTCGGCGGGGAAGGCGGGGTCGCGGAGCATCTCCACCAGACTCTCGAGCAGCAAGGGGAGGTGGACAGCGAGACAACGGCCGGCGATGAGGACCTCCACCGGGTTGAAGGCATCTCCGGATATGCCCAGCTCGATGCCCCGGTCCTCCAGGCGGCGGGCGAGGGCGAGACGGTCGTGGCGGGACGTGCCGCGCTCCAGCATGTCCGGCAGCAGCGAGGCGGCCGACCACGACTTCATCGGGAAGAGGCCGGGGCCGGCCAGCAAGGAGCCTTGCAGGTGGACGGTGGGGTTGTGGTGCCGCTCCATGAGCACCACCTTTGCCCCGCCGCCCAGCGTCCTGGCGGCGAGCCGCGGTGCCACCTCGCTCTTGAGGTGACAGCGCAGCGGCCCCATCTGGTCGCGCGGGCGCGTGGCCGAGCCGCCCGCCGTCTGGGGTTTCGGCACGAACCAGCCCACCGTTCGCGCATCCTCGGCGAAGTAGGTGGCCGCCACCCGTTGCACGTCCCCCCGGCTCACCCGTCGGACGCGGTCGAGGAACGAGAGGTAGAAGCGCCAGTCCGCGCAGGCCACGGCTTCCGCCAAGGCCCCCGCCACCTGGGCCGGCGAATCCCGGTGGTACGCCACCTCGGCCTCCACCTGGGCGATGGCCCGCTCCAGTTCCTCCGCGCTCACGCCGGCGGCGGCGATGGCCTGGATCTCCTCGACGATGGCGTGCTCCACGGCCGCGTGATCGGACGTTCCGTTGAGGGTGGCGAACACCTGGAAGAGCCCCGGGTCGCGGAGCTGCCAGGCCATGACCTGGAGGTCCACGCAGGAGCCGGTCTCCACGAGCCGCTGCTGCAGGCGCGACGTCACGCCCCCGCTGAGAATGTCGGCGAGCACCGAGAGGGCGTGGGTGTCGAGATGCGTGGCCTCGGGGGTGCGCCAGGAACAGGCCACCCACCCCAGCTCGGCGCTGCGCCGCACCACGAAGCGTCGCTCCCCCTCCTGGGCGGGCTCCACCACGTGCACCGGCTCCACCTGGCGGTGCGAGGGGGGGACGGAACCGAAGTGGCGCCCGATGGCGTCCAGCGCCCCCTCTCGTTCGAAACACCCCACGAGGATCAAGGTGGCGTTGTCGGGTTGGTAGAACGCGTCGTAGAAGGCGCGGAGGCGGTCCACGGTGATGTGTTCGATGTCGCTGCGCCAGCCGATGGTGGGGTGATGGTAGGGGTGCTCCCGGAAGGCGGTGGCGAAGGAGAGCTTCAGGAGCACGTCGAGGGGGTCGTTCTCGCCCTGCTCGAACTCGTTGAGGACGACGGTCCGCTCCAAGGCGAGGTCCTCCTCCCGCAGGAGGGCGCCCCGCATGCGGTCGGCTTCGATCTCCAGCGCCAGCTCCAGGTGCTCCGCGGGCAGCACCTCGTAGTAGCTCGTGCGGTCGAACCAGGTGGTGGCGTTGAACCCCGCCCCCACCCGTTCCAACTCCCGAGCCACGGAACGCCCCGCGGCCGGGTCGAAGCGCTGCGAACCTTTGAAGAGGAGGTGTTCCAGAAGGTGCGTGGCGCCGGTATGCCCGGTGGCCTCGTTGCGGGAGCCCACGTGGTAGACGATGCACACCGCCACCACCGGCACCTCCGCCTGCGGCACCAGCAGCACGCGCAGGCCGTTGCTCTGCAGGCGGAGCTCCTCCAGCCCCCGCTCCCGCGCGATGGTGTCGAACGTTCGGCTCATCCCGGCCCGCCCTCCTGCCGCCCCCAGACACCGCACCGTGCCGTCCCTCCAGCAGGGCACGCTGCCAGTGGCCAGGGCGGGAGTGGCTATCATAGCCTCATGATCGATCTCCGCTCTGACACAGTAACCCGCCCCACCCCGGCGATGCGCCGCGCCATGGCCGAGGCAGAAGTCGGCGACGACGTGTACGGCGAGGACCCGACGGTCCGCCGGCTGGAAGAGCTGGCCGCCGCCACCCTGGAGCGGCAGGCGGCCCTCTTCGTTCCCACCGGCACCATGGGGAACCAGATCGCCGTCCACCTCCACACCCACCCGGGCAGCGAGGTCCTGATCGAGGCCCGCGGCCACATCTTCAACTTCGAGATGGGGGCGATGGCGGCCCTCTCGGGCGCCCTGCCACGACCGCTGACCACGGCGGACGGCCTCTTGGAACCCTCCCAGGTGGAGGCGGCCATCAACCCCAAGGTGAGCTACCGCACGCCTTCCAAGCTCCTGTGCCTGGAGAACACGCACAACCTCTGGTCGGGGCTGCCGATGGACGCGGCGCGGACGCGCGCCCTCGCCCGGGTGGCGCACCAGCATGGGCTCGCCGTGCACCTGGACGGGGCCCGCATCTTCAACGCCGCCACCGCCCTCGACACCACCGCCGCCGAGCTCGCCCGCCAATGCGACAGCGTCATGTTCTGCCTCTCCAAGGGGCTCGCGGCGCCGGTGGGGTCGATGCTGGTGGGCGACGCGGACTTCATCGCCGAGGCCCGCCGCGTGCGCAAGGTCTTTGGCGGCGGCATGCGGCAGGTGGGCGTGCTGGCCGCGGCCGGGCTGGTGGCCCTCACCGAGATGGTGGGCCGGCTTGCCGAGGACCACGCGCGGGCCCGCCGCCTCGCCGACGCGCTGGCGGAACACCCCGCCATCGACCTGGACCCCAGCCGGGTGCGGACCAACATCATCGTCTTTCGGCTCCGGCCGGAGGCGTTCGCCGCCGCACCGCAGCCGCCGTCCCAGCGGTTCGTGGCGGGGATGCGCGAGCGGGGGGTCCTCTGCGGCGCCTTCGGCGCCCTGGAAGTGCGCATGGTCACGCACTACGAGATCGGCGACGCGGAGATCGAGGCCGCCATTCGCGCGGCGCGCGACTGCCTGGCGGCCTGACCGGACCGACTCTAGGCCGCGGTCTCCCCCGGCGCCGGCGTGTCCTTGGCGGCCCGCACCAGCGCGAAAGCCGTCACCGCCACCCCGAGCAGGAACACGACCAGGAAGATCACCAGCGTCCCCCACTGGGGGGCGACGGCGAGCTGCTCGTCGGCCCGGGCGGCGGCCAGGTAGACGTCCCGCAGCTGGTGGCGGGTGATGACCATCACGAGCATGGCGCCAACGATGAGTTCCGCAGCCCGCCTGACCCTCGTTCCCTGGGCCAAGGGGTCGGAAACGCCGGCGAGCACCGTGAGCAGCACGACGCCGGCCAGGATGCCGAGGGCCAGGGGCACCATAGCCGTGGCCCCGCTGCGCATGTACGCCTTCAGGACCCCCTCCGGCAGGGCAAAGAGGAACCAGAACCCGTCCACCAGCTGGAGGAGCGTCGCCACGAGGGCAGCCCGGATGCCGATGGCGGCCATCCCCCGGGCTACCTCCCGATCCCCGCCCCGCTGGGCGCGCCGTACCGCCGCCCAGGCGAGGATGGCCCCGGCCAGCGCCACGGCGGCAAGCAGGAAGTGGAGGAATCGCGGCACGAAGGTGGGGTCGGCCAGGGCCGCCCAGGGGGCGTCGCTCACCCGCTCCCAGCGGCCAGGCTGGAGGTGGAGCAGGTTCACGACCACCTGGATCCCGGCCACGGCGAGGAAGCACACCGCCTCCACCGCGAGCACCCCGCCCGCCCCCTTCCCCGCGCGGAGCCGGAACTTGGCCAGGAAGTTCAGGTAGTACCCCACGGTGAGGAGACCCAAAAGCCCCAGCCACCACCAGGCCACGAGGATGGTGGCGGTGTAGAAGAACCGGCCGAAGAGCACCTGCAGGAAGAGGAGGGGGGCGATACCGAACGTGATGGCGAAGGAGATGGCCCAGGAGTTCACCTCAACGAACAGCTGGGCGCTGGCCCGGTTGGCGGGCCGGCTGGTGCCCAGGAGCGCCGCCAGCACCGTGCCTCCCAGCACGCTGTTGACGAACAGCAGGTGGACCGTGAAGGTCACCACCCACAGCACGTGGAAGAGCCACGGGGGACCGGGAAGCGGCGCGGGATCCACAGCGGGAATGAGGTTACTTGCCATGGGACACCTCCGCGACCGTCGCTGGCTTGAGGGCGAGGAGATACGCGGCGAGCGCCTCCATCTCCTCCGCCGTGCCGACGAACGGCGGCATGAAGGGGTAGTTGAGGCCCTGCGTCGCCGCATGGCCCTGCTGGAGGATGGCGCCGCTGGCGTACGCCTGGCCGTCGTCTCGGAGGGACTCGAGGATCGCCCCCATCATGTCGGCGTCGATGGGCGCCACGATGCGCCGGATGGAGAGATAGCCGTTCTGGGTGTGGCAGGACGCGCACTGGGCCCGGAACACGGCCCGGCCCTTTCCCTGGACCGTGCCGTCGTCCTCGCGCGCGGCCCAGACCGCCTTGGAGAGGATGCCGCGCTCGTTGAGAGGGGCGATCTCGCTCACCAGGACGCCGTTGGAGAACATGACGTCACGGATCACGAAGGGCTTGCGCGATCCTTCCCGCAGCCGTTCGTAGGCCCCGAAGGAGGTGAAGGCCAGGAGCATGGCGAGGGCCGCGACGGGCCACCGCTGGAGGCGCGGTTGCAGGAGGGCGAAGAGCGCAAAGAGCAGGTAGGCGGCCAACGCCCAGAGCACCAGGTGCCGCGTGGCGGCCAGGCTCCCCAGCAGGGGGGAGGATCCCAGGAAGAGGGCACGCACCGCCTCCGGCAGCGCCGCCTCCCACCACCGGTAGCCACCGTAGGCGACCAGCGCGCCCCCCACCTGGAACAGCGCCAGCAAGCGGACCAACCGGGCTCGCGCCACGCGGTCGCTCTCCCGTAGCGCCGCGAAGGTCATGTAGCTCCCCGCCAGGAATAGTGCAATTCCAGTGCGCAGCACCAAGCCGGGCAGGTAGGAGGGGTTCAAGAACCCGTCCCAGAACGACCTGGTCTCCACCCAGCGGCCCGGGGTGAGCATGAAGGCGATGATGCCCTGGATGATCACCAGCGACATGTAGGCGGCCAGGGCATAGAGCCAGATGAGGAGGAGATGGGTGCGCGGGCGCACCTTGTCCCAGGTGGCGTAGTAGGCCAGCGCCGTGGCCACTTCGAGGATGAAGAAGACCCATTCGGTGGCCCAGGCCCAGACGAAGTTGTGGATGAGGGCGGACGTGGCCACCGGCTGCACCAGGCCGATGGTCACCCAGATCCCTACGCCGGAAATGGCGCCGAACACGGTGGAAATGAGGATGAGCATGAGGGAGGTGCGCCGGCATAGCTGCCGGAGCGCCGCATCGCCACGCCGCACCGCCACCGTCTCCGCCACCGCCATGGCGATACCGCCACCCACGGCGAAGTGCGAGACGATCACGTGGGCAATGGCCACGGTGCCAATGAGCACTCCCCCACCCATGGCCAGGTCCCAGATCGGGTAGTCCATACGCCTGCCTCCCTCCCGCCTTTGTAGCACACGACACCGAGCAACAGACCACAGACCAAGAGGGCCGCCCGCAGGCAGCCCCCTGGATCCGATGCCAACAGCACGTCACTCCGCTCTATTGCCCCCAGCCACCGCCACCGTCGTGCCGAGGGGGCCGGGCAGTTTCGCACCGGCCGCCAGCTCGGGCACTGTGACCGCCAGCAGGTTGTGCCATGCGGCCATGCTGAACTGGGTGTTGCCGGCCAGGACGCTGGTGGCCGCCGCCGCGCCCAGGAGGTAGGAGCGCAGGTTGACCTCCGGCACGCTGGTGCCGAAGCGGGCGTTGATGAACTTGATCATCTCGTTGGCGAGCACGGCGTTCCCCAGGTTCTGCAGGTGCACGCCATCGTAGGAGAACAAGCCGCCGGTCAAGAAGGACGCCGTGAGCTTCACACCGCCCACCAGGTACCCGTTGGCGAGGATGGAGGCGAAGAGGTTGTTGGCATCGAAAACCTTCGCTCCCATCTGCGAGGCCACCGAGGCGATGACGGTGTTGAGCTCGGCATGACGGGCCCTGATGGCCGCCACCTCCGCCGCGCGCAGGATGACACCGGGGGTGAGCGTCCCCGTGGCCGGGTCGAAGGAACCCTCCGGCAGCGGCCGCCCCGTCCCTCCGGCGGCCGTGGGCACGCCGATCCCCTGGGCGATCAACGACGACGCACCCAGCGTCACGTAGTCGCTCTCGGTGAGCAGCCCCTGCTCGCCGATCAAGGGGATATGGGAGCCGTTGGCCGGGTTGATGAGGTACGGCTTGATGGTGGTCAGGAAGGGGATGGCGGTCACGGCGGGGATGTTGGCGACCACGATCGCGGCGTTGGGGCGGTTCTGCTTCAGGGCGCCGAGGAGGGTGGCGTACTGGGTCTGGAAGGCGGCAACCGGCGTCAAGGTCACGCCGTCGAGGGCCACGCCGGTGGTGACGGCGCCGAGCACGTCGTTGTTGCCGATCCAGACCGTGTAGAACGTCCCCGCCGCGCCGATCGCCTGCTGGATCGCGGTGGTGGTGGCGTCGCGCAGGATGAGATCGTACATGACGGTGGCCGAGGTGGACTGGCCCGCCGCCAGGCGCCGGATGTCACCGGTCTTGGTGAGGAGATCGTTGACCTTCGCGCCCGGAATACCGAGGTTGTTGTAAGGGCCCTGGAGGGTCGCGTTGGTGGGCGAGCCGACGGAGGATGACTTGGGCACGATCACCGGGGACACGCCCTGGGACGTGAGGCGCAGGGCCTGCAGGATCATCACCGAAGGAATCCCCGGATCGCTCACCGTCGGCTGCTGGAAGCTGGCCATGCCGAACTGGCGGGCGAGGATCGCGGGGTAGGCATCCTTCTGGTAGTTGACCATCAAGCCGCCGGAGGCGAAGCCGGCGGTGAGGCTGTCACCCACCGCCACGTACTTTGTGAAATCGGCCTGCGCCAGCACGGCGCCGCTCCCGGCGAGCGCCGCCACGAGGCCGATGGCCGCAATTCGCGTGAGGTTTCTCATCGTTCCCTCCTAGAACCGGTAGCCCAGGCTGACGCCCAAGAGCTCCGCGCTCTGCTTGTAGGTCCCGTTGAAGTTGTCGATGTTCTGCCCCTCGGTGGAGCGCTCGTCGAACATCAGGTGCAGGAACCCTACGTCCACGGAGATCTTGTCGGACAGCTTGTAGGAAGCGCCCACCGAGACACCGGTCCGGTTGGCGTCGGGAAGCAGCGGCGACACGATATGGATCGGCATGGGGCTCTCGTCGTACAGCCAACCCAACTGGAACGCCCAGGTGGGCGAAGCCTGGTACTCCGCGCCTACACGGTAGGTGAAGGTGTCCTTGAAGTCCTCCGGGCGCACCGAGGAGAGGAGCGGGTAGCCCTCGAGGATGATGGGCAAATCCTGGAAGCTGTCCCACCCCATGTTCACCACGTCCGCCGCCAGGGTGAGCTTCTCCCCCTTCCAGGCAACGCCGAAGCGGATCTCCGCCGGGAAGTTGATGCTGGTTTCGCCCGGGACGTTGCGGTCGAAGGGGATCAGGGTCGCCACCACCTGGTCGAAGTCGCTGTTGCCGCTCGGGAACTGCACGAACGACGCCTCGGCGTCGTAGGTCACCTTCACCCGCGACCGGTACGTCAAACCCGCCGAGAGGCCGCCGTTGAACTTGACGAGTACACCGGCGTTATACCCCCAGCTCCCGTTCCAGTCGTTGTACATGTGGACCTGGCCCACCTCGGCCACCTGCTGGGTGAACGGGTTGATCACGCCCACCGACTTGGTGAGGTCCACCTGGGACATGAAGTAGTCCGCTCCCACGGCGACGGCAATGTGATCCGAGAGCCGGATCGCCAGGTTCGGGTTGAAGTTGAGGACCTTGAGATCGATCCGCTTGGAGAGGAACTTGCCGGCAAAGTCGTCGGGCCACCAGGTACCGAGGCCGAAGGGGGCCGTCAGCGAGAACCCCCACCGCAGGTTCTTGGCGATCGAGCCGGTGACGTGCGTGTGCAGGGGGTAGAAGATCTGATCCTCCTGCGTGTTGCGGTAGCCCTGCCCCGGGAACGGGTCATCACCGCGAAACTTGCTGTCGAAGGTGATGAAGTAGGCGCCGGCGATAGCCTCGTTCCCCTCCTGGAATGCCAGTCCCGCCGGGTTGTAGTAGCCGGCTGTCGCGTCGTCGGCGATGGCCCCGAAGGCGCCGCCCATGGCGACGCCGCGGGCGCCGTGCTCGAACAGCGCGAACCCCGATCCGAACGCCAGCGTTGGCGCGAGCAGCAGCCCCAGGGCCGCCACCCAGCGCCGGTGTGTTGGATTGCTCATGCTTGCCTCCTTCCCCTTTCGAGTGCCCGTAGCACCAGGACCGTCTGGCCATCACTTTAGGCAGCTCGCCCACCCGCGTCAATGGGGTGTCAGAGAGGACTGCCCCCGCGGGGGCAGAAAGGAAAGGAGGAGGCGTCTTCACCTCATAACATGGCACCCAACTGGAGCGATTGTCGGTGCGGCAGCTCACATTCCGGAGCGGCGCAGCGCCAACACCGACCGGTCATCGTGGAGGGGGGCGCCGCCGGTGTGCCGGTCCACGTCGGCGAAGAGACCGTCCACCAGGCGCGCCAGCGGTTCGTGCCGCAACCTGAGCACCGCGTCGCGGACCCGTTCGACGCCGTACTCCGCACCGTCGCTGGCCGAGGGGGCCTCCGAGAATCCGTCGGTGAAGGCCACCAGCACGGTTCCCGGCGGCAGCCACGCCCGTTGCGCCGCGTAGTGCGGATCCGGGAGCAGGCCCAGCGGCGGGCCTACCGGGTGCAACGCCTCCACGCGCCCCTCCTCGAACACCAGCAAGGCCGGGGTGTGCCCCGCCGAGGTGTACTCCAGCGTCCCGTCCGCCGCCAGGCGTGCCATGAAGGCGGTGGCGAACTTGTTGGCGGGAGTCGCCGCCAGGAGGTGCCGGTGCAGGCAGTGCGCCAGCTCGCCGATGTCGCTGCAACGGGCCGCCAGCAAGTGAACCGCGGCGTGGAGGGAGCTGGCCATCAAGGCTGCCGGTACGCCCTTCCCGGCCACGTCCGCGAGCATCAGTACGCTGCCCTGCTGCGCCTCGACCACGTCGTAAGTGTCGCCCCCCACGTGCCGGCAGGCATCGCTCCGAGCCGCGATTTCGAAGCCGGGCGGGGCGGCGAAGGAGGCGGGCAGGAGCTGCCTTTGGATGCTGGCGGCCAGTTCCAGCTCGCGCTCGAGCCGCTCCCTCTCCACCGCCTCGCCGTGCAGGGCGGCGTTCTCAAAGGCCACCGCGGCCTGCGCCGCGTACAGGGAGAGGGTGTCCAGGTCTGTGGCGGTGAAGGGCGTGGTACCGCCGCGCACCTCGCGCTCGGCCAGGGCGAGCACGGCGACTCGACCTCGCCGCCCCACCACCGGCAGGGCCATGCGCGACCCGTCCAGGAGCCCCTCGTCGGGAAGTGCCGCCGCCTCTTCCGGCGCCAGCACCGCCCCGCCGACCCGGGCCGCCACGGTGCAGGAACCGTCGGCACAGGGCGCCAGGGCTCCTGCGCCGCTCACCGTGCTGCGAACCTGCGCCTTGCCGCCGGAGAGGAGCCAGATCTCGCCGCGGCGGGCGTCGAGGAGGGCCGCGACACGCAGCACCAGTTCCTCGGCGATGCGGATGGGGTCGAGGGTCCCGCCCAGCGCCTCGGCGATGGCCCGCAGCGACTCCACCTCCCACAGCCGCCGCCGCTCCGCGAAGCGGGCCTGTTTGAGCTCCTCCCGCATCAGCCAGGAGCCGAGTACCACCCCCGCGGCCAGTTTCACGGGCGGGTCCGGTTCGGCGCCGCCCGCCAGTTCCAGCCAGAACTCGTCGCGGCCCGCTGGCAACGTGGTCCGCCACGACGCCCCCCCGCCGGCCACGCGGGCCAGCTCGCGCGAGCCCACCCCCACCGCGCCGCCCGCCGCGCCGGTGTGGCGCAGGATTTCTGCCAGCACCGCCCGGGGCGTGCCCGCCCCGCCTTCGCGGCTGTGGTGCCGCAGGAGCTCCAGCACGGCGGCCGCGTCGCTCATGCCGAGGCCGAGAGGGCTTCGAGCGCCGCGGCGCGGCTCTCGAAGATGCGCGCGTACTGCGCCAGCCCCATGATCTGGAACGTCTTGGCGATGCTGGGGGAGGGGGCGCAGAAGGCCAGCGTTCCCTTCACCTCCATGACCATCTCCAGCACCTCCAGCAACAGCGAGATGCCGATGGAGTTGATGATCCGCGTGGCGGCGAGATCGAACAGCAACTGCCGGTGGCCCTCCTCCAGCAGACGCCGGGCCGTGGTCACGATCGCCTCCCCCGCCTCGTTGTTGATGTACCCCCCCACCTCGATCACGGCCAGCGGGCCGTTGCGGGTCGCCACCTCGAGCTGGAACGTCTCCACGCTCAACGCCCTCCCTCGCGACGAGTCATCCGCACCCGCGTGCAGCCCGGTACCGAATGAATGTCCACCTCGTCCATGAGGTGCCGCATCAACTCCAACCCCCACCCCCGCTTGCGCTCCCCGCCGAGCTGGGCTTGGAGGCTCGGCGTGGGCAGAGTAGCCGGGTCGAACCCCGGTCCGTGGTCCACCACCACCACTTCCATGCGCGGCGGCTTGTCGGGGAACCCCACCACCTCCACCTCGACCTGGCCCCCGCCGTACTCCAGCGCGTTGAGGCACGCCTCCACCACGGCCAGTTTCACCTCCGCCAGAGTATCACGGGAAAAGCCGATGGACCGCCCCACTCGCTCCACGGCGCCGGTGGCGACCAATTCCGCCTGCGGCTCCCGCGGCAGGACGACGCGGATGCGCGGCGCCTCAACCATCACGTGTCGCGCCGTTCTTCCGGCTCAGAGGGCGAGGAGGAGTCCGAGGAGCCGGAGCGCTGCCTCGACCACCGCGAGGCCGTCGCCCGCCGTCGGGACGGCAGCCGGCAATAATGCGGTCGCCAGCGCCGACAGGGGGTGGTTCAACGGGTTCAGGAAGCGGTGGGCGAGGGCGGCCGGTGCCAGGAGGCTCACGCCGGAGGGTGCTAGCAAGGGTCGTGCCCTCGAAAACAAACCCAATGGCGCCAAAGAGTTCACCCGCATGGCGCGGCTCGCGCCCCAGGCCTCTCCGTTGCAACGTGCAACAAAGGCCGTTCATCGCCGCCGCCGGGAGCGGTCAGATCGTCTCCCCGCCGCCGTCAGGGTCGGAGCGTTGCGATGTGCATCAGATGTTGCAGACCACCTCACCAGCATCCGGTAGAGGGTCGTCCGGTCGATCCCCAGCTCGCGCGCGGCTCGGCTCCGCTGTCCCTGACAACGAGCCAGGGTCTGCAGCACGTGGGAGCGGACCACGTCCTCCAGGCGATCGCCCGCCACGGCCACCGGGCCGCTGGCTCCGAGGGCGAGCCGCACGTCCTCGGCGGTCAGGCGGTCGTCCTGGGAAAGGGCGACCACCGCTTCCAGGAGGTTTTCCAGCTCCCGCACGTTGCCGGGAAAATCGTGGTGCCGCAACACCTCCAGCGCCGAGGGGGTGAGCGCCACGGGCCCCTTGCCCAGTTTGCGCGCGTGCCGTTGCACGAAGTGGTGGGCGAGGAGGGGGATATCCTCACGGCGCTGGCGCAGGGGCGGGAGGGTGATTTCCACCACCCGGAGCCGGTAGTAGAGATCGCTGCGGAACTCCCCCCTCGCCAGCATGGCCTCCAGGTCCCGGTTGGTGGCGGTGACGAGGCGCACGTCGACCCGTACCGTCTGCCGCCCCCCCACCCGCTCCACCTCCCGCTCCTGCACCACCCGCAGGAGCTTCGCCTGGAGGGCCGGCGACAGGTCCCCCACCTCGTCCAAGAAGAGGGTTCCGCCGTTCGCCAGCTCCAGCTTGCCTACCCGCGCCGCGACCCCGGTGGCCACCCCCCGCTCGATGCCGAACAGTTCCGCCTCCAGCAACGTCTCCGGAACCGCCGCACAATTCAGGGCCACGAACGGCCCCGCCGCCCGTGCCGAGAGGGAGTGCAGCAGCCGGGCTACCCGTTCCTTGCCGGTCCCCGACTCCCCCCGCAGGAGCACGGTGACATCGGTGGGCGCCACCCGCCGCACTCGTTCCAGCACCGTGCGCATTGCCGCGGACTCGCCGATCAGGCCCCCCTCGCCGCTCACCTCGGCGCGCAGGGTGCGGTTTTCCTCCTCGAGAAGCTCGCGCCGCCGCTGCGCCTCCTCCAGCTCGCGCGCCGAGGCGATGGCCGGCGCCGCCAGGAGTGCCAGGGAGCGCAACAGTGTGGCGTCCTCTTCGTCGAAGGAAGCTCGCCCGCCTCGCGCCTCCTTGTCGGCCACCGCCACCACCCCAAACAGCTCGTCCCGCCACAGGCAGGCAGCCGCCAGGAGCTCGTCGAAGGCCAGGCCCGCCACCCCGCCGCGCAGCCGCAGCGGTTCCCCGCGGAGGTGCGGCCCTCCGAGAGCGGCCAGCAGCTGAGCCGCGTCGGGCAGCGCCAGCGGCCACGCCACATTGGCGGCGAGCACCGGCTCCCCGGCCGGCGAGACGGCCACGGCAACGCCACGCGCCGCATCCAACGCGCCCACGGCGCGCTGCACCAGCTCCTCCAAGACTTCCGCCTCGCGCCGAGGACCGGCCAGCGCCAGGGAAAAATCCAGCAGGGATTCGAGCCTCGCCAGGCGCCAGGTGCCGCGCGGCGCGTTCACCGGTCCCCCTCAGCGCCGCGACCCCGTCCGGTGCCAGCTGCCCCGCGCCGCACCGCTGGTCGGGAAAACCGGCGCAGCGCCTCACTCGCCACTCGTCCCTCCCCTCGCGACGACCAGCAGGGTCATGTCGTCGTAGGCCTCCGCACCCGCGGCAAAACGCTCGAGTTCGGCCACGAGGCTGGCGAGGATCTCCTCGCTGGTTCCGGAGGCAGCGGCGAAGGCCGCCTCCAGTCGCTCGGAGCCGAACACCTCTCCGCTCGCACTGCGCGTGTCCGTCACCCCGTCCGAGTAGACCAGCAACACATCGCCCGGCGCCAGGTGAAGCGTGCGGGTGTCCCACGAGGCGTGGCGCAGCGCCCCCAGGGGCAACCGATGCTCCGGGAAGGGCAAAGGCTCCACCCTGCCCTGGCGCCGGAGCAGCGGCGCCGGCTGGCCGGCGAGCGCGTAGGTGACCCGCCCGGAGGGCTCCAGGAGGAGGTAGGCGAGGGCCACGAAGAGGCGAGGGCCGGGCCGGTACAGACCTCGGTTGGCAATCTCCATGATCCTGGCCGGCGCCGCCCCCGCCAGCGCGGCGGTCTGCAGGATCTCGCGGGCTGCCACCATGAGCATGGCACCCGCCACCGACTTCCCCGACACGTCGCCCACCACCACGGCAAAGGAGTCCTCCTGCGGGCCGGCCAGCGCGTCGAAAAAATCCCCCCCCACCTGGCGGGCCGGCCGACAGCGCCCGGCGAGTTCCCAGCCGCGCCCGCGGGGGAGCTGGGCGGGGATCAGGGAAAACTGCACCCGCCGGGCGATCTCCAGCTCCTTCTCCAACTCCACCTGGAGCGTCTTCTCTTCCAGGAGCCGCGCGTTTTCCATGGCGATGGCGCCCTGGTTGGCCACGGTATTGATGAGCTGCACGTCGTCCGAGCTGAACTCCTCCTCGGAGCGCTTCGCCCCCACCACCAGGAGCCCGTGGAGGGTGTCGCGGGTGAGCAGCGGCACCACGAGGCGCCCCCCGGCCGCCCGCCACCTGTCCAGAAGTCGCCGGCAAGCGGGGTCCAGCATCTTGAGCGGCTCCAGCACGGCCAGCCGCGTCGCCTTGCCGATCCGGCCCAGTTCCCGCACCAACAGGGAGCCCTTCGGCACCTCCGCCGGCAGGTCGGCGCCCCCCACCAGTTGCAGCGCGTCGCCCCCGCCCTGCCGGTACAGGCTCACCCACTCCAGGTGCAAGACCTCGGAGAGCCGCGCCGTCAGCAGTTCCTCCAGCCGCTGCCGCGAAAACTCTCGCGCCAGGGCTTCGCTGATCTCCTCCACGGCGCGGCGGGCGTCGTAGACCTCGCGGAAGAAGAAGCGGTCCACCGGCACCTGTAACCGCCGCCGCAGCGGATCGAAGAGCAGCACGATCGCCACCGCCAAGAGCAGGGGGAAGAGCGCCGACTGGCCCAGCTCAGCGTCCCGGAAGAGAAAGTTCAGCACCGCGATGCCGACCGCGTAGGAGCCGGACACCACCGCCGTGGTGGCGGTGTACAGCACCGAGCGGCGGACGATGATGCGGATGTCGAAAAACTGGAAACGGACGATGGCGTAGCCGAAGGTGAGGGGCACGAGGATGAGCGGCAGGACCCCGGTGAGCACGTAGCGGTCGTCGTTGAGAACCGAGGGGAAGGCGACCCCCAGCACCAGGAACGGCGTGACCCCCAGCACCGTTCCGGCAAAGACGGTGGCAATCTGCCGGCGTTCCCTGCCCCCTTCCGCCCGCAGAAGGGAGGCGAGCAGCGCCAACAGGCCCAGAACCAGGTAGTCCCCCATCAGCACCCAACTGGTGACGGGAGCCCCCGACACCAGCCGGAGCCGCCCCGCCAACAGCGGTGCCAGGAGCAGGGTGAGGGCGTAGACGCTCGGGGGGAGCAGGTAGAGGATGGTGAAGAGGTACGGCGACCCGTTGAGGAACCGCTCGATCCCGCGCAGGAGCCGTACCGCACCGCCCTCGTCCCCCTCGCTGCCCACCAGCTTCACCGCGAGGCGGCGGGGGAAGACCAGGAAAAAGTGGAGGAACGCCGCCGGCAACGCGAGCAACGACAGGGTTCCCGTGGTGAGGACCACGCCGTCCACCCAGGAGTAGGACGCGGGGCGCAGGCGGCACACCAGGAAGAGGAGGAACAGCGTGCAGAGCACGAAGAACACGTGGGCCGGCGACCCGGCCGGGGCGTCCGGCCGCTGCAGCAGCACGTAGAGGCCGGTGGCGAAGAACAAAAACCCCAAGAAACAGGCGTACAGGTACAGCGGTGTCCCCAGCGACCGGCGCCCCAGCTCCACCTCCACCTCGAGCAGGGTTTCGTCGCGCTCCACGAGGTACGGCACCTTCTGGCCGATTCGCTGCTGCTGCAGCGCCCGGGCTGCTTCGGACGGAGTGCGGACGATGACCCGGTCGATGCCGACGATGCGGTCGCCGCTGCTGATCCCGGCTGCTGCGGCTCCCGACTCGGGGAGCACGCTGCGCACCAGAAGATCGCTGCGGTCGGGGTCGAGAACGACGCCATCGGAGGCCCGCGGCAGGAACATATCGAGAATCGACAGGCACGCCACCACCAGGGCCACGACCCCGAAGCCCAGGACCGGAAGGGTGCCAGCGCGGGTGAGACGGCGCATCCTCCGCACAACGATACTACGAGGCTCACCGCCGCCGGTTCGCCGGCGCGGGGGCCGCTGCTAGAATCGCCCCGTGTCCGCGGAGCGCTTCATCACCTTCGAAGGCATCGAGGGGAGCGGCAAGACGACCCAGGTGGAGCTGCTGGCGGCCCGCCTGCGCGAAAGCGGCCAGCGGGTGGTGACGGTGCGGGAACCGGGGGGCACCCCCCTCGGTGAGAAGCTGCGCGACCTGCTGCTCCACCCGGCCAGCGACCCGGTGCCGCTGGCGGAGCTGTTCCTGCTGGAGGCGGCCCGCGCCCAGCTCACCTCGCAGGTGATCGTCCCGGCCCTGACGGGGGGGGCGTTCGTCCTGGCCGATCGGTACGCGGACTCCTCCCTGGCGTACCAGGCGGCCGGCCGCGGTCTCGCCTGGGAGGAGGTGGCGGCCTGCAACGCCCTGGCCTGTGCCGGGGTCGTGCCTTGCCGCAGCGTGGTGCTGCAGTTGCCGGTGGCCACTGCACTTTCCCGCGCGCGCTGCCGGCCTGGCACCACCGCCGCCAACCGGCGGTTCGAGGACGAGGCCCTCGATTTCCACGCCCGGGTGGCGGCAGGGTACCAGCGCCTCGCCCGCCTCTTCCCCGAGCGGGTCCGGATCGTGGACGCGGCCGGTACCCCCGAGGCGGTGCACCAGCGGGTCATCGAGGCGCTGCGAGGCGTGCTGCCGTGAACTCGCTGCTGCCCTGGCCGGACGCGTACCTGCTGGCCAGCCGGTGGCCCCGGGTGGAGCTGCTCCTGCAGCGGTGCGTAGCCCTCGATGCGCAGGGCCTGCTGCCGCACACCCTGCTGCTCCTGAGCGAAGAGGGGCTGGGGCGGGAAGCCTTCGCCATCGAGTTGGCGGCCAGCCTCGTTTGCCCCGGCGGCAGCGGGCCGTACTGCACCTGCCGCTCCTGCCAGCGGGTCCGCCGCGCCATTCACCCCGACGCCACCATCACCTGCATCGAGCGGGGCGCCCACGAGATTTCCATTGACCAGGTCCGAGAGCTGGCGGAGACCATCCAGCAGGTCCCCTTCGAGGGGCGTCGCCGCGTCGTCGTCCTTACCCCAGCGCACACACCCCCGCTCAACGTGTTCGCCGCCTCGGCGTTGCTCAAGCTCCTCGAAGAGCCGCCGACCCACGTCACGTTCCTCCTCCTCGCCAGCAACCCGGGCCGGCTCCTGCCCACTATTCGCTCGCGAACGGTGGAGCTGCGCCTGCCCCCCCCCGCGGCGGAGGAGCTCGCTTCGTTTCTCGCTGCGATGCACGGTCTGGACGGCGAGGCCGCGGCCCGGACCCTCCGCGCCCTGGACGGCGACCCCTTCCTCCTCTCCCACCCCGAGGCCCCCTCCGTGGCCGAGCTGCTCCCCGAACTCGAGAGCCGGTTGCGGGACGCGCTCCGCGGCGACACCCTGGCCCTCGTCACCGGCGCCTCGCTGACCGGCAAGCTCTCCCAGGGACCGGTGCTCGCGGCGCGGGCCATCCTCAAGAGCGTGCCCGGCGGGGCGCCGCGTACGCAGGAGGCCGCCCTGGAGGTCGCGGCGCAGCTGCTCACCGTTGCGCGCCGCGCCGCCGCCCTCCACCTGGGCGAGGAAGGCGTCACCGCGGGGGCGCTGGCGCCCTTCACCCTGGCCGCGAGGCGTGACGCCGCGCCGCAAGAAAGGTGAACCGCCGGGTCGAGCCGGCGGTTCGAGAGGAAAAACGGGAGGTCGGTGGTTTCAAGCCTTCCTGGTTGGCCTTCTTTGGCGGGAACAACTTTGACAGGCAATCACAGAGTGGCTTATCGATGGTTGGTTGACTTGACTGGTTGCTTGTCCGCCGCCTCCCTCCAGCCTTTCCTTTCGTATAGTGTAACCCCCCTCCAGCCGCTTGTCCAGTCCCCGCGTTGACCCTGTCAACACTCTTTAGAAATGTCCCCATGGTAACTCGTTAGAAATGGCCCCAACTTGGAGTAGATTCCTGATGAGTCAACGATCCACCGCTTGAGGAGATTCTTCCGTGAGGCAACAGGCCCCCTCAATCCTGCCGACGAACCGCCTCGCCGGCCAAAACTCGAAAGGCGCGGCCGTAGCGCAGGGGCTTGCAGGTTTCGTCCACCGCCACCGCCCGGAAGCGGCCGGGCGGGAGGCGCCGGAGCCGCAGCTTGCGAAAGTCCTCCCGCCACCCAGTGACCAGGCCTTCATTGCTCTCGGGCCGCCCGAAAAGTTCATCTTCCCTTTCCAGCAGCACTGCCGCCGCCCCCTCCAAGAAAGTCAAAGAGGGCTCCGGAGACCAGGAAACCTGGGCGCCCCGCTCGAGGGTGAAAACCCCACGAAAACCCTTCTCCCCCTTGGCCAGGGAATGCCGCATGACCGCGCGCTCGCTTTCCCGTCCTGCGGACGAGAAGTCGAGCACCAGCAGCTCCCCATCCACATCGGGGAGGTGAGCGGCGGTGACTTCCCCCTCCGCGTTGGGCACCCCTACCGTCAGCTCCTCGCCCCATCGGGGCGAAAAGCCACCTGCACGCCGTTGGCGAGCGGGTTCCCTTTCTCGTCCCGCAGCACTAGCGTCACCTGCTTTCCCGGCGCCAGGCGCAGGCTCACATCCTGAGGCTCATCCAGCTCCACAAAGGCCGAGCCCGCTTCCGGACGGTACGCCCACAAGAACAGAGGCACCTTGGGAACATAGGGTGCGACAATGGTGCCCGCGGCGTCCGTCCGCCCTTCCCAGTGAAAGTGCTGCAACGTACAGGGTTTGCGGTCCGCCACAGACACCTCGGCCCAGCTCACCGCTTTGTCCTGGCTGTCGACCACCTTGGCAGTCAAGGGGACGGAGGCCAGCGTCACCGCCAAGGTAGCCACCCCCTGCTCGCGCCTCACCGGTACCGTGCCCAGGGGCAGAGACGTCCTTGTACCTCCCTCCCCCTGGCCGGTCAAACCCACGGTCCACAGCCCCTCCGCTTCCAAAAGGGCGGAAGAACGCGCCGGTCCCCCTTCCACAGACTGCCAGGTACCCTCCACACCATAGTTCCGCTCGCGCAAGAAGACCCACGGCACGAGCCGCTGGCAGGCCTGCGCCGACAAACCCGCCACCTCCACCTGCAGACGAACGCGGGTAGGCTTTAGCTCCAACGACACGTACCCTCCCGGCGAGAGATACAAGGGCCCGGCGTAGTCGCTGGGTCGGTTGGCCTTGCCCTCGGGTAAGGTGCCGCCGGTTTTGCGCCGCAGCCGCTCCGGCACGGTGGTGAGCAGGGCCCCGTAGCTTCCTGGCGGTACATCGGCAAACGCCACCCTGCCCAAGCTGTCCAGCGGCGCGGAAAAGAGAGCGGAAAAAGCCAAGTGGGCACGGTCGTTACCTTCAGCTTCGGGCGCCGCCGCCTCCCCCTGCTCCTGCGGCAACAGCTCCACCCACCACCCTCCTTCCGCCAGCTCCTCCGCCGGCAGCTGCACGCCCACCTCCACCGAGCCGGCCTCGTGCAACGCCACGGTGCCCAACGCTGCCCCTTTCGCACCCACCTTTACCGGTGGCAACAGCTGCTTGCCCCAGCCGTTGCCCCCCACCACCACCTGCAGGCGGCTGCCCGCCTTGGCCCAGAGCTGGAAGTGCCCCTGGGCGTTGCTCGCGGCACTGGCGTTCGCGGCCAGGAACTGGCGCAGCTGCCCGCTGGCACAGAGACCTCGCCCTTTTCTTTGCCCGGTGCCGACACCGCTTCCCACAGCAAACGGTCGCCCTCCAACAAGGCCAGGTAGCGCTCTGTGGCCTTGAGGTTGCGGCGATCGGCGGTGACGCTCACCTGCAACCGTGCCAGCTCCTCCTGGGATGTGGGCAGCGATTCCTGGGCCTGCAAGCTCGCCGTCAACAGAAGAAGGACGCAGCCGCGAAAAAGCCACCCCATATAACCCTCCAGCTACCGGCCCGGCAGCCCGGTGGCTGCCGGACCTGTTCCTGACCCTCCCTTCTAGCACTCCCAGTACGCGAACTCAGCCGGACAAAAGTAGCCCCTGCGGCCATCATCCAGGTTCTCGGGGAACCGTCCGCTGTTGATACCGCCACCTCCGGTGCCGCAATTGCCACTCACGGTGCAGTTCGGTTGGCGCTCCCGCACCTGCTGGCAGACGCCATTCTCACACACCTGTTTGACCTGACAAGTTTCCCCACCCGTGCAGTTGGCATAGCCAGTATAGGCCGCCTCGCAGACGCCGCGAGCTCCTTCTGCGGCGAGGGGGACGGGCCGTGGCCGCCACCGGTGCCGCGGGTCCGCTACACTCCTGGCATGGCGCAAGCGATTCGGATCTACCGGTGCGGAGGCCCAGAGGTCCTGACCTTCGAAGAGGTGGAACCCGGCCAGCCAGGACCGGGTCAGGTGCGGCTTCGCCAGACGGCGGTGGGGGTGAACTTCATCGACATCTACCACCGCACCGGTCTCTACCCCCTCCCCCTCCCGTCCGGACTGGGTCTCGAGGCGGCGGGCGTGGTGGAGGCGGTGGGAGAGGGGGTGTCGGGAGTGGAGGTGGGGCAGCGCGTCGCCTACGCTGGCGGCGAGGTGGGCGCGTACGGCGAGAGCCGCTGCTTCCCCGCCGAGCGGCTCATCCCCTTGCCGGACGACATCTCCGACCTCCAGGCCGCGGCCGGGTTGCTCAAGGGCATGACCGCCGAGTACCTGGTTTGCCGGACCTTCCCCGTCCGGCCCGGTCACCGGGTGCTCGTTCACGCCGCAGCGGGCGGGGTGGGGTTGCTCCTCTGCCAGTGGGCCAAGCACCTCGGCGCCACGGTGATCGGTACCGTGAGCAACGAGGACAAGGCGCGCCTGGCCCGCGACCACGGCTGCGACCACGTCATCGTGTACACCCGCGAGTCGTTCGTGGAGCGGGTGCGCAAGCTCACCGGGGGCGAGGGCGTGGCGGTGGTTTACGATTCGGTGGGGCAGGCGACCTGGGAGGGCTCGCTGGACTGCCTGGCGCCACGGGGGATGATGGTTTCCTTCGGCAACGCCTCGGGTCCCGTGCCGCCGTTTTCCCCCCTGCTGCTCTCGGCGAAGGGCTCGCTCTACCTGACCCGCCCCACCCTCATGGCGTACACCGCCACGCGGGAAGAGCTGCTGGCCAGTGCCGACCGCCTCTTCCAGGTGGTGCGCAGCGGCGCCGTCCGCATCACCGTGAGCCGCACCTACCCCCTCGCCGCTGCGGCGGAGGCCCACCGATACTTGGAGAGCCGGCAGAGCACCGGCTCGCTCGTACTGCTGCCGTGAGCCGTTTTGCCCCATCCGCCGGAAAGGGCTAGCATGCCCCCATGAAGGTGCTCCTCGGCGTTTCCGGAGGCATTGCCGCCTACAAGGCCCCCGAGCTGGTACGGCACTTTCAGAAGGCCGGCCACCAGGTGGCGGTGGCCCTCACCCCCGCTGCCACCCGCTTCGTCTCGCCGCTGGTGCTGCGCACGCTGGCCGACGGCGGCGTGCTGGAGGATGTTTTCTCCACCGAAGAGCGGGTGGCTCACGTGGCGCTCGCCGACTGGGCCGACGTCCTCGCCGTGGCCCCGGCCACTGCCCACACCCTGGCCCGCCTCGCCACCGGCATGGCCGACGAACCGGTCTCGCTCTGCTTCCTCGCTACCCACGCTCGGCGCATCGTCTTCCCCGCCATGAACGTCAACATGTGGACGAACCCCGCCACGCAGGAGAACGTGGCCCGTCTGCGCTCGCGCGGCGTGGAGGTGGTGGAGCCGGAGCGGGGCGAGCTGGCCTGCGGCTGGGAGGGTGCCGGCCGGTTGCCGGGGCTGGACCGCATCGTGGAGCTGACCGTGGCTGCCGCCGTCTCGGGGAAGGATCTTGCCGGGGTGCGCGTGCTGGTGACCGCCGGCCCCACGCGGGAGCATCTGGATCCGATCCGCTTCCTCTCCAACGCCTCCACCGGCACCATGGGGTTCGCCATCGCTCGCCGAGCCGCCAGCCGCGGCGCCGAGGTCACCCTGGTGAGCGGGCCAGTGGCGCTGCCGACACCTCCGGGGGTGCGGCGCATCGATGTGGTCTCCGCCGCCGACCTGCGTGCGGCGGTGTTCGCGGAGCTCGCCGCGCACCCCGTCCAGGTGGTCATTGCCGCGGCGGCGGTGGCGGACTACCGCCCGGTGCAGCGGGCACCGCACAAACTCAAGAAGGGGGAGCCGCGCCGCACCGTGGAGCTGGAACGGACCGAGGACGTGCTGGCCGACCTGGTGCGCACCTTCCACCCGCCGGTGCGGGTGGGGTTTGCCGCCGAAACCGAGAACCTCTTCGCCAACGCCCGCGACAAGCTCCTGCGCAAGGATCTCTCTTTCGTGGTGGCCAATGACGTGTCCGCCGAGAGCGGCGCTTTTGGCGACGGCCCCACCACCGTGTGGTTCGTGGAGCGGGAGGGGGAGCCGGTGCAGGTGGCGGCAGTCAGCAAACTGACCGTGGCCGACCGCCTGCTAGACGCGGTGCGGCGTCACCTGGACGCCGCCGGCCACCCGGGCGGGGCAGCCGGCAGCTCCTGAGGAGACGGCTCCGCCCAGAACGGTCACCGAGGGGCCTGCGGCGCGTCAGGTCGGGCGACGGGTTTCGGGCAGCGGCCGAAACAGGCGGTCAGGCTGGCCGCGCGAGCTGTGGCGTCCAGGGGAAGGCAGGACCGATGGCGGAGAGGGGGGGATTCGAACCCCCGGTACCGGTCAACCCGGTACAACTGCTTAGCAGGCAGCCCTGTTCGACCACTCCAGCACCTCTCCGCGCCGGCCTGCATACTCTAGCGCGCGGGCCGGTCCGCGGCAACCGGCCGCAGCACCGCTCGACTCACGGGGACTGTTTGGCCGCCTCCTTGGCCCAGGCGTCCTTCAAGGTGACCGAGCGGTTGAAGACGAGCCGATCCCCGCCGCTGTCCGGGTCCACGGTGAAGTAGCCCAGGCGTTCGAACTGGAAGAACTGCCCCACGCTGGCGCCGGCCAGCGCTCCCTCCACCCAGCAATCGGTGAGGACTTCCTCCGACTTGGGGTTGAGCAGTGAGCGCCAGTCCGCCCCCCCCGCGACCGCGTCCGGGTCGGGCACGGTGAACAGGTGGTCGTAGAGCCGCACCTCCGCCGGCACGGCGTGGGCCGTGGAGAGCCAGTGCAGCGTGGCCCGCACGCGCCGCCCGTCGGGGGCGCTGCCGCCGCGGCTCGCCGGATCGTAGGTGGCGTGCACCGCCACGATGGCGCCCGTGGCGTCCTTCACCACACCGGTGCACCGCACCAGGTACGCCGAGCGCAGCCGCACCTCGTTCCCCGGGAAGAGCCGCCAGTACTTGGGCGGCGGGACCTCGCGCACGTCCTCCGCCTCGATCCACAGCTCGCGCGAGAAGGGCAGGAGGCGCGTGCCGCTGCTGGCATCCTCCGGGTTGTTGGGCACCTCGAAGTGCTCCACCAACCCTTCCGGGTAGTTGTCGAGGATCAGTCGCACGGGACGCAGCACCGCAAACCGACGCGGGGCTCGGGCGTTGAGGTCTTCGCGCAGGCAGTGCTCGAGGAGCGCCACGTCCACGACGCTGTCGCGTTTGGCGACGCCGATCCGCTCGGCGAAGGCCCGGATCGCCTCCGGCGTGTACCCCCGGCGCCGCAGCCCCGAGATAGTGGGCATGCGGGGGTCGTCCCACCCGCGCACCACGCCGTCGCGCACCAGCTCCAAGAGGCGCCGCTTGGACATCACGGTGTAGGTGAGGTTGAGCCGGGCGAACTCGATCTGGCGCGGGTGGTAGATGCCCAGCGCGTCCAGGAACCAGTCGTAGAGCGGACGGTGGGCTTCGAACTCCAGCGTGCAGATGGAGTGGGTGATCCCCTCGATGGAGTCGGACTGACCGTGAGCCCAGTCGTAGGTGGGGTAGATGCACCAGGCGTTGCCGGCATGGGGGTGGGGAGCGTGGAGGATGCGGTACATCACCGGGTCCCGCAGGTTCACGTTGCCGGCCGCCAGGTCGATCTTTGCCCGCAAGGTGCGCGCCCCGTCGGGGAACTCGCCGGCCCGCATGCGCCGGAAGAGCTGCAGGTTCTCCTCCACGCTGCGCTCCCGGTGGGTGCACGGCACGCCCGGTTCGGTGAGGGTCCCCCGCTTCGCGCGCACCTCCTCGGCGGTGCAGTCGCACACGTAAGCTTGCCCCTGGCGGACGAGCTGCTCGGCCCACTCGTAGAGGCGCTCGAAGTAGTCCGAGGCGTAGTACTCGTGCTCCCCCCAGTCGAACCCCAGCCAGCGCACGTCGCGCTTGATGGCGTCGATGTACTCCTGCTCCTCCTTCAGTGGGTTGGTGTCGTCGAAGCGCAGGTGGGTTCTCCCCCCGAATTTGGCGGCCAGGCCGAAATTCAGGCAGATGGACTTGGCATGGCCAATGTGCAGGTAGCCGTTGGGCTCGGGCGGAAAGCGGGTGACGATGGTGGCGTGCTTGCCGGTGGCCAAATCCGCCGCCACGATTTCCTCGATGAAGTTGGGTCCCCCGGCCGCCGCCGTTCCCCGGCCGGCCGCCTCGGTCGCGTGAGAATCGTTCCCGTTCATCCCCGAAATCCTCTCCGCCCCGGCGGTGCCGGGCGGGCCGATGGTAGCATTGCGGGGCTTGACAGCGCCTTCCCCACTCTGGTAAAGGTCTCCCCGCTATGGTAACGCGTCTCGACGCCCGCATGGTCATGTGCATGCGACCCATGCGGGCGAGGAGTGCTGCTCCGTAGCAGTTCCGCCACATCGAGCAACTCCGGACCCGCGAGCCAGCCTCGCGGGTTTTTCGTTTCTTGGCAGCACGAACCGGCAACACGGGAGGAGAACACCATGCGAATGCGAAACGGTCACCGGCACCCCTCCAGCAACCGCCCACACGGAAACCGCGGCCCTGCCGTAGCGGCCCGGCCGCGAGAAAGGTTGGAACGTCATGAGCGACCCTCGCCAGCATAGCTATCGCTTCGAAACCCTTCAGATCCACGCAGGCCAGGAAGCCGATCCCGCCAGCCACGCCTGCGCCCCGCCCCTGTATCAAACCGCCTCGTACACCTTCGATAGCGCCGAACACGGTGCGCGGCTCTTCGCCCTCGAGGAGTCCGGCTACATCTACGCGCGCATCAACAACCCCACCGTCGCCCTCCTGGAACGGCGCCTCGCCGCCCTCGAGGGCGGTCTCGCTGCCGTGGCCACAGCCAGCGGCCAGGCAGCGCAGTTCCTCGCCGTGGCCACCCTGTGCGAGGCGGGCGACAACCTCGTCTCGGCCACCGCCCTCTACGGCGGCACCTTCAACCAGTTCAAGGTGGCGCTCCCCCGCCTCGGCATCCAGGTGCGCTTCGTGGACGCCGACGACCTGGACGGCATCGCCGCCGCGATCGACGGGAGAACCCGCGCCATCTACGTGGAAAGCATCGGCAACCCGGCGTTCGCCGTCCCCGATCTGCCGGCCCTCGCCGAGCTGGCGCACCGGCATGGCGTGCCGCTGGTGGTGGACAACACCTTCGGGTGCGCCGGGTACCTGTGCCGCCCCTTCGACCACGGGGCCGACCTCATCGTCGCCTCGGCCACCAAGTGGATCGGCGGACACGGCACCTCGCTGGGCGGCATCGTGGTGGACTCCGGACGTTTCGACTGGGCCTCGGGGAGGTTCCCCAGCTTCACCGACCCCTCTCCCGGCTACCACGGCCTGCGCTTCGCCCAGGCGTTCGGAGCTGGCAGTCCCCACGGCAACGTGGCCTTTGCCGTACGCGCCCGGGTCGAGGCCCTCCGCGATCTGGGCGGCTGCCTGTCCCCGTTCAACGCCTTCCTCCTCCTCCAGGGGCTGGAGACCCTCGCCCTCCGGGTGCAGCGGCACTGCGACAACGCCCTGCGGCTGGCCTACTGGCTGGCAGGGCGACCCGAGGTGGCGTGGGTGTCGTACCCGGGCCTTCCCAGTCACCCCCACCACCGACGTGCCCAGCGGCTTCTCCGGCACGGTTTCGGCGGCGTGCTCACCTTCGGCATCCAGGGGGGCGCCGAGGCGGGGCGGCGGTTCATCGACGCGGTGCGGCTGGCCAAGCACGTGGCCAACGTGGGCGATGTCCGCACCCTGGTGATCCACCCGGCGAGCACCACCCACCAGCAGCTTTCCGAGGCCGAACAGCGTGCCAGTGGCGTCACCCCAGACCTCATCCGCGTGTCGGTCGGCCTCGAACACATCGACGACATCATCGAGGACTTTGCGCAGGCCTTTGCAGCGGCGCGGTGCGGGAGGGTCGCATGAGCACCCCGGCCCGCTCCCCGCACACCCGCACCCTGCACCTGCGGCACGGATTCCCGCTGGAGTCGGGGGAAACCCTCCCCGAGGTGGAGGTGGCCTACCGCACCTGGGGCACGTTGCAGCCCCGCGGCGACAACGCGATACTGGTTTGCCACGCCCTCACCGGGAGCGCCGACGTGGACCAATGGTGGCCCGCGCTCCTGGGCCCGGGGCGCGCCCTCGACCCCACCCGGACCTTCATCGTCTGCAGCAACGTACTCGGCAGCTGCTACGGCACCACCGGCCCCGCCTCTCCGCGGCCCGGCAGCCGCAGCCGGTGGGGACCCGATTTCCCGGCCATCACCGTCCGCGACATGGTGCGTCTCCAGCGGGCGCTCCTGGCCGAACTGGGGGTGCGGCGCCTGCAGTTGGTGATCGGCGGCTCCCTGGGGGGGATGCAGGCGTTGGAGTGGGCGGCGACCTTCCCGGAGCTGGTGGCGAGAGCCGCGGTCATCGCCGCCCCGGCGCGGCACTCCGCTTGGGCCACGGCGCTTTCCGAGGCGCAGCGCGCCGCCATCCGCGCCGATGCCCGGTTTCGCGGCGGCCGCTACCCCAGCTCCGACCCGCCCCGGGCGGGGCTGGCGGCGGCGCGGATGATGGCCATGTGCACCTACCGCTCGCCGGCGAGTCTTGCGGCACGCTTCGACCGCGCCACCAGCGATGACGGTTCGTTCCTCGTGGAACGCTACCTGCGGGCCCACGGCGAGCGGCTGGTGGCGCGCTTCGACGCCAACTCCTACCTCACCCTCACGCGCGCCATGGACAGCCACGACGTGGGGCGGGGCCGCGGCGGCTACCGGCAGGCGCTCGCCGCCCTCCCCATGCCGGTGCTGGTCGTCGGCATCGATTCCGACGTGCTCTACCCCCTGCCCGAGGTGCGCCAGCTCGCCGAGGCCGTCCCCCAGGTCCACTGGGCGGTGCTCGCCTCGCCCTATGGCCACGACGCCTTCCTCGTGGAGGCGGAGGCGGTCGCGGCGCTGACCCGCCGGTTCCTCGACGACACGGCACATGCCGACTCGCTGGGAGGTGTGCGATGCGCGTGATGAAGTTCGGTGGCACCTCGGTGGCCGGGGCGGACCGGCTCCGGCACGTGGCGTCGCTGGTGCGGGCGGCGGCATCCTCCGAGCGACTCGTGGTGGTGGTCTCCGCGCTGGCGGGCGTCACGGACGCCCTCGCGGCCGCTTCGCAGCTCGCCCGGCAGGGCCGTGCGTACCGGGACACCGTGGCGGCCCTCCGCGAGCGCCATCTCGCCGAGCTCGCGGCGTTGCAGGGGCGAAGCGAGGAGGCGGCGGCCGTGCAGGCCATCGTTGCCGAGGTGGAGCAGCAGCTGGCGGCGCTGCACGGTGGGGCACCGGCCCCCCCGGCCCAGGACCAGGTCCTGGCGGCCGGGGAGCGGTTGTCCCTGGTGCTGGCCGCTGCCGCCCTGCGGGGCGCAGGTCTCCACGTGGTCTTGTGGGATACGCGCCGACTCGTGCGCACCGACTCGCACTTCGGCGAGGCCCGGGTCAACGGGCGCGTCACCGCGGCCGCCCTGCGCGCTGCCTGGCACGCCACCCCGGCGGGTGCGGTGGCGCTGGCCACCGGTTTCATCGGCGCCGATGGCCGCGGCCGCACCACCACCCTGGGACGCGGGGGTTCGGACTACACCGCCAGCCTCGTCGGCGCCAGTCTCGGCGCCGATCTCATCGAAATCTGGACCGACGTGGACGGAGTCTTCTCCGCCCCGCCCGCCCTCGCGGTCGGTGGCTTCCCCATTTCTCGCCTGGACTACGAGGAGGCCTTCCAAATCGCCCGCTTCGGCGGCAAGGTGCTGCACCCGAAGACCATGCTGCCCGCCGCGCGGCAAGGTATCCCGATCCGCGTCCGCAACACCTTTGCCCCGCTGGCCACTGGCACCTTGGTGGGACCACCGGAGCCACGCCCCGTCGCTGGCGCCAAGGGGGTCTCGGCCCTCGACGAGGCGGTGCTCGTGGGCTGGGAGCGGGAGGCGCCGCCCGACCCCCTGCTGCGAGCAGCGGGGGCGCTGCCGTGCCGCGGGCCGGGAGCGCTCCCCGCCATGTGGGTCGTGCCGCCCAGCGGCCTCGGGCGCGTGGCGCCGCTGCGCCCGAAGCAGATGCGGCACGGCGTTGCCCTGGTGGCGGTGGTGGGCCGGGGTCTCGAGGCGGCGGTGCCAGGCGCCGCGGTGCGCGCGGCGCTG
>JBBISY010000007.1:37621-89002 GCA_037441065.1 Acidobacteriota bacterium | reverse complement strand
GGCAGCGCCCGCCTGGCCCGGGCGGTGGCCGGGATGGGCCGCTGGCCTTCGGCCGGCCTGTGGTGGGGGGTGGGGGTCGTGGCCCTCCTGGTGCTGCTGCGCGGCCGGTTCGGGCGGGGCGGTGGCGGCGCCGCGGCAGCCGTGGTGGGCGGCGCCTCCATGGGGTGGTTCCTGCTCCTCCTCTCGGCGTGGCAGGGCCGGGAAGGATCCACCTACGCGGCCATCGGGGCCCTCACCGCCACCTTCATGGCCGGGCTCGTGGCTGGGGCTCTGGCCGCCCGGGGCCAGGGGACCGGTGCCGCGCGGTGGCTCCCCGCTCTGCTGGCAGGAGGGGCGGTCTTCTCGCTCCTGCTGGCCGGGACGGTGGCCCTGCGGCCGCGTGGGGTGGTGATCGTAGTTGGGCTCGCCCTGGCGGGTACCCTGACCGGGGCGGCATTCCCGGGTCTGGCGCTCCGCATCGCCCCGCAGCACCCGCGCCGCGGCGCCGGCCGGGGTTTCGCCGCCGACGAAGTAGGGGCGGCGGTGGGGGCGCTGCTCTTCGGCGCGGTGCTCACCCCCTGGGTGGGAATGACCGCCGGTGCTGCCGCGCTGGCCATGGTGCAGCTCGCGGCGGCGGCCGGCCTCTGGGGGGGCAGCGCAGCCGCTGGCGGTGAGGGAAGGGGGTAGCTGTGGAGCGGGAGCGGAAATTGCTGCGCTACAGGAGGATCGGCGAGCAGCTCGGGCTATTGCTGGCGAAGACCCAGGACCCGGTGGCGCGGATGGCCACGGCCGCCGCGCTGCTGCACGCCAAGATGCCCGGCTTTTCCTGGACTGGCTTCTACCTGCTCCGCGACGGCGAGTTAACCGTGGGTCCGTACCAGGGACCCCTCGCCTGCCTCGTCCTGGAGCCCCACCGCGGCGTGTGCTGGGCTGCGGTGGACCGCGGCGAAACGGTGATCGTGGAGGATGTGCACGGATTTCCCGGCCACATCGCCTGCGACCCGCGCTCCCGCTCGGAGATCGTCGTGCCGCTTCGCGATGGGAGCGGCGCAATCGTCGGCGTCCTCGACATCGACTCCCACCGGCCGGCCCACTTCGACGAGGCGGACCGGGAAGGGCTCGAAGCCATCGTGGCGCAGCTCCTCGCCCGTTAGCGCCAGACCCCCGGGATGGGGCGGCCGCAGGCGGCGCAGGCGCCTTTGGCGAGCCTGTTCTCCTGCACGGAAAACCCGAAACGGCGAATGAGCACGGCACCGCACCCCGGGCATACCGTGTTCTCCCCCGCATGCCCCGGGAGGTTGCCCACGTAGACGTAGGCCAGCCCCTCCGCCAGGGCGATGCTGCGCGCCCGCTCCAGCGTGGCCACCGGCGTCACCGGCAGGTTGGTCAGGCGGTAGGTGGGGTGGAAGCGCGTGAAGTGGACCGGCACCTCCGGACCGAGCGTCGCCTTGACCCAGCGCGCGAGATCGCGGATCTCCTCCTCCGAGTCGTTGAGAGTGGGGATGAGGAGGACGACGATCTCGAGCCAGACCCCCGCGGCGCGGATCGTCTCCAGTGCCTTGAGCACCGGCTTGAGCTCCCCCCGTACCAGGTCGCGGTAGAACGCCTCGCGGAAGCTCTTGAGGTCCACCTTCACGGCCGCGAGGTACGGCAGGACTTCCTTGAGCGGGGCTTCCTGAATGTAGCCGTTGGAAACCACGGTGGTGCGCACCCCCACGCGGCGGGCGGCCAGCGCGGTGTCGCGCACGTACTCCCAGAACACCACCGGCTCCGAATAGGTGGCGGAGAGGAGCGGCGCGCCGGACTGCCTCGCCAGGGCAGCCAGGGCATCGGGGGGCAGGTACTGCGCGGGCACCTGCTCCGGCCGGAACTGGGAAATCTCCCAGTTCTGGCAGAACTTGCACTCCACATTGCAGCCGGCCGTGGCGAAGGACAGCGCCTGCGCCCCGGGCAGCACGTGGAAGAACGGCTTCTTTTCGATGGGGTCCAGGTGGACGGAGCAGGCGGCGCCCCAGACGAGGGTGACGTACGTGCCGGCGCGGTTCTCGCGCACGCCGCAGGCCCCCCGCTCCTGGTCCGCCACCTGGCACGCTCGCGGACAGAGCTGGCACTCCACCCGCTTCTCGCCGAGCGACTTCCACCAGGAAGCCTCGCGGGCTGGCAGGTCGTCCCCCTCGATCCGCCCACCCACCGGCGGGGTGCGCCCCCAGCCCCGTGCGGGTACCGCCCCCGCCAGCAAGGCCGCCAGCCCCAGCCGCGTCGCCTCGCGGCGGTCGAGGCGCTGCCTCACCCCGTCACCTCCTGCACCGCCGCCGGGTCGCCGACGCCCAGGCCGTAGCGCGCGGCGGTGGCCACGAAGCGGGGCGGGCGCTTGGCCGCGGCCAGGGTGGGCAGCCCACGCCGGGTGCGCTCCGCGTCGATCACCCGCCACGCCCAGGCATCCGCGGCCACCGGGTCGGTGGAGGCAGCCACCAGTCCGAGGGGGAAGGTGGCATCGGGGCGGAACGCCGGCCCGCCGTGGCACTGGGCCCGGAGGCCATCGAGGAGGGTGAGCCGCAGCTTGTCGCGCAGGAAGGGGTGGTTGCACACGTCGGCCACGTAGGGGTCGCAGTTGGTGTCGTGGTACTTGTTGGGGTTGTGGATCACCCCGTACCAGTTCTTGAGGCTGGCGGACACGCCCGCCAGGTCGTGGTCCTTGACCACGCCGAAGCCGATCAGGGCGGTGCAGGTGGTGGAGACGAGCCGCGCGAAGCAGGAGCCGATCGCCCCCGAGGTGGAGGGGGTGGGGTCGTAGTCGTTGTCCACGCCGTAACAGCGGTAGGAGGGCCCATCGCGGCGGATCGCGAAGCCGGCCCGCTGCAGCTCGCGGCTGGAACGCTCGAAGACCACGATCCGCTCGGCGGCCACCCCCGCCTCCACCAGCAGCTGGACCAGCGCCTCCACCAGTTCCGGGTGGGGGGAGAGGTGCCGGCCGCCCAGGCAGTTGAGTTTGATGCCGACGGTGTCCGAGGGCTTGAAGAGGGCAGTCAGGGCGGCGCGCGCCGATGGGGCGCCGGTGGCGGCCACGATGGCTCGCTCCACGGCCGTGCGCGCACGGAGCGGATCCAGCGCCTCCCCCGCCGCGACCGGGGCCAGTTTCGCCACCCCCACGCGACCGCGGCCCACGCCCCCCGCGAGAGCGGCGGCCCTCCGGGCCCCGGGGAGGGCCAGGGCCGAGAGTCCGATCAGCCGGGCCAGCTCGCGGCGAGACAGGGTTCGCGCCATAGGTCCTCCCCTTCCCACGGTACAGGAATAGTGCCGGTGGCGCCAGACGACAAGCGGCGCCTAGGGGAGGTCCTCCTCCGCCACCCCGAAGTAATGGCCCACCTCGTGGATCACCGTGTCCCGGATCTCGCGCACCAGCTCGGCCCGGTTCTCGCAGGCCTCGAGGAGGGGGAGGCGGTAGATCACGATGCGGTCCGGCAGGACGTTGCCGTAGCTCGCCCCCCGGTCGATGAGGTTCACCCCCTGGTAGAGGCCGAAGAGGGTCTCCCTTTCGGGGTCCAGCCCGGCTTCCAGAAGGTCTTCCTCGCTGGGTTCGTCTTCCACCACCACCACCACGTTTTCCAGCAGGCTCGCAAACTGGTCCGGCAGACGGTCCAGAGCCTGGGCCACCAGCTTTTCGAACTCGGCGCGGCTCATCCGCAGCATTCGCAGGTATGATACCCGCCACGGCCGGGGGAGGGCGGCGACATGGAACGACTCGTTTCGGCGCTGGGGTTGGTGGTTTTTCTCGGCCTGGCGTACGTCTTCTCGGCAAACCGGCGCGCCGTTCGCTGGCGCCCCCTGCTCTGGGGACTTGCTCTCCAGGTCGTGCTCGCCCTGTGCATCATCAAGTTGCCGTTCGGTTTTGCTACCTTCCAGTTCGTGGGCAGCCTGGTCAAGAAGTTCCTGGACTTCACCGACGCGGGCTCCTCCTTCGTTTTCGGCGAGCGCTTCGCGGACCACTTCTTCGCCTTCAAGGTGCTCCCCACCATCATCTTTGTCTCCTCGTGCATGAGCCTGCTGTACTACTTCGGGGTGCTGCAGCGGGTGGTGGAGGGGGCGGCCTGGGTGATGATGAAGACGATGGGCACCTCGGGGGCCGAATCGCTGTGCGGTGCCGCCAACATCTTCGTCGGGCAGAGCGAGGCGCCACTCTTCATCCGCCCCTACGTGCCGCGGCTCACCCAGTCGGAGCTGGGAGCGGTGATGGTGGGTGGGTTCGCCACCATTGCCGCGGGGGTGATGGCGGTGTACATCGACTTTGGCGTGCCGGCGGTGCACCTGCTGGCCGCGTCGGTGATGGCGGCCCCGGCGGGGCTGGCGGTGGCCAAGCTGATGTTCCCGGAGGAGAGCGAGCCAGAGACCCGCGGCCGCGCGCGCGCCGCCATCGAGCGGCCCTGGGTGAACCCGGTAGATGCCGCGGCCGCCGGTGCTGCCGATGGCATGAAGCTGGCCTTGAACGTGGGCGCCATGCTCATCGCTTTCCTGGCTCTGCTCGCCCTCCTCAACGCCCTGCTCGGACTGGTGGGCGGCCTCGTGGGCGTGCCAGCCCTGTCGCTGGAGTGGCTGTTCGCGCGCCTCCTCGCCCCGGCTGCCTGGCTCATGGGGATTCCCCTGGAGGAGTGCGGCCGCGTCGGCATCCTCCTCGGCAAGAAGGCGGTCCTCAACGAGTTCATCGCTTACCTGGACCTGAAAACGTTGCTGGACAACGCCCGGGCGGTGGCGGCGGGGACGGTGCCGGCAGGCTCGGTGGCGGTTCTTTCCGACCGCGCCGTGGTGCTCTCCACCTATGCGCTGTGCGGCTTCGCCAACATCGGCTCGATCGCCATTCAAATCGGGGGCATTGGCGGCCTGGCGCCCAACCGGCAGGGCGACCTGGCGAAACTCGGGGTGCGAGCCCTCATCGCCGGCACGCTGACCAACTGCATCAATGCCTGCGTGGCCGGCATACTGCTGTAGAAAGGGGACGAGGATGGGCCGTCGGGTAATGTTCCTCGCGTTGGTACCACTGGTCGGTTGCGCGCTGCAGGATCCCACGACTCCCGTGCCGCAGCCGGACACCTTGATTCTGGGCCGCCTGGCGGCGGTCCGGGAGGTTCCCCAGGAGCCGGGGGTGTGGGAGGTGGAGATCAAGGCCGGTCTGCCGGAGACGCTGGTGGCGGTGATGCGGCGCGAGGGGCGGCCGGTGCCGCAGCTGGAGAAGGACCTGACGGTGAAGGTGCGGGTCACGCGCGACACGGTGTGCATCATCGGGGGCGAACCGGCGGACCTGGCCGCGTTCCGGGTAGGCCAGGAGCTCGCTGTCGTGCCGAAGCCCGGCAGCTGCGCCATGGTGGGCAGCAAGCTGCTGCTGGCCGAGGCGGGGGAGTTTTACCACTTCGCCTCCTACGAGGTGCACCACCTCCCCCGGGCCCTCTCCGCCCTGCCGCCCAGCGTGACCTCGCGGACGGATCCGGCCAGGATCAACTCGGCCGGGCAAGAACAGACACCCCTGCCGCTCGCCGACGGCCGGGTGGTGTACTTTGCGGCGGGGCTCCTGCCGCCGGTGAAGGAGGGCGGCGAGCCGTTCGGGGCGGTGCGAACCGGGATGCGGCAGGCCGGCGGCGCCCTGGCGCCGTGGGCCGTGGGGGGCGTCCGGCCGTACCGCGTCGTCTGGCAGGAGGGCCGCTGGAGCGCCCCGGAGCCGGTGGTGCTCCCCGGCCTGGCGGAGGACGCGAGCGCCCGCATCACCTGGGTCAACGACAGCGAGACGGAGTGCCTGGTGGAGGTGAGGACGCCAGGTGCTCTGCCTTACCTCGCGGAGGCGCGCCGGGAGCGGGCGGGCGCGCCGTGGGGCGGGCTGGTGCGCAGCCCTCTGGCCACGGGGGCGCGCACCGGCGGCGGGCAGCGCTTCGGGCGGGAGGGCAAGTCCCTGGTCTGGACGGTGATGACGGACCAGGGCAGCGACCTGTGGCTGGCGGTGGGCGGGGCTGCCGGGCAGCCGCTGGAGCCGAGGATCAATACCCTGGGTTCCGAGTGGGCGCCGCGGGTGGGGCCGGGGAACACGCTGTACTTCTGCCGCGAGCAACGCCAGCTCCTGTTCGCCGGGGGCATCGTCCAAGAGGTGCGCCTGGCGGGAGCGCAGCGTCGCCCCCTCCTGGAGGCGACCCCGGCCCGCGGCGGCACGCTGTTGTTCTTCCGTGTGCCCCGCTACGCGCCGGGCCAGGTGGAGTGGGACCTGGCCGTGGCCACGCGGGTTGGGGAGGGGTGGGGCCCGCCGGTGCCCCTGGACGAGTGGCGACCGGCGGCGTGACGGAGCTTACTCCCGCGTGACCTCCCAGAGATGGGCCACCGCCGGGTGGTCCCAGGGGATGCGGTACTCGTCGGGTTCCCCCGCATCGAAGCAGCGCGTCACCAGGTAGAAGAGCCCGCAGGGGACGGTGAGCGGGCGGTAGCCGTGCGCCACACCGGCGGGAATCCGTACCCACGCGTCGCGCCCCTCGCCCAGCACCACCACCTGCGTGCCGCCGGCGGTCGGGGAGCTGCGGCGCAGGTCGAGGAGCACCACCTTCATCTTGAAGGGCGGCGGGCAGAACCACAGGTCGTCCTGCCGCAGGTGCACGTGCAGCCCCTTCACGTGGTCGCTGGCGGTGACGAGGGAGTAGTTGAGCTGGGCCAGGTTGACCCTGCCCGAGAACTGCGCCAGCTTCTCCGAACCCGGATGGGTCACGGCGGTGCGGAAGAGTTCGAGGAAGAGCCCCCGGTCGTCCACGTGGCGGGTGAGGGTGTAGACCTCCACCCCGTGGATCGCCGGGGGGGAGCCGTATCCCTTCCGTTCCCCGGGCTCCAAGAGATCCTCGCGGCGCAGCTCGTCCATCGTTCCCTCCGGCATGGCAAGGCTAGCACAGGGCGGCGCGGCGGCCTGCGCGGCTCCCCTGGCAACGCGCGGGAGGGCCGCTGCCAAGCGAGGCGCACCGACAAGATCGAGCGGCACCGGCAGGGGGAGCGGCAATGGCGGCGGCGGGATCGCTCCCCGCGTCATCCGTCGGACTGGCATCCTTAGCGTTTCCGTTTGTGGCTTGCAGCGAGCGCTCAGGAGGACAGCGCGTCGCAGGCGGTGCGGATCGCGCTCACCTGGCGCAGCAGTTCGCGAAACTCGGCGATGGAGAGCTGCGTCTGCGGGTCGGAGCGGGCGTGGCTGGGGTCGTCGTGCACCTCGACAAAGAGCGCGTCGCACCCGGCCGCCACCGCCCCGCGGGCGAGGACGAGGAAGAACTCCTTGGCGCCGGCGGTGGCGTTGCCGAGCCCGCCGGGGAGCTGGAGCGAGTGCGTGACGTCGAAGACCACGGGCGCGAAGCGGCGCATGACGGCGAGGGAGCGCAGGTCCACCACCAGGTTGTTGTAGCCGAAGGAGGCGCCGCGCTCCGTGAGCGTCACGTTGGGGTTGCCGGTGGAGCGCACCTTCTCCACCACGTTGCCCATGTCGTGGGGGGCCATGAACTGGCCCTTCTTGATGTTCACCGGTTTGCCGGTGCGCCCGCAGGCCAGGAGCAGGTCGGTCTGCCGGCACAGGAACGCCGGGACCTGGAGCACGTCCACTACCGCCGCCGCCGCCTCTGCCTGCTGCGGCTCGTGGACGTCGGTGAGCACCGGCAAGCCGGTGGCGCGCTTCACTTCGGCGAGGGCGGCCAGCCCTGCCGAAAGCCCCGGGCCGCGGTACGACGACAGCGAGGTCCGGTTGGCCTTGTCGAAAGAGGCCTTGAAGACCACGGCCAGGCGGTAGGCTGCGGCGGCGTCGCGCACCGCCGAAGCCATCCGCAGCAGGTGGTCCGGCGACTCGATGACGCAGGGCCCGGCGATGAGGGCCAGTGGGTGGCCGGCCCCGACCGTGACCCCGGGCGCCAGCGTCGCGGCCAGGGGTTCAGTGGGCAACCTCGTCCTCCGGGGCGGGGGGGGCCGGCTCCTCCAGGGGGAACGGTTCCGCAGGCGGCGCCTCGGCGTGGGCCTGGGCCTGCTGCTGCGCCCGCTGCGCCGCGTAGTCCCGCGCCGCGGCCACGAACGCCGTGAACAGGGGGTGTGGCGCGAACGGCTTGGACTTCAACTCGGGGTGGAACTGACAGGCCACGAACCAGGGGTGGTCGGGGATTTCGATCATCTCCACGAAGATGCGGTCCGGGGAGCGGCCGGTCACCCGCATGCCGTGCTGCTCCAGGATGGGCACGTAGTCCTGGTTCACCTCGTAGCGGTGGCGGTGGCGCTCCCACACGGTGTCGGCCTTGTATGCCTCCCAGGCGCGGGAGCCGGGCTTCAACTGGCAGGGGTACTTGCCGAGCCGCATCGTGCCGCCCATCGCTTCCACGCCCACCAGCTCCCGCATCTTGTAGATCACCTTGTAGGGCGGGTCGGGGACGAACTCGTTGGAGTTGGCCCGCTCCAGGTGGCATACGTTGCGGGCGAACTCGATCACCGCCGTCTGCAGGCCGAGGCAGATCCCAAAGTAGGGGATCTTGCGCACGCGCGCGAACTCGATGGCGCGGATCATCCCCTCGATGCCGCGCTTGCCGAAACCGCCGGGGACGAGGATCCCGTCCACCTGGAACAGCTCCTCCACGTAGGCCTCTTCCTCGAGCTTCTCGGAATCGATGAAGACCAGCTCCACGCGGGCGTCGTTGGCGATGCCGCCGTGCTTCAGGGCCTCGTTCAGGGACTTGTAGGAGTCCTGCAGGTTGACGTACTTGCCCACGATGCCGATGCGGACCGTTCTCGCCGGGTTGCGCAGCCGATCCACGATGGTCTGCCACTTGGAGAGGTCGCGGGGACCTGGAGTGAGGTTCAGCATCTCCAGGAGGATGCGGTCCATGTTTTCGGCGGCGAGCTGGAGCGGCACCTCGTAGATGGTCTCCACGGTGCGGGCGGGGATCACGGCCCGCTCCTCCACGTTGCAGAAGAGGGCGATCTTGCGCCGCATCTCCTCCGGCAGCCGGCGGTCGGTGCGGCACACCAGGATGTCGGGCTGGATGCCGATGGAGAGCAGCTCCTTCACCGAGTGCTGGGTGGGCTTGGTCTTCAGCTCGTCGGTGGCCTGGAGGTAGGGGACGAGCGTGACGTGCACGTTGAGGGCGTTGCCCTTGCCCGCCTCCTGCCGGAACTGCCGCAGCGCCTCCAGGAACGGCAGCGACTCGATGTCGCCCACGGTGCCGCCGATCTCCACGATCACCACGTCGGCCTCGCCGTCCAAGGCGCGGATCGACGCCTTGATCTCGTCGGTGATGTGGGGGATGACCTGGACGGTGGAGCCCAGGTAGTCGCCGCGGCGTTCCTTCTCGATCACCGACTGGTAGACGCGGCCGGTGGTGAGGTTGTTCTTGCGCGACGTCACCACACTGGTGAAGCGCTCGTAGTGGCCCAGGTCCAGGTCGGTCTCGGCGCCGTCGTCGGTGACGTACACCTCGCCGTGCTGGAACGGCGACATGGTGCCCGGGTCCACGTTGATGTAGGGGTCGCACTTCATGAGCGTCACGGAATACCCGTGCGCCTCGAAGAGCGCCCCCATGGAGGCGGCAGCAATGCCCTTGCCCAGGGAGGAGACCACGCCACCGGTCACGAACACGTATTTCGTCGCCATCTACCCTCCCAAGCCTACCGGGATCCGGGCTCCGGGGCCCGGGGTCCGTAAGCCACAATCCAGGGTCCGGGCTCCTGACTTCGAGGAGCGGAGCCCTCGCCGTGTGCGGTGCGCGGGACGGTTGTCGGGCACGACCTCCACCTCTGGGCGCGAGACGGACGATCCCAGCATCACAGTTTCTTTCCGGAGCCCGGTCCCCGGTCCCCGGTGCCCAGCCTTCCGAGAGCAGCTTCCGCGCGGGGGATGTCCTCCGGCACGTCCACCGCCACCGATTCGCCCGCCGCTTCCAGAACCCGGATCGCCATGCCGTGGTAGAGCGCGCGGAGCTGCTCGAGCCCCTCGCAGCGTTCCAGCTCGCACTCGGGCCAGGCCGCAAAAGCGAGCAGCGCCTCCTTCTGGAAGCCATAGAGGCCCACGTGCTTGCGGTGAATCCCCGGGACGGGGTGGCGCGGGTAGGGGATGACCGACCGGGAGAAGTAGAGCGCTCGCCCCGCTGCATCGCACACCACCTTGACCACCGTCGGGTTGGCGAGGTCGGCAGCGGTGACCGGCAGGGCCAGCGTCGCCATCGGCACTCCCGGTTCTGCCAGCAGGAAGCTCACGAGGCGGCGTAGGCTCTCGGGGGGGAGGGCCGGCTCGTCCCCCTGGACATTCACGATCACGGCGGCGTCCAGAGCGCGCGCCGCCTGGGCGACCCGGTCGGTTCCCGAGGCGGCCTCGCCGGTCAGGATGGCCGTCGCCCCCGCGTCTCGCGCGACGGCGGCGATTCGCTCGTCGTCGGTCGCCACCGCCACCGCCGCAAAGCACCCCGCCTCCTGCGCTCGCCGCACCACGTGCACGATCATGGGCTCGCCCAGGATCCGGGCCAGCGGCTTGCCCGGGAAGCGCGTCGACCCAAAGCGTGCCGGGATCACGCCAACGGCGTCCATTCTTCCCATCCTGTGCGGGCACTCTACGCGAGCGCGCCGCCGCTGTCAACGAACCGCCGGCGCGCCGCCGGCGGAGGCAGGGCGGACGTGGTTGCTACACTCCCACCGTGTGCCGGGACCTCCGCCGCCGCATGACCCTCGCCGTGCTGCTGGTGGGAGTGGGCGTGGGGTGGGTGCTGGTCCACCGCTTCTGGATGCGGACACTCCTCCACCTGACCGGGGACGCCGAGTGGATCTGGGTCACCGACTCCTTAAGCCGCGTCTTCCCGGCGGGCGGGCTGTTCGTGGCGACGCTGGAGCTGGAGGAGCCGCCCCCCCACGCCGTGCTCAAGGTGTGCGGCGACCGGGAGTACGTGGTCTACCTCAACGGCTCAGCGGCGGGATGCGGCTGGAGCCGGCCGGGATTCCGCCTCGACCTCTACGACGTGACCCATCTGCTGCGGCAGGGGAGCAACGTGGTGGCGGTGGAGGTGCGCTCGCCCACCCCGGTGGGCGGCGTGCTGGTGGCGCTGGACGTGGGCGGGCGGGGCGACAACGTGCTGGTGAGCGGACCCGCGTTCCGGCTCCGGCGCGTCTTCTCCCTCGAGGGCGAGCGGCCTGACGACCGCCCGCCCCCCGTGCGCTGGGGACGCCCGCCCCGCTTCCCCTGGGCCTATCCCGCGGCCGTGTCGCGCCCCCGCACGCTGGACCAGACGGTGGTGGAGGAACCGGTGCGGGTGGAGGGAGCGGCGGCCCGGTCCCTGCCGGGAGGGGGCATGGTGTTCCCCCTGCCGAACCGCACCTTCGGCTACCTCTGGCTCGAGTTCGAAGGGGACGGTGCCTGTTACGTCGCCACCGCGGATGACGCCGAACCGCACGACCTGACCGCGTATCGGCGGTCGGCCCAGCCGGTGGTGCGGGTGAGGGGGCAGACGCGGTGGCTCGATGCGGAACCCCGCTGGATGACCCACGTCTACACCTTCGGCCGACGCCTGCCGCGGGCGGTGGAGGTGCACCCCGTGGTGGAGGAGTTCAGGTCAGCTGCGCCAGGAGTTGTGCCAGGGAAGCACGGGCCTGTGCCACGCACGCGTTGGACGACTCGAACCCCCCCAGAATGACCACCTTCTGGAAGCAGGAGACGGCCGTGCTGGGGGCGTCCAGGTAGCGCCAGGCCAGGTGACCCTTGATGAGCCAAGTTTGCAGGTCGTTGGGTTCCTCGGCGAGGATCCGGTCGCAAAAGCGGTCGGCGAAGCGCCAGCGCTTTTCCGAGATGGCCCGCTCCACCTGACGGCGCAGCGCGGCGATGAAAGCGGCCCGCTCCTCGCGTTTCCCCTTGCCATTCACGACCTGGTGGAGAAGGTAACTCACCATCTGTCGGGTAGAGTATCGGTGCTCGACGGCAATTTTGCAAGTGGCGCCTGCCTCGCTTCTGCCACCTCCGGCTACGACGGCGGTGGGAACGGGCTGGGCGTCACGAGCGACGGTTCAGCACCAGCGTCGGGGCGGCTGCCAGCACCCTCCGCTCGGGGCTGTCGGGGAGCGGCTCGAGGGCTTCCACCGCGGCGCGTCCGAACCCTTCGGCCACCGCTCTGGTCTCCTGGAGGGCGCCGCTGGTCTCCAGCCAGGAGCGCAGCTCCTCCTCGCCGCCAGGGGTGAGCTGGCCGGTGGTGAGGACCCGCTGCACGCTATCGCGCGCTGGCGCGTCCAGGTGGGGGAGCAGCAGGATGAAGGGAAGGGTCAGCTTGCCCTCCCGGAGGTCGGAGAACACCGGTTTGCCCAGGCTCGCCTCCGAGGCGGTGACGTCCAGCAAGTCGTCCACGATCTGGAAGCACACCCCGAGATGGCGGCCGAAGCGCGCCAGCGGCTCCCGGTACGCCGCGTGGGCGGGCGAGAAGTGGGCCGGTGTGCTGCAACAGGCGGCGAACAGCTCCGCGGTCTTGCGCCGCACGATGTCCAGGTACTGGTCGCGGGTGACGCTCATCGAGCCCTTGAGCTCCAGGCCGAGGATCTCGCCCTCCACCATCTCGACGGTGGCGCGGGAGAGCAGCCGCATCACGTCCTGGTCGCCGAGGGCGAGCGCAATTTCCATCGAGCGGATGTAGAGCCAGTCGCCGAGCAAGACCCCGAGCTGGTTGCCCCACCGGTTGTTGGCGGTGACCCGCCCGCGGCGGACCTCGGCATGGTCGATGATGTCGTCGTGGACCAGGGTGGCGGTGTGGATCATTTCCACCACCGCGGCATAGGCGATGTCCAAATCGCCCCGGTAACCCAGGAGCCGGGCTACGGTGAGGAGCATCGCCGGGCGAAGGCGCTTCCCGCCGCCCTCCAGCACGTACGCGCCGGCATCGCGGACGGTGGGCGGGCCGTCGCCGATCTGCCGCTCCAGCAACCGCTCCACCTCCAGCAGGCGCGGTCGGATGAGCTCGAACGCCTCGCCGAGGCCGGCGGTCTGCGGATTGGCGTTCAGGGGTCCCTCCTCATACTCCAACCGCGGCCATGGTAGTCGCAACGCGGCGCGATGTCACCTCTCGCCGGGCGGGCAGGGGGGCGAGTCGGGGAGGTGGGGCTGAAACGGCGCCATCCCCGGGTCGGCCACGGCCGTCCAGCCCGAGAGGCGGAACTCGTTGCGGTTGCCCAGGGAATCGCTGATGCGCACGGCGACCGGCAGCGACTGCGGGCCCACCACCACGACGATCTCGGCCAGACCGAGGGCCGCGTCCGCCGGCACGAGGCGAAGCTGACCGGGGCCCGCTTCCACCTGGAAGGCGTGGCGCGCCGCCTGCGGATCCAGGAGGGCAGTGAGCGGCAGTCGCCCCCAGCTCCCCCGGTCGAGGGCCACGGCGTCACAGCTCCCGGCTGCCGGCTCCACGAGGCGGGCTACCGCCCCGTCCACCGCAAAGACGCGCGGGCTGGCGCCGCGGTAGTCGAAGCGGAGGCGCGCGGGCGGGGCAAGGAGCATCGTCCCGGACTCCTGGGTGCCGGCGTCGAGGCCGGCAGGGATGTAGCTCTGGACGAACTCCACCCGCCAGGCCGCGGCGCCGGTCAGCGCTCGGTGGAGGGTTTCCAGGTCCGCCGGGGGACTCGCGATGGGAGCCGAGAAGAGCAGGGCGAGGAGCGCGCCGGCCATGGTCAGTGCCGGAAATGGCGCCGGCCGGTGAAGACCATGGCGAGGCCGAGGCGGTCGGCGGCGGCCACCACCTCGGCATCGCGCAGCGAGCCTCCGGGCTGGGCGATGGCCGTGACGCCGCCTTCGGCGAGGACTTCGACGCCGTCGGGGAAGGGGAAAAAAGCATCGCTCCCGGCGGCGCTGCCCGCCAGCTCGAGCTGGGCCGCTCGCGCCTTGGCCACGGCGATCCGGCACGAATCCACGCGGCTCGGCTGGCCGCCGCCCACCCCCAGCGTCGCCCGGGGAGAGGCGACCACGATGGCGTTGGAGGGGGTGTGCTTGGCGACGCGCCAGGCGAGGGTCAACGCCCGTTCCTCCTCGGCGGTGGGCTGACGCTGCGTGACCACGCGCCACGTTTCATCCCACCCCGCATCGGCGGTCTGCACCAAGAGGCCGCCGTCGATGACCCGCAGGCGCGGCGCCGGTCGTGCGGGGGGCGGGGCGAGGAGCACGCGCAGGTTCTTCTTGGCGGCGAAGACCTGCCGCGCCTCGGGGGTGACGGCGAGCGCCACCACCACCTCGGCGAAGAGTTCGCTCATGGCGCGGGCAGCCGCCTCGTCCACGGGCAGCGTCGAGGCGATGACGCCCCCGAAGGCCGAGACCGGGTCGCAGCGGAGGGCCAGCTGGTAAGCTGTCAGCGCATCCTCGCCGAGGCCCACGCCACTGGGGCCGGCATGCTTGATGATCGCCACGCCCGGCGCCGGCAGGTCGTGGACCAGCCGCCACGCGCCATCGGCGTCCATCAGGTTGTTGTACGAGAGCTCCTTGCCCTGGAGCTGCTGGAAGGCGCCGAGGCCGGCACCCCCCTTCTCACGCAGGAGAACGGCTTCCTGGTGAGGGTTTTCGCCGTAGCGCAGCGGCGTGGCCTCCGCGGCCAGCCACGGCGCCAGGGCTTCGAGCGCCAGGTCCTGGGGCAACTCCAGGTGGGGCGGCAGGAGCGCCGCGATGGCGGCATCGTAGGCGGCCGTGTGCCGGAAGGCCTTGAGGGCGAGGCGGCGGCGCTCCGCGCGGGAGGTGCCGCCAGCAGCGAGGGCGGCCGCTACGCTCGGGTAATCGGCGGGGTCGGCGACCACGGTGACATGGCGATGGTTCTTGGCGGCGGCGCGCAGCAACGACGGGCCGCCGATATCGATGTTCTCGATCACTTCCGCGGTCGTCACCCCGGGGCGCGAGGCGGTGGCGGCGAAGGGGTAGAGGTTGACCACCACCAGGGAAATGGGCCCAAGCCCCAGCTCGGCCAGCGTCCGCCGGTGCGAGGGGTCGTCGAGATCGGCGAGGATCGCGGCGAACACCTTGGGGTGCAGAGTCTTGACGCGCCCGCCCAGGATTTCGGGGGAGCCCGTGAACTGGGCGATGTCGGTGACTTGGATGCCGGCCGAGCGCAACACGGCCGCAGTTCCCCCGGTGGAGAGGATGCGCACGCCCAGCTCGGCGAGCTTGGCGGCAAAGGGTTCCAGACCGGACTTGTCAGAAACGGAGACGAGGGCTTGGTCGCTCACGGCGGGTCGGTTCTCCAATCCAGACGAGGATCGCTCCGGGAGGAGCGTCGAGGGGCGGCACCAGGCCACCGCCGTGGTGCCACGCCCAGGAGGCGAGGTTGACGAAATCGCTCATGGCGCGGTTGAGGGAGATCGACGCCGCGCCAAAGGTGGAGGAACGGTCGTCCGCCTCGCGCCAGCGGTGCGCCCCTCCCAGGCGCCGAAAATCCTCCTGCACGATGGGAGCGAGCCCCCGCGCCTGGCGCCGCCGCTCGTGCAGGGCGGCCAGGATGCCGCTGGCCGGGCCTTCGATGAGGCGGCGGTTCTGGCCGTAGTAGACCACGGGGATGCGCGGGGCCACCCCCTCGAGGTAGGCGGAGAAGGCCACCGCGTCAGCGTCCCCACCCTGGGATTCGGCGAACGGGCCGGCGAGATCGCCGCACAGGTGGGCCAGCGCGCCGAGCCCCGCCACCACTTCCGCCATGGGCGCCTGCCGCTGCAGGGCCGTGGCCAGGCGCTGGCACTGCGCCACGATGGCCTGCTCCAGGCCGCTGCTTCCCCCCGGGCGGTGGAGCGATGCCGGCCACCCTCGGGCGGCGGCAATGCCGCGGGCGAAATCCCGCGGGCGCCTGGCCACCTGGCGCGCCAGGTCGGGGGGTAGCCAGGGCACGGCCCGGCGTCCGATCTCCGCGTCCAGGGCGGGGACGGCGGCGAGACAGGAGGCGACGAGGGTGGGCGCGAGGATGGCGAACACGCGCGAATTGTACGGGGTGTCCCTGCCGCTGCCAACCGGTGCTACCCTCGCTCGGAGGTGCGTGTGGACGAACTGCTGTGGCACGAACGGGTGGGGGGACGGGACCTGCTGGTGGTGCGGGGCGACCTCACCGAGCAGCGGGTGGAGGCGATCGTCAACGCCGCGAACGCCCAGCTCTCCCACGGTGGGGGGCTGGCGGCAGCCATCGTGCGCAAGGGCGGCGAGGAGATTCAGGCCGAGTCCTGGGCCAAGGCGCCCCTCGCGGTGGGGGAGGCAACGGTCACCGGGGCGGGGCGACTGCCCTGCCGCTACGTGATCCACGCTGTGGGACCGCGCTGGGGCGAGGGCGAGGAGGAGGCGAAGCTGCGGCGAGCGGTCCGGAGTGCGCTCGCCCGCGCCGAGGAGCTGGGGCTCGCCTCGGTGGCGCTGCCGGCCATCTCCACCGGCATCTTCGGGTATCCCAAGGGGCCGGGGTGCCGGGTGATCGTGGAGGAGGTCCGCTCGCACCTGGCGCGGGAGGGCGGTACGGTGCGAGAGATTCGCCTCGTGAGCCTCGACGAGGAGACGGCAGCAGCCTTTCTCGCCGGCGTGCAAAACTTGTGATACAATTCCTTTGCGCCCGATTCGGGCGCCTTCCTGCGTGGAGGGTGGGATGGCTGACCTACTGCAGTACCGAAGTGCGCCGGAAGACCCGCTCGACTGCCTGTACCTGGCGGTGGCCGCCGGACAGAAGCCCCTCGCCGGTCTCGACCTGCCGGGGAGCGACCGCGCCCGCGTCGCCAAGGCGCTGGACGAGCTGGGCGTGCGCGGCCTCGAGGGAGAGGTGCTGGTCACCGCGAGCCCGGTGCGCTCGTTCCACCGCCTCGCCTGTTTCGGGATTGGCAAGGCCGAGACCTTCAACGTCCTTTCCCTGCGCAAACTCCTGCGTCGGGTGCTGGAGCAGGCGGGCCGCAACCACGAGTACCAGATCGCGGTGGGTATTCCGGTAGCCCTGGAAGATGTGGAGGAGGGCGAATCGCGCGCCGTGGTGCTGGCCGAACTGGCCCTCGCCGATTACCGTTTCGACCGCTTCCGCTCGCGACCTGACGAGTCCACGAAGGTGGACGGGGTGCACGTGGTGCCGCTGGCTGGCGAGTCGGAGCAGGAGCTCGGCGAGCGGCTCGCTGCCGCGCAGCGCATCGACAGCCTCGTGCGCCTGGCACGCGATCTGGGGAACCGTCCCCCCAACGACCTCACCCCATCCGTGTTTGCCGCCGAACTCCAGAGCCTCTTTGCCGGCTCGGCGGTGCGGGTGACCGCCATGGGGGCCAAGGAGCTGCAGAAGGAGGGGCTGCGGGGCATCCTGGCGGTGGGCTCGGGTGCCGCCCAGGAACCGCGCCTGGTCCGCCTCGAGTACCGGGCCAAGAAACCCAAGCGGGCGGTGGTGCTGGTGGGGAAGGGCATGACCTTCGACGCCGGCGGCTTCGCACCCAGGGCTTCCCGGGAAGCGGTGGAGCCCAGGTACGACGTGGCGGGCGCTGCCGCCGTGGTGGCTGCCATGAAGACGGTGGCCGAGGACGAGCCCCCGCTGAAGGTGGTGGGGCTCCTCCCCATCGTGGAGACCATCCCCTCCGGTCCGGCCCTGCGCCCCGGTGACATCCTCGTCATGGCCGACGGCACCACCGTGGAGGTGGGGGACGCCCACGCCGAGGGGCGGCTCCTGGTGGCGGACGCCCTGGCCTACGCGGCCCACTTCCACCCCCAGGTGCTGGTGGATCTGGCCGGTCTCTCCGGCGGGTGTACCGAGATCCTGGGCCACGAGATCGCGGCCATGTTCTCCAACGACGAGGCGCTGGCGGCGCAGCTGAGTGTCCTGGGGCGGCGCACCGGCGACCGGGTGTGGCGCTTGCCGCTCCCCCCCGACACCCGCGGGGTGTTGGAGAGCGACCGGGCTGACCTGCGCAGTACGCCCCTCGCGGGCGGCTCCCTGCTGGCCTCGGCGGCCTTCCTTCACCACTTCGTGCCGGAGGGGGTGAGCTGGGCGCACCTGGATCTGGGCGGCGTGGGGCACCTGCCCTTCCGCTACAACGGACTCCCCGCCGGAGCGACCGGGTTCGGCGTGCGGCTCCTCACCCGCTTCCTGCGGGAGCTGGCGGACACCGCGTAACGGGGGCGACGAGGGGGGTCTGGCGCGGCACGGCGCGCCGGGAGGACCCGATGTGCGTGCTGGTGGCCATTCGCTCCGACGCCCCGCCTCATCTGCTGCTGGGCGCCAACCGCGACGAGCGGACGGACCGGCCGTGGACGCCGCCCCAGCTGCTCCTGGACGAGCCGCCGGTCTTCGGCGGGAGGGACCTGGTGGGCGGCGGGAGCTGGTTGGCCGTCAACCTGGCGAGCGGGGTGGTGGTGGGTGTCACCAACGCGCGTCTGGGGGCGCCGCCTGGGGAGCGCTCGCGGGGGGAGCTGGTGGTGAGCGTGGCACGGGAGGCCGGCGTCGCCGAGGGGGTGGCCCTCCTCGGCGAGCTCGATCTGGACCGGTACGGCCCCTTCAACCTCCTGATCGCCGATGCGCACACCCTGTGGACGGCCACGAACGTGCCCAACCCGTCCCTCCAGCGCGAGGAGGGAGCCGTGGTGGTGCTCGGCAACACCCCCCTGGACGCTGGCGGGGCGCGGACGCGGCACGCTCACCAGGCCGCCCTCCCCCTGGCTCGGCTCGGGCGGGAACGGGCGGCCTCGGCCCTGGCCACGTTCCTGGCCGACCACCGCGGCGAGGATCCGCTCTGTCGCCACGGCCACGGGTACGGCACCGTGTGCTCCACCATCCTGGAGCTGGAGCCGGGAGGGGTCCGCCGGTACCGCTTTGCTGCCGGGCCGCCGTGCACGACCCGGTTCGTCGAGGTGCCGCTTCCCGTGCGCTACTCGTAGCGGAGCGCCTCGATGGGGTCGAGGCGGGCCGCTTTGGCGGCCGGGTAGATGCCGAAGAAGATGCCCACGAGTCCAGCAAACACGAAGGCTGCCGCCACCACCTGAGGTTGCACCAGGGTGGGCCAGCCGGCAAAGCGAGCAATGAGGCGCGCCACGAGGATGCCCAGGCCGATACCGACCGTGCCCCCGAGCCCCGAGATGAGGGAGGACTCGATGAGGAACTGGGTGCGGATGTCGGAGCGGCGGGCGCCGAGCGCGCGACGGACCCCGATCTCGCGGGTGCGCTCGGTGACCGACACCAGCATGATGTTCATGATCCCGATCCCGCCCACGAGCAGCGACACCGAGGCGATGGCGCCCAGGAGCATGGTGAGCACGCCGGACATCTGCGTGGCGGCCGCGGCAATCTCCTGCTGCGAGCGGATCACGAAGTCGTCCTCCTGGCCGCTTCCCAGGCGGTGGCGCTGGCGGAGCAACCGGGTGATTTCGTCAATGGCCGCCTCGATGCGTTCGGGGGAAACGGCCGACACCATGATGGTCTGGATGTGGGTGATGCCCATGAGGCGCTTCTGGGCCGTGGTGTAGGGCACGCAGACCACGTCGTCCTGGTCCTGCCCCATCATGCTGCCCCCCTTGCGTTCCAGCACGCCGATGACCCGGAAGGGGGCCCCCTTGATGCGGATGATCTGGCCCACGGGGTTGGCGTCGGGCGAGCCGAACAGGTTCTCCACCACGGTGGTGCCCAGCACCGCCACCTTGGTGGCGGCCTTCACGTCGGCGGCGCTGAAGTACGCCCCCTTGGTGACCGCCCAGGCCCGCACCGTGGGGAAGTCCGGCCCCGTCCCCTGAATCGAGGAGAACCAGTTCTGGTTGCCAGCCACCACCTGGGCCGCGGTGCGGACCCCCGGCTCGGCCAGCGCCACCGAGGGGCACTCCCGCGCAATCGCCTCCGCATCTTCCACCGTGAGGGTCTGCACCGAGCCGATGCCATGCCGCACGCCGCCAGCCGCGCGCGAGCCGGGGAAGATGATCATGAAGTTGGTGCCCAGAGCGCCGATCTGGCTCTTGATGGCCGCGGTGGCGCCCTCGCCGATGGCCACCATGGCCACCACGCACCCCACGCCGATGAGGACCCCCAGCATGGTCAGGGCCGAGCGGAGCGGGTTGCGGCGCAGCGCCGACAGGGCCACCTTGTACGTCTGCACGAGGTTGATCATCCGAGCCTCCGCAAAGGCCGGCCTCCGGAAGGACGGTGGCCGCTCACCGCCGCCTCCCGAAGGGGGTCATGCCCGCGATGCCCCCCATCTCCTGGCTCGTGGCGGTGGCGAGGCCGACCGCCACGAGGTCGCCCTCGTGCAGCGGCCCGTCCTTCACCTCCACGTACTGGCCGTCGGTCAGGCCGGGGAGGAAGTCCACCGGTTGCAACCGACTCCCGTCGGTGGTGGGGCTCACGTACACGCGGGCGAGGGACTTGCCCGGGCGTCGCTCCTCCCCCGCGCCGTTACTCGGCCGCGCCCCGCCGCGGTTCCCGCCCGCTCGGGCGCCGGTGCCGCCCAGGAGCTCCGGCCGGAAGCGCAGGGCGGCCGCCGGGAGCCGCAGCACGTTTACCGCCTCCGCCACCTGGATGTGGACCTCGGCGGTCATGCCGGGGAGGAGCGCCAGGTCGGGGTTCGCCACCTCCACGATCACGGGGTAGGTGACCACGTTGTTGGCCACCTTTGGGGAGAGGCGGATCTGCGCCACCTGGCCGCTGAACTCGCGCTCGGGGTACGAGTCCACCGAGAAGCGGACCGACTGCCCCAGCTTCACCTGACCGATATCCGCCTCGTCCACATCGCAGGCCAGCTGCATGCGGGTGAGGTCCTCGGCAATGGTGAACAGGGTCGGCGCCTGAAACGAGGCGGCCACGGTCTGGCCCACGTCGTAGTCGCGAGACACCACGACGCCATCGATGGGCGAGGTGATGACGGAGTAGCGGAGGTTGGTGGTGGCGCGCTCCAGTGCCGCCTCCAGCTCGCTCACCTGCGCCACCGCCTGGTCGTAGAACGCCTGGGCCGAGTCGAGCTGGTCCTGCGAGGTCAGGTCGGCGGCGAACAACGCCTTCTGGCGCTTTAGCTTGGCCTCGGCGTCCAGGGCGCCGATGCGGGCGCGATCGAGTTGCGCCTTGGTCTGGTTGACGGCGGCCTCGAACGGGGTCGGGTCCAGGGTCGCCAGCACCTGCCCGCGTCGCACCCGGTCGTTGAAGTCGGCGTGCAGCGAAGCGATGATGCCCGACACCTGCGAGCCGACCTTGACGGTGGTGACGGCGGAAAGCGAGCCGGTGGTGGACACGCTCTGAATCACCGTGCCACGGTCCACAGCGGCAGTCAGCACCCGACCGGGGGTGGCTTCCCGCCGCGGCAGCGCCTTCCACCCCGCCACGGCCACCACCAGGAGAGCTGCAACGGCAAGGGCGATCTTCGTGGTCTTCTTCACGCGTCATCCCCCCAGCGCCGGAGGACCGGCGGCAGGGTAGGGTACGCCACTCCCTGCGCGGAGAAAAGCCCGCTGCGGGGGCCTCAGGGAGTGGGGGAAGGCCGGCTCGCCAGGATCAGCTCGCGGATGCGCTGGACGAGCTCCACGAAGCGCTGGGGCGGCGGCGGCGAACCGTGGCGGTAGGAGGTGACCGCGTGCCGGCGGGTGTCCTGCCGAACCTCCAGGGTGGTGGAAAACGCGGCCACGGAACCGGTGACCTCGTTCAGCAGCTCCGGGAACTCGAAGAATCGCGCCTCTTCGAGGGCTGCCGCCACGGCCTCCACCACCGCTGGCGCGGCAGCCCACCGTTCCTCGCGGGGGCTGCCCTGGGAGAGACGCCAGGTGCGCCGGAGCACCGACCCGTCCTGCTCGAGGGTGAGGCGCTCCTCGCCGGGGTTGATGCCGCCTTCGGTGGCCAGGAGCACGACCTGAAAATTGGCGAGGCCCGCGCCGAGGAGCAGGGCGAGCAGACTAGCAGACGCGTTCACAGCATCCTCCCTGCCGTCCTGGCGACGGCTCGTACGGCGCGCGGCGGGATGGCGCGGACGCTAGGCGCGGCCGCGGTCCAAGAGCTGGAGCGCCACGGCGAAGAGGAGCAGGCCGACGGCGCCGCGCCAGTACGTGACGGGCGCTTTCCCCACCACGAGAGCGTTCCCGAACGCCCCGTAGGTGCCGACCACAAAGGCGAGGGCCGCCAGGACGACGAGGACAATGGCCAGGGTGCGCATCTTCCTTCCCTCCTAGGACTCGAGGAGTACCTCTTCCAATATAGCGCCTTCCGCCACCGGCGCAAGGCAACTCCCCCCGCGACAGACGAAGGCCAGCGCGCGGCCGGGGTGCGGGGCCGGCTTGCCGCGGAAGAGGGGCGCAGCCAACCCCGCTGTGGCGTCCCCGGCGGCCACCGCAACCACCGCGCCGGCGGGCCGGCTGCGGAGGGCGGCCCGGTGGAGAGCGGCGGTGGAGGGCCAGCTCGGATCGCCCAGCACGGCGATGGTGACGGGCGGCCTCGCGAGGGCCCGAGCGGCGGCGAGGAGCGAGCTGCAGGCCTCCGGCACCTGCCCCAGGAGCGTGCCGGCCGAGGCCACGAGCCGGGTGGCGAGGCGGTGGAACTCGGCATCGTCGGTGAGGGCAGCGAGCCGCAGCAGGGTAGCGGCCAGCACGCCGGCTGGCGCGGGGGTCGCACCGTCCGCGAACTCGCGCGGGCGCAGAAGGAGCGCCTCGCCGTCGTCGGGCGTGGAAAACACGCCGCCCGTGGCGTCCAGGTAGTGAGGGAGGCGGCGCCGTAGCAAGCGAACCGCCGCCTCCAGGTACGGCGGGTTCCCGGTGGTCTCGTAAAGCTCGACGAACCCGGCGGCGAGCCAGGCCACATCCTCCAGCGTCTCGGCGCCGAACGTCACCCCCTCCCGCCACGCCCGGGCGACGCGGCCGTCGGCACCGATCGCGTGAACTTCCGCAAAGGCGGCGGCGCGCTGCGCGGCCGCGAGAAGGCGCGGGGCCCCCAGGGCCCGGCCCAGGTAGGCCAGGGACCAGATCGCCATGCCGTTCCACCCGGCCAGACGCTTGTCGTCCAGCGCCGGCGGCACGCGGCGCGAGCGGGCCGCCAGCAGGCGCTGCCGGGCGTCCTGCAGCCGCGGGTCGTCGCGGGTTGCTCGCTTTTTCGGCCGCAGCACGCTGCGGCCACCCTCGAAGTTGGGCGGCCCGTCCAGGGCGCACAGCGCGACCACAGCCTCGGCTGCGGGGGCGGGCAGCACCTCCCGCACCTCTCGGGCGGTCCAGGTGAAGAAGAGCCCCTCCTCTCCCTCGCTGTCGGCGTCGGTGGAGGAGAAGAAGCCGCCCTCCGGCCCCTGCATCTCGCGGAGCAGGTAGTCGGCGGTCTCGCGCGCCACCTCCACCCACCCCGGGTTGTCCAGGCGAACGCCGGCCTCGGCGTAGAGGCGGGCGAGGAGGGCGTTGTCGTAGAGCATCTTTTCGAAGTGAGGCACGAGCCAGGCGCGATCCACCGAGTAGCGGTGGAACCCCCCGCCGAGCCAGTCGTACATACCGCCTGCCGCCATGCCGTCGAGGGTGGCCGCCAGCATCTCCTCCGCGCGGCGGTGAGAGGGCGCCAGCTCCAGGAGGAAGAACAGCCGCGAGGGGGAGGGGAACTTGGGGGCGGGGCCGAAGCCCCCGAATTCCCTATCGAAGCTCGCCTCGAATCGCGCGAGCGACGCCTCCACCGCGGCGCCCACGTCGGGGGCCGCGGGGCTCGGCGCACCCTCGAGGACCGCCAGTCGGCGGGTCAGTTCGCGGGCGCCCGCCTCCAGGTGAGAGCGGCGCTCCCTCCAGGCGCGGGCCACGCCCTCGGCCACCTCGCGGAAGGAGGGACGCCCCCAGCGCCGCTCGGGGGGGAAGTAGGTGCCGCCGAAGAACGGCTTTCCCTCGGGGGTGAGGAACACCGTGAGCGGCCACCCGCCGCTGCCGGTCAGCGCCTGAACGGCCGCCATGTAGACCGCGTCCACGTCCGGCCGCTCCTCGCGGTCCACCTTGACGGCGATGAAGTGCTGGTCGAGGAAGGCCCCCACCTCCGGGTCGGCGAACGTCTCCCGTTCCATCACGTGACACCAGTGGCAGGCGGCGTAGCCGATGGAGAGGAGCACCGGTTTCCCCTCGGCCTGGGCGCGGGCGAAAGCTTCCGCTCCCCAGGGGTACCAGCGGACCGGGTTGCCGGCGTGCTGGCGGAGGTAGGGGCTGGGCTCGCCGGCGAGTCCGTTGCGGGGCGGCAGCGGGGTGTCCATACTGGGGCAACGCCGTGCGGCCCCCGCGGATTCCGCGAACTCGTGCCCGCTGGGGTGGCGGGTTGGGGAGGTGGCCGGACCTCGCGGCGTGCGGAGGAGACGATGGAGGAGACGAATCGCGCTGGTCGCCCCGTTTTCGCGGACCCCTCGCCGATGGGACTGATCTGCCTGGCCATCGGGTGCGCGGCCCTGGTACCCATGGCGTTCGGGGCCGCCCTGAGCCCGACGGGGCTGCGCACGGCGGCCATGTTCTGCCTGTTCTTCGGGGCCGGGGGGCAGCTGCTCGCCGGGGTGATGTCCCTGGCCAACCACAACCTCTACGGTGGCACGCTGTTCACCGCCTTCTCGTTCAACTGGCTGATGAACTGGTGGGTGCTCGACCGCTTGGCGGCGGGGGTGGTGCCCGACCACGCCGTGATCGCCGCCGTGGACGCCGCGTTCCTGCTGATCTTCCTGGCCATGACCTACGGTTTCGGGTTCTTCTCCACGGTTCTCTTCCTGTTGCTCCTGGACATCGACCTTATCTACGCCTTCCGACTCGCCAACGCGGCGTTCGGGACGCAGGCCTTCGCCGTCCCCATCGGCGTGGCGGTGGTGCTGCTGGCGCTCCTCTCGCTGTGGATCGCCTTCGGCGTGCTCTTGAACCCGGTGGCGGGCCGGAACGTTTTCCCGCTGGGCGGCCCGGCGTGGACGCCACGGAATCCCCGGTAGGTAACCTGCCCCCTCGTGCCGGGCGGCTGGCGAGCGAGGCGGTGGCAGCACGTCGCCGGCGGCTGCTCGCTCGCCTCCTGGCGGAGCTGCCCCCTCCGCCCGACCCCGTGGGGCTGTACCCCGAGGCGCCCCGGCTCCAGTTGGAGCTGCGAGAAGCTCTCGGCGGCGGGGACGAGGAGACGGTGGAGGAGGCGCTCCTGCGCCTGTACGCCCGCCTCCACTCCCACGCCGCGCCGTACACCCCCGAAGAACGCGCCGCCCTGGACGCGGCGGGGGGGTACTGGGCGCACGCTGGGGGTCTCTCGCCGGTGGTGAAGGCGGCGGACTTCCTGTCCCCGGCCAGCGTTTCCCTCGATCTGGGGGCGGGGACGGGGTTGCAGCTCTTGCTGCTGCAGAAGCTGGCCCCGCACCGGAAGAGCATCCAGGTGGAGATCTCCTCCCGCCTCGTGGAGGCCGGCCAGGCGCTGCAGCGGTGGCTGGGGATCGCGCCGGAACGCGTGGAGTGGCGGGTCGCCGATCTCACCTGCCTGCCCGTTCCCGATTGCGACTTCCTCTACCTCTACCGGCCGCTGCGGCCCGAGGGGGAGGGCTGCTCCTTCTACCGGCGGCTGGCTACCCGCCTGGCGCGCCTAGGCCATCCGGTGACCATCTTCTCGGTGGCCGACTGCCTCGGCGAGTTTCTCCCCACAAGCTTCGAGCGGTTCTACTTCGACGGCCACCTGGCGTGTTTCGGGTGGCGGGCCGGCCCGACGCGGGGCCGGAGCGTTCCGCCCGCGTGAGGGGCGCCGGCAGCTGGCGGGCACCGTTTTGACAGGGGGCGCGTTTCGGCCTACTTTGGGGTGAGGAGCGGCGAGCGGCCGGAAGGGGGAGCCATGCACATCAACGACATCTTGAAGGTGGCGGGGGAACGGAAGGCATCCGACGTGCACCTGAAGGTGGGCGCCCACCCCATCATCCGCGTGGACGGGGCCCTGGTGCCGCTGGTGGAGTTCAAGCGGTTGATGCAGGAGGACACCATCGCGATGGCGTTCTCCATGATGTCCACGGGGCAGAAGGAGCGCTTCAAACAGTTCTTGGAGATCGACATCGCGTACTCGGTCCCGGGCCTCGGGCGGTTCCGCTGCGCCATCTTCCAGCAGCGCGGCTCGGTCGGCCTCGTGCTCCGCCTCATTCCGGCCCGCATTCTCACCGTCAAGGAGCTGCTCCTGCCCCCGGTGATCGAGAAAATCGCCGAGGAGGAGCGCGGCCTCGTGCTGGTGACGGGTACCACCGGTTCGGGCAAGTCCACGACGCTGGCGGCCATGATCGATCACATCAATTCCACCCGCAACTGCCACGTGGTGACCATCGAGGACCCGATCGAGTTCCTCCACCGGGACAAGAAGTCCATCATCAACCAGCGAGAGGTGGACGTGGATACCCGCAGCTTCTCGGTGGCGATGCGCTCGGCGCTGCGCCAGGACCCGGACGTGATCCTGGTGGGCGAGATGCGCGACTTCGAGACCATCGAAACGGCGCTCTTGGCCGCCGAGACCGGGCACCTGGTGCTCTCCACCCTCCACACCCTGGACGCCACCGAGACGATCAACCGCATCATCACGGTGTTCCCCCCGCACCAGCAGAAGCAGATCCGCATCCAGTTGGCCGCGGTGCTCAAGGCCGTCATTTCCATGCGCCTGCTGCCGCGAGCCGACGGGCTGGGCCGGGTACCGGCTGTGGAGGTATTGATCTCCACCGCCTACATCCGCGACTGCATCGAGCAGAAGGAAAAGACGAAACTGATCCGCGACGCCATTGCCCAGGGCACCTCGCAGTACTCCATGCAGACCTTCGACCAGTCGCTCTACATGCTCTACAAGCAGGGGCTCATCACCCTGGAGGAGGCGCTGCGGCGCGCCACCAACCCTGACGAGCTGCGGCTGCGCATCCAGGGGATCCAGTCCACGGCGGACATGTCGAGGGAGGAGATGGAGCGAGCCCTGGAGAGGCCGGTGGAGGCGGACCTGTTGGGGGCGGCCAGCCCCTTCGAGTTCGGGGGGCGCGAGGGTTCGTGACGAGACGGTGCCATGGTGCGGCATCGCGCCATGACCGGCGACATTCACGAGGCGGCGCTGCGGATGGTGGCGCGGCGGGCCCTGTCGGCCCGCGAGCTGAGGGACCGGCTGGAGAGGCGCGGCTTTCCGGCCGCGGCTGTGGCGGCGGAGGTGCGGCGGCTGGAGCGAGCTGGTCTGCTGGACGATACCGCGCTGGCGGCAGCCCTGGTGGCGACGGGGGTGCGGCGGGGCCAGGGGCGGCGGGGGGTGGCGGCGGCGCTGCGGCGGCGGCGCCTTGCTCCGCAGGCGGTCCAGGACGCTCTCGCGACGCTGTCGGAGGAGGAGGAGCGGGGCGCCTTGGCGGTGGCAATGGTGGCTGCCACCCGCCGGGCGCCGGGCTGGTGGAGGCTTCCGGAGGGGCGGCGGAAGGTGGTACGGTATCTGCTCGCGCGCGGCTTCGGCGCTCGCCTGGTGCGGGAGGCGGTCGCTGCGGCGCGTGAGGGGGGCGCCGACGATGCGGCGGATGTCGAGCCAGGAGTTACGCAGGACATTCCTTGACTACTTCGCCTCCAAGGGGCACCGGATCGTGCCCTCGTCGTCGCTGATTCCGGCCGGGGACGCGACGTTGCTCTTCACCAACGCCGGCATGAACCAGTTTAAGGATCTCTTCCTCGGCCGGGAGGTGCGGGACTACACGCGGGCCGCCTCCTGCCAGAAGTGCGTGCGGGCCGGCGGCAAGCACAACGACCTGGACAACGTGGGCTACACCGCCCGCCACCACACGTTCTTCGAAATGCTGGGGAACTTCTCCTTCGGGGACTACTCGAAGGGGGAGGCGATCCGTTTCGCCTGGGAGCTGGTCACTCAGGTGCTGGAGCTGGATACGGAACGGCTCTGGTTCACGGTCTACACCGAGGACGACGAGGCAGCGAACCTGTGGCGGGAGGTGGGGGCTGCCCCCGAGAGGGTCCTCCGCTTCGGCGAGAAGGACAACTTCTGGGCCATGGGCGAGACCGGTCCCTGCGGGCCGTGCAGCGAAATCCACTACTACGTGGGGGACGATCCGGCGGGCAACCGGCCGGAACTGGTCAACGGCAGCGGCGACGACACCATCGAGGTGTGGAACCTGGTGTTCATGCAGTACGAGCGGGATGCGGCCGGGCACCTCCACGAGCTGCCGCGCCCCTGCGTGGACACCGGTGCCGGTCTCGAGCGGCTGGCGGCCGTGCTGCAGGGCGTGAAGAGCAACTACGACACGGATCTGTTCCAGCCGCTCTTGGCGCGCGTGGCCGAGCTGGCGCAGCGGCCGTACGACCGCGAGGGAGAAACCGGCCCGGCGTTCCGGGTCATCGCCGATCACGCGCGGGCGGTGGCCTTCCTCCTCGCCGACGGGGTCGTGCCGTCCAACGAGGGCCGGGGTTACGTGCTGCGCCGCATCGTGCGGCGGGCGTTGCGCTACGGACGCCAGTTGGGGTTCGATGGGGTCTTTCTGGTGGATGTCGTGCCGGCGGTGATCGAGAGCCTGGGGGCGGTATACCCGGAGCTGGTGGAACGCCGGGCGGTGGTGGAGCAGCTCCTGCGGGCCGAGGAGGAGCGCTTCTCCCGGGTTCTCAACGTGGGTACCGACCTGGTGGGGAGGGAGCTGCAGCGCCTCAAGCGCGCGGGCGCTACCGATGTTTCGGGCGAGACGGCGTTCTACTTCTACCAGACGCACGGCATCCCGCTGGAGATCCTCGAGGAGTTCGCCCAGGAGGAGGGGCTCGGCCTCGACCGGTCGGGTTTCGAACGGCAGCTCGAGGCTGCCCGCTCGCGCGGCCAGGAGAGCTGGAAGGGGGGGCTTTTGGCCCGCTTCCGGGAGGAGTACGAGCGCCTCGCCGAGCGGGGCATCGCCACCGCGTTCGTGGGGTACGACGAGCTGGGCGTGGACGACGCGCGGGTGCTGGCGCTCGTGGGCAAGACCGGCGAGGTGGACGTGCTCACCGGCGAGGGCGAGGTGGTGCTGGACCGGACCCCCTTCTACGCCGAGGGCGGGGGGCAGGTGGGAGACCAGGGTTTGCTGCGCTGGAAGGGGGGCCGGGCGAGGGTGCTGGACACCGAGCGGCCAGTCGCCGGTCTGGTGGTGCACCGGGTTTCGGTGGAGGAGGGGACGCTGCACCGCGGCGCCACGGTGCGGGCGGAGGTGTCGCGGGGGCGCCGGCTCGATATCCAGGCCAACCACACCGCCACCCACCTGCTGCACGCCGCGCTCCACCGCGTCCTCGGGCCCGCCGCCCAGCAGGCCGGCTCGCTCGTCGAGCCGGACCGCCTCCGCTTCGATTTTTCCTGGAACCAGGCTCTCCTTCCCGAGCAGCTGGAGGCCATCGAGACCCTCGTCAATCAGGACATCCGTGCCAACCACGAAGTGACGACGGCGATGATGGCGATCGAAGCGGCGAGGGCAGCCGGGGCCATGGCCCTGTTCGGGGAAAAGTACGGCGAGGTGGTGCGGGTGGTGTCGGTGGCGGACGGGGCCGTGTCGCGGGAGCTGTGCGGCGGCTGTCACGTGCGCCGCACCGGAGACATCGGCTGTTTCAAGATCGTTCTCGAGCGGAGCGTGGCGGCCGGGGTGCGCCGCATCGAGGCGGTGACCGGGCGAGCCGCCGTGGAACTCTTCCAGTCGTACCACCGGCTTCTGAAGAACGCCGCGGCCGGTGCCAGGGTGCCGCCGGAAGAGCTCCCCGCCTACCTCGGCGAGCAGGAAAACCGCATCAAGGCGCTGGAAGGGGAGGTGAAGCGCCTGAAGCTCAAGCTGGCCGCGGGCGGGGGGGAGGCGGAGGCCGAGCCCATTACCGTGGCCGGGGTGCCGGTCCTGGTGCGCGAGGTGGCCGAGATGGCACCCGCCGAGCTGCGCACGCTGGCCGACCGGTGGCGGCAGAAGCTGGGTTCCGGGGTGGTGGTCATCGGGATGGCTTCCGAGGACGCGGCCACCCTCCTCGTGGCCGTCACCGAGGATGTGGCGGGGCGGGTGCCGGCCGGCGAGGTGGTGAGGCGGCTCGCACCGATCGTGGACGGGCGGGGGGGTGGCAAGGCCACGCTGGCGCAGGCGGGGGGCAAGGCGCCCGCCAAGCTCGGCGCCGCCCTGGCTGCTGTTCCCGGTGTGGTGGCGGAGCTCTTGGGGTGATGGGGCGAGGTCTCGCGGCGTTCCTGCTCCTGTGGTTTCCCGCGGCGGCGTCGGCGGGGGGTGGGGGCGTGATCGTGGTGACCGAGCCGGACGGCACGAAGCGCGTCTTCAACGTGGCCGCGGCGGCGCCTGCCGGTCGTCCGATCCCCAACGGTTCGGCGGTTCGCCAGGCGGAGCTGTGGCCCAAGGTGGAGGAGATCGCCACCGCCCACGGGGTGGACCCACGCCTCGTGGACCTCATGATCCGCGTCGAGTCGGGGTACGACCCCACGGCGGTGAGCCCGAAGGGGGCCCGCGGGGTGATGCAGCTGATGCCCGCCACGGCGTCGTTATACGGGGTGGCGGACCCCTTCGACCCCTTCGAGAACATCCGCGGCGGTGTGCGCTACTTCAAGGACCTCCTGGAGCGTTTCCAACACGACCTGTCGCTGGCTCTGGCTGCCTACAACGCGGGACCGGAAGCGGTGGAGCGCTACGGTGGCGTGCCGCCCTACGAGGAGACGAGGAACTACGTGGCCAGCATCCTGGCCGCGTACAACGGCCAGGACCGGCCCGTGCTCTCCGGCGGCTTCGGACGGGTCGCCGCGGCGTACCGCCGACCGGTGGAGGTGGTTCGGGAGGGCAGCACCACCGTGGTTTCCAACCTCAAACGCGGCGGCGATTCGGCCCCCGTCCGGCGGCTCACCCTGCGCTGACCGCCCTGGGAGGGGCCTCGGCGGTTCGCGTACAATCCGCCGGCGGGGAGGCGGGATGCGCATACTCTCGGGTGTTCAACCGTCAGGGAACCTCCACATCGGCAACTACTTTGGGGCCATCCGGCAGTTCGTGAGGATGCAGGAGGAGGCCGCCGAGTGCTTCTTCTTCGTGGCCGACTTGCACGCCATGACCACGATCCACGACGGCGCCGAACTGCGCGAGAAGGCGTTCCTGGTGGCGGTGGACTTCCTGTCGCTGGGCCTCGACCCCGCCCGTTCGGTCATCTACCGGCAGTCGGACGTGCCGGAGGTCACCGAGCTGGCCTGGATGCTCTCCACCGTCACGCCGATGGGTTTGCTGCAGCGGGGGCACTCCTACAAGGACAAGGTGGCCAAGGGGATAGCGCCCAGCCACGGGCTCTTCGCCTACCCGGTGCTGATGGCGGCGGACATCTTGATCGTCCGTGCGGACCGGGTGCCCGTGGGCAAGGACCAGAAGCAGCACCTGGAAATGACCCGCGACATCGCCGCCGCCTTCAACCAGCAGTACGGCGCCGGTCTCCTCGTTGTCCCGGAGGAGTACATCCTCCCCGAGGTGGCGGTGGTGCCGGGCATCGACGGTCAGAAGATGTCCAAGTCCTACGGTAACACGATCGAGATCTTTGCCCCGGAAAACGAGCTGCGCAAGCGGGTGATGTCCATCGTCACCGACTCCACACCGGTGGAGGCGCCCAAGCCCACCCGCGGCAACACGCTCTACGCGCTGCTGAAGCTCTTCACGCCGCCCTCGGAGTGGCCGGCCACCAAGCGATGCTTCACCGAAGGGGGGACCGGCTACGGGGAACTCAAGAAGCGCCTCTTGGGCCTCATCCTGGACACCTTCCGCGAGGCCAGGCAACGTCGGGCGGAGCTGATGCAGGATCGGGGCTACGTGGAAGCGGTGCTGCGCGACGGGCGCGATCGGGCCAAGGCGGTCATCGATCGGGTGATGGCCGAATGCCGCCGGGCCTGCGGCATCGGGTGCTAGGGGGGCGAGGGGGGACCGGAGCGCGGCCGGCCGCCGCCGGGGGTGGCGGCGGCCGACCTGCCAGTCGTCGTCAGGGCCGGGTCTCCCACTCCTCCTGCCGAGCCCTCTCCTCCGCCTCTCGCCGCTTTGCCGCTTCCCGGAAGTGCTGGGCGAGGAGGTACGCTCCGAAGAGGATCAGGGCCAACGGCCACCAGTCCACGAGGAACTCCAGCTCCAATGGGTAGAACTGGTTGTAGAGCAGCACGGCACCTGCCACCACGAGGAACACACCCAGTGCCAGGTTGCTGCCCTGCCGGGATGGCTTGATGGGCTCGACAGGTACGCTGTCGCAGCACTGGTTCAGCAGGACCGCTTGCCGGTAGCCGTCGATCACGGCAAAGAACCAGACAAAGGCGACGAAAATCCCGAAATCGGCGTGGTCGGCCAGCCAGATCGAGGCGGCAAAGGCGAGAAAGATGCCGATGCCCCGTTGGTACAGGCCGAGGTAGAGGTGGCCCAGCCCGGGGAAGAACGACAGCACCAGGGCCAGCCCGGGCGAGCGCTTGGGGCTGGGCGACGAGGGGAGCGGCGGTGGGGGCGGCTGCGGGGTTTCGTGGGTCGTGGGCTTTTCCATCGTCATCCTCCGTTTCCACTCTCTCTAACGGCGGCAGCGGCCGCCCGGTTCGCCTGTCGCGGCCCGACGAGTTCCCGGACCGCCTCCCACGCCTCGCCAACCAGCTCGCCGGCCCGAGAGCGGAGCGTTTCGCCCCACTGCAACACCGTATCGGTGCACGCCTGCAGGCGGTTGGCCACCACTGCTTGCGCGTAGAGACGAGCCCGGTCGAACTCCTCCGAGCTGGCGCGGGCGAGGCGGGCCGGGTCCCCCGCCATCACCACCGACACGGCGGCCAGGAGGTAGGCAGCCGCGGTGGCCAGGCGCAAGTCGAACACGGCCCGCCGCGACGGCCCGCGCGCCCGCCGGGAGGGGAGGACACGGGCACGGGCGCGGAGCTGGGGCGGGGCTGCGGTCCCCAGTCCCACCTCGCGCAGGGTAGCCGCGGCCTCCCAACACGCCTGGCAGCGCGGGCACTGGTCCACATGGTCCAGGAACACCGCGCGCTCGCGTTCCTCGAGCTCCCCCGCGAAGACGGCATCGATGAGCAGCAGGGCCTGCTCGCACTCCGGCGCGAGACGCGGCAGGGTCTTCAGCCGCGCCACCAGCGTGCCCGGGGCGCGGAGGCGGCCGACGAGGCCAGCGCTCTCGGCCAGGGTGCGGGCGCGCTCCACGGCCGCGCGGCAGGTGGGGCACGCGGCCAGGTGGGCAGCGAGCTCCGGCTCCAGGGTGCCCGCCACGGCCTCGTCGAGGCGCTCCAGCACCAGGTCGCACTGGGTCATGGCCGCACCTCGCCGGCGACGCCGGCCTCCTTCGGGACGAGCTGCAGCGAGAGCACCGAGGCCAGTTCGCGGCGCGCCCGGTTGAGCCGCGACTTGACGGTTCCCAGGGGCAGCCCCAGCTCTTCGGCCAGCTCCTCGTAGCTCCAGTCGGCAAAATCGCGCAGGAGCAGCACGCGTGACAGCTCCTCCGGCAGGCGCGCCAGGGCGGCTCGTGCCAGCTCCAGCCGCTGCCGGCGCACCGCCAGGGCGTGGGGGTCGTCACTGCCCGGGAGTCCTGCCAGGAACTCGGGGTCCACCCAGGTGGCCTTCCGCTCGTGTACGGCCCGTCGGTAAGCGTCGATGAAGAGGTTGCGGGCCACCCGGAACGCCCAGGCGCGGAACGACGTGCCCGCCTCCCACCGGTGGAGATTCTGCCACAGCCGCAGGTAGACCTCCTGCGTCAGGTCCTCCGCCTCGCTGCGCCGCCGGGTGAAGCTGACGGCGAGCCGGTAGATGTCGTCGGCGGTGGCGTCCACCAGCGCCGCCCAGGCCTCCTCGTCGCCGCCGCGGCAGCGCTCCACGATGGCTGCTAGTTCGTCACCGCTCATCGCTTCGTTCCAACGCACGACGCCGGGCAGAAGTTCTCGTGGGCTGCCACGGTGGCACGGTAGCAGAATTCTGCCGGGCAGGTGGGTGTTAGGGAGGGGTGCGCGAGCCGTGCGACAATGCGCGCGGCCGGAGGGTGAAGGCATGGACGACATCGCGGGTTTGGTAGAGCGCGTCAAGGCGGCCTTGGACGAGGTGCGGCCCGCCCTGCAGATGGACGGGGGCGACGTGCAGTTCCTGGGACTCGACGAGGGCGTGGTGCGGGTGCGGCTGCTGGGCGCCTGTGGCGGGTGCCCCATGGCCGCCATGACGCTCGTCGGCTTCGTCGAGGAGCGGGTGCGGCAGCGGGTGCCGGAGGTCCGCCAAGTCGTGGCGGCGTGACCGGCTGGGCGGTCTCGCCCGATGGATCAGCTCAACACGGGCGGGGAAGCATCCGTACCAGCAGCAAGAAGGGGGGACGCCGGTCGTGCGGCTTCCCCCTGGAGGGAGGGAGATCGACGATGCGAAAGGCCTTTTTGTCGGCGCTGGTGGGCATTCTGTTGGCAGCGGCCAGCCAGGCAGGCGTCACCTACACCGCCACGGTGTATGTGCATCACGACCTGGGGGGCTCGACGGACACCAGCAAGGTCACCGTCTGGATCGACTCCGGCAAGGCAAAGGCGGAGTACGTGGAAACCACCCTCCCCGGCGTTGAACCGGGGGACTACCTCCTCACCCTCGACGGGGGGAGCACCGTGTCGCTCGTCAAGCCGGGCGAGAAGACGGTGTCGCCGTGCAAGATCGAGGGCGTTTTCGGAATCCTGACCAGGCAGGGTCGGGCGCTCCAAGGGCTGTTTTCCCGGCAGGTGGAGCAGGTCGAGGCGAAGCTGCTGGAGCAGGGGGAGGGGGAGCCGGTGGCGGGTCAGCCCACCGTGCGGCACAAGCTGCAACTCTCCTACCTTACGAGGCGCTCCACGCCTCGGGGCGAGATCGTCACCTCCACGGTCATCCAGCAGGAAGTGTGGACGGTGGAGGGTCTGGAGGCGGGGCCGCCAGCTTCCTGGCCGGTGCCCGTTCCGCTGCGGCTGCCGGAGGAGGAACTCCAGGCCGCCTGGACCCCGGTGGCGGCCCAGATCAAGGGGCTGCCCGTAAAGGCGATCACGGTCCGGACCGTCACCACCAGCGAGGGCCAGGAGCGCGTGGTGGAGGGCCGCTTCGAGGTGCTGGAACTCGCGGTGACGGAGATCCCCGAGGCGGTGTTTGCCGTTCCCGACGGCTTCCAGGCGGGGGAGTTTCGCGCCAACATGTTCTCCGACCCGACCCTGCGGATCAAGCGGCCGCCGCGGTGAGGGTGGGGGCATTACCGTGCAGCGCGCACCCGGTTGGGCGGGAGCGCGGGTGCCGTGCTGACGGCCTACCCACGCTGGGGGACCTGACAGGATCGGCGTAGCGTGTCGAGGGGGACGAGGATGCGAGCGGTGACGGGATGGGTTCTCGCGGTCGTGGCCTGTGTCGCGCTGCCCGTGGGGGGCGGGGCAGCGGAGTTCCTCGATGTGTTGCCTGTGCCCAGCGGCGGGGCAGAGGTCCTGAGCGCCGCCGGCACGTGGGGGTTCGAGTGGGGCGAGGACGTGCCGGACGCCGCCCAACACGTGGCCATGGCGCGGCGTTTGGCGAAGCTCGCCCCCGGGCGCGTGCAGCTGGTCGAGTACGCCCGCTCCCTGGAGGGGCGGTCCCTCCTGCTGCTGGTCCTCTCCAGGGCGGAGACGATGGCCCGCCTCGGAGCCGTGAAGAGCGAGCTGGCGCGACTCGCCGATCCCCGGGCAGTCAGCGAGACAGAGGCGGCCGCACTGCTCAGCCGTCTCCCGACGGTGGTCTGGATCGCCGGCTCCGTGCACGGCGACGAAGCGTCCGGCGGGGACGCGGCACTGGCCCTGGCCGCCTACCTGGCGACGGGCGATTCGCCGGAGGTGGAGCGCATCCTCGCCACCACCGTGGTGGTGATCGATCCCCTCCAGAACCCCGATGGGCGGGACCGGTTCGTGGCGGCGCTGCGCCAGAGCCGCGGGCGGTCACCGGACGCCGAGCCGGCCAGTGCGGAACACCAACAGCCCTGGCCCGGCGGGCGTTTTTCCCACGACCTTTTCGACTTGAACCGCGACTGGTTCGTGCTCTCGCACCCCGAGACGCGTGGGCGGGTGGCCGCCATGCTGGAGTGGCACCCCGCCGTGGTCGCCGACCTGCACGAAATGGGGGCGGAGCAGGCGTACTTCTTCCCCCCGCCGGCGCCGCCGCATCACCCCTTCCTCTCCAGCCACCTGCCGCTGTGGGACGCGCTGGGGCGAGGCGTGGCGGCCGCCTTCGACCGCATGGGGTGGCGCTACTGGACGCGCGAGATATTCGACTCCTTCTACCCCGGTTACGGCGAGACCTGGCCCTCGCTCATGGGCGCGGCGGGGATGACGTTCGAGCAGGCCTCGGCCCGGGGACAGGTCACCCGCCTCGAGGACGGGAGTCGCCTCACGCACCGCGACGCGGTGCGCCACCACCTGCTGGCGGCGTTCACCACCTGCCGCACCGTCGCCGAGCAGCCCCAGCGGTGGCTGCGCGCGTGGTACGAGTTCCGGCGGGAGGCGGTGCGCAGTGGCGGGCGGCGCGCCATCTCGCTGTCCTGCCCCGAGGACCCGGGGCGGGCGGCGGAGCTGGCGGACCTCCTGGTGCGGCAGGGGGTGGAGGTGTGGCGGCGGGACGGTGAAGCGGGTGTGCCCGAGGACTTCGTGGTGCCGCTCGCTCAGCCGGCCGGGTTCTTGGCGCGCACGCTGCTGGAGCGCCGGACGCCGATGGACGAGGCGTTCGAGCGCGAGCAGGTGCGTCGCGACGCCCGGCGCCTGCCGGGCCAGATCTACGACGTCACGGCCTGGTCGTTGCCGCTGCTGTGGGGCGTTGCCGCCCGCGAGTTGGAGAACTGGGTGCCGGCCGCAGGGTTCGCCAGGGTGAGCGGCGGCGAGCTGCGACGGGGCACGGTGAGCGGCGAGGGTCGGGTGGCGTTCCTGGTGCCCTGGACGGGCCTGGGCTCGGCCCGGGTGCTGGCGGCTCTCCTGACCGACGGCGTCCGCGTCGAGGTGGCTGGCAAGCCGTTCCGCATCGCCGGGCGTGCCTTCGACCGTGGCGCGCTGGTGATCCGCAGCGCCGACCAGCGGGAGGGGTTGCGGGCGCGGCTGGAGGTGCTGGCCTCCCGATGGGGGGTGAACGTGGTGGGCGTGGACAGCGGTTACGCCGAGGAAGGGGTCGACCTGGGTTCCACCTCCATCCGGCGGGTGCGGCCCCCTCGCGTGGCGGTCCTGTGGGACGTGCCCACCTCCCCCACCAGCGCCGGCCACCTGCGCCACGCCCTGGAGACCACGATCGGCTACCCGGTGACGGTGGTGCGAACCGCCACGCTGGCGGGGGCTCGTCTCGAGAACTTCGACGTCATTGTCATGCCTGACAGTCGGGGCAGCGACGGGTACGCTCGCATGCTCGGCGAGAGCGGTGCGGCGGCTATCGCCCACTGGGTCCGCCAGGGGGGCGTGCTGGTGGGGGTGGGTGGGGCAGCCCGTTACCTCGCCGACGAGAAGGTGGGTCTGCTCGCCACCAAGGCGGTGATGCGGACGAAGACAGGCGCTGGCGGCGCGGAAGGGGGTGGGGAAAGGCGGGGCACCGAGTCCCCCTTCGATCTGGAGGCGCACGTGGTCCCGGAGGAGGAGGAGCCCCCCGCGGTGCCGGGTGCCATCCTGCGCGTGGTGTTGGACCGCGAGCACCTGCTGGCGGCCGGCTTCCCCTCCGGGGAGGTGGACGTACTCGTGGATTCGCGGCGAGTGCTCCTGCCGCTCACGCTGGACAAGGGCCGCAACGTGGGGGTGTACGCGCAGGAGGCCTCGCTCCTGCAGTCCGGTTTCATCCTGGAGGCGTCGCGAAAGCTGCTGGCGCAAAAGGGGTTTTTCATGGTCCAGGGGCATGGCCGGGGGCGGGTCATCGCCTTTGCCGAGGACCCCAGCGCGCGCGCCGTGACCCGCGCCAGCCTCCTGCTCCTCGCCAACGCCGTCTTTTTCGGCCCGACCCTCGAGGGGGCTCTCTAGGGACCGGGCCGTCCTCCGCTGCGGGGGCGGGACACGGTACGATGGGCGGGGGGAGACATGGCCGAACTGTCCTGGCTGGTGCTGGCGGTGGTGGTGGGAGGGTTGTTGACCCTCGATCTCGTGGTGTTCCATCGCCACGCCCAGCGGGAGAGCATCCGCAAGGCGGCCTGGTGGAGCGTGTTCTGGGTGGGCATCGGGCTCCTGTTCACGCTGTTCGTGGGATTCACCAGGGGGAGCGAGGCGGCCTTCGCGTATCTCACCGCGTTTCTCATCGAGAAATCGCTCTCCGTCGACAACCTCTTTGTCTTCCTGGCCCTCTTCACCTACTTCGGCATCAGACCGGAGTTCCAGCATCGGGTCCTGTTCTGGGGCATCATTGGCGCCCTTCTCACGCGGGGCGTGTTCATCGTCGCCGGTGTAGCGCTCCTGGAGGCTTTCCACTTCCTCCTCTACGTGCTGGGCGCGGTGCTGGTCGCCACCGGCGCCCGCCTCGCTCTCGGCGAGCAGGGCGAGGTGCACCCGGAGCGCAACCTGGTGGTCCGGTGGGCGAGCCGCGTCTTCCCCGTGGCTCGCTCGCACCATGGGGAGAAGTTCGTCGTGCGCCTGGACGGGGCCCTGCACGTCACGCCCATGTTCCTGGTGCTGCTGGCCATCGAGAGCACGGATGTGATGTTCGCCGTGGATTCGGTGCCGGCGGTTCTCGCGGTGAGCCGCGACGTGTTCGTCATCTACTCCTCGAACATCTTTGCCATCTTGGGCTTGCGTGCCCTCTACTTCGTTCTCGCGGGGGCTCTCGGCGCGCTGCGCTTCCTGCGCCCTGCCCTGGCAGTGATTCTCGTGCTCGTGGGGGTGAAGATGCTGCTCGCCGATGTGGCCGATATCCCGACCGCCCTGTCGCTGGTCGTGGTGGCACTCATCCTCGCTGTCGCCACAGTGGCGTCGCTGTTGTTTCCGCAACGCGACGGCGAGGCCGGCGCACGCTGACGCCCGGCCCCTACCCCCTCGAAGGGGGAAGGACAGAGTAGCGGCAACGGGTTGGGTGGAGTAGGCGCCTCCTCGGCGCCGCGGAAGCGGGGTGGCCATGAACGGAGAGGCGACCAGAATCGAACGGGACACGATGGGCGAGGTGGTCGTACCCGCCGAGGCGCTGTACGGCGCGCACACGGCCCGGGCTGCGGCCAACTTCCAGATCAGCGGCTGGCGCATGCCGGCCCGGGTGGTCCGGGCGCTGGCCCTCATCAAACGCGAATTTGCGGAGGTCCACGGCGCGCTCGGCGTCCTGCCGCAGCCGATCGCCTCCGCCGTCGCCGAGGCCGCCGACCGGATCTGGCAGGGCGACTTCGCAGACCAGTTCCCCGTGGACGTGTTTCAGACCGGCTCGGGAACCTCCACCAACATGAACGTGAACGAGGTGGTGGCGCACCTGGCCGGGCGGTTGCTGGGCGAGCGCAGCGGGGAGCGGCGGGTCCACCCCAACGATCACGTCAATCGCGGGCAGTCCTCCAACGACGTGGTGCCCTCGGCGGTGCGGATCGCCACCCTCCTGGCGCTGCGCGACGAGTTCTCCGCAGCGATGGGGGCGCTTTCGGCGGAGTTGCTCCGCCTGGCCAGGGAACACCGAACCACAGTCACCCTCGGGCGCACCCACCTGATGGACGCCGTGCCCACCACCTACGGGCGGATCTTCGGGGGATGGGCGAGGCGGCTCGAAGAGGCGCTGCGGGTGCTGGAGGTGGTAGCCGTGCGCCTCCACGAGCTCCCCCTGGGTGGCACCGCGGTGGGTAGCGGCCTCGGCTGCGAGCCGCAGGTGGTGCCGCTTGTGATCCGGAAGCTGGCCGACGTGACGGGGTTGCCGCTCGTAGCGCACGAGCGGCCGGCGGCGGCCATCGCCGGTCAGGAGGCGCTGGTGGCCACGGTCGACGCTCTGGCCGGTATCGGGCGGGTGCTCTTCTCGCTCGCTAACGACCTGCGGTTGCGAAGTTCGGGGCCCTTCGGCGGGTTGGGGGAGCTGCAACTGCCGGCGCTGCAGCCTGGCTCCTCGCTCATGCCGGGGAAGGTGAACCCCGTGATTCCCGAGGCGGTGGCCCAGGTGGCGCTGCAGGTGGAGGGGCTGGCGACGGCCTGCCGGGGCAGCGCCTCCCTGCAGCAACTCGATCTGGCCCACGCCACGCCGCTGCTGGCCTGGAATCTGGACACCGCGATCCGCCTCCTCTCGGGGGCGGCGTCGGCACTGGCGGCGCGGTGCCTCAACGGGCTGCAGGTCGATGTGAGGCGGGCGAGGGAGCTTGCGGCGCAGAGCCCGGCGCTGGCCACGGCGCTGGCGCGGCGCCTCGGCTACGAAGAAGCAGCGCGGGTGGCGACGGCGGCGCAGGCAGCCGGGGAGGGTGTGGCGAGCGCGGCGCGCCGCCTAGGCGTCCTGCCGCCGGAGGAGCTGGAGCGCCTCCTCGACTTGGACCCGCTCGCCGGGGTGGACCGCGAGTAGGCTCGGGAAGGTAGCGGCAGGCGCCGGTTCATCCCGCCCTTGGTCGCGTATCATGCGGGGTCAAGGGAGAGAATCCCATGCTGATCCCCATCGGCCACGACCAGCAGACGGTGAGGCGCCTGCCGTGGGTGAGCCTCGTCATCATCGGCCTCAACGTCGCCATCTTCCTGGCGAGCCATGGCGCTGCCCGCAGTGTCGAGGAGGAGGGGGCGCGCAGCCTGCGGCAAGCCATCGAGTACTGGCAGGAGCACCCCTACCTGCAGCTCCCCGAGTCGCTGGTGGCGTTGGCGGTTCCGCCGGGGGAGCGCAACAAGTTCCGCACCCTGGCGGCAGCGATGCGGGGCGCCGGCGTCGAGGTGGACGCCGAGGAGCGAGCCGAGGAGCAGCGCCGTCTCGACGAGATGGCTCGGGCGATTCTGGAGGTTCGCCAGCGGCACCCCTACCTCTCCTTCGGGCTCGTGCCCGCCGACATGCGCGCGTCGGCGTTTCTCACCAGCATGTTCCTGCACGGGGGCTGGCTGCACCTGCTGTCGAACATGTTCATCCTGTTCCTAGCGGGGCCACCGGTGGAGGACGCGTACGGGCGGCCGGGTTTCACCGCCCTCTACCTGGTCTCCGGCGTGGCAGCCTCGCTCGCCCACATTGCTCGTTTCCCCGACTCCGAGTCAGCCCTCATCGGCGCTTCGGGGGCGCTGGCCGGCGTGATGGGCGCCTTCCTCGTCCGCTGTGGGCGGGCGAAGATCCGGTTCTTCTACTGGTGGTTCCTGCGCGGCGGCACCTTCGACGCCCCCGCTTGGCTCATGTTGCCGCTGTGGCTGTTGCAGCAGGTCTTCTACGGCACGCTCACGGGGGAACACGGTGGCGTTGCCTACTGGGCGCACGTGGGCGGGTTCGTCTGCGGGGCACTGGCGGCGGTGGTGGTGAAGCTGGGCAAACTCGAGGAGCGGTACGTTCATCCGAAAATCGAAGCCGAGATTACCCTCCAGCAGCACCCGGATCTGGTGGAGGGGCTCGAGTTGCTGGCGCGCGACGAGGTGGAAGGGGCCCGTGCGAGTCTGGCCCGCGCCATCGCCGCGGAACCGGCCAACCCGGACGCGCATTTGGGCATGTGGCAGAGCTACCTGCAGGTGGGCGAGGCAGCCCAGGGGGCCAGCTGGATGGTCAAGGTGATCGAGATCGAACTCAAGAAGGGAGAGCTGGGGCTGGCCCTGGATCACTGGCGGGAACTGGTGGCGCACACGGGGCTGGGGGGTCCCGCGCCGCTGCGGTTCCGGCTGGCGAGCCAGCTGGCCGATGCGGGGAGGGCGGAGGCAGCCGAGGTCTTCCGCCACCTAGCCGAGGATGCGGAGGCCGGCCTGTTGGGCGAAAAGGCGAGGCGACGACTCGGCCTCCCGGAGACGCCGGCGGCCGCTGCGGGTGCGGAGCAGCTCCCGCCCGCGAGCGAGGTCCGGGCTGCTGCGGCCGAGCCGGCGGCGGTGGCGGCGGAGGTCCCCGTCGCCCCGCCGGGGGGCGCTCCCCAGCCCGTGCCGCAGCGGTCGTTGTGGGTGGAGACGAGCAGCCTCGAACGGCTGGAGGAAGCCGGGGTGGTGCTGCGAGACGCCGGCGGGGGGAGCGATCTCCTCCTGTACAGCCTGGTGGATGCAGTGGCGGTGGCGGGGATCAAGGGCGGGACGAAACCGTACCTGGTGGTGGATCTGGTGGTCGGCTTCGCCACCGATCGCCGGCGGGTGTTCCGCATCCTCTCCACGAGGATGGACCCGCGTCAGGTGTTGGGTTGGTTCGACGCCAGCCCCATGGGGGCGTTCCAGGAGGTGGTGCGGCGCATCGTGGAGACCTCCGGAGCCACCCTCCTGCCGGGGCCGGAGGCCATTACCAAGATCCCTATCTTCGCTTCGCTGGAGGAGTTCGAGGCCGAGGTGTACGGCCTGGATGGGCGCTGAGGACGGCCGGGCGCGCGGTGTTGCAACGGTGCGAGGAGGGGGGTATCTTGTGCCCGTGAGCGCGAGCACAGCGCGTCCGCCCGGTGGGGACGAAGCCGCGGTGGCACCGGAACAAATGCGCACCGCGGGATAAGGAGGAAGGGCATGTCGAAACTCAAGGAAACCCTGTTCGCCAAGATCCAAGAGCACAGGCCGCGCACCCAGAAGCTCCTCAAGGAGCACGGGGACGTCAAGATCGGCGAGGTGACCATCGCCCAGGCGATCGGCGGGGCGCGCGGCGTCCGCTGCCTGGTCACCGACATCTCGTACCTGGATCCCTTCGAAGGGATCCGGTTCCGCGGCAAGACTATCCCGGAAACGCTCGAGGCCCTGCCCAAGCCGAAGGGGCGGGAGTACCCGTTCGTGGAGGCGCACTGGTGGTTCCTGCTCACCGGGGAAGTGCCGACCCAGGAGCAGGTGGCCGAGGTGGTGGAGGACTTCAAGAAGCGGCGGGCCCTGCCGCAGTACGTGATCGACGTGCTGCGCGCCATGCCGCGCGACACCCACCCCATGACCATGTTCTCGGCGGGCATCGTGGCGATGCAGCGCGAGTCGATCTTCGTCAAGCGCTACCAGGAGGGGATGAAGAAGGACGAGTACTGGGAGCCCACCTACGAGGACGCCACGAACCTGCTCGCCAAGCTCCCCACCCTCGCGGCCTACATCTACCGCATGAAGTACAAGGCTGACATCCACATCCACGCTGACAAGGAGCTCGACTTCGGCGGCAACTTCGCCCACCAGATGGGGTTCCCCCAGCCCTACGACGACGTGGCGCGGATGTACTTCATCCTCCACTCCGACCACGAGTCGGGCAACGTGTCGGCGCACACCGGCCACCTCGTGGCGTCGGCGCTCTCCGACGTCTACTACGCCTACTCCGCCGCCATCAATGGCCTCGCCGGCCCGCTCCACGGCCTCGCCAACCAGGAAGTCCTGCGCTGGATGATGAACTTCCAGAAGAAGCTGGGCGGCAAGGAGCCCACTGAGGAGCTGGTGCGCGAGGCGCTGTGGGAGACGCTGCGCGCCGGTCAGGTGATCCCCGGCTACGGGCACGCGGTGCTCCGCAAGACCGACCCCCGCTACGTGGCGCAGCGCGAGTTCTGCCTCAAGCACCTCCCCGACTACCCGCTCTTCAAGCTCATCGACACCATCTTCAAGGTGGCGCCGGGTGTGCTCACCGAGCACGGCAAGACCAAGAACCCGTGGCCCAACGTGGACGCCCAGTCGGGGGTGATCCAGTGGTACTACGGCCTCACCGAGTGGGATTTCTACACGGTGCTGTTCGGCATCGGCCGGGCCATCGGCGTGCTCGCCAACATCACCTGGGACCGCGCCCTGGGCTACCCCATCGAGCGGCCCAAGTCCGTCACCACCAAGATGCTGGAGGACGTGGCGGCGCAGGCGATCAAGGCGGACGACCTGGGCTCCGACTGAGGCACCACAGGCCTTCGCAACGCCAGAGCTTCGCGGACGAGGCGCCCGGGGCAACCCGGGCGCCTGTTCGTGAGCGCCCGCGCGCCTTCCGCGGCGCCGCTGCTCCGCGCGTGCTCAGCTCGCTCGATGGTGCCGAGGCGGCAGTGAGGGCCAAGAAAACGGGAACCTGCGGCTACCGCCCCAGCGGCGTGGCCGCGCCCTCGTCACCCGACCGCACCACGAGCCCGGCAAGGGCCAGGCAGCCGGCGGCGGTGAAACCGGCGGCCGTGCCGTAAGCCCAAGCCCGCCCCGCGTGTTCCAGGAGGAAGCCCGTCACCACGGAAGAGACGAGATCCCCCAGAGCGTTGGCCGTTGCCAGCATGCCGAGTGCATAGGACCGCGCTTCCTCAGCAATCATCCGCGCTGCTGCGGCCTTCTCGACTGTCTCCTCGATGGCGATGGTAACCCCGCTCACCACGAACAGCGGCACGAGCCAGGCGAATCCCGCCGGGAGGAAGGCGAGGCCGAGGTTGAAGGCGGTCCCCAGCCCATAGCCGAGCAGCAAGGTGCGGCCGGAGGACCAGCGGTCGGCCAGCGCCCCGGCGGGCACTGTCGCCAGGCCGCTGGCGAAGTTGTGCCCCACGTAGAGCAGCACCGGCAACGCGAGGGTGGCACGGGCCCAACTCGTCGGGACTCTCCCCGCCGCCTCGAAAATGAGGAAAGTGCGGGAAAAATCGCCCATGCCGAAGAGCAGGACGGCGCCCAGGAAGGCCCAGTAACCCCGCGGCAGGGGCGGGCGCAGCGCCCGTTGGCGCCGCGAACTCGCGGCCACGGGGCGTTCCCGAACCAGGAGGGTCACCGCCATGGCTGCGCCCAGGCCGGGGAGGAGGGTCCACAGGAAGATGCGCGGCAGACTCGTGCCAAGAGCCAGGAAACCGACCGCCAGAAGGGGGCCCACCACCGCGCCGGCCATGTCCCCGGCGCGCTCCAGCCCGTACGCCTTGCCGTAGTGGGCGGGATCAACGGACTCGGCCATCAGCGTATCGCGCAGCGGGCCGCGAAACCCGCGTGCCGCCCAGGCGAGGGAGCGCAGGAGCAGCAGCGGCACCACCCGGGTGACGAGGGAGAAGGCCGCCACGCAAGCCGTGGTCACCGCATAGGCAGCCGCGGTCAGCCGCTTCTTCTGGCGCAGCCGCTGCCCCACCGAACCGGCCAACCACTTGGCCCCGGATCCCGTGATGTCGGCTACCCCCTCGACGAGCCCGAGTACCGATGCGCCGAGAGCGAGGTTCTTGAGGTAGAGGGGCAAGACCGCCGTGGCCATCTCGTGGCTGGCGTCCGAGAGGAAGCTGGCCAGCGAGAAGCCGACCACGGTGGGGTTGCGCCAGGAACGCGGGGGCTCTTCCATGTCCCTCCTCCAAAGCCGCCTGGTACGGCTGCGTACTGCAATCTGCCGGCCCGCACCCGACCGTTGGACGCCGAAAAGCCGCCAGCTCACGCCTGCCGTGGTGCAGCGCTCACGCTACACCCGCAGCGTGGCCTTCAGCCGCAGCGGGTGCAACAGCAGGTCCAGGGCGTCGACGATGTCTCGCACCACGATATCGGCGACGGCGAGCAGACGCCCAGCCGCTCCTTCGGGGCCGATGCTGGCGATCCCCAGCGCAGCCTGCCGGAGCATGGCTTCGTCGTTGACGCCGTTGCCGATGGCAACAACGGACGCGGCCCCAAGCTGGGCCAGGAACCGGGCCTTGTCCTCGCCCGTCGCGATCACCTGCACCGTCACCGGCAGGCTGGCCAGCGCGCTGCGAGCCGTGCCGAAGGTGTCGGCGGTCAGGACGGTGATGTGGACGAAGTGGGCGAGCTGGCGCACGCGCTCGGCCACCCCGGGCAGCAACGAGCCGTCGCAGGATAGCGTCCCGGTAAAGTCGAGCAGCAGGTGGGTGAAGGTCCGCACCCCCCAGCCGGGAATATCGACGGTGAGACCCGGTGGCATGGGCTGCATGGGCGCATGATACGCGGTCCGCTGGGCAGGCTAACGGTCACGGGGATACAATCGCCACTTGGCTGGCGATGGAGTCCGCCCGAACCGCGGCAACGGTCCGCTGATGACTCCTGTTCGAAGGAGTCGAAGATGCAGGAAGACGATGCACTGGCCGTCATGATGGAGGTGGCGGGGGAACGCGAGGCGGCAGGGATCGTGGCGGAGGCGCGCCGCGCGCGGCGACTGCTCGGTGAGGGGCGCTTCAACGTGGCGGTCCTCGGCCAGTTCAAGCGCGGCAAGAGCACGCTCATCAACGCCCTCCTCGGGCAGCCGCTGCTGCCCACCGACGTGGCCCCGCTGGCCAGCACGATCACCATCGTCGAGTACGGAGAGGAGCCGACGGCGCGAGTGCTCTTCGCCGACGGCAGGCGGCAGTTCATCGCCATGAATGCCATCGGCGACTACGTCTGTGAAGAGATGAACCCCGGCAACGCCATGGGCCTCGAAGCCGTGGTCGTGACACTTCCCCTTCCGCTGCTGGCCGGGGGCGTGCGTCTGGTGGATACCCCCGGCGTGGGCAGCGTCTTTGCGCCAAACTCGGAGGTCACCAGGCGGTACCTGCCCCGCATCGACGTCGCCCTCATGGTACTGGGCTTCGATCCTCCCATCTCGGGCGAGGAGCTGGCCATCGCCCGGGAGATCGCCCCGCAGGCTGGCCGGTTCGCCTGCGTGCTGAACAAGGCCGACGCGGTGGACGAGGTGGTGCGACAGCGGTCCGAAGCCTTCACCCGCAAGATTCTCGTCCGCGAGTTGGGCGAGCGCTCCGGCGAGGTTTTCCACGCCTCGGCCAAGCGGGCGCTGGAGGGCGGAGACGATGCCGGAGTGGCGGCGTTGGCTGCCTGGCTCCGCGATTTGGCGCACAGCTCGGCCGCCGAGCTCGCGCGGGGTTCGGCCCGGCGGGCTTGTCGTGCCCTGGCGGGCCGACTGCTCCAGGACATCGAGCTGGAGGTCCAGGCGCTCTCGCGCCCCCTGGCCGAACTCGACCGGCAGATCGAGGCTTTTCGCGCTGCTGTGCGCGACATCGCCGCGTTGGCGCTGGCCGCCACGGTGCGGGTGCAGCGCGAGGAGAGCCAGCACTGGGCCGGGTGGCAGGAGCAGCGCAAGAGCTTCGAGCGGGTAACCCTTCTGGGTGTGGTCAAGGAGGTTTTGGAGGAGCTCAAGAGCGACGCGCGCCGTTCCCGGTCGGCGCTCCGCTCGGCCGGTGTCGAGGCGGCGAAGGCGCGCGTGATGGCGGCGGTGGCGTCGTACCGGAGCCGTTCCGTGGAGGAGTTCCAGCGGTTCGCCGAACGGCGCCGCGAGCTGGTGGAGCGCAAGGCGACCGCCTTGATCGAGCGGGTGTCGGTGGCGGCCTCCAGCGCCTTCGGCATCGAGATCGGCGGTTTCGAAGCTCGCGGTGTGGAGGTGGATCCCCACGCAGGTGTCTACGATTTCGTGGCACCCGTCCTGGCTCTCGATCCCACGGCTTGGCTCTTCCCCATCCTGGACGCGTTGCTGCCGCGGCCGCTGGTGGTGCGGCGCATCGCCGCCTCGGCGCGGCGCCTGGCCGCGGAGTGGCTGCGGGTCAACCTCTACGAGGTGGATCGGCATCTTACGGACTGGCTCGATGCCCTGCAGGCGAGCCTGCCGCACCAGCTGCGAGAGCGCCTGGACTCGCTGCAGGGGGAGATCCTCACGGCGGTGGAACAGGGGCGCCGGGCGCAGGAACAGGGCCAGGCGGCGGTGCGTGACGCCCTGGATCGGCTGGCTTCGCAGCGGCAGCGCCTGAAGCCCGCTCTGGCGCGGGGCGCAGCTCAAGAGGGGCTCCCGGCGCCCGCGTGAGGGGGCGAGTGGTGCGGGGCGTTGCCGCCGAGACCGCGTTACGGCCGCCGGGCGGCCACGTAGGTGAAGCTCGTCCATCCTGACCCGGCGGCCCGGTCTTCCTCCGCTACCACGAGGTCGAGCCCCTGCGAGCGGAGCAGCTCGAGGACCGTGCTGCGGGGAAGCCCGTACATCTCGAAGTCCGGGGCCGGCGCCAGGAGCGCTTTGAACTCCCGCAGCCACTCGTAGGCGGGGCGGGGGAGCCACCGCACGATCCGGCGGCGGGGGGGGAGCGGTTCGGCGGCACACTGGAAGGTAAGAACGCCGGGGCGGGCCAGCACCCTGCCGAACTCCCGCAGGGCTCGGCGCGCCAGGCGCGGGGGCATGTGCTGCAGGGTGATCAACGAGACGACCAGGTCGAAGGAGCCATCGGCGAAGGGGAGCCGGCGCCCGTCCCAGGCGGTGTAGCGGCATCGGCCGGGGTGCCGGTTGTAGCGGTCGGCCAGGGCAATCATCGTCGGCGCCACGTCCACGCCCACCACCTGGGGGAAGTGGGCGGCCAGCGCCTGGGTCAGCCGGCCCACCCCGCAGCCGAAGTCCAGGGCCCGGCCCGCACGGGGGGTGATGCCGAGGGTTTCCAGACGGTGCAGCAACCCCTCGACGGTGGCGGTGCCGGTGGCGAAGAACTCGTCCACGTCCCAGCCGCCATCCCGGTACTGGGGATGCGAGAGGATCGCCCAGAGAGGGTTGCGCTGCGCCAGCAGCTCCCAGCGCCGGGCGTGGAGACGGGTGAGCACAGCGCATCCTACCCTGGAGCCCGGCTGCTGCCCACGGCGGTCGAAACCGCCCCGTTCACGGCACGGCGTGGCGACCGGCGGCAAAGGCGGCGCGGTTCACCGCCAGGAACTTCTGCGGTACCCGCCGCTCGAGGCAGCTCCACCACAGCTCCTCGGGCAGCGGCAGGAGCTTGGAGATGGCCCCGAGCAGCACCACGTTCGCGGCCTTGACGTTGCCGGCTTCGGTGGCGAGCCGCTCGCCCGGGACCATGAGGAGGCGGGCACCGACGGCGGCAAAGGCTGCTTCCACATGGGCTTGCTCGGGGTAGCGGGCGGTGCCCGCGGAAACCGTGATGGGGACGATCTCCATGTCGTTCACCACGGCCGTGCCGCCGGGCCGCACGAAGTCGGCGAAGCGCAGCGCCTCCAGGCGCTCGAAGGCGAGGAGAAGGTCCCCCTCCCCTCGGCCCACCAGGGGAGAGCACACGCCGTCGCGGTTCCAGAGCACGTGGGAAATCACGCTCCCGCCCCGCTGCGACATGCCGTGCACCTCGGACTTCTTCACGTCGAAACCGGCGGACAGCCCGACCTCGGCGAGGATGTTGCTGGCGAGCAGTGTCCCTTGCCCGCCCACGCCCACCATCACGAAGCGGTATGCTCTCTGCTCGTCCATCTCACAGGCTCCCCCCGCTCGGGCACGCAGCCGTTCCGTCGTCCTCCAAGAGTCGCATCTGATCCCGGTTGGGAATGGCGTCGTGGGGGCAGATATGGGCGCAGACTTCGCACCCCGTACAGAGATCCGCATCGATCAGGGCCAGCGGCTTGCGGCTTTCCGCGTGGATGACGTCGCTCTTGAGGATGGCGGGGCAACCGATGCGGAAGCACACGCCACAGCCGTTGCACACCTCCTCCAACACGCGCAAGGGCACATACTGGCGGCGCACATCGGGCAGCAGGGCGCAGGGGCGGCGCGCCACCAGGACAGCCGGTTCCTCCGTCCGCATGAGGGCGGAGAAGGCCTTTTCGAGGGCCTCGTTGTCGTAGGCGTCCACCACCGCCACGTGGCGAATGCCGAGGCCCCGGCACACCGCCTCGAAGTCGAGCACGCCCCCCGGCTGGCCCTGCAGCGTCTGGCCGCTGCCCGGGTTGGCCTGATGGCCGGTCATGGCGGTGGTGCGGTTGTCCAGGATGAGGGTGAGGACGTTGGCGCGGTTGTAGGCGACGTTTGCGAGAGCCGGCAGACCTGTGTGGAAGAAGGTGGAATCCCCCAGCACCGCGACCACTCGCTCCTCGAGGCCAGCCTTGGCGGCACCGTGGGCCACTCCGATGGAAGCCCCCATGCAGCCGCAGAAGTCCAGCGCCGACAGCGGCGGCAGGAACCCCAGCGTGTAGCAGCCGATGTCGCCGGATACCGCCACCTTCTTCTTCTTCAGCAGCCAGAAGACGCCGCGGTGCGAGCAGCCGGGGCAGAGGACCGGCGGTCGCCCCGGCAGCTCCGGGCGCGGGATGGCCGGCTCGGGGACGGGCGGGCGATCCACCGGGAGGCCGGCTGCGAACCCCGCCGCCCGGACCACCGTGGGGTCCAGCTCGCCGAGCAAGGGAAAGATGCTCTTCCCCTCGCAGGCCAGGCCCAGCAGTCGGACCTGCTCCTCCAGCACCGGGTCGAGTTCCTCCAGTACGATCAGGCGCCGGACGCCGGCCGCGAAGGTGCGGATCAGGTCGGCCGGGACCGGGTTGACGACACCCAGCTTGAGCACCGACGCGGTGGGGAACACCTCCCGGGCGTACTGGTACGCCACCCCGCCGGTGACGATCCCGACCTCCCGGTCGCGCCACTCGATGCGGTTCAGGGGCGAGGTCTCGGCCCATGCCGCCACCTCGCGCAGCCGCTGCTCCACCACCGGGTGGCGCCCCCGGGCGTTGGCCGGGACCATCACGTACTTGGCGGGGTTGCGCGGGAACTTGGCGCGGCGGGGTTGCGTTTCCGCTCGCTCCCCCAGCTCCACCGGGGTGGAGGAGTGGTTGATGCGCGTCGTGGTGCGCAGCAGGACGGGCGTGTCGAACCGCTCCGAGAGGTCGAAGGCGGCGATCGTAAAGTCCTTGCACTCCTGGGAATCCGAGGGGTCCAGGCAGGGGACGCGCGCGAACTGGGCGTAACGGCGGTTGTCCTGTTCGTTCTGGGAGGAGTGCATGGCGGGGTCGTCGGCGGAAACGATCACCAGCCCCGCTTCGGCCCCGGTGTACGAGGCGTAGAAGAGCGAGTCGGCACCCACGTTGACGCCCACGTGCTTCATGGCGGCGAGGGCGCGCCGGCCGGCGAAGGCGGCGCCCACCGCCACGTCGATGGCCACCTTCTCGTTGGTGGACCACTCGCAGTACACGTGCGGGAAACGGGCCAGCTCCTCTAGGATTTCGGTGGAGGGGGTGCCGGGGTAGGCCGCTGCCACCTTGACGCCGGCCTCCCACGCCCCTCGCGCGATGGCCTCGTTACCGGAAAGGATGCGCTTCATGCCTGCCCTCCCTGGGGCGAAGGGGGAAGAAAAGACCCCCCGGCAGGGCGGCGGGGACCGAAAGTCGGATGGCTTGGGGGGGAGATCCAACGGCGGTACCCTGTGGGGCGCCCCACCGGGGAGAGACGAACCAGAAACCTCGTGCCTTCCGTATCCTCCCCCAGGATAATCGTGAAGGCCTTCACAAATACAGAATAGTGCCCCCGCTCGAGGTTGGCAAGGGTCCGGCGCTCGCAGGACCCCCTGGGCGGGGTCGGCGAGGGCCGCGCTGCCGCCGCCTTGCCGAGCGGATGGGTGCTCGCGACCCGTTGGCTGGCGCGGGGCAGGTGCGGTACGCTCCGCCCACGGGAGGCACCGGCGGTTACTGACGACGAGTTGAGTGTATTGCGGCGCGAGCTCGGCGTGGTTGTCGAGGCGGTGCGCGAGGAGATCCGCACCGTTGCGGAAGGGTACGTGCTGCTTTCGGAGAGGATCGATCGGGTGGCCGCGGAAATCCGCTCGGAGCTGCGGGAGCAGGTGGCGTTGCTGCGCACGGAGATAGCGGCGGGGGACGGGAAGCTTCGGGTGGAGATGCGGGCGATGGGTGAGGAGCT
>JBBISY010000007.1:0-37521 GCA_037441065.1 Acidobacteriota bacterium | reverse complement strand
AGGAGCTCCGGGCGGAGATGCAGGCGATGGGCCAGGAGCTCCGGGCGGAGATGCGCCAGGGGGAGGAGAAGCTCCGCGCAGAGATGGCGGCGGGGGACGAAAGTTTGCGCGCCGAGATAGAGCAACTCCGCCAGGAGCTCGCGGTGAGCCGACAGGAGTCCCGGGCCGAGCACACCGAGACGCGGGCCATGATCAAGCTGTCGTTGGGGCAGTTGGACCAGCGACTGACGGCTCTGGAACGGGCGTTTTCGGACCTCAAGCTGCGCGTCGAGGCGCTGGAGCGCGCGCATGCTTCGTGACGCTCCCAGGACGTCGACCCGGCGAGAGGTGACGGCCGAGGGCTGAACGCCCGCGCCTCCCGGTGCAACGGCGAGTCGCCGCCTGCCCGCTGCAACGGCCAGCGCTTCCGGGAGCGGTGGCGCGCCTCCGGCAGGGTCGCCTGATACGGAAGGGGGACGCTTGTCCGGCGGCGGCGAGCGACCCCGGCAGACTCCTTGGGCCCTGGCGGCCGGTCGCTTGTGTGCGCCGTGCCGAGGCCCTACAATGCCTTCGCGGAGAACGCCATGCCTCGGACCTTCGAAGGGAAGCTGGATGCGAGCGGGCTGCGGTTCGCCCTGGTGGCAAGCCGCTTCAACGAGCTCTTGACGGGGCGCCTGGTGGAGGGGGCGTTGGACTGCCTGGCGCGCCACGGCGCTCACGACGAGGACATTCGCCTCGTTCGCGTGCCGGGCGCGTGGGAGATCCCACTGGTGTCGTCGCGGCTTGCCGCCTCCGGCACGGTGGACGCGGTCATTGCCCTGGGGGTACTGATCCGCGGTTCCACGCCGCATTTCGAGTACATTGCCGCGGAAGCCGCCAAGGGCCTGGCTCAGGTGGCGCTCGCCAGCGGCGTGCCGGTGGCCTTCGGGGTGCTCACCTGCGACACCCTGGAGCAGGCGCTGGAACGGTCCGGTTCCAAGGCCGGCAACAAGGGGTGGCAGGCGGCGTTGGCGGCCATCGAGATGGTGCAGCTTTACCGCGTCCTGGGGGCGTAACGCCATGGGGACTCGTCGGCGGGGGCGCGAGCTGGCCCTCCAGATGCTGTACCAGTACGAGCTCGCTGGGATCCCGCCGGACGAGGTTACGGCCTCGCTCGAAGAGCTGCAGCAGGCCCCGGAAGCGGCGCAGCAATTTGCGCTGGAGCTGGTGCGAGGGGTGGTGGCCAACCTTCCGGCGATCGACGCCTGCATTGCCGCGCAGGCCGACAACTGGCGCCTCGACCGCATGGCCGCTGTGGACCGCAACGTGCTCCGCTTGGCGCTGTTCGAGTTGCTCTTCCAACGGGACACGCCGCCCGCGGTGGTGATCGACGAGGCGGTGGAGATCGCCAAGCGCTTCGGGAGCGAGAAGTCGGGGCAGTTCGTGAACGGCGTGCTGGACGGCGCCCTGCACCGCCACGCCGCCTCGGGCGGGTGATGCGCGGCTGGCTGCTCGCCGCCTGGCTGGGCTCTGTCGGCGCGGCCGCCGCCGACCAGGCGGTGGTTCGCGTGGCCGGCGCGGTGACGGAGGACCTCGAGCGCCTGGCGCGGTGGGGCAGGGTGGTGGAGGTGGAGCGCCGCGCCTCGGAGGTCGTGGTGACCGTCACGCAGACCCTCCGCCCGCTGCCCGCCGCCACCGTCTGGCCCCTCCAGGACCCGACGGCGTGCGGCGATGCCGCAGCGCTCCACATCGATCCGCAGGTGGCTGGGACGCTCGCGGCCGTGTTCCCCGCGCCGCAGGGCCAGTCGGCCCTTGCCGTGGCGACGGAGGTGGTCCGGTTCGTGTCGCAGCGGGTGGTGGCCGACGAGCTCGACACGGGGCCCCAGGATGCGGTCTCGGTGCTGATGCGGCGCCGGGGTCGCTGTTCGGGGCGAGCCAACGCGGCGGTGGGGCTGCTGCGCAGCCTCCGCCTGCCGGCACGGGTGGTCCATGGCGTGCTCCTGACCGAGGGCGGGCCACGACGCCATCGGTGGGGCGAGGTATGGCTCGGGGAAACGGGGTGGGTGCCGTTTGACCCCGGCGTGTCGGTGGGGGTGGTGAGCGTGCGCTACCTGCCGCTGGACGGGGCCGAGACCGCCTTGCCGTTTCTCCGGGTCGACTCGCTGGACGAGGAGGGGTTCTCGAGTCTGCCGCTGCGTAGCGGCTTGCGGCTGCTGCCCGCGGTCGGCGTCACGCTCCGCTGCCGGACGGCGAAGCCCGAGAAGGAGAGAGTGTTGGCCATTCTTACCGGTCCCGACGGCTCCCGGTGGGCGCGGGTGGGGATGGGTGCCGTAGCCTTCGAGGACCTGATCCCCGGCTGGTACCGGCTGCGCTGGGTGCTGGGTGGCGGCGCGAGCCAAACGGCAGTGCTGCGCCTGGGGGCGGTGCGAGAGGTGCAGGTGGCCCTGGCCGGCAAAGGGGGATGACGGTGCGAACGATCGTCGGGCGGCTGGCCGACCTGAGGCTGCGGGAACTCTTCAAGCTGCTGGCCTCCGCCGGGGCGGAGGGGCGGCTCCTGATCGACACGCCAGTGGGTCGTGCCGAGCTCCTGGTGCGGGAGGGTGAAGTCTGCGGCACGGTCACCCCTGCCCTGGTGGTGGCTTACACCACGAGGAGCGGCTCGTTCTCCTTCCACCCCGAGTCGGTGCGGGCAGAGGGCTGGATGCCGACCGAGGAGTTTCTCCTCCTCGTGGAGGCGCAGGCTGGGGAGGAGGAGGGGGGCGAGGAGGAGGTGCGGGTGGCACCTCCCGTCGGGGAACCTCTCGACCCACTGGGGGAGTTGCGGGATTCCTTGGCCGAAATCCCTCTCGGGCAGGCCAGCGCCCGCCTGCTGGTCGCCACCGCCGACCCGCGGCCGTATCGGGCACTGGAGGCAGTGTGGCGACGGCGTGGTTGGGAGGTGGTGCTGGCCCAGGAGCCGCGCTGGCCCGAGGGGGAGATGCCCGACGCGGTGGTGCTCCACGTGCCCAGCTCGGGCACGCTGGCGGGGCAAGAAGGGGTGTGGCTTGGCCTGCTCCGCCGTGCCAGTTCGCACGTACCCCCGATCCCCACGGTGTGGGTTGGCGGCCTCGCCGATCCCGAACTGCGCCACGACGCCATCCTCTCCGGCGCTGACTTCCTCCTGCCTGGCCCCATGGGCGAAATGGGGGAAGCGGCACGCCGCTTCCGCGAGGAGCTGACCGTCATCCTCGAACGGCTCCTCGCCCATCGCCACGCCACCGCCGAGAATGCGGCCGAGGCGTTTCGCGACTTCTTCCTGGCCCTCCACGCCGACGCCTCGCCGGCAGAGTTGCGGGCTTCACTGTTGCGGGTGGCGGCCGCCTCCTTCCGGAGGGGGGTGTTGGTGGCGGTGCGGCCCACCCTCCTCGAGACGTTGGGCGGCTTCGGGCTGGGCCAGGGCTGCCCGCGGCAGGTGAGCCGGGGGATCGAGGCCCTGGAGCGCGCCATCGCCACCCGGCGGGCGATCCGTTGCGCCGACCTGGAGCCCCAGCAACGGCAGGCCCTGGGTGCGCTGCTGGCCGGCGGCGCCGGCGCCGACGGGGAGATCCTGCCCCTCCTCGTGGCCGACGAGTGCGTGGGCCTGTTCGTGGGCGACGGTTCCCTGCGGCCGGGGGAGAGCACCGCGCCGCTGGCCATGCTGCTGGCACGTTCCGGCACGGTGGTCGGCCGCTGAGGGCGGCACGCCCGGCGCGAGACACCGCCGGCAGGTGGCCGGACGGGGGTGGGCTACAATCCGCCCCCGGAGAAGCGACCGATGGGCACACCGTACGACCCGGCAGCAATCGAACCGTTCTGGCAGGAGTGGTGGGCGGCGCAAGGGTACGCCCGCGTCGACACGGCAGGGCCCAAGGACCTCTACATGCTCATGATGTTTCCCTACCCCTCGGGGGACCTGCACGTGGGGCACGGGCGGAACTACATCCTGGGGGATTGCCTGTTCCGGTGGTTCCTGATGCAGGGGCGGCGGGTACTGAACCCCATGGGGTGGGACGCCTTCGGTTTGCCGGCCGAAAACGCGGCCATCAAGCGCGGGATCCATCCCCGGGAGTGGACCCTCGCCAACATCGCCCGGATGAAGGCGCAGTTCCGCCGGTGGGGGATCCTTTACGACTGGAACAAGGAGATCGCCTCCTGCGAGCCGGCGTATTACCGCTGGAACCAGTGGTTGTTCCTGCGCATGCTCCGGCAGGGCTTGGCCTATCGGGGCAAGGCGCCGGTGAACTGGTGCGGCTCCTGCCACACCGTGCTCGCCAACGAGCAGGTGGTGGGCGGGAGCTGCGAGCGCTGCGGCACGCCGGTGGTGCAACGCGAGCTGGAACAGTGGTTCTTCCGCATTACCGCTTACGCCGATCGGCTCCTGGAGGGTCTCGATCGGCTGCCGAACTGGCCCGAGAAGGTCAAGACCATGCAGCGCAACTGGATCGGGCGTTCCGAGGGGGCGGAGTTCACGATGGCCATCGCCGGCCGCCCCGACCTGCCGGGGCTGCAGGTGTTCACCACCCGCCCCGACACCGCCTTCGGCATGACCTTTGCGGTGGTGGCGCCCGAGCACCCGCTGGTGCCCGAGCTGACGACCCCGGAGCAGCGTACGGCGGTGGAGGCGTTCTGCGAGCGAGTCCGCCACACCGCCGAGGTGGACCGCTTGTCCACCGAGGGGCCGCTGGAGAAGCGCGGGGTGTTCACCGGCAGTCACGCGGTGAACCCCTTCAACGGCCGGGAAGTCCCCATTTTCATTGCCGACTACGTGCTCATGTCCTACGGCACCGGGGCCATCATGGCGGTACCTGGCCAGGACCAGCGCGACTGGGACTTCGCCAAGGCCCACGGGCTGCCCATCATCCGCACCGTGCAGCCGCCCGAAGGGTGGGAGGGCGAGGCCTACACCGGCGAGGGGCCGGCGATCAACAGCGAGTGGCTCAACGGCCTGGATGTGGCCAGCGCGGTGGAGCGGGCCATTGCCTGGCTCGAGGAGAAGGGGATCGGTCGGCGCGCTGTCCACTTCCGGCTGCGGGATTGGCTCATTTCCCGCCAACGCTACTGGGGTACCCCGATCCCCGTGGTGTACTGCGAGAAGGACGGCATCGTCCCCGTCCCGGAAAGCGAACTCCCCGTGCTGCTGCCCACCGACATCCAGTTCGCCGGTTTGGAGGGGAACCCGCTGACCAAGAGCGCTTCCTTCCTGGCGGCCCGTTGCCCGTCCTGTGGCGGTCCGGCACGGCGCGAGACGGACACCATGGACACCTTTGTGGATTCGTCCTGGTACTACCTCCGCTTCGTGAACCCAGAGGTGGAGGATCGCATGTTCGACGAGGAGCGGGTGCGGCGGTGGATGCCCGTGGACCTGTACATCGGTGGCATCGAACACGCCATCCTGCACCTCCTCTACGCCCGTTTCATCTACAAGGTCCTCTCGGACTTCGGCCTGGTGCCCGGGGACGAGCCGTTCCCCGTGCTCTTCAACCAGGGGATGATCGTGGCTCGCTCCGCCATCTCGGGAAAGCTGGAGAAGATGTCCAAGTCGAAGGGCAACGTGGTGGCCCCCGACGAGCTGATCGAACGGTACGGCGCCGACACCGAGCGGGTCTACACGCTCTTCATGGGGCCGCCCGAGAAGGAGTGCGAGTGGACCGACGAGGGCGTGGCCGGGGCGCACCGCTTCCTCCAGCGAGTGTGGGCCATGGCCGAGGCGATCCAGGCCGCCTCCGGCCGGGGCGGCGACTCGGAGGCCACGGCGCGGCTCGAGGTGGCGCGGCATCAAGCCGTCAAGCGGGTGAGCGAGGATCTCGCCCGCTACAAGCCCAACACGGCCATCGCGGCGCTCATGGAGCTGACCAACAGCATCGCCGCCGCGGCCGGCACCGCCAGCGGCGAGGAGCTCGCACGCGCCTACGAGACGCTGCTGCGCCTGCTGCACCCCATCGCCCCGCACATCACCGAGGAGCTGTGGCGTGCCCGCGGCCACGAGGGCGCGCTCCTCTCGGCCGGGTGGCCGAGCTACGATGCCGAGCTGCTGGCCCGCCAGAGCGTCACCCTCGCGGTGCAGGTCAACGGCAAGCTCCGCGGCACGGTGTTGGCGCCGCGCGGCACCTCGCAGGAGGAGGCGGTGGCCCTGGCACGCCAGGCGGCGGCGCGGTGGCTGGAGGGCAAGGTGGTGGCGAAGGTGGTCCACGTCCCCGACCGGATGGTGGCCTTCGTGGTGAGGGATTGATGCGGCGGCGCCCTGTGCGGTTCGGTGCGCCGGGACTCTTCGTGGTAGCTGCGGCGGCGGTGGTGGCGGGGTGCGGCTACCACCTGGTGGGTGTTTCCGGCAATCTCCCGCCGACGCTGCACAAGCTTCACGTAGCCCCCTTCGTGAATCGGACGGGGCGTGCCGAGCTGGACCAGCGGCTCACCGAGGAGGTGACCCAGGAGTGGCTGCGCCGCAGCCGCTTCCAGCTGGTGTCCAGCGCCGAGGAGGCAGACGCCGTGCTCTCCGGGGCGGTAGTGTCGGCCAACGTCGCTCCCGTCCGGTTCGACGAGCAGGGGCGCGCCACCGAGTACCAGCTCACGGTGGCGGCGGACGTGCAGCTGGTGGACCGGACCGGGGAGCAGCCGGTGGTGCTCTGGCGCGATCCCAGCTTTTCCCGCACCGTCTCCTATCAGGTGGACGTGTCGGCGGTCTCCTACTTCGATCGGGAGATCGAGGCGATGGAGCAGGTGGCTAGGGACTTTGCCCGCGGTCTGGTGGTGGCGATTCTCGAAGGCTTCTGAGCCTCGGACAGCGGCAGGCGGGCCGGGAGCCAGGGCGCGGCCTCAGGGGCGCGGAGCGCGGGCGGCGAACCACTCCGCGGTGCGACGCAGCCCCTCGGTGAGCGGCGTCGCCAAGGCGACCCCCAGCTCCCCGCGAATTCTCTCCGCCGAGATGGACGAGCGCCGCTGCTCTCCCGCTTTGGCCGGGCCGTGCACCGGGTCGTGGCGGGCTCCCACCGCGGCGACCAGCTGGCGGTGGAGCGTCACCACGTCGGTTTCCACCCCGGTGCCCACGTTGTAGACCCGGTAGCCGGGTAGGCCCACCGCCGCCAGGTTCGCCTCCACCACGTCGCCCACGTACACGTAATCCCGGGTCTGCAGCCCGTCCCCGTGGATGGTGCAAGGGCGGCCGGCCAGGAGGCAACCGAGGAAGATGGCCACCACCCCCGCCTCCCCGTGGGGGTCCTGCCGCGGCCCGTAGACGTTGGCGTAGCGCAGACAGGTCACGTCGAGACCGTAAGCCGCGTGGTAGACATAGAGGTACCGTTCCACCGCGAGCTTCGCCACGCCGTAGGGGGAGAGCGGGCGGGTGGGGTGTTCCTCGGTGGCTGGAAAGCGTTCCTGCTCGCCGTAGATGGCGCCGCCCGTGGAGGCGAAAATCACCTGCTGCAGCCGACCCCGCCTCCCCCCCTCCAGCAGGTTGAGGGTGCCGAGAATATTCACGTCGGCATCGTGGAGGGGGTCCGCCACGGAGCGGCGCACGTCGATCTGGGCCGCGTGGTGGACGAGGACTTCCACACCGCGCCGGTGGAGAAGCTCAGCCGCTTGGGGGGAGCGGATATCCACTTCGACGAACTCGGCCCCCTCGGGCACGTTTTCCTTGCGTCCGGAGGAGAGGTCGTCGACAATGAGCACTCGGTGGCCGGCCTGCACCAGCGCTTCGGCCACGTGCGAGCCGATGAAACCCGCTCCTCCTGAAACGCACACCGTCCGCGGCGCCATCGAGCTTTTCCCCTTCCAGGCGGTGGAACAGCTCGCCCCGCTGCCCCGCGCATTCTACCAGCGCGACACGGTGCGGGTGGCCAAAGAGCTTCTCGGCAAGCTGATCGTGAGGCGCTTCCCGGACGGCGTGGCGCTGGCCCGCCTGGTGGAGGTGGAAGCCTACTTGGGGGTGGAGGATCCGGCCTGCCACACCTTCGGGGGGCGGCGCACGCGGCGCACCGAGGTGATGTGGGGGGAGGCGGGCCACCTGTACGTGTACTTCGTCTACGGCATGCACCACTGCGCCAACGTGGTGACCCGTGGCGCCGGCGTGCCGGAAGCGGTGCTCCTGCGGGGGGCGGTGGCCGGGACCGTCGCGCCGCCGGGGGGTACGGTCCGACCCCTCGGCGACGACCGCCTGTTCTCGGGGCCGGCGCGCCTCACCCGGGCGCTCGCCCTCGACCTCCGGCACAACGGGGTGGACCTCACGCTCGGGGGGGAGGTGTTCCTCGCCGACGACGGCTGGTCGGTGCGCCCCGACCGGGTCGAGGCGCTCCCGCGGGTGGGGGTCCACTACGCAGGGCACGCGGCAACGTGGCCGCTGCGGTTCGTGCTGGCGAGGGAAGCGGTGCCGGGTGCGGCGGGTGCCGCGGCCCGAGGCGCCGCCGGCCAGCCTGCAGCCGTCGCACCGTCCCGGCGAGGTCCGCCGGCAGGGGCACCGAAAACTCCAGGCGGCGGCCGCTCACAGGGTGGGTAAAGGCGAGGGTCTTGGCGTGGAGAGCGAGGCGAGGGACGGCGACCGGCTGGGCTTTGGGGTTGCCGTACAGCTCGTCCCCCAGGACAGGGTGGCCCAGGTACGAGAGGTGCACCCGGACCTGGTGGGTGCGCCCGGTTTCCAGCCGCGCCTCCACCAGCGTCGCGACGGCGAACCGCTGGAGGGGTTCGATGTGCGTGGCGGCCGGCACTCCCCGTCCCGGGGCCAGGGCCGCCCGCCGCGCCGTGGGGCGGGGCCGGCCAATGGCGCGCGCCACAGTCACCGCCCGGGGCAGGTCCCCCGCCACCAGGGCCAGGTAGCGCCGCGTCACGGTATGGGTGCGGAACTGGCGCTGCAGGTGCCGGGCAGCCGCGTGCGAGCGCGCCAAGACCAGGACGCCCGAAGTGTCGCGGTCGAGGCGGTGAACGACGAAGAGCCGCCCCACCTCGCCACCGCTTCGGCCCAAAGCCCGCGCCGTCCGCACCAGCACCGTATCCTGCTCGGCGTCCACTGTGGGGTGGACGAGCAGCCCGGAGGGCTTGTCCACCACCACCACGTGCTGGTCCTGGTAGAGGATGACGATAGTGGGGCCGTCCCGGCGCAGGCGGCGCGTGGGGAGTTGGGGCCGGTGCGCCACGCAGTCCGAGGGCAGCACCCACTGCCCCGGGTCGCGAACGAGCACGTCGTTGACCGTGACGTGACCCTTCAGGACCTCGTTCTTCGCGCGGCTGTAGGAGAGGGCGAACCGCTCCTGCACCGCGCGCGCCAGGCGCTGGGGACGATCGGGCACACCCCTACACTACCACTGCAAGCCTTCCCCGGTCCGCCTGTCGTCGGTGGACAGGGAGGCGCGATCCCGTTACGGTGAATCCGTGAGCGGCGGGCCCGAGCGGGAGGTGTCATGGTTGCTCCAGCGTGCCGTAGCCGCCGGGCAGGCGGTGGGTTGGTCGGCACGGGCGCTGGAGCGTGGTCTGGCCCCCGTTTCCTGGACGGTGGGGCGGGCCGAACTGGGCGGTGGCGCCGTCACTCCCGAGCTGCTCTACGATCTGGCATCCCTCACCAAGCCCCTCGCCACCACCACGCTGGTCCTCCTCGCCCGCCGCCAGGGGCTGGACCTCGAGGCTCCGCTGGGGGAACTGCTGCCGGAGCTGGCCGCCTCGCCGTGGGAGGGGGTACCGCTGCGGCACTGCCTCACCCACACGGCTGGTTTCCCGGCCTGGGAGCCTCTCTACGCCGGGGGCGCCCGGTCGCCTTCGGGGTACCTGGCCGCGCTGGCGGCGCTGCGGCCGCTGGCGGCGCCCGGGGCACGGGTGGAGTACTCCTGCCTCGGCTTCATCGCCGCAGGCGTGGTGCTGGAGCGATTCTTCGGGGCGCCCCTCGCCGAGCTGTTCCGCAGCCGGGTCGCGGGGCCGCTGGGCATTTCCGACCGGCTCGCCTTCGCCCCGCCGCGCCACCGGCCGGTGGCGGGGGGCCAGCGCGGGGCGGCGGTGGAGCGCCGCCTGCTCTCGGAGCGGGGGTGGCGGGCCGAGCCCCCCGGGCCGCTCGTCGGGGTCCACTCCTGCGACGACGGCAACGCCCGCGGCCTCGGTGGGGCGGCTGGCAATGCGGGCCTGTTCGGCACGGCAGCCGCGGTGGCGCGGCTGGCGCTGGAGTACGTGCGGGGCGGGGGCGAGCTCCTCTCCGCGGAGGAGAGCCAGCTCGCCTCGCGCTGCTGGACGGAAGGGCTGGAACAGGCCCGCGGCCTCGGCTGGCAGCTGGCCGCCACGCCGGGCTGTTCGGCAGGATCGGCCCTTCCCGCGGACGCGGTGGGGCACACCGGCTTCACCGGCACCTCGGTGTGGATCGACCGGCAGCGCTGCCGCGTCTTCGTGCTCCTCGGCAACCGCCTGCACCCGGGCGGGCGGCTCCCCGACCTCCACCCCCTGCGCCGAACCTACCACGCTCTCTGCGTACAAGTGCTTGAAAAAATGAGCAATGGCCGGTAGCATCCCGGGTTCATGAGACATGCCTTGGCCGTTGCCGCTCTCGCTGTGACGCCGTTGCTGGCCGGCGCCGAAACGCCGGGCAGGTTGGTGGTGCTGGGGTTCGACGGCGTGGACGCGCGCCTCACCGAGCAGCTTCTCGCGGAGCACAAGCTTCCCAACCTGGAGAAACTGGCAAGCCGTGGCGGCTACGCGCGGCTCGCCCCGACGACGCCAGCGCAGACGCCGGTTTCCTGGGCCACCTTCACCACGGGCCGGGATCCCGGCGGGACACAGATCTTCGATTTCCTGCGGCGCGACCCACAGAACTACCTCCCCACCTTTGCCGTGGCGGAGGAGGGGACAAGGCCGTTCCTTCTCGGGCGGCGCAACCGCCTCGCGGCCGCCGGGCTGCTGGGCGCGGTGCTGGCCTTGGTGGCGCTGGGGGGGGCGGCCGCGCTGCGCCGGCGCCGCCCGTGGCTGCCGGCCGTTCCGCTCTTGCTGGTGGGGGGCGGGGTGGGCTGGGTGATCGGTGGGTGGCTGCCGGCGACCATCCCCACGGTGACGAGCCGGCGGGCGGGCATCCCGTTCTGGGAGGTGGCCGGCTCGCACGGGATCAGCGCCACCGTGGCCCGGGTGCCGGTGACGTTCCCCGCCAGCCCGTTCGAGCACGGGCACCTACTCTCGGGCCTGGGCGTACCGGACCTGCGCGGCCGCATCGGCGCGCCCGCCTTCTACACCTCGGATCCGTTCTTCCAGCCCGGGACCGACAACGAGTTTTCCGTGGAGGTGATCCATCTCCCGGCGCGCGAGGGCAGGATCTCCACGGTGGTGGTGGGGCCGCAGAACAAGCTGTTCGGAACCCCGCCGCGGATCGAGATCCCGATGTGGATCGAGGTGGCCCCGGACCGGCAGCGCGCCACCCTGTCGGTGAGCGGGCAGCAGGTGACGCTCGCGGTGGGGGCCTGGAGCCCGTGGGTGGAGCTGGTCTTCCCCTTCAACCCCCTGGTGAAGGCGCACGGGCTCGCCCGGTTCAAACTCCTCGCCCTCACCCCCGACGTGAAGCTCTACTTGGCACCCATCAACTTCGACCCCCGCCACCTCCCCGCCGGCTTCGACGTCTCGGCGCCCCGGAGCTGGGCCGCCGAGCTCCTGGCCAGTCTCGGGCCCTTCAAGACCGTGGGGTGGGCCATCGACACCTGGACCCCGTCGGAGAAGATCACCGACGAGATCACCTTCATGGAGGACATCGAACAGACGGTCTCCGAGTTCCGCCGCCTGCTGCGCCACTTCGTGGCCGGCCCGGATCGGCTGCTGGTCCACTACTTCGAGTTCACCGACCGGGTGGGCCACATCCTGTGGCGTTGCCTGGACCCGCAACACCCCGCCTACGACCAGGCCCGTGCCGCGGAGTTCCGCGGCATGGTGGTGAACTCCTTCCTGCTCATGGACGACATCGTGGGCGAAGTGATGGCGGCGCTGGGTCCGCAGGATACGCTCATCGTCCTGTCGGACCACGGCTTCTCGACCTGGCGGCGCTCCTTCCACATCAACACCTGGCTGGCCCGGGAGGGGTACATCGGCCTGTCGGGCGGGAGCGGCCAGGTGGAGAACCTGGAGAACCTCTTCGACCGCGGTGAGTTCTGGCCCAACGTGGATTGGCGGCGGACGCGCGCCTACCACCTGGGGCTGGGCGGCCTTTACATCAACCTGGCCGGGCGGGAAGCGCAGGGCATCGTGGCGCCGGGTGAGGAGTACGAGCGATTGCGCCGCGAGCTGGCCGCTCGGCTCGAGGCGGTGGTGGACCCGGTCACCGGCCAGCACCCCGTCTCGCGCGTCTTCCTGCGCGAGCAGGTGTACCGGCGGTTCGACCCCCAGCTCATCCCCGACCTGATCGTCACAACCAGCGAGGGGTACCGTCTTTCCTGGCAGAGCGCGCTGGGCGGCATGCCCGACGGGCTCTTCGAGGACAACGACCGGGTGTGGAGCGGCGACCACTGCACGCTGGACCCGGACGTGGTTCCGGGCGTGCTCTTCTCCAGCGTGCCGCTGCAGCGGAAGCAGCTTTCGATGGTGGACGTGTACCCCACGCTCTTGGCGCACCTCGGGCTGGCACCGCCGGAGAACGTGGTGGGGCAGCCCTTCCTGTGAGGGGCGCGCTGTTCCTGGCGGTGACGGCTGCGGCCGGGGTGGCCGTCGGGTGGACGGCCGAGGACACCGCTGGCGAGCTGGCGCGGCTGCGCCAGCGCGCGGCGGAGCTGGAGCGGCGGCTTGCGGAAATCGAGACCACCCAGCAGGTCAAGGATCGGGAGCGCCAGCGCCTGGAGGCGCAGCTGGCCATCGAGATAGTGCGAGTTCAGGAGGCGGAGGCAACCGTCAGGCAGCTGCGCGAGCGGGAGGCGGAGGCGGCGCGGCTGGCCGAGGCGGGGCGGGCGGCGCACAAGGCAGCCATTGCCCAGCTGCAACGCCAGTTGGGGATGCTGGCGCTGCTGGGTCGGCCGGGCCTGGCGCCGCTGCTCCTGCACGCCGTGGCCTCGGGGACGGATGTGGCGGTGCGCGTGACCACAGTGTTGGCCCTCGTGCGGCAGCAGGAGGTCGAGCGACAGCGGGTGGCGGACGTGCTGGCGGCACGCAATGCCCGGCTGGCGGAGCTCTCGCGCCGGCACGCCGAGGCCGACGAGGCGGCCCGGCAGCTGGTGGAGCGCCGCCAGCACCTGGAGGCCACGCGACGCCGCATCCTCTCGGAGCTGGCCGCCCTGGAAGGGGAGCGGCGAGAGCGCGCCGTGGCGCTGGCCTCGGCCGAGGAGGCGGAAACCCGCCTGGAGCGGCTGTGGGGGGTGGTGACCGACGGGGTGGAGCGGGTGACGCCCGACCCCCGCTACCTGCGAGGGGGGTTGCCCTGGCCCGTGGAAGGTGGGCGCATCGTGACGCGTTTCGGCGCCAAGCGCGACCCGCGCTACGGCACGGTGACGGTGTCGCACGGCATCGACCTGGAGGTGGCGTCGGGTCAGGTGGTCAACGCCGTGGCCTCCGGTGCGGTGGTCCACGCCCAGTTCGTCTCGGGGTACGGCAACGTGGTGATCCTCGACCACGGCCGCGGGGTGTACTCGCTCTACGGGCGGCTGGCCAGCGTTCTGGTACGCTCTGGGGGGCGGGCGACGATGGGGGAACCGGTGGGGATGACCGGGGGCGGGACGGCCGGGGAGCCGAACCTCTACCTGGAGATCCGAGTGGGGGGCAAGCCGCAGGATCCGCTCCTGTGGTTGCGGCCCATCGGCAAGCGGAGGACGACGTGAGGCGTGGACGGTGGTTTCTGGGGGCGTCGCTGGCGGCAGCAGGTGCCGTGGCGGCGCTGGCCTCGGGGGTGGCTGGCGGCCCGCCGGGCGGCCTCTACCGGCTGGCCGGGCTGTTCGGCCAGGTGGTGGCGATGGTGAGGACCTCCTACGTGGAGGAGGTGAGTGTCGAGCGGCTGGAGCAGGGGGCGATGGCCGCACTGGTGGCAGCCGGCGACCCGGGGGGGGCGTGGGTCGGCCACGGCCAGTTCCCGGGGTTCCTGGAGGTGAGGAGGCGGGCGGTGCCGGCGTTCGGCGTGGTGCTCGGGATCCGTTCCTCTTACCCGGTGGTGCTGCAGGTGGTGCCGGGCTCGCCGGCCGAGCGGGCCGGCCTGGTGCGGGGCGAGCTGTTGGAGAGCGTGGCCGGCGAACCGCTGCGCGCCCAGCCTCTGTGGCGGGCCGAGGTGCGCCTGGCGGAGGCGGAGCGGCGCGGCGAGCAGGTCACCGTGCAGGTGATCGACCGCTGGTTGCGCGGCAAGCGGGCCGTGGTACTGGCGCCCGGTGCGGTGCAGGTGGCCTCGCCCGCGGTGGAAGAGCGCGGCAAGGTGGTGGTGGTGCGGCCCACGGCGTTGGGCGAGGAGGCGGCGCCCCAGCTGCGCCAGGCGCTGAGCAGCCTCGGCGAGCGGGTGGGGGTGGTGGTGGACCTGCGGGGGGTCGTCCTCGGCGACCGCCAGGGTGCGGTGGAGCTGGCCGCTGTGGTGGCGGGGGGCGAGGTGGAGGTGCCCCTGGCCCGGCGCGGCGGCTCGGGAGGCAGCCTGCGGGCTCGTGGTCCCAATCGCAGTTGGAAGGTGGTGGTATGCATCGACGGCACCACGGCGCGAGCCGGGGAGGTGGCGGCGGCGGCGTTGAAACGCGCTGGCGCCACGCTGGTCGGCGGCCCGAGCTACGGCGACACCGGCGAACGCCAGGCCGTGCCGGTGCGGGATGGTACGTTGTGGCTCGCCACGACCTGGTGCCTCGGGCCCGATGGCAAGGGTCTGATCGGCCACGGCCTGGTCCCCGACGAGGCGGTGCGCATGCGGGAGGGGGAGGACCCGGTCCTGGCGAGGGCCCTGGAGATCGCGGGTGCCGGCACGCAGCGCCAGGCGGCCTAGGGCCGCGGCTCGCCGCACGGTTCGCCCGGGCGGGAGGTGGCGGGTCGCGCTGGCGGTGGCCTTGCTGGCGGCGGCGGTGGCCGCGGTGTTGGTGACGAGACGCTGGCACCCGCCGGAGGCCCGGCCGCAGGCCGACTCGGCCGAGAGCACCCTCCTCGCCCTCGCCGAGCGGTACGGCTGTAGCCGCGACCGGATCGTGGTGGAACCCCTCGCGGGCGAGCGGGGTGGGCACGAGGTGACGCTGCACGCCCCCCCATCGTTCGACGTGGCGGGGTTCGTGCTGGCGGTGGAGGCGGCGGCCCACAACCGCGGCGAGCGGGTAGAAGCGCTGCCCCTGGCCGAGGGTGGCGGCTACGGGCTGGCGCGGCTCGAGGGACGTCTGGCCGGGGAACCGGTGCGGGTGGTCGTCCTGGGCGAGCGGGCGCGGCGTCGGCCCGCCCGGCGGCCCAACGCGACGCACCCCCCCCGCCTGGCGGTGCTGCTGGACGACGCCGGCAACTCGCTGGCGGCGGTGGCCGAGATCGAGAGGCTCCCCGTGGCGGTGGCGGTGGCGGTGCTGCCGAACGCGGCGCAGTCGTCGGCGGTGGCGCGTGCCCTGGGGGCGGGGAAGCGAGAGGTGCTGCTGCACATGCCGATGGAACCGCAGCCGGGGGCTGCGCCCGGCCCTGGCCCCGGGGGGCTGGAGGTGGGCCAGTCCCCGGAGGAGGTGCGAGCGCGCCTGGACGCGGCGCTCTCGGTGGTGGCCACGGCGCGGGGACTCAACAACCACATGGGGTCGAGGGCCACCGCGGATCGGCGGCTCATGCGGCTGCTCATGGCCGAGTTGCGAGCTCGCGGCCTCTACTTCGTCGACTCGCGGACGACGCCGGATTCGGTGGCGTTCCAGGTGGCCGGGCAGGTGGGCGTGCGGGCGGCGGAACGGGATGTCTTCCTGGACGTGGTGGCGGAACCGCTGGCGATCCGGAGGGCCCTGGAGCGGGCGATTTCCGAAGCCCGGGCGGCGGGCTCGGCGCTGGCCATCGGGCACGTCCACCCGGTAACCATCGACACCTTGGCGGTGGAACTCCCGCGTCTGGAGGGCACCGGTGTGCGCCTGGTCCCCCCTTCGCAGCTCCTCGTCCCACCGCGCTAGTCAGCTTCCAGGTCGATGGCGGTGGTGACCCGGCAGTCCGGGTGGAGGGAAGCCACAGCCGAGCAGTAGGTGGAGAGGGAGAGGGACACCGCCCGCTCCACCTTCTCCCGCGGGAGGTTGGCCCCCCGGACGCGGTAGCGCAGCTCGATGGCGGTGAACCGCTTGGGGTTGGTGGCGGCCCGCTCGCCGGCAACCTCGACCGTCAAGGCGGTGAGGGGGAGCCGCATCTTGTCCAGGATGGCCACGACGTCGATGGCGGTGCAGCCGGCGACCCCGGTGAGGAACAGCTCCATGGGACTGGGTCCCGCATGGTCCGGCCGGGAGGTGGAGTCCAGCACCACCTCGTGCCCCGAGCCGGAGCGGGCGCGGAAGCGCAGGTCACCATCCCATTCGAGGACTGCCCGGGTTCGTTCCCCCATGCCGCACCCCCGCGACAGTGTACCCGACGCGCGCTCGCTGAGGCCGCGAGCCGGGCCGCCGCGCCAGGGCGAAGGCTGCGGCGCGAGGGTCAGGGGAGCAGGGAGGCCAGGAGCAGCAGCAGGAGCAGGGCGATGGCGAGCGGCTCGAACCCCGAGCCGGTGAAGCTGAGGCGATGCGCTTCCCTCACGGATCCTCCTGCCGCCGGTGGGGCGGCCTCTTCGAGGGGTATACGGCGGGGGAGGAGCGGCCGTCGCCCTTTCTGCAGGGGCGAGCGGGTGCCGTATGATGGCGGCGTGAGCGAGGAGGAGATCCTCAAGCTGACGCACCTCGTCGCCTGTGCCGGTTGAGCGTCGAAGCTGGGTCCGGCGGACCTGCACGCGGTGTTGGAGGGGATCGAGCAGCCGGGGGACGCGCGGGTGCTCGTGGGGGGCACGAGCTTCGACGACGCCGGCGTGCTGCAGGTGTCGGAAACGCTCGCGCTGGTTCAGTCGGTGGACTTCTTCACCCCGGTGGTGGACGACCCCTACGACTTCGGTCGCATCGCCGCCGCCAACGCCCTCTCGGACATCTACGCCATGGGGGCGGAGCCGCTGTCGGCGGTGGCCGTATGCGCCTTTCCGAAGGGGACGCTGCCCCTTTCCGTGCTCCACGACACGCTCGCGGGGGGGTGTGCGGTGCTCCAGGGGGAGGGGGTCGTGCTGCTGGGGGGGCACACCGTCAAGGGTCCGGAATTCACCTTCGGGCTGGCGGTGACCGGCACCGTTCACCCGGCGCAGGTGCTCACCAACGCCGGCGCTCGCCCCGGCGATCTCCTGGTGCTCACCAAGGCTCTGGGGACCGGAGTGCTCTCCACGGGACTGAAGCAGGGGTGGCTCCCGGAGGCGGCGCGCCAGGAGTTGCTGGCCTCCATGGTCGCCACGAACCGGGCCGCGGCGCAGGCCTGCCGGGCCGTGGGCGTGCACGCGCTCACCGACGTGACGGGGTACGGCCTGCTGGGGCACGCCCTGGAGATGGCGGAGGCCAGCGGGGTGGCGATCCGCATTCGAGGCGGTGCGCTGCCGCTCCTGCCCGCCGCCCGCGAGGCGGTGCAGGCCGGGATGATCCCCGGGGGGCTAGTGGCCAACCGCGAGTGGGTGGCTCGCCGGATGGAGCTGGATGGCGTGGCGGAAGAGACGCTGGCCCTCGCCTGCGACCCCCAAACCTCCGGAGGCCTCTTGGCGGCCGTGGCAGCCGCTGACGCGCCGCGTCTCGTGGCCGAGGCGGCCCGCCGAGAGGTGCGCGCCACAGTGGTGGGCGAGGTGGTGGCTGGGGAGCCGGGCACCGGCGTGCTGCTCCCCTGAAGACAGACCTAGCGCCGTCCCACCACGGCGCCGGCGTAAAACCCAGGGTACAGCTCGGCGCAGCGCTGGATGGCCGCCGGCAGCACCGCGACATCGCGGAGCCCAGCCGCTGCCAGCGCGCGCTGCCACTGCCGCACGGTGAGGAAGCCGGGGCGGGGGCGGAGATCTTCGTCCAACTGCACGCGGGCGTAGCTGTCCAGCAGCGCGAAGGGGAGTTCCAGGTGGACGGTGCCGGTGTGTTCGGGGCGCATCGCCTCGCCCAGGACCAGGGCGCCGCCGGGGCGCAGCAGGCGGGAGAGGCGGCGCAGGGTGGGCACGAGGTCGCTGGCCAGGTGGAGGGTGTTGACGGCCACCACCGCATCGAGGCTCGCCTCTTCGATGCCCAGGACGGCTGGATCCTGGTTGATGTCGTACGTCTTCGCGGCGAAGGTGCAGCGTTCCCCCAGGGCCGGCTGGAGCAGGCGGGCGCCGCGGCGCAGGAAGGCCGGCTGCAGCTCGGTGAAGAGGTAGAAGGCAGGCGGCTTGCCGCTCGCCGCCAACTCCGCGGCAATGGCGAGCCCGGCGCTGCCACCGCCTCCTCCCACCTCGAGGATGCGGCTTGCCGGCGGCAGGGCCCGCGCCAGGGCCGCGGCGCAGATGGCGTTGGTGGGGGCGTAGTGGGGATTGTCGTTGGAGAAGTAGGAAAACCACAGCGACAGGGTGTTCGCCCCGAAGAGGACGTCCTCGCCCCGGACCGTGCCGGCCAGGACGGCGGGCAGGGCGGCCGCCGCGGTGCGCAGGACCTCGTAAGCGGGGGCCGCGCGCGGGTGCGAGGCGAGGGCTTCGGCCTCGATGGCCGCGGCCGGGGTGGGCAGGGCGAGGTGTTCCAGCCGCCACCCGTCCCCGGTGGGGGTGGCGTGGCCGTAGAGGGTCAGCGTCTCGAAGAGCCAGCGCAGTGCCAGCCGGCCCGCCTCGCTCCATTGGCGCTGGGCGAGCAGCGAGTCCACCGCGTGGGTCGTGCCGACGGCCAGGCCCAGGTCTCGGGCCATCTCCACGGCCAGGGCGCCCACGAAGCGGTCGAGGTACAGGCATGCGTCCTTGAACGCGGGGGTGAAGATGTGGTCCGGAAGGTCGGCGTGCAGCGCCGCGATGGCTTCCGGGATGGAGGCCGGGAGGAGGGGCTGGCTCACGCGGCGCTCCGCTCCGCAAAGTAGTGCCGCACCGCCTCCATCACCTCCTGCGCCGAGCGGAGCTCGGACAGGCGCCGGCGCAGGAGGCGGCCCTGCGGGAGGCCGTGGGTGTACCAGCCGGTGAACTTCCGCAGCTTGCGAAGGGCGGTGCGCTCGTCCTCCCGAGCGAGCACCTCCTCGAAGTGGCCGAGGATGAGCCGGGCCCTCTCGGCCAGCGACGCCTCGCGCGCTGGTTGGCCGGCCAGGGCGGCGGCGGTTTGCTGAAAGATCCAGGGGTTGGTGAGGCTGGCGCGACCGATCATCACCGCGTCGCAGCCCGACTCGACCAGGCGCTGGCACGCCTCGGCGGGGGAGGCGATGTCGCCGTTGCCGATCACGGGAATGCGGAGCGCCTCCTTGAGGCGGGCCACGTGCCGCCAGTCGGCGCGGCCGCTGAACTGCTGGCGGGCGGTGCGGGGATGGAGGGTGACAGCGTCGGCCCCCTCCGCCTCGCACAGGCGCCCCAGCTCCAGGTAGGTGAAACGCTCCTCGCTGAGCCCGAGGCGGAACTTGACGGTCAAGGGGATGGCGAGGCGCCGGCGCACCGCCGCCACGATCCGTGCGGCGCGGGGGAAATCGGCCATCAACGCCGCCCCGGCGCACCCTTTGAGCACGCGGTTGGCCGGGCACCCCATGTTGATGTCGCAGGCGTCCGCCCCCATCGCTTCCACCAGGGCGGCGGCCTCGGCCATCCGCTCGGGGTCCGATCCAAAGACCTGGATGGAGATGGGCCGCTCCTCGGGGGAGAAATGGGCCATCTGCAGGGTCTTCGGCGAGCGGCGCAGGAGCGCTTCGGCGGAGAGGAACTCCATCGTCACCAGGCCGCAGCCCCCCAGTCTCCGGATGGCCAGCCGGAAGTCGCGGTCCGTGACGCCGGCCATGGGAGCCAACACCAGCGGCGGCTGCACTTCGAGACCCCGTAGCGCAAGCACCGGTGCAGTATAGCAGCGGGTGTGCGATGATACGGGCCGATGCGGATTGCATCCCTGCCGTGCCTCGTGACCGGGGCCTCCGCTGGCATCGGTGCGGAAGTGGCGCTGGCGCTGGCGCGCCGCCGCTGTGCCGTGGCCCTGCTGGCGCGCCGACGGGAGCAGCTGGGCGAGGTGGCGCAGCAGGTCGAGGCCGCGGGGGGGCGGGCGCTGATGGTGCCGGCGGACGTGAGCGACCCCGAGGCGGTGCATCACGCCGTGGCCGAAGCGGCGGCGCAGCTGGGCGGTCTGCGGTTCGTGGTGGTGAACGCGGGGGTGGGGGTGCACGCCGCCGCGTCGGCGCTGCCGCACGCCGAGCTGGAGCGCGTGTTCCGCGTGAACTGTCTCGGGGCCATGGCCACGGTTCGCGCGGCGGTGCCGCACCTGGAGGCCGGTGCCCCCTCCGCCCTCGTGGCCGTCTCGTCGCTGTCCGGCCTCATCCCGTACCGCGGCGGCAGCGCCTACGGCGCGAGCAAGGCGGCTCTCAACCAGTACCTGCGGTGCCTGCGTCTGGAGCTCGTGGAGCGGGGGGTGGGGGTGGGCTGGCTCTGTCCCGGCCCGGTCGCCACGGGCCTCATCCTCGAGGGGGTGCCGCACGGCAAACTGCCGCGGCTGGCGCGGCTCCTCGTGCCCGTGCTGGCGCCCGCACGGGTGGCGGCGGCGGTGATCCGCCTCGGGGAGCGGGGCGGGGGGGAGCGGGTGATACCGTGGAGCGCCGCCTTCTTCGCCTGGATGGCCCGCTGCTTTCCGGCCACCGCGGAGCGGCTGGAGCGGCTCACGGGGGCTGGGGAGGCGTAGCCAGACCCTGGCGCCGGTGCCTATTCGGCCACGAGATCTGGCGTGCAGCAGGTGGACACGATGTTTCTCTCCGGCCGGGCCATCGCTCGGAAATCAAACACTCTCCCTCTCAGCCTGGCGGGTCTTGCGCTGAGTGATCGGAAGCGGTACATTGTGCGTGACCGTGTGGAGGCGCCATGATCCTGCTCTCGGTGGAATCTGATAACGGAGCGGTCCTCACCTATCGTCTTGCCAAACCGGCGATCAGCGTCGGTTCCTCCAGCCGCAACGACGTGGTGATCCGCTCCGCTGGCGTGGCGGAGCGCCACCTCACCATTCACCGCAACGGCGACGTGTTCACCTTCGTCACCTCCGAGAAGCAGACGGTGGTGCTCAACGGCGAGCGTCGGTCGCGGGGCGTGCTCAACCCCGGCGACAAGGTGCGGTTGGGGACAGCCACCATCATCTTCCGCGGCCAGGACAACGGCGGCGTGGGGGCGGGCGAGACGGTGCCGCTGCCCGCGGCCCCCCCGAAGGCCGCTCGGGAAGGTGCCGACGCCGTGGTGTTCCGCCCCGACCCGGCCGGGTTTGCGGAGGCGAGGTCCAAGCTCTTGGAGCTGTTCGGCCACCAGCGCCCGGATCGCATCCAGGAAACGGTGAACGTCCTGCGCACGGCGCTGCCGGATGTGGAGGTGGCGATTCTCGTCCCGACCGAATCGGCCACGCCGCTCGCCCTCGCCTCCTGCTGGGTGGGGGATCTGCCCCGCCTGCCACGCCGCGCCCTCGACGAGTTTGCCGTCTCCGGCCGCTTCGCCCTGTTGACGGAGGGGGGAGCGTCGCTGGTGGCCATCCCCGCCATCACGCCCGAGCGGGAGGTGGCCGCGGTCCTGGCGGCCCGTCCCGTGGGCGCGCTGGGGAACGAGGGGATCGCCCTGCTCTGCGAGGTGGGCAGACTCCTGGGGCTGTACTGGCGCGACGTGGAGTCGGAGGATCGCAGCTTCCTGAGCTGGGAGCTGGAAGCGAAGCAGCGCCTCGAGGTCCTCCTCCCCGGGACCTCCCAGGCGATGCAGGTGTTGCGGTCGGGCCTCCTCGCGGCGGCACAGGGGAACGAGCCGGTCCTGATCTGCGGTGCGGCGGGGGCAGGACGGACCGAGGTGGCGCGGATCCTCGCCACCCTCGGCCCGGTGAGCGGGCGCCCGGTGGTGCTCTTCTCGGCCCGCGACACGGACCTGGACCGGGCCCGCGTGGAGCTGTTCGGCCCCGACGGACACCCCTCTCTCACCGCGGAGTCGGGCGGTGCCGTGGCTCGGGCTCGCGGGGGCCTGTTGGTGGTGCGGGATCTGGAGCAGGTGCCGGCGGCGTTGCAGGCCGAGCTGGCGGCTCTGATCTCGGCCCAGCAACGGGACGTGCCCGCGCCCAACGCGGTGCGGTGGGTGGTGACCTGCGGGGAGGATCCTCTGGCCCTGGTGCAGAAGGGCAGGATCTCCTCCTCGCTGTTCATGCTCTTTTCCAAGCGAATGCTGCGGGTGCCGCGCCTGGCCGAGCGGCGCGAGGATCTCCCCCTCACCATCGCCGCGCTGCTGCGGCGGGTGGCGGCGGAGCAGGGGAAGACGCTGCGCGGCATCTCTCTCGACTGTCTCAACGTGCTCCTCTCCCGCGAATACCCAGGCGAGATGGCCGAGCTGGTGGGGGAGATCAACCGGCTAGTGACCGCCACTCCGGACGGGGAGATGGTGCGCTGCGAGGCGATGGTGTCCGCCGCCGGCGTGGCCTCCTCGGGCGATGCCAACGCCGAGCTGTTGGAGCTTTTGGCGTCGGACAACCTCAAACAGATTATCCCCCGCGTCGAGCAGATGCTCATCGACCGGGTGATGCGGCGGGTGAAGGGGAACCAGTCCCGCGGCGCGAAGATCCTGGGCATCTCCCGGGGGGCGCTCATCGCCAAGATCAAGGAGTACGGCGTGCCGGACTACCGCTTCCTCCGCCGTCGGCGCAGCTGATCCCCTCAACGGGCGGGGAATCGGAACAGGGACGGCAGCAACTCGGCCAGCGAGGTGCTCTGCCACGAGGAGCCGTCCGGTGCCCCCAGGATGATGGGCATGTCCGGGGCGAATTCGGCGAGAACTTGCCGGCACGCGCCGCAGGGCGGCAGGTGATCGGTGTCCCCCACGATGGCTACAGCTACGGGGCGGGCGCCGGCGGCCACCGCGGCGGCCACCGCGTTCCGTTCGGCACAGATCGTGAGGCCGAAGGAGCTGTTCTCTACGTTGCACCCCACGAAAACCCGGCCGTCTTCGGCTAGCACGGCGGCGCCTACACGGAACCGCGAGTAGGGGGCGTAGGCCGAGGCGCGGACCCGCCGCGCTGCTTCCACGAGGCGCTGGCAGGTGGCGGGCGCGAGCTCCACCCTCCCACGCTAGCGTGCCTCGCCACGTGGCGCAAGGGGCCGACAGGACGCGTCAACCCGACACCGTGTAAGATGGGTGCGGGGGTCGTGCATGGGCGAGAACTCGCAGCAGCCGTCCGAGGCACCCCGCGTCTCGGCGATCATCACCACCTTCAACGAGGAACGGAATATCGGGGATTGTATCGAGTCGCTCCTGTGGTGCGACGAGATCCTCGTGGTGGACTCCTTTTCCACCGACCGGACGGTGGAGATCGCCCGCTCCTACCCCAAGGTGCGCGTCCTGCAGCGGCGTTACCTGGGTTCGGCGTCGCAGAAGAACTGGGCCATGGACCAGGCGGGGTACGAGTGGCTCCTCATCTTCGATGCGGACGAGCGGTGCACCCCCGAGCTGCAGGCGGAGATCCGCGAGCTGCTGCAACGGGGGCCGCGGCACAACGCCTACACCATCAAGCGCCGCGTGTACTTCATGGACCGGGTGATCCGCTTCTCCGGCTGGCAGAACGACCGGGTCGTCCGGCTCGTCAAGCGCGGCGCGGGCCGGTACCCCAACCGCAGGGTGCACGCGGACATGCGCACCGATGGCCCCGCCCCGGTGCTCCGCAACCCCATGCTTCACTTCATGATCGAGTCCTTCGACCAGTACCTGCCGCGGATCGTCACCTACGGCTTCTGGGGCGCCGCGCAGGGGTGGAAGACGGGGAAGCGGGCCGGCTTTTTCGAGGTGTTCGTCCGGCCCGCCTGGCGGTTCCTGCGGATGTACGTGTTCCAGCTTGGCTTTCTCGACGGCATGGCGGGCCTGGTGTTTTGCGCTCTGCAGTCCTTCGGCACCTACCTCAAGTGGGCGATTCTCTGGGAGTGGCGGGCCAACGCCCAGCGCGGCCGCCCGCCGCGCCTGCCCGAGTTCGACGAGGACGAGGCGGTGTGGAAGTGGGGCGGCCGCGAAGCCGCCCGCGAGAGTGCCGGCACCGAGCAGTGCGAATCGTGATGGGAGCAGCAGACCGCCGCTGCGCGGCCCCTAGCGGCGCTGGGAGGTCACGAGGTCCAGCCGCTCCAAGAAGCGGCGGGGCTCCTCGAAGCCGGTGAGCCGCGCCGGGGCGACCTCCGCCCCGCCCAGGAAGAACGCGACGGTGGGCACGCCGGCGACGCCGTAGCGAGCCCGCACCGCCTCCGTCGTCGCGTTCGAGCTGGTGAGGTCCACCTTGAACCGCGAGAAGGAGGCCAGCCGGCCGGCCACCTCCGGATCCGAAAAGGTGTTTCGGTCCAGCTCCTTGCATGGGAGGCACCAGTCGGCGTAGAAGTCCAGCACCACCGGACCTCCCGCGGCGATGGCCGCCTCCACCTGCGCCGCGTCGTACGCCTGCCACGCTAGCCCGGCCCGCTCGGGGGCCGGGGGGCGCGGCCACAGCGCCACCGCGCCGACGAGGAGGGCGGCGCTGGCCAGGCGCATGAAGCGGTCCACCACCGCGTGCTCGTGCCCGGGCCGGGCCACCAGCAGGAGGTACGCGCCGCCCAGTCCTACGGTGGCCGCCAGCAGTCCCTGCCCCCACGGTTCCGGCAGGAGCGGCGCCACGAAGTAGGCGGCTAGCCCGACGAGCAGGACGCCGAAGAGCTGTCGGACGCCGAGCATCCAGGCCCCGGAGGCGGGTAGGCGCTGCAGGAGCGAGGTGGACATGGCGAGCAGGAGGTAGGGGATGCCCAGTCCCATCGCCAGGGCAAAGAAGAGCGAGAAGCCCACCACCACGTCCTGGCGCTGCCCCACGTAGGTCAGGAGCCCGAGCACGAAGGGGCCGATGCAAGGGGCCGCCACGACCCCGACCACCAGACCCATGATCAACGCGCCGCCCAGCCCGCTGCGGCCGCCCGACACTCGCGTGGCCCAAGCCGGCACGCGCAGCTCCCACAGGCCGAACATGGAGGCCGCCAGCGCCAGCATGAGCGCTGCCAGGAGGCCCACGACCCAGGGGGACTGGAGCGCCGAGCCAAAGAGGCGGCCGGTCAGGGCCGCGAGCACTCCCAGCGTGGAGTAGGTGACCGCCATGCCCAGCACGTACGCCACGGCGAGAGGCCAGGTGCCCCGGCGCTGGGTCGCAGGCTGGGCGGCGAAGAAGCCGACGGTGATGGGGATGAGCGGGTAGACGCAGGGGGTCAGGTTGAGGGCCAGGCCGGCGAGGAAGGCGAGCAGGAGCTGGACCAGCAGGGTACGTTCCGCGAAGGGGTTGGGGGAGCCGGCGCCAGCCTCGCTGGTAGTCGGCCCGGCAGGGGCCGCCACGCCGGCGGAGGCCAGGCCGGGACCGGACAGGGGCAGGGCAAAGGTGAGGGTGGTGGGTGGAAGGCATTGCTGGTCGTTGCAGGCCTGCACCGTGACCGTGCCGGTGAGGGCGGCGGGCCACTCGGCCCCCGCTGCGGGCCGTACCCGCACCCGCACCGCAAAGCGCCCGTCGAAGACCGAGACACGCTCGTCGCTGAAGGAGAACTTCGCGAGGCGAGGGCGGGGGAACTGCGGCGGCTCCGCCTGCCAACCCGGGGGCAGGTTCACCGCGACGCTGGTGGGCACGAGGTAAGGATCCAGCGGCGCGTTGGAGTTGACGTGCCACCCCTCCTCCACCGTGACGGCGATGCGCAGCGTGGCCCAGCGGTCAGGTTGCGGCGGCCCCCCCTCGAAGCTGGGGGTCACGGTGACGACCGTGGCAGGCTGGGCCGCGGCGGCAGCGGCGAGGGCCAGGGTCAGCAGGACGAGAAAGTCTCGGCGCACGAACGACCTCCACGGTCGGCAACCCGACCGACGCGGGGAATATTCTGCCCGATCGCGGCGGCCACGTGCCCCGAATGGGGTCGCACCGCCTGCTCCGGCGGCGGTTGTGCCTCGATGCCGGCGTTGCTAGCATGGGGTGCGTCCCGCGTCCGGGCGCGCGAAGGGAAGGCGATGCGGCAGCAGGCGGTGGTGGCAGGAGCGGCGGTGGCGCTGGCAGCGGTTCTGGCCCTCGGCGCCGGCCCGAGGCCCACCTTCGTCGGGGCAGCCCAGTGCAAGATGTGTCACAAGCTCCAGTACGACTCCTGGGTCACGACGAGGCACGCGCGCGCCACCGACACCGCCAAGACCTCGACGAAGTGGGAGTTCGAGCCGGCCTGCCTCACCTGCCACGCCACGAACCGGGACGAGGCCCTGGCGGGGGTCCAGTGCGAGGGGTGCCACGGCCCCGGATCGGCCTACCGCTCGAGCCAGATCATGAAGGATCGCCAGAAGGCGGTGGCCGCAGGCCTGCTCATTCCGACCCAGGCCACCTGCGACGGATGCCACGACGGCACCGACCACCACCGGCGCGTCGCGTTCGACCGGGCCGTTGTGCACGCCCACAAGAACTGAGCGGGGCGGCGCGGGGGTTCGGAGTTCCTGCCGTCTCGAGGGGGAGGCAGCGCCGGCGCCGTCGGCGGGGTGGAAGCTCTACCAGTCGACGGGGACCTTCATCGGGGTCCCGCTGGCGCGAGCGACGAGCACGTAGCGGTTGCGGCGCCCGAAGAGGTAGAGGTCCCGTGTCAGGCGGACGTCTTCGGTGCAGTAGCGCTCGATGAGGTCCAGCCGGCCCTCGCGGTACCACTCCAGCGCCTGGAGGCCGTCGGCAGTCTTCCCCGCCCCCAGCGTGGGGCCCACCACCGAGTCCAGCTTGGGGCGGAAGCCGAGGCGCTGCTGCAACTCCACCATGATGTCGAGGGTGGGGACCCGCTCCAGGGGGACGTCGCGGTACCCCTTGAGCACCTCGTAGTCGAACCCCAGCAGGTTGTAGCCGATCACCTGTTCGGCTCCGGTCAGCGCGGCCACGAGTCGCTCCACATCGGGCTCGAAATAGCTGGTGAACGACTGGTCCCGGAAGGACCAGACGATCCCCACGGAGAGACCCAGCTGGCGGGCCTGCGACCTGCCCCCGACCTCTTGAAATGAACGCTGGGTTTCCAGGTCGAAAACGAGGATGTTTCGGCCGAGGGGGGCACTGCGGCTGTCGTTGTCCTCGAACAGCCCCAGCTGGCCGTTCCACTCCTCCTGGCGGTCTCGCTTCACCGGGCCTCCCGGACGCGTCCGGAGTGTACCATGCCGCCGTGGCGAGGATCGAGGTGCTGCCCAGCAGGACGGTGCACGCGCGGGGGGCGACCCGCTTTCGACCGTGGGTGGAGGTGGGGGTTCTGGCGCATCTGCGGGTGGACGAATGGGAGGTCCGCGAGGATGCCTGGCTCCACCGAGCGGCGCCGGTGGAGGAGGGCACGGTGTGCTGGGAGCGGGCGGTGCCCTTCTCGCCCGAGCTGCGCTCCTGCACGGCGGGCGAGCCCCCGCCCCAGCAGCGCGAGGGCGATTTCCGGCTCGAGGCGAGGGAGGCGGAGCAGGTGGCGGTAGCACTCCTCGCGGCACTCCGCCCCACCCTCTCCCGCCACGCGACCCTGCGCATCGTGTCCCGCCCCGGCGAGTCGCCGGAGGCTTTCCGGCGGCGGTTGCTGCAGAGCGTCGGGCCGGCGGTGCGGGCGGGGACGTGGCGGGGGGAGGAAGCGGCGGCCGGCCTCGCTCGCCTCGCGGCTGCGGTGGAGACGCGGCAGCTGGCGGGGGAGGAGTTTTCGGCCCGGCGGCTGCTGGTGGGGGTGGTGTGGTACCCGCTCGGGGTGGATCCGCGCGTGGCCAAGGACGAGCGGATGGTGGCGGGAGGGGTGGCGACGTGCCGCTAGCGGAGGGGGAGCGGGGACGGGCGGGTGTGGCGCTGCGCGAGCGGGCGGCGCTGGCACCCGAGGGGCCCGGCGTCTACCAGTTCCTGGACGCGCGCGGCGTGGTGCTCTATGTGGGCAAGGCCAGCAACTTGCGCCGGCGCGTCCTCTCGTACTTCGCCCGCGAGGTGGGCGGGAAGACCGCCGCGATGCTGGCCCGGGCGCGGCGCCTGGAGTTCATCGTCACGGGCACCGAGGTGGAGGCCCTCATCCTGGAGAACCGGCTCATCAAGCGCCACCGCCCCCGCTACAACATCACCCTCCGCGACGACAAGACCTACCCCTACGTGAAGCTGACCACCGGGGAAAAGTGGCCGCGCGCCCTCCTCACGCGCCGGGTGCTGGAGGATGGGCACGCCTATTTCGGCCCCTTCCTGGGGCACGGCATGGCGGCGCGGGTGATGGACCTCATTCGCACCCGCACCCAGGTGCGCACCTGCTCCATCGCCATCGATGGCAGGCTGGCGCGTCCCTGCCTCTACCACGATCTCGGTGCCTGTCTCGGTCCCTGCGTCGCCGGTCTCACCACCGAGGAGGAGTACGCCGCGGCGGTGGAGGAGGTGATCCTGCTGCTGGAGGGGCGGCACCGGGAGCTCGCCCCCCGCCTGGAGGCGCAGATGTGGCGCGCGGCGGAGCGCTCGGAGTTCGAGCGCGCGGCCCGCTACCGGGACCTGCTGCAGGCGCTGGAGGGGCTGGCGCAGGGGCAGCACGTGGAGGTGGCGGGTTCCGGTTCGCGCGACGTGGTAGGGGTCGAGGGCGATGGGCACGATCTCACGGTAGTGGTCCTGCTCTACCGCGAGGGGCGGCTCGTGGACAAGCGGGAGTACCACTGGGAGGGGGCGGAGGTCTTGCCCGACGCCGCCTTCATAGCCTCGTTCCTGGCGCAGTACTACGAAGCGAACCCTCTGGTCCCGGAGCGAATCGAGGTGCCCGTGGCGCCCGAGGGGGCGGCGATACTGGTACGGTACCTGCGCGACAAGCGGGGTCGGCCGGTGGTGCTGGCCGCACCGCGGCGGGGGCGCGCGAGTAAGTTCCTGGCACTGGCCCAGGCCAACGCCCGCGAGAGCTTCCGGCTGCGCTTCCGCCACCCCCGCAGCGAGGCGGCTCGCACGGCGCAGCGCTTGGCCGAACTCTTGGCCCTGCCAAAGCCGGTACGGCGGATCGAGTGCTTCGACGTCTCCCACACCGGAGGCGAGGCGCAGGTGGCGTCGCTGGTGGTGTGGGAAGCGGGGGCGCTGCGGCGCTCCGAGTTCCGTTCCTTCAACGTGCGTGCGGGCCAGGGTGCCAACGACCCCGCCGCCCTTGCCGAAGCGGTGGCCCGCCGCTACCAACGCCGGAAGGCGGAAGGGGCGGCGCTGCCGGACCTGGTGGTGGTGGATGGGGGACGGCCGCAACTTGCCGCCGCGCGGGGGGCCCTGGCGGAGGTGGGTGTGGAACTCCCCGTGGTGGCGCTCGCCAAGTCGTTCGAGGAGGTCTTCTTCGAGGGCCGGGCGCCGCTCCACCTGGAGCCCCACGATCCGGTGCGGCTCCTCCTCCAGCGCCTGCGCGACGAGGCGCACCGCCGTGCCGTGACGGGCCACCGGCGGCGGCGGGCCCGACGGCTGGCCACGCAGCTGCTGGCCGTGCCGGGGATCGGGCCGGCCCGAGCCCGGCGACTGCTCGCTGCCTTCGGCTCGGTGGACGGCGTGCGAGCCGCCAGCCGGGAGGCGCTGGCCGCCGCCCTCGGCCCCGCCCTGGCCGGGCGGGTGTGGCAGGTCCTCCATCCGGAGAAGCCCCTTTGACGACGGGGCCGGCTCGCGCTACTGTGGTGCCCATGGGGACGGTACCGGCAGCGTTGCAGCTCTCGCAGTGGGTCGGACGCAACGGCAGGGGTGCTGCCCGCCTGCAGTGGGGTGGCCGCGAGGTTGTGCTGCACGTGAGCAGGTTGCAGATCGTCGGGGCGGAGGGCTACGACGGGGATCGGCTCGCCGCGGCTTTCGGACTCACCGAAGGGGGGGATTGGTTCGCCGAGGCGCAGCGAGCGGTGGAACGGCAGCAGGTTTCCCAGGCGGAGGCGAACGCCGTCATCAAGAGAACCCTGGCGGAGACGCTCTTCGCCTTCTTCTTGGACCCCGCGGCCCGGGTTTCCTTCGACGGTGAGGCCGAAGCGAAGAAGGGGGAGCTGGCCATTTCCTTCCCGCACCTGATGGTGGAGCTGGTGCTGGGGCCCAGGGGCTCCGAGCTGCTGCCGCACCTGCTCCCGGACCCCTCCGTGGTGCTCTGCCGCTTGCCGGACTTCGCCCGGAGAGTGGGCGCGCTGGGTCTCACCGAGGAGGGGATGGCGATCCTCGCCAAGATCGACGACCGGCGGAGCGCAGCCGACATCGCCAAGCCCTCGCCCCACGGGGAGAACACGGTGCTGCTCCTGCTGGCGGCGGCGCTGGCCGCGGGGATCGTCGAGGTGGCACCCCGCCTCGCCGAGGTGCCCCTGGAGAAGAACGGCCGGGAGGCGATCCGCCCCGCCGCGAGATCGCGGAGTCGTTGGCTGCGCTGGGTCGTGCTCCTGCTGGCGGCGGGGGCGGTGGCGGCGTACCTGGCGCTGGCGCTGCCGTGGGGAAGCAGCGGCGACGCCGGTCCTGGCGGACCGTGGGGGGTGGCGGTGGACGGGGGTTGCCAGCCGGCCGAGGTGGAACGCCTGTACCGGCGGCAGGAGGCGGACGCGGAGGCGCTGCGGGTGGTGCCGTTCGGACAGGGTGACGAGGGGTGCTACCGCCTCATGTGGGGCCATTTCGCCACGAGGGAGGAGGCCGAGAAGGCGGTGGCGCGCGTCCCCTCCCAGTTCCTGGCCCGCGGCTTCGTACCGCACGTGGTGCGGGTACCGGAGACGGGTGAAGGGACAGGCCGGCGCTGAGTACAGGCCAGACAGCCGCCGACCGGCGGTCGGCTGCGCGTCCGCGCGCCCTCGCCGCGCCGGCGGCGATGCGGCCACTGCCGGCCCGGCCCGAGCCGCAGCAGAGCACGACGGGGGCTTGAGTTTGCGTCGAGGAGGCGGCAGAATCTCCGCGCCATGTCCTGGGCGATGCAGCAGGAGGGGACAATCGGCGCGGGTGAGTTCCCGCCCGTGCTGCGCTCCCTCGTGGCCGGCCTCAAGGATGGGCGCCTGGAGGTCACGACCGGGGGGGTGCGGCGGTCGCTGTGGCTGGATGCCGGCCAGGTGCGGGCGGTGGTTTCGGAGCTGGAGGACGAGAAGCTGGGCAACTGGCTGGTCGGCCAGCGCGTGCTGGACCCGGGAGCGATGGCCGTGGCGCTCCTCCAGCAACCCGAGGGGGTCCGCTTTGGGACCTACCTGGTCCAGAAGGGGTTCCTCGAACTGCCCCGGCTCCAGGAGGAGCTGGAGTCGCTGGCGGTCACCATCGTCTCTCGGCTGATCCTGCCGGCCTCGAGCTACGCCTTCCACCCCAACGAGCGGCTTCCCCTGGATACCGCCACGCTGGAGATGAGCACCGCCTCGCTCATCGTGGCGGCGGTGCGGAAGGTCGAGGATGTGGCGGCCCTGGACAACCTCATCGAACCCCTCCACTACCTGCGCACCGTCGAGGATGCCGTCCTCAGGTTCCAGCACGTGACGCTCAACCCTCACGAAGCGTACCTGTTGTCGCGCATCGACGGGACGCGGACGGCGGTGCAACTGCGCCGGGTGGCGCCGTTGCCGGAGGCCGAGTTCACCCGTTCCCTCGTGGCGCTGCTGGCGGCCGGACTGGTGGAGTCCACCCTCGCGCCCGCCGCCAAGCCTACCTACTACGCGGCGGCACGATCCCAGCCCACCAACGGCAACGGCGCCATCCAGTTCAGCGCGCGCGAGCAGCGCGAGCACGAGGAGGTGCTCCGACTGGCGAGCGAGATTGGCCGCCGCGATTACTACGAGCGGTTAGGCGTGGGGCCGGACGCCAACGAGGAGCAACTGCGCCACCGTTACCTGGAGCGCGCGCGTCGTTTTCACCCCGACCGCTCGCAGGAGGCCCATTTGCGGCTGCTGCGCCGGGAGCTGGCGAGCATCCAGGCGGCGCTGCGGGAGGCGTACGAGACGCTGAGCAACCCCGCACGCCGCGCCGCCTACGACGAGCAGCGGCGCCTGCGACGCGAGCAGCGCGGCGACCCGTCGTCCGACGACCGGGAGCGCATCAAGGCCCAGCTGGAGGTGGCGCGGGCCAACGTGGTGCGGGCGCAGGAAGCGATCCGGGTGGGCGACGTGGGGCTGGCGGTGCAGCTTCTCGACCAGGCGGTGCGCTTCAACCCCGAGCCGGAGAGTCTCTTTCAGCTCGCGCGGCTGGAGTTCAAGAACCCCATGTGGACGCAGCGGGGGCTCGATCACCTGCGGCAGGCGGTGACCATCTCCCCCACCTTCACGGCCGCGTGGCTGGAACTCGCCCACTTCTGGACGCAGCGCGGCCGTCCCGACCGTGCGCGGCAGTGCCTCGAACGCATCCTCGCCTACGACCCCAGCAACAGCGTGGCGCAGGCCGAGCTGGCTGCGCTCAAAAAGAGGGGATAGGCGCAAGCCGACACTCGGACCATGCCCTGGGTTCTCGACGGCAACAACCTGGCGGGCGGAGGGGACCGGGAAGCGATACGGCGCGCCGCGTTGGCGCTGGCCCGCCGCGAGCGGGTGCGCGTGCTGGTGTTCTTCGACGGCGCCCCGCCGCCGGGCTCCCCAGCGATCGAACACCTGGGCGCGGTGGAGGTGCGGTACGTCGGAGATGCCGACGCCGCCATCGTGGCGCTGCTGGCGGGGCGGAAGGGGTGGGTGCTGGCCACCGACGACCGTGCCCTGGCGGCCAGCGCCCGCGCCAGGGGGGCCGCGGTGGTGGGCAGTTCGGCCTTCTGGCGGAAGCTGGAACGGGTGCCATCGTGCCGCGGCAAGGCGGGCGGCGAGGAGGCCGCCGAGAAGCCGCAGACTCTCGATCTGGACGGCCGCATCGAACGCTTGCCCTCGGCCCCGGCCCGCGTGCGGCGGCGGGTTTCGCGGCGTCGCCACCTGCGCTAGACTGGAGCGGGTACCGGAGGGGGCTGGCGCTCGCCCCGCACTGAGGCGGGGAGGAAAGTCCGGACTCCGGGTGGAGGCACGCTGGGTAACACCCAGCCGCGGCAACGCGAGGGAAAGTGCCACAGAGAACAGACCGCCCTGCCGCGGGCGGGGCAAGGGTGAAACGGTGGGGTAAGAGCCCACCGCCCGAGCCGCGAGGCAAGGGGCACGGCAAACCCCGTGCGGAGCAAGGCCAAATAGGGGGATCGACGGGCTCCACCACCGGTTCCGTCCGCCGCTCGGCGGGCGGAGGATCCCCGGGTAGGCCGCTCGAGCCGGCCGGCAACGGCCAGCCCAGATGAATGAGCGCCGCCCGTCTCCCGACGGGTACAGAATCCGGCTTATCGCCCCCTCCGGTACCCACTTGCCCCGGCCACGCCGGCGGAGGATCAGCCGAGACGGCGGCGGAAGCGGAGCAGCGCCACGGTGAGGATGGCTGCGGCCATGAGCAGGAGGGTAGCGCCCTGCCGCCACAGGACCGCCAGCCCCACCCCTTTTAGAAAGACGCCGCGGAGGATGGTCACGTAGTAGCGCAGCGGCACCAGGTAGGTGGCCGCCTGGAACGCCTCGGGCATGTTCTGGATCGGGAAGACGAAGCCCGAGAGGTAGATCTGCGGCAGCATGAAGACGAAGGCCGCGAGCATCATGGCCTGCTGTTGGGTGCGCGACAGCGTCGAGACGAGGAGCCCGAGTCCGAGCGTGCAGAGGAGGAAGGGCACCGTGAGCAGGAAGAGCGTGAGGAACGACCCCCGCATCGGCACCTCAAACCAGAGGAGCGCGACGGGGAGGGCCGTGAGGATCTCGACGAAGGCAACCAGCGCGTAGGGAACGAGCTTGCCGATGATGATGTGGAGGGGTGTGAGCGGCGTGACGAGGAGCTGCTCCATGGTGCCCACCTCACTCTCGCGCACCAGCGCCATGGCGGTGAGCATCATCGTCATCACCATGATGATCATGGCCAGCACCCCGGGCACCATGAAGTTGCGCGACAAGAGGTCGGGGTTGTAGAGGACCTTCGGCAGCAGCTCGATCGCCGGCGCGGCGCCCGGCGCGTCCGCCAGCCCCTGCAGCACGGCGGCAGCGTAGCCGAGGCCGATCGTGCCGCTGGTGGCGTCCGAACCGTCGGCCAGGAGCTGGACGGCGACCGGTGTGCCCCGCTCTCGGCCCACGGCGAAACCGGCCGGGATCGCCAGCACGAGGCGGGCCGCGCCGCTCTCGAGCAGCGGCTCCGCCTCGTGGAGGGAGTCCAGCGCGCTCACGACGCGGAAGTACCGGGACGACGTGAAGGCCTCCACGAGGCCGCGGCTGGCCGCGGTGCGATCGAGGTCGCACACCGCCAGCTCCACCTGCCTGACGTCGGTGGTCGCGGCGTAGCCCAGGATCACGAGCTGGAACACGGGGGCAACGAAGAGGATCGGCAGGATCTTGGGGTCCCGCCGCAGTTGCAGCAGCTCCTTCTTGAGAAGGGCCTGGAGGGTCTTCACCGGGCTCTCCGCGGGGTGGGGCGGGGGGGTGCGCCGCACCGCATCACAGGCTCCGCACCGTGCGCACGGTGGCGAGGGCGAGCACGGCGACGCCGAAGACGACGAGCGCCACGGCCTGGGTCCACCACACGTCCGGTCCGCTCCCCTTGAGCACGATGGCGCGCAGCGCGACGAGGAAGTAGCGGGCCGGCACGATGTGGGTCACGAGCTGGATCGCCCGCGGCATCGAGGAGATGGGGAAGATGAACCCGGAGAGGAGGAGGGTGGGGAGCATGGAGGTGAGCAGCCCCATCTGAAAGGCGACCTGCTGGCTGTCGGCGAGGGTCGAGATCAGCGCCCCCCAGCCGAGGCCGCCGGCCAGGAACAGGAGGGTGACGGCAGCCAGCCACAGCAGCGAACCTCGCACCGGCACGCCGAACAGCCCCCACGCCAGCGCCAGCGAGCCGGCAGCGGCCCCGGACGCCAGCAGGAGGTAGGGGAGCGTCTTGCCCACCAGCAGCTCCAGCGCGAGCAGAGGTGTGGCGCGGAGCGAATCGAGCGTGCCCCGCTCCTTTTCTCGCACCACCGCCAGGGCGGTGGCGACCACCGAGGTGACCATGAGGATGAACGCCACGAGCCCCGGCACGAGGAAGCGGGACGACGAGAGGTCCGGGTTGTACCAGACCACGGGGCGCGCCGCCACCGGCGGGGGAGCGCCGGCCACGCTCAGTCGCAGGCCCGCGGCGGCGACGATCTGCCTGGCGTAACCGAGGATGGTGACGGCGGTCTGGGCGTCGGAGCCGTCGAGCACGAACTGCACCGTCACCCTCCGGCCGGCGGCGAGGCCGGCCGCGAACCCGTGCGGCACCACGAGGGCGGCCTGCGCGCGGCCGCGGTCGAAGAGTTGCTGCAGCGGCCGCCGGTCGCGCAGCGTCGCCACGAGATCGAAGGTGCCGGAGCGCAGAAACGATTCGCCGAGCTCCCGCGCTGGCCGTGTGCCGTCCTCGTCGACCACCGCGAGCCGGATGTGCTGGACGTCGAAGGAGAGGGCGAAACCGTAGATGAGCAGCAGCACCATCGGCATGCCCAGCAGCGCCAGCGAGGTGCGCCAGTCGCGGCGGAGGTGGAGGAACTCCTTGACGGCAATGGCGAAGGTGCGCCGGATCATCGGCTGGCCTCACGAGGCTGGGCGGCAGCCGGGGTGGGGGGGAGGGCAGGGCTCGCCGCGTTCTGGCCGGTTTCGGCTTCGGCGCGCTTGATGGTGTGGATGACGGCCTCCTCCAGCGTCGCGTCGATGGTGGCAGCGCGCACCGAGGTGAAGCCGGCGCTTCGCAGACGCTCCAGCACGGCATCCCGCCGCCCCGGCTGGTCCAGCACCAGGTGGAGGGAGTCGCCGAAGAGGGCTGCGTCCAGGACACCCTCCAGCCGTTCCAGCACCCCGAGAGCCCGCGCCGGGTGCTGGCAATGGATCTCCAGAACCGTGCCGGGCGCCAGCATCGCCTTCAGGGCCGCCACCGTGTCGAGGGCCAGGAGCCGGCCGGCATGCATGAGGGCCACTCGGTGGCAGCGCTCCGCCTCGTCCAGGTGGTGGGTGGTGACGAAGACCGTGGTCCCTGCGGCGGCGAGGGCGTCGATGAGGGCCCAGCAGCGGCGGCGCATCTCGGGGTCGACCCCGGCAGTGGGCTCGTCCAGGAACACCACCGCCGGCTCGTGGAGGAGGGCGGCCACCAGCGCCAGGCGCTGGTGGAAGCCGGCCGGCAGGGTGCGAACGAGGGTGCGGCGCCGGTCCCCCAGCTCCGCCTCCTCGAGTGCCCAGGCCAGGCGCCGCGCCAGCCGGGCGCCGGAGAGGCCGTAGGCGGCACCCCAAAAGGCGAGGTTCTCCTCTGCGGTGAGGTCGGCGTAGAGCGAGAAACGCTGGGACATGTAGCCGATGCGGCGGCGGAGGGCGCGGGCGTCGCGGGCCACGTCGAATCCGAGCACCGAGGCGGAGCCGTGAGAGGGGCGCAGCAGGCCGCAGAGCATGCGAATAGTCGTAGTCTTGCCGGCGCCGTTGGAGCCCAGGAAGCCAAAGATCTCGCCGGGAGCCACCTGAAAGCTGACGCGATCCACGGCCACGAACGAGCCGAAGCGGCGTGTCAGCCCGCTGGCCACCACGGCGGGTGTCGCGCTCACCGTCCCACCGCGCGCTGGAGCGCCGCCTGGGCCAGCCAGGCGGTGGCCCGCACCTCGATCACCGTCTTCTGGGCCGCGGCCAGGGCGGCCTCGGCATCCATCGCTTCCAGCAGGGTCCCGAGGCCGGCGGCCAGGCGTTCCCCGCTGGTGCGCCGCCGCTCCTGGGCGGCGGCCAGGGCCGCTTCGGCCGCCTCCACGGTGCCCAGGGCGTAGGTGAGCTGGCGCCAGGCAGCCTCCACCTCGAGTTGGATGGCCCGCCGGAGGTCCGCCTGGCGGGCCTCCAGCGCTCGGCCAGCGGCGCGGGCCGCGGCAGCCTCCGCGGCTGTGCGGCCGCCGTCGAAGAGCTGCCAGCCCGCCGTCACGCTCACCGCCCAGGAGTCGTGCCACTCCTCGGCCAGGGGGAAGTAGCGACTGTTGGGTCGCGCCAGGTCCCACTGGGCGCTCAGGGTGACGGCGGGGCGGGCGGTTCCCCAGATCGCCGCCTCGCGCCAGTGGAGAGCGGTGCGATGGGCCTCGAGGGCGGCCAGTTCGGGCCGCTCGGCGGCCTGCGCGAGGCAGTTCTCCAGCGGCGGCGGTGCGGGGGGCAACGTGGTGGCGAGGGCGTCCACGAGTTCGAGGGTGTCGGTGGGGGACAGCTGCAGCAGCGACGCCAGCCGGGAGCGCTGGATGGCCGCCGCCGTCTCTTCGCCGGCGAGGGCAACGCGAGCGCTCGCGGCGCGCTCCTGGGCGCCCAGGAGGTCGGCCGGAATGGCCAGGCCGGCCTGAAGCAGTGCCTGGGTGTCGGCCACCAGGCGCTCGGCGCGCTGCCAGGCGGCCCGCGCCGCCTCGACGCGCGCCTGGGCCGCCACGGTCTGCCAGTAGGCGTGGCGGGTCTGGAGGCGGAGGTCGGCTTCGGCGGCGAGGCGGCTGGCGGCCGCGGCGTCGGCTTCCCCCCGCGCGGCTCGCCGTCCGGCCTGGATGGCACCGCCCGCATAGAGCGGT
>JBBISY010000006.1:0-93968 GCA_037441065.1 Acidobacteriota bacterium | reverse complement strand
CGCCACTGGCTTCCCGCCAGCCCCGACGTGTGCGACGCGACCTGCACCCAGTAGCGATACGAGGTGGCGGCCACCGTCGGGCCGCCACCCCACGCCGCTGCCGTTATCATTGCCACAGCTGCTGCAAGCCCCCTTAAAGTGGTGGTTTTTCTCCGCGCCATTTCCTTGCTCCTGTCTCGCTCGCCGGCATCCCCTTCCCGCCCGGCCCCGCGGCCCACACCTCGCCCGCACGCTCCCGTGCGATCGAAAAAAGCAACAGTCGCCCCTCTTCTCCTCGACGCTTGCTCCGCCGCCGCCGGTACCCCACTTACGGGTTGATTCGGCCGTCACGCGCAGGTATTGGGCCCCGTGCCGCATCTCCATCTCAAGGTACCGATCTCAATTCGTATATCACTATGGGTCAGCATGTTGATCTCGGGAACAGGCGTACTCCGGGCCGCGCTCGCCCCAGCGCGACTGTCCGGCCGCGCGACAACGCCCTGGTCGCCACCCGCCCCCACCCCACCACCGCCCCCCGGCATCAACATTTCGCTGGACAGGCACGAGTGCCCGTCCTCCCTCGCCCGGGACGACGGGGGCGCGGCCACCGGAGACCCGCGCGAGACACCTTCCCACCCATCGCGGCTGCTCCCAGGTGGCTGCGGCACCACCCCGCGGGTTTGTCGGAGAACGCCAGGTAGCCATGAAATCCGTGCCCCTGCCGGCGCCTCGCGGGCGTCTGCCGGTGACCGAGCGCGCCGTGCCGGTAGCGGTCCGCGGGTCGGTCGGACGCATCCGAGGCGATTCGCAGTTGCCAACCGGCGAGCGGCTGCTGGTACGATTCTCTCAAGTTCTGATGCAGGGGGGGGTTCGAGATGTTCCGGCGAGTCGTGGGAAACGGAGCCAGGGTGCTGGCCGCGCTGGGGGCGGCGGTGAGTCTCGCCGGTGCCGCCTGGGCTGGCCAGCAGGACTTCACCCTCGTCAACCGCACGGGCTACACCCTCGTCTCGGTCTCCATTTCCCCGTCCGCCGTGCAGGATTGGGAGGAGGATGTCCTGGGCGTGGACTTGCTCAAGGACGGCGAATCGGTGTTCATCGAGTTCTCGCCCAAGCAGAAAGCCGAGGAGCGGGACCTTCAGGTCGTGGACGAAGACGGCGACGAGGCGGTCTGGTACGGCCTCCGGCTCGACCGGATCTCGCGGGTCACCCTTCGCTTCGACAAGAGCGGGGAGCCGGTCGCCGACCTCGAGTGATCCAGACACCGCGGTCGCCCGGCGCGCGCGGCGGGGAACGCGCTGTGCGTTCTGTGCCGTAACTCGCCGCGCGCCACCGCGGCGAAGTGGCTCGCGAAGCGCTGCAGCGTCGAGAGGAGAGCGGGCTCCGCGGCGACGGCGGCGGCGTTCGCTGGTCGGCTGCTACGACGGGGACTGTGAAGTGCGGCCCTCAATGGCGCGCAGCACCGCGAGGAGCGTGGCCGGGTCGATAGGTTTGCCGAGGACAGCATCGGGCCCGTCCACACCCGGGTGGCTGCCGAGGTAGGACTGGCAGTCGTCCTCGAGCAGGCGGTCCACGCCGGTGACCACCACGAGCGGCGTCGCCGACCAGCGTGGGCTGCGGCGTAGCGTCACCAGCAGGTCCAGACCCGAGCGGCCGGGCAGCAGCACGTCGACGATGACCACGTCGGGGCAGAACCGCTCAAGGGCATCCACCGCCGCCGCTGCCGTGCCCGCGCCGGTCACCTCGTAGCCGTGGTCGCCCAGGACGGCAGCGAAGTACTCTCGGACATCGGGATCGTCGTCGACGACGAGGATGCGCCGCCGATTCATGCTAGCCCCCTATTCCCGCTGCCGGCATCGCCCCTTCCGCCGGTGCCGGGTGGGTGCTGGGGCGGGCCTCCAGGGGCAGGCGGATGATGAAGCGGCTGCCGCGCCCGGGCTCGGAGTCCACAGTGATGGTGCCGCCGTGCTTGTCGATGATCTTGTTGGCGATGAAGAGGCCCAGCCCGGTGCCCTTGTTGCCCTTGGACGAGAAGAAGAGCGAGAACAATTTCTCACGGGTCTCACGGTCCATGCCGACGCCGTTGTCCTCCACCACGAAAACCATCCAGGGGTCCAGGCGGCGCACCGACAGGACAACACGCAGCTCGGGTTTGGCGGGGTCGCTGCGGCACGCCTCCAGCGAGTTTTCGAGGAGGTTGACCAGCGCCGCCCGCAGCGCCTTGGCGTCGCCGGGCAGCGTGCCCACCTCCGGAGCCACGTGAAAGCGCAGGGCGATGCTGGAATCCGCCGCCTTCTTCTCCAGCACCTCGGCAAGTTCAGCCACCAGCGCAGCCACATCCACGTCCACCACCTCGAGGTCGCGGTCCTTGGCGTAGTAGAGGATATCGAGGACCATGGAGCGGATGCGGTCCACATTGCGCACCACCATGTCCCACCCTTTCTTCACCCGCCCCTGATCGCCCCGCTCGAAACCGGTGTTCACGAGGTACACGCCGCCGTCCAGACCAGTCAGCAATCCCTTGATACCGTGAGAGATCGAACCCACCAGGAGACCGATGGAGGTAAGCTGGGACTGCAGTTGGCGGATCTGGGTGATGTCCACAGCCATCTCGATCACCGCCTCCACCTCGCCAGCGGGGTTGCGCAGCGGTGCCGTGGTAACCAGCACGTTGATCTCCCGGCCATCCGCGGACACCACCACCTCCTCGTGCTCGTAGGTCTTGCCGTCACGGAATGCGTTCTGAGCGTTGCACACGAGGCACTGCTCGTCACGGTGCTTGTAGACGCGATAGCAGGGCTCGCCGACGGCCGGCCCGAAGGTTTCGCGGAAGCGGCGGTTGGCGTGCTGGATGATGCGGTCGGGCCCCTGCACCGAGAGGTAGCACGGCACCTCCTCGAAGAGCTGCGCCAGGCGCTGGCGGCTGTGCCGCAGTTGCTCCTGCAGCCGCTTGCTCTCCGAGATATCCGTGTGCATCTCCATCACCGCCACGATGGCCCCGCTCGCGTCGCGGATGGGGGTGGTCCGCACCAGGACGGGGATCTCTCGCCCATCGCGGGTCCGCAGCGTTTGCTCGGAAGCCTGTGCTGCTCCCTCTACGAATGTCGTCTCCACGGGACAGCCGTCGCAGACGGTTTCCCGGCCCTTGTAGGCGCGGTAGCAGAACTCGCCCTCGGCGCCGAAGTCCGTGCGGAACTTCTTGTTCCCGTGGATAATGCGGAAGTCACGATCGTGCACTGAGACGTAGCACGGCATTTCCTCGAAGTACTGCGTGTAGGGGTTCTGCATCGCTCTCTCCCCGCAGCCCTTCGTGGACGCGGCTAGGTGGCGGCGTGAGCAGTTTCGAGGATCCGCCGCACGTTCCTCACGAGCGCCTCGCCGTCCACCGGCTTGTCCATGTACCCCTCGGGCGGGGCGACCGGGCGGTCGTAGATGACCGTGCGGAACTCCGGATGGCCCGTGACGATGCACACCGGTGTCGAAGCGGTCTCGGGGTCGCGCCGCAGCTCTGTGAAGGCCTCGACGCCATCCTTGCCCGGCATGGACAGGTCAAGGGTGATTAAGTCGGGGCGTTCCCGCTTGGCCAACACCAGCGCCTCGTCGCCGTCGGCCGCGGCCAGAATGCGCGCACCCGCGTCCTCGAGCACGGTGGCGATGAAGGTGCGAGCATCCTCCTCGTCGTCCACCACCAGTACCGTGCGCCCCGCCAGCGGCAGAGCAGGGGTCGCGGCCGGCGCCAGCTCGGGCAACCGCTCGGGCGGTGGCACCGCCCGGCGCGGCTGGCGGCGCACCGCGCACTCCTCCAGCACCAGGGCATCCGCGGTCAGGTCCACCAGCTGCTTGACCCGGCAGCCCAACTTATAGTGCTTGATGAGGTCGGAAAGCCCATCCACACAGTTGTGGCAGGAGGTGACGACGATCGCGGCGCCGGTGTCGGCGATTTGCTTGGCCTTGATCGCTCCCGACTTGAGACGCCGGCGAGTGTACTCGGACATGGACATGGCGCCCCCCCCGCCGGTGCAGCAGAAGTTCTCCTGACGATTGGGGGTCATCTCGCGGAAATCGCTGGCCACCAGCCGGAGCAGCTCGCGCGGCTCCTCGGTGATGCCGCAGCTTCTGGCTAGGTTGCACGAATCGTGATAGGTGACGGGAGCCGCATTCTTGCTGCGGTCGACCGTGATGCGGCCCTCCTTGATGTAGTCGATCATGGTGACGATGGCGCTCTCCATGACGAAGGGCACGTCGACCCCGGCCCAGTTCTGCGCCTCACAACGGGTGGAGCGAAACCCGTGGCCGCATTCGGAAATGACCAGCTTTTCTGCCCCCAGCTCCGCGACCCGCTCGTAGAGACGGCGGCCCGCCGTGCCCCCCAGCTGATCGTCGCCGGAGAACAGGCCGAAGTTGGTCTGGTCCCACCAGTCCGAGGCCATCGTCCAGTCTTCCCCGGCGGCGTAGAAGATCAACGCGGCGTTGGTGATGGTGCGGGGATCGTACTTCACCTCGCGCGGGTTGATAGCGTAGACCACCTTGGCACCCTTCTTGTCGATGGGGATCGCCGCCGCCGGGTCGCCCACCTGGGCCACCAGCTCCTCCGACAGCCACTCCAGGGTCTCCAGGTAGTCCTCCCGCAGCACCCCCATCTGGTTGCCGATCTCCCACTGGTCCTTGGAGACCACCCGCACCCCTTCGGGCATCACCCCCACCGCGGTGAGCAGCCCGCGCATCGTCCGGTTGATGGTTGCCGTGTCCACCCCCATGGGGCAGTTGAAGGTGCAGCGGCGGCAGTTGGTGCAGGTGCCGAAGGCAATGTCCTTGAGGGTCTCCAGATCCTCGTCCGTGAGGGGCGTCGCGGCGCCCACCCACCCCGGTGCCACGCGGCCCGTCCAGTCGTACACGCGCTTGAAGATCTTGCGCAGCTGGTCCGCCTTGTACGACGGCGTCATGCGCGGGTCTTCCGGATCTGCCAGGGCGTAGTGGCACGCCTGGTGGCACATGCCGCAGTGGACGCAACTGACCAGCGACGCCACCAACGGGCGGGTCAGCTTCTTGGCCAACAGCTCCGTCACTACCTTCGCCTTGTACGATGGGGTTTGCGAACTCATGATGCGCTCCTCCACGGAGGTCACGCGCGCACTATGGGCAGGGACCCACGGTGGCCCAACGTCCGCCCGAGCCAGTATCGGGTGAACGGGTAGTAGAGGTAATGGGAGATCTTCGAGAACGGCACATAGATGAGGAAGAAGCTGGTGGCGATCAAGAAGGCCGCCAGGTACCCCTCGCCAGCCAGCAGGCCGGCCACGTGCAGCTGCGCCAGCACGCCCAGGACGAACCAGAGGGTCAACATGACCACCGAGAAGTAGTCGTCCGGTGAACTGATGAGGCGCAGGTAGGGGGTCGTCACCCGCCTCACGATCCGCCCCACGGCGACCACGAAGGCGGCGCCCAGCAAGGTGCCACTTACGGCAGCGTAGGGCGGCTGCGCCACCAGGTGGGGTGCCAGCGAACTCAGGAATGCCAGCGCGATGCCAGCCGCCACCCCCAGGTGGAAGATGACGAAGGTTCCGTAGAAGAAGGGCCTGCGGCGTGTGCTTTCCATTGCCCACGGCAGCGCCACGGTGGCCAGGGAGTACAGGGCCCCGCGGCGTGCGTCCGTGCGTTCCGGGTTGCCAGGCGCTTGCCGGTCCCGGGTGGGGCGGAAGCGAAGCAACCACCACACGCGCACGGAGTACACCAGCCCCATGACCGCGAGGGCACACCAGTGAATCACTTCGACGCTGCGCAACAAGGTTGACGGTTCATGCTGCGGCATCTCGACCCCCCTTCGAGAAATAGGCGGCCAGCGGGGCCCATTCGCGCGAGTCCAGAGCTACTAGCAACACCTCGTCGAGGGACGTATCGCCCGCCAGGTGCATGGTGATTGTTTCCATCAGCACGCGCGCCGACAGCTCGAGGGGCACCTGGTACAACCCCGTGCCGATGAGTGGGAAGGCAATCTGCCGAATCCCCCTTTCCTTGGCCGCAGCCAGGGCGGCCGCCACGGCGCGCCGCAGCTTCCCCTCGGTGTCGGGCTCGTGAAACTTGGGCCCGTTGACGTGCACGATATGCGTGGCCTTCATGTTGCCGGCCGAGGTAATGACCGCCTCGCCCACCGGCAGCCTGCCCAGCCCCTCCAGCTCTTTCTGCACGGACGGGCCGCCCCGTTGGGCAATCGCCCCCCCGTACCCCGAGCCGAGCTTAAGGTCCTCGGTGATGTCGAAGACGAAGGCCTCCACCTCGAGATCGGTGATGTCGCCTCGGATCAGCCGGACGACCCTGCTGCCGATCACCTTCTCCTCCATACCCAGCACCTCCGCGGGCGCACGCCGGTTGACCGCACACGCCCGAGCTATTGCTTGGCGACCGCGGCGTCGGGCCTCGCCCCTTTTCCGCTGTGTGAGTGTCCCGTCCAGGCGCCGCTTCTCTCCAACTCAGCCCGCATGGCAGCCACGCGCTCGGTGTCGAGCAGGTCAGCGAGCGTGAAGCCGGACAGGGCCTCGGTGATCCGCTGGTTGATCAGGCCGTAGACCGGCCGGCACTCGCAAAATGCCGCCAGCATGCAGCTGGAAGGGTCCTCCACGCACTCCACGATGGCGATAGGGCCCATCACCGCTTCCAGGACTTCCCGCACCGTGATCTGCGACGGCTCGCGCCCCAAGCGGTAGCCCCCCCGCTTGCCGCAGACTCCTTTCACCAAACGCGCGTTGCGAAGGGCGGCGGCAAGCTGTTCCAGATAGGCGCGGGAAAGGTGCGTGCGCTCCGCTACGGCGGCCAGCGGTACCGGCCGATCACCCGCCAGCCGGGCCACTTCCAGCATGAGCCGGAGCGCGTAACGGGGCCTCGTGGAAAGTTTCACGTGACCACGATACGTCAGAAACTTTGAGTTGTCAAGTAGGAGTAATCTGCGTTTTGGGAGTTTACGGCTTTCGCTCGCTCCTCCTTCCTGTTGCCTATGGCGACCGGGGCAGCGTCTGATGGTATCCTTATTCACGGGAGTCGGCAGGGGGGGGAATGCATCGTCCGACCCCCGGGAGGGGACGTGGAGGCGAAGAGTGCCGTCATCATCGACGATGAGCCTGACATCACCACGTACCTCGCCGCCCTGCTCACGGACCAGGGGTGGCAGGTGCGCACGGCCAACAGCAGCAGCGAAGGGCTCGCCCTGCTGGCTCGCGAACGCCCGGGTGTGGTGCTCCTGGACATCATCATGCCGGACCAGGGCGGCCTTCATACCCTGGTGGCGATTCGCAAGGATCCCAACCTGGCGTCGGTGCCGGTCATCCTGGTCAGCGGCATCCAGGAGAAACTGACTGCCGACTACCACGCCTTCCTCGACCGCTTCAAGCACTATCGGCCCGACGCCTTTCTCGACAAGCCGGTGAATCCGCCCGAGCTCTTCGCCACTCTCGAGAAGGTTCTTGCGATCGCGCGCGCTTGACGCCCGGCAGGGCGGAGATGTGGCCGGCGGGGGCGCTCCCTCTCCCGTCGCCGCCGCCCCCGCGCACGGCGCGGGCCGGCGCCGGGCTTCCGGGAGTTGAACGAGGCGGAAAAGCTTGTCAACGGGCGGCGAAATCTCTCAACACACGACGTGCCGCGGTCCTGCCGAGGGGAAAGGCCATCCTGACCGCCGGTCCCGCTTCACGCCGTGTCGAGACGCCCGCGCCGAGCTTCGGCCAGGGTTGCCGCGCGACGACCACCCGCGGGCCTCGAAGGCGTGCCGGGACTGCCCTCGCCCGGTGTCTCGCGGCTGCGGGCAGGGGGGCGGAGCACGGGTCGCCGCTCCCTTGACATACATAGATCCACAATGTATAAGAGCTCTATGTACGGAGCGCGCCGCTTCGCCACCGCTTGCCCGGGGGGCCGGTGAACGTCGGCAAGGACCTGGTCGCCGCCTCGGCCACGCCGCTGATCCTGGCGATCCTCGCCGAAGGGGAAAGCTACGGCTACGCCATCATCAAGCGCGTCGCCGAGCTGTCGGGGGGCGAGTTGCAGTGGACGGACGGCATGCTCTACCCCGTGCTGCACCGCCTCGAGCGCAACGGCTTCGTCGAGGCCGTCTGGGGATTCTCGGACTCCGGGCGGCGACGCAAGTACTACCGGCTGACGGACAGCGGCAGGGCGGAGCTGGAGAGCCAGCGGCGGCAGTGGCAGGTGGTGGATAGCGCGCTGAAGCGGGCGCTGTTTCGCGCGTCCCAGCTCCTGGCGCAGGAAGGGTGAGCGATGGTGCAGGGAAACGGGAAGGATCCGTCCGGGCCTCGGTCGGCGCTGGAGGAGGGCATCGCCGAGTGGCGCGCCTTCCTCGCGCGGCGACAGGCGATTCATGCCGCCGACGCGGACGAGCTGGAGGACCACCTGCGCAGCCAGGCGGGCGCGCTCCGCGCGGCCGGGCTCGCCGAGGACGAGGCGTTTCTCATTGCCGTCAAACGTATCGGCGAGCTCGACGCGCTCTCCCGCGAGTTCGCCCGCGAGCACTCGCAGCGGCTGTGGAGGCGGCTCGTCGTCGGGCCCGAGGGTGGCAGAGAGGGCGCACTCGGCAAGGAGGCCGGGGTGGCGGTCGGCCTGGCGGTGGCCGCCGCGGCGGCGGTCAAGCTCCCGGAGCTGTTTGGCGTGAAGATGGACGTGAACCAGGAGCTGCCGGCCTTCTACCTGCGCAACCTCGGCCTGCTGGTGCTCCCGTTCCTCGCAGCCTTCTTCGCCTGGAAGCGGGAGCTGTCGGCGGCGGCGTGGCTGCGGCTGGCGGCGCCGTTCGCGCTCGGTGCCCTGGCCATCAACCTCATGCCGTTCGCGCCCGGCGCGCACACCATGCTGCTGGCTTCGCTGCACCTGCTGATGACGCTGTGGCTTGCCGTGGGCACCGCCTACGCCGGGGGGCGCTTCCGCGACCACGAAGCGCGCATGGACTACCTGCGCTTTTCCGGCGAGTGGTTCATCTACTACACCCTCATTGCCCTGGGCGGCGGCGTGCTCGTGGGTCTCACCGGCTTCGTCTTCAGCGCCATCGGCGTGAAGCCGGGGCCGTTTCTCGCAACCTGGGTGCTGCCGTGCGGGGCAGCCGGCGCCGTGCTCGTCGCCGCGTGGCTCGTGGAGGCGAAGCAGAGCGTCATCGAGAACATGGCGCCGGTCCTGACGATGCTCTTCACGCCGCTGTTCACCTTCATGCTGCTGGCGTTCCTGGCGACGATGGCGTGGACTGGCAGCGGCATCGACGTGAAACGCGAGGTGCTCATCGGGTTCGACCTGCTCCTCGCGGTGGTGGCCGGGCTGGTGCTCTACGCGATCTCGGCCCGCGACCCCATGAAGCCGCCGGGCCTGTTCGATGCCCTGCAGCTCGCCCTCATCGTGAGCGCCCTGCTCGTCGACCTCGTGGCGCTCGGGGCCATTGCCACCCGCATCTCGGAGTTCGGGGCGAGCCCCAACAAGGTCGCGGCGCTGGGCGAGAACGTCATCCTGCTCGTGAACCTCGGCTGGTCGGCGGTACTCTCCGCGCGCTTCCTCGCCGGGCGGGCGGTGTTCGCGCAGCTCGAGCGGTGGCAGACCGCCTACCTGCCCGTCTACGCGGCCTGGGCGTGGCTGGTGGTGCTGCTCTTCCCGCCGCTGTTCTCCTACCGCTGAGGTAACGGCGCCCGCCATGACAACAAGAGGCCCCGGCGCCGACGCGCCGGGGCCAGTTACGCAGCAAGCCGCGGAGATCAGACGAGGTCGAAGCGGTCCAGGTTCATGACCTTGTTCCAGGCGGCCACGAAGTCGTGGACGAACTTCTCCTTGGCGTCGTCGCAGGCGTACACCTCGGCGAGGGCGCGCAGCTGCGAGTTGTGACCGAAGATCAGATCGACGCGGGTGGCCGTCCAGCGGCGCTCACCCGTAGCACGGTCGAACCCGTCGTACACGCCGTCGGTGGCGCTGGGCTGCCACTCCGTGCCCATATCCAGCAGGTTGACGAAGAAGTCGTTGGTGAGGACCCCGGGACGCTCCGTGAACACGCCGTGCGGTGTGCCCCCGTGATTGGCGCCCAGGACCCGCAGGCCACCCACCAGCACCGTCATTTCCGGGGCGGTGAGGGTGAGCAGCTGCGCCCGGTCCACCAGCAGGTGCTCCGGCAGGCGCTTGTAGCCGGGGGCGAGGTAGTTGCGGAACCCGTCGGCCTTCAGTTCCAGGGCGGCGAAGGAGGCCACGTCGGTCTGCTCCTGGCTCGCGTCGGTGCGGCCGGGGGCAAAGGGGACCTCCACCTCGACCCCGCCCAGACGGGCGGCGTGCTCCACCGCCGCGCACCCGCCGAGGACGATGAGGTCGGCCAGGGAAACGCGCTTGCCGTTGCGCGCGGCGTTGAAGCGCTGCTGAATTCCCTCCAGGACGGCGAGGACCTTGGCGAGCCGCTGGGGCTCGTTTACCTCCCAGTCCTTCTGCGGGGCGAGCCGGATGCGCGCCCCGTTGGCGCCGCCGCGCTTGTCGGAGTTGCGGAACGAGGCGGCGGCGCCCCAGGCGGTGGCCACGAGTTCGGAGACGGACAGGCCGGAGGCGAGGATCTCCCGCTTGAGGGCGGCCACGTCGTCCCGGTCGATGAGCTGGTGGTCCACCGGCGGCACCGGATCCTGCCAGATCAGGTCCTCTTTCGGGACCTCCGGGCCGAGGTAGCGGGACTTGGGCCCCATATCGCGGTGGGTGAGCTTGAACCAGGCGCGGGCGAAGGCGTCGGCGAATTCCTCCGGGTTGGCGTGGTAGCGGCGGGCGATCTTCTCGTAGACGGGGTCCACCCGCAGCGCCATGTCGGCGGTGGTCATCATGGGTGGGTGCTTCTTCGAGGGGTCGTGGGCGTCCGGCACCATGTGTTCGGGGGCGACATCCTTGGCCTGCCACTGCCAGTGGCCCCCCGGGCCCTTCACCAGCTCCCACTCGTAGCCGAAGAGCATGTCGAAGTAGCTCGTGTCCCACTTGGTGGGGGTCGGGGTCCAGGCGCCCTCGATGCCGGAGGTGATGGTGTCGGCCCCCTTGCCGGTGCCGAACGAGTTCTTCCAGCCTAGCCCCTGCTGCTCGATGGGTGCCCCCTCCGGTTCGCGGCCGAGGTACTGGGCGTCGGGGGCGGCGCCGTGGGCCTTGCCGAAGGTGTGGCCCCCGGCGGTGAGGGCGACGGTCTCCTCGTCGTTCATGGCCATGCGCGCGAAGGTCTCGCGGATATCCCGGGCGGCCGCCAGCGGGTCGGGCTTGCCGTTGGGCCCCTCTGGGTTCACGTAGATGAGGCCCATCTGCACCGCGCCGTAGGGGGTTTCCAGGACGCGGTCGCCGCTGTAGCGCCGGTCGCCCAGCCACTCGCTCTCCGTGCCCCAGTCGATGTCCTCCTCCGGCTCCCATACGTCCTCGCGCCCGCCACCGAAGCCGAAGGTCTTGAGCCCCATGGACTCCAGAGCCACGTTGCCGGCGAGGATCATGAGGTCGGCCCAGGAGATCTTGCGGCCGTACTTTTTCTTAATCGGCCAGAGCAGACGCCGGGCCTTGTCTAGGTTGGCGTTGTCCGGCCAGGAGTTCAAGGGGGCGAAGCGCTGCGTGCCGGAGGCTGCGCCGCCGCGGCCGTCGTGGATGCGGTAGGTGCCGGCCGAATGCCACGCCATGCGGATGAACAAGCCGCCGTAGTGCCCCCAGTCGGCGGGCCACCAGTCCTGGGAGGTGGTCATGAGGGCCTGGAGGTCGCGTTTCACCGCCGCCAGGTCGAGGGTCTTGAACTCCTTGGCGTAATCGAAGTTGGGCCCCATCGGATGGCCCGCGGGCGGGTTCTGATGGAGGATCCTGAGGTCGAGTTGGTCCGGCCACCAGTCCCGGTTGGTCATGGGCCGGTGCGCTCGGAGCTGGTTGTCTCCACTGTTGCGGTTGGTCTCGCTCATGCTTCCTGCTCCTTTCTTCTGTTGCGGTTCGAAAGTGGCGGCGACGGCGGCTCGCCGGACTGCTGCGGCGCCGGGACGATCCGCTGCACCGTCGCCGAGGGAACGGCCTTCTGGGCCGCCTGGCACCTCGGGCATACCCCCCAGTAGACGATTTCCGCCTCCTCCAGCCGGTAGCCGTGGTCCTCGGGGGGGGTGAGACACGGCGCCGCGCCGCGGGCACACTCCACGTCCTCCACCCGCCCACAGGCACGGCAGATGAGGTGATGGTGGTTGTCCCCGGTGCGGCTCTCGAAGCGGGCAGGCGAGCCGGCCGGCTGGATCCGCCGCACGAGTCCGGTTGCCACCAGCAGTGCCAGGGCGTCGTACACCGCCTGGCGGGAGACGCTGCCTAACCGCTCCCGCACGGCGGCGGCGATGGCGTCGGCGGTGGCGTGGGGCATGCGGCGCACCGCGGCCACGACGGCCAGGCGCTGCGCCGTGACCTGGATGCCGCGCGCCCGCAGCTCGGCGAGGGCAGACCCACCCATAGACGTCCGAGTCAACGCTTCTGGACTGAGTCTAATTCCCGACCTGGCCCGCGTCCTGTTCGCGTCCAGACCGAGGGTCAGGTTGCCTGCCGGTCCGCTGGGACGGCATCCCCGCGGTGGCGAGGGCGCCGGTATGACGGGACAGCCTGCCGTGGTCGCTTGGGGCCACGTCATGATACAGTGTGGCCGCGGACGGGACCTGGGGTCCCGCCGGAGGGTGGATGCGCGTGGCGGTTCTTCACAGGGATCTTGCGTGAGGTTGCACCTGCGCCGCCGTTAGCGATGCCGGCGGTGCTCACGATTCTCCGCTGATCCCACCCGCGTGCCGCACGCCCCGGCGTGTCGGGCGCGTCGTCTTGTGCGCTGGCTCCATGCCAGGCACCGTGGAGGACGTCACCGTGCATGACTTGTCGACCCTGGGTTTCGATACCTTCTTCCAAGGGCAGCTTCGCAGCGCCTGTGACACCCCAGAAATCCCCGCGCGCATCGCCGCCGAGCACCGCGGCGCGTACGAGGTGTGGGCCGCAGCCGGCCGCGGTCGGGCCCGCCTCTCGGGCCGCCTGCGGCGCCAGCTCGCCGATGCGGCGAGGCCCGGTGTGGGCGACTGGGTGGTGGTGTCGGCCGCACCCGGTCCGGACCGCGCCACCCTCCTCGAGCGCGTCCTCGAGCGACGCTCGGTCTTCACCCGCGGCGCCGCCGGACGGGTGGCGCGTCCCCAGGTGGTCGCCGCCAACGTCGATCTCGTGTTTGTCGTGTGCGGGCTCGACGGGGACTTCAACGTGCGCCGCATCGAGCGCTACCTGGCCCGCATCTGGGCCAGCGGCGCCCAGCCAGCCGTGCTCCTCAACAAGGCCGACATCTGCGCGGACCCAAAGCGACGCGCCGCCGGGGTGGCAGCGCACGCCCCGGGCGTTCCCGTCCACCTCGTCAGCGCGCTGCGCGCTGAGGGGCTCGAAGCGGTACGCGCCGGCTTCCGCCCTGGCACGACCGTGGCCCTCGTGGGCTCCTCCGGGGCTGGCAAGTCAACCCTCGTCAACGCACTGCTCGGCGAGGCACGGATGCGCACCGGCGCCGTGCGGGCGGGCGACGCCCGGGGACGCCACGTGACGACGCACCGCCAGCTCGTCGTGCTTCCCGGCGGCGGCCTGTTGCTCGACACCCCCGGCATGCGCGAGCTGCAGCTTCTCGACGAGGAGGGTATCGAGACCGTCTTTTCCGACATCGCGGCGCTCGCCGGCCGTTGCCGCTACCGGGACTGCCGTCACGACACCGAGCCCGGTTGCGCCGTGAAGGAAGCGGTGGACTCGGGAACGTTGGACGCCCAGCGCCTCGCCCATTACCGCCGGCTCGAGCGCGAGGCCCGCGCCAACGAGCTGCGCCACGACGAACACCGCCGGCGGCAGGCGGAACGGGTGTGGGGACAGCTCTCGGACGAGGTCGCCCTCTTGCGGAGGTGGAAGGGAGGCAAACCCTAAATTCGACCACCAGCCTGGGGGGCGTGCGGCTGTGCAGGGCTTATCGGCGCGGGACAACTCCGCTCAGCCGACGGGGCCGCTGACTCCACCCGGGGCGTACGCGGCGGCGCCGGGTGCCCCGCCGGGTCGTGCGGCTTCCCCGTGCCGCCGCACCGGGGCGCCGGCACGCCTGCACCGGGGGGCCCTCCACGAAGCTCGCCGTCGCAGCCTGCAGGCGAACGCACCCAGGGGTCTGTCCGAGCCCCGCCGGCGTGCCGAGCTTGACACCGCGGAGGGTCTCGCTGAGAATCGGAAAAAACGAGGCGGAGGCCCGACATGGCGCTGACCCCATGGCACCCCCAGTTTGAAAGTGGGAAACGGCCGGCGCTGCGTCCGGTGACGTGCAGCGTTATCGTGGGCCTCGCGGCGGCTGCGGTCCTGGCCAGCCCCCCGGAGAGCCGCGAGGGGGCGGCCGGTGGCGTCCCCCCGAAGGCGTCCCCCCTCTCGCTGGTACCGGCCGCCAAGGAGGTGGACCAGCCCAACCCCGCGGAGTACCGCCGCCTGCGCGCTGTACGGCGCTTCCGCGAGCAGCTGGAGGCGCAGCTCGCCGCCTCCGGCACCGCGGAGGTGGAGCTGGCGGCCCAGGGGCTGGACCTGGCGCGCAGCGGCACCGACCGGGTCCTGGTCATCCTGGTGGAGTTCGGGGGTACCGACACCTTCACCTGGGTGGCCGGCCAGTCCACCTGGGATCCCCTCGGCAAGTCCGACGAAAACGAAGTGGTCAAGGACGCCAGCGGGAACGTGATCGTGGGCGATTGCTCGAAAATCATTACCGCCACGCAGACCTTCACTTATTCGGGACCGCTGCACAACCGCATCGAGCGCCCCCGCTCCGCGGCGGACCGCTCCGGCGACATGATCTGGGTCCCGGACTTTTCCAAGCAGTACTACGAGGACATTATCTTCGGCAACGGCGTTCGCTTCTCCTACACGCGCCAGGACGGCTCGGTGGTGGACGAGAACTTCACCGGACGCTCGGTCAACGACTACTACCAGGACCACTCGGCGGGCCGCTACCGCATTCTCGGCGACGTGGTGGGGTGGCTTCAGGTACCGCACTCCACCTGGTGGTACGGCGCCGATGTCTGCCCGGGCCGCCGCACCGCTGGCACGTCCAGCGTTGCCTCCGCGGGGGCCATCCCCGGCGCCGGCAACCAGCGCACCCTGGTGATCGACGCCCTCAACGCCGTTAAAGCTGCCTACCCCTCCTTCGACTGGGCCAAGTACGACCAGGACGGCGACGGGGTCATCGACCGGCTGTGGATCATCCACGCCGGCCTAGGCGAGGAGGACAGCACGACCCTTCTCAACCGCACCGACTACGGCGAATCCGCCCTCTGGTCCCACTCGTCATCGCTGTCGCCCGCGTATGAAGTCGTGCCCGGCATCAAGGCGGGGCCGTACATCATGATGCCGGAGAACGCCGGCATCGGCGTGCTCGCCCACGAGTACGGCCACAACCTGGGGGCCGACGACCTCTACGCCTACAACGGTGGCGATACCTCGACGGGGTTCTGGAGCCTCATGGCCGACGACTGGACCGGCTACCCCATCGGCTTCCTCCCGCCCGCCCTGGACCCCTGGCACCTGGACGGCTGGGGGTGGCTGGATCCGCTGGTCATCACCGACCCCACCCGCACCTACACCGTGACCCTGGGACAGGCCAGCCAGACGCCGGCAGGAACGCTGCGGGGCGTCAAGATCCGCCTTCCCGATGGGCGGATCCCCGTGCCGGTGGCGCCCAACGGCTCGTTCCAATGGTGGGGCGGCAAGGACAAGCTTCTGAATTCGCGCATGCTCACCCGCACCCCGCTGGCCATCCCGGCGGCTGGCGCGACGCTGTCGTTCAAGGCCGCGTGGGACATCGAGGCGCAGTGGGACTTCGCCTGGGTGCAGGTGTCGGCCGACGGCGGAGCCACCTGGGCGACGCTCGCCAACGCGCACACCACGTGTACCCACGACCCCAATTGGATTGGCCAGTACTACGGCTTCCCCAGCGACCTGTGCGCGGCCGGCATCGGCGGCTTCACCGGACGCAGCGCGGCCTGGCCCGCCACCCAGCCGGAGAGCTTCAGCCTGGCGCCCTGGGCGGGGAGGAACGTGCTGCTGCGCTTGTGGTACATGACCGACTGGTCGTCCGAGGGCGAGGGCTTCTTCGTGGACGACATCCTCGTCACCTCGGGCAGCACCACGCTGCTGAGCGACAACGCCGAAAGCGGCGACGCCAAGTGGCGCTACGAGGACGGCTGGGAACGCATCGACACCGCCCGCCAGTACACGCACAGCCTCTACCTGCAGTGGCGCAACGTCTCCTCGGGCGGCGGCTACGACGCCGCCCTGGCCGACTCGCGCTGGCGCTACGGGCCGGCCGACACCGGCCTGCTCGTCTGGTACAACAACAACCTTTACAGCGACAACGAGGTGTGGGACCACAAGACCGACTGGCCGGGGTTCGGCCCCAAGGGCCGCATGCTGGTACTCGAGGCCCACCCCGAGCCGTTCCGCTCCCCCAACCTGCTCGCCGCGGGTTACCCCAACGAGGGTGCCAACATGCCCCATCGGGGGCAGATGCGCGACGCCGCCTTTTCGCTCTGGAAGGGGAGCGACTTCACCTGGAACGGCGAGAGCTTCGCAGGCCGCCCCGCCAAGAGCGTGTTCGACGATGTCTTCACCACCTACCCCGGGGCCGAGTACGTCTCGCGGGGCCCGGGGTACGACCCGCCCGTCTACATCTGGGTCACCAAGCAGTGGGACGCCTCGGCGGTGCCGCCGGCCCGCAGCCACATCGGCATCGCCGCTCCCGGCTACACCGCCAACACCGAGTTTCGCTTCCGCTGCAGTCCTTCGAGCAGCGGCAGGCTCTCCTGCTACTGGCTGGGTTCGGGCGTGGGCCTGGGCTACGACGGCGGCAGCGGCCACCCCGGCGACGCCGGCGCCGCCTACGGCTGGAAGGTGGAGATCTTGAGCCAGAGCGTCTCCCAGGCGCAGATCAAGATCTCCAACAGCGCGGGGAGCTGCTCCCTCACCTGCGACGCCCAGGTCCCCGCCGCGGCGCTCACCGGTGTGCCGGTGCCGTTCTTCGGCCAGGCCACGGCGGCCCGCTGCAGTGGCGCCCCTACGTTCTCCTGGGACTTTGGCGACGGCGCCACCGCCGCCGTGGCCGCCACGCCGCACACCTTCACCCAGCCTGGTACCTACCATTGGCGCTTCGAAAGTACCGCGGGGGGGCGCTATTGCCGACGCCTGGGCGAGCTGGTGGTGACCGCCAACTCCGGCTTTGCCTACCTCGTCCCGTCGGTGGCGCACGCTTCCGGCACGGGGGGGAGCCAGTGGCGCACCAACGTGGCGGCGGTGAACCCCGGCACCCGCGCCGCTTCCCTCACCCTCACCTTCTCCCAGTACGAGAGCGGCGGCACTCCGGTGGTGCGCACCGCCACCCTGGGAGCCGGCGCCACCGTGGAGTGGCAGGACATCCTCGTCTCCCTCTTCGGCTTCGCCGCCTCCGCCAGGGTCAAGGGCACGGTGCGCATCGATGCCGACCTGCCGCTGGTGGTCACCTCCCGCACCTACAACCAGACCGCCTCCGGCACCTACGGCCAGTACTACCCCGCCCTCACCACCGCCCACGCCCTCGCCCCCGGCCAGCTCGGCGTCCTCGCTCAGGTCAAGCGCACCACGGCGTTCCGTGCCAACGTGGGCATCCAAGCCGTAGGCCCCGACCCCGCCACCGTCACCCTGCGCGCCCGCAACGCCGCCGGTACCCCCAGCGGCACCCCCGTCACCCGCACCGTGCAGGCCGGCCGCTACTGGCAAGCCGACGACTTCTTCGGCCCCTCCTACGCCAACACCGGCGACCAGCCCATCGCCTCCGTCACCGCCGAAGTCACCGCCGGCACCGCCTGGGTCTACGCCTCCGTGGTGGACAACGCCACCGGCGACCCCACCACCCTCCCGGTGCTGCCCGTCACCTCCCCCGGTCCCTACCTCATCCCGTCGGTGGCGCACGCTTCCGGCACGGGGGGGAGCCAGTGGCGCACCAACGTGGCGGCGGTGAACCCCGGCACCCGCGCCGCTTCCCTCACCCTCACCTTCTCCCAGTACGAGAGCGGCGGCACTCCGGTGGTGCGCACCGCCACCCTGGGAGCCGGCGCCACCGTGGAGTGGCAGGACATCCTCGTCTCCCTCTTCGGCTTCGCCGCCTCCGCCAGGGTCAAGGGCACGGTGCGCATCGATGCCGACCTGCCGCTGGTGGTCACCTCCCGCACCTACAACCAGACCGCCTCCGGCACCTACGGCCAGTACTACCCCGCCCTCACCACCGCCCACGCCCTCGCCCCCGGCCAGCTCGGCGTCCTCGCTCAGGTCAAGCGCACCACGGCGTTCCGTGCCAACGTGGGCATCCAAGCCGTAGGCCCCGACCCCGCCACCGTCACCCTGCGCGCCCGCAACGCCGCCGGTACCCCCAGCGGCACCCCCGTCACCCGCACCGTGCAGGCCGGCCGCTACTGGCAAGCCGACGACTTCTTCGGCCCCTCCTACGCCAACACCGGCGACCAGCCCATCGCCTCCGTCACCGCCGAAGTCACCGCCGGCACCGCCTGGGTCTACGCCTCCGTGGTGGACAACGCCACCGGCGACCCCACCACCCTCCCGGTGTTGGTGCCGGGGTGGTGATGGATGACTGATGGGTAGCGGGGGCCTCAGGACGGCGTAGGTTCCTGGCGCGGTGGGCGACGCACCGCGCCGGGAACCGCAACGCCGGATGGTCAGCCGGCGTTTCCGGGAAGGCTCACGCCCCGAAACGACGCTCGGTATCCTCGACCGGGGCGATTCCCCCCTGGGGCGCCGCCGGTCCAGCCGGCGAGCTCATCGCGAGCGCCGCGAAGGCTCGCGGCTCACGCCAGGTTCTGGGCGGCGAAGCGCCAGTTGACGAGCTTGTCCAGGACGGCGTTGACGTAGTCGGCGCGTCGGTTCTGGTAGTCGAGGTAGTAGGCGTGCTCCCACACGTCGATCACCAGCAGCGCGCGCTGCCCGTGCACAAGCGGGGTGTCGGCGTTGGCGGTCTTGACGACCCGGAGCGCCGCCCCCTCCGCCACGAGCCATGCCCAGCCCGAGCCGAACTGCGACATTGCCGCCGCGGCAAGCTCCTTCTTGCACGCCTCGACGCTCCCGAAGGCCGCGACGAGGCGCTCGCGCAAGCCTTCCGGCGGCTCCCCCCCGCCCGCCGGGGAGAGGCTCTGCCAGTACAGGGTATGGTTCCAAACCTGTGCGGCGTTGTTGAAGATCGCCGCCTGCTCCGGCTTGCCAGCGCTGGCCTGGATAATGCGTTCCAGCGGCCAGTCGGCCATCTCGGTGCCGGCCACGAGCTTCTCGAGGTTGTCGAAGTAGCCGCGGTGGTGCTTGCCGTAGTGCACCGCCACGGTGCGCGCCGAAATCACCGGCTCCAGCGCGCCCTCCGGGTAGGGGAGCGGCGGGAAGACGCGCGCCGGCGGGGCGGCGGCAGCGAACCCCTTGCCACTGAGCGCCGCTAAAGCGGCCGCACTGGATGCCGCCACGATCAGCTCGCGCCGCGACCAACCGGCCCCTGTGGACACGTTCCTCGGCTCACCCATAGCTACCTCCCCAACCCGCCGGCACCTCCTCGCCCGGCGGTCTCTCCCCACAACCCGACACGGACGAGATTATTCTCTCATGACGACGCAACAGGCCGAGGCCGCGTGCGCGCCGTCAGCCCCGACGGCGGCTCCCAGTGGGCGAATGGCCCTCGCTGCCCCTCCAGCGGCGTCGGTGCCACCAGGCCTACCGTGATGCCGGCGCGAGCGGGTAGGCGATGCGGCAATGATCCTGCGGCGGAATCGGCAGGCAACACGGCAGAGAGCCTGGGCCACGAGCTTACTCGCGCACGGCGGCGGGCATTTGAGCGGGCGAAGGAAACGTTCGCGCCCCGAACGGTCCGCTCGGCCGTAGTACTTACGGCGAAGCTTGCATCGAACCGTGCGCCGGCAGGAGGAGGAACAGGTGTTGGGAACGATCACGCCCCCCTTCGGGGAAGTGGTCCCCGCAGAAGCTGCAGCTCCTCACTGCAGCCCAGCTTCGCGCAGGTGCCCCGCGTAGCGCTGGTCCAGGTCCCGCACGTGGCTGACAAGCCACTCTTTCAGGAACTCGATGACCTCGGCGGTTAGGACAGGCTTGCCGGTGTAGTAGTCCGCACGGATGCGCGAAAGTCTATCCCAGAACGCGCCGTGGGTGGCGCGATGCGGTTCCAGCCCGGGGAAGGCGCACTTTGCCATGTACGCCTCTTCAGTTTCGAAGTGGAGCTTGGCGTTGTCCGCCAGCTCCGAAAGAATCGGACCCATCTCGCGAAGTCCGACTCCTTGCCACATGGCGTCCACCAACTTGTTGTGGATCTGAAACCACTTCTTGTGCTGCGCGTCCAGTTCCGTTACTCCCACGGAAAGCTTCTCGTCCCACTTGAGTTCGAGTTCCTTCTTCTTCTTCTCCGTGAGCCAACCAAAAATCCCCATGGCACCCCCAAGCAGTCGTACGATACGATAACAGAATAATGCGGGTTCTACAATTTCCCGCAATTATCCCCTCGGAACTCTTACCTCGTCGGCGAGGGCGTCCCTCGCGGGACAGACAGCAAAGCCAACGCGGTGTTGCTGCTCCCCCACACCATCGGTTTCGAAGCCCTGGGCACGGAACAGGGAGTTGGCTGAGCTCTCTCCCGCAAGACAATCCCACCGCCTCCGCCGAGGCGGCCACCGGACTCTCGCTCGTCCACGCGGCGCCGGCGCTGGGCAGTCCAAGGCTCGATGGGCTCTCGATTTACCTGGCTCTTCCCGACCTCCCGACCCCCTCATGGCAGCCTCGACAGTGTCGAGCCTGCTGCCGCGTCGGGGGGCCCTCAGCAAAGGCAGGGAGGGGCAGCGGCAGCAGACGCGGCAGAGAAGCCCTGGCGGCGCGCGGTCTTCGCCTTTGCACCAGGGCGTTTTGCCCAGCAGCACCTTGCACACCCCCGCACCCCTTCGCTTGGGCCGGACCGGCCGTGGCTCCTGGGAACCGCGTGACTAGAATGCGACCGTGAGGGCGCAGGCGACCAGGGGCCGCTGGGTGGTGGGCTTCCTCGTCGTGACCTTCTGGGCCGCGATGACGGGGTGGCTCCTGCGGCGCGAGGTGCTGCCCGCCCACCGCGGCACCGCTGCCCCTCCCGCGCCCACCGAGCCCCGCGAGCGGTGGTACGGCGTGTTCGCGGAGGGCGGACGCCTCGGCGTCGTACACCTGGTGGAGCGCCCGGAGATGCGAGGCACTACCGAAGGGAGCACGGTGCAGCTCACCGCTGCCCTTTCCCTCACCCTCGCCGGCTCGCCCGAGCGCGTGCAGCTCGCCGGCTCCCTCTGGCGCCCCCTGGCGGAGGGCAGCGTGGAACTTGCCGCCTCGCTGGTCTCGGGCGAGCACCGACTGGAGCTTGCCGGCACGATCCGCGACGGGGTCCTGGACGCGGTGGTTACCTCGGCGGGGGAGGCGGTGCCGCTGCGGACCCGCGTGGACGAGGACCTGTTCGCGGCCGGCGGGCTGTCCCCCCTGGGGGGCGCCGTCCCCCCTCTCGCGCCGGGGGAGGAGGTGCTCCTGCCCGGCTTCGACCCCCTGACGCTCCAGCCCACGCGGGTGCGGGTGCGGCGGCCGAGGGCGGGGGAGGCCCAGCCGGACGGGCCGCCCGGGACGGCGCAGGTGCTGCTCGTGACCAGCGGCTCCAGCACCATCACGGTGTGGACCGACACCGAGGGCGAGATCCTGGAGGCCACCACCCCATTCGGGGTGCGGCTGCGCCGCCTCAGTCGGCAGGAAGCGCTGGCCGGAGACCAGGCCCCGGCCGCGCCGGACCTGCTCGCCGGCACCCTGGTGACGCCGAAGGACCGCCGGCCGATGCGCGGCGCCCGCCGCATGGTGGTGCGGCTGGAGGGGGTTGGGCAGCCGCTGCCGGAGGACGACACCCAGCTGCGGCTGCGCCCCGGCATCTACCGGGTGCAGCCGCAGCGGCCCCTGCCGATGGGGCAGCAACCGCCCCTGCTGCGGCGGTATCTCGAGCCGGAGCCGCTGGTGCAGTCGGACCACCCGCGCCTGCGCGCCGCCGCGGCCGCCGCCGTAGCGGGGGCCACGGATCTCTGGGACAAGGCGCAGCGCCTCAACCGCTGGGTGCACGAGAACGTGGCCAAGGAAACCGTGGTGAGCCTGCCCTCGGCCCTGGACGTGCTCGCCAGCCGCGAGGGGGATTGCAACGAGCACACGGTGCTCTTCACGGCCCTCGCGCGGGCCGCGGGGGTGCCGTGCCGGATGGCGGTGGGCCTGGTGTGGAGCGAAGAGCTGGAAGCGTTCGGCTACCACGCCTGGCCCGAGGTGTGGGTGGGGCGGTGGGTGTGGCTGGACCCCACCCTGGGGCAGGAGGTGGCCGATGCCACCCACCTGAAGCTGGTGGAGGGGGGCTTGGAGCGCTGGGGGCAGGTGCTGGCCTACCTGGGCCAGCTCCAGGTGGAGGTCCTGGAGGTGGAATGATCCGTACCGAGTCGCTCACCAAGGCGTTCGGGGCCAAGCTGGCCGTGGCCGAGCTGAACCTGGAGGTGCGGGCGGGGGAGTTCTTCTGCTTCCTCGGCCCCAACGGGGCGGGGAAGACCACCACGATCAAGCTCCTCACCGGCCTGCTCCACCCCACGGCGGGGCGCGCGCTCATCGGCGGCTTCGATATCGCCCGGCAGCCGGTCGAGGCCAAGCGGTTGCTCGGCTACGTCCCCGACCAGCCCTTCCTCTACGAGCGCCTCACCGGCTTCGAGCTGATGCGCCTGGTGGCCGGCCTGTACGGGGTGGACGGGGCCGGCCTCGAGGAGCGCATCGGTGCCCTCCTCGCCGCCTTCGACGTGGCCGACGTGGCCGACGAACTGATCGCCGATCTCTCCCACGGGATGCGGCAGAAGCTGTCCTTCGCCGCCACCTTCCTGCACGACCCGCAGGTGGTGGTGGTGGACGAACCCTGGGTGGGTCTCGACCCCCGCAGCATCCGCGCCGTGCGCACCTACCTCAAGGAGCGCACCCGGCAGGGGGTGACCGTGTTCATGTCCACGCACACGCTGCCCATCGTGGAGGAGGTGGCGGACCGGGTGGGCGTGATCCAGCGGGGCAGGCTCATGGCCTGCGGCACGGTAGCGGAGATCAAGCGCCTGGCCTCGCGGCCGGGGTCGCTGGAGGACGTGTTCCTGGAACTCACCGAGGAGCGGCCTTGAGTCCCCTCCGCGCCCTGCTCGTGGCGAAGCTGCACACCCTTCGCCACGCCGTCGCGGCCGTGCGCCGGGAGTCGAAGCTCAAGGTGGCGTTCGTGTCTGTGTCGGTGGCCGTGCTGTGGCTGGCCGCCTTCGCTGCCTCCTGGGCCAGCTTCCGCTTCCTCGACCGCTTCGGCAACGAGCTCCTGGGCACCCACAACCTGTCCCTGTCGCAGGTGCTCGTGCCCCGGCTCCTCTCGGTCTTCGCCCTCGTGCTCCTCCTCATGCTGCTCTTCTCCAACGCGCTCCTCGCCTTCTCCACCTTCTACCGCTCCCGGGAGACGCTGGCGCTCGCCGCCTGCCCCCTGTCCGGGCGCACCCTTTTCCTGTCGCGCTTTTTCGAGATCGTCTTCCTCTCCTCCTGGGCCTCCGCCTACCTGGGCTCGCCGGTGCTCCTCGCCTACGGCCTGGTGCGCCACGCCCCGCTGCCGTACTACGTGACGGCGCTGGTGGGCTACCTGCCCTTCGTGCTCATCCCGGCCGCCGGCGGCGCCGTGGTGGCCATGGGGGCGGCGCGGCTGGCGCCGCGCCTGTCCCGCGCCGCGATCCTCCTCCTGGGCGCTTCCCTGCTCCTGGGCGCGTTCCTGCTGTTCCGGGCGCAGCTCCAGGCGGCGCACCGAGAGGCCGGTCTGGACGTGGGGCCGCTGGTGGAACTGGCGGGGAGGGCGCAGAGCCCGCTCCTGCCCAGTTACTGGTTCACGGCGGCGGTGCTGGGAGCGGCCCAGGGCGAGCGCACCGGGGCGGTCTTCCACCTGCTGCTCCTGGCCGCCAACGCGGCGTTCGCGGTGTGGCTTGCCGCCGAGATCGCGGGCGCCTTGCTGCTGCGCGGTCTCGCCGACTCCGCCTCCCCCCGGCGCCCGCGGCGCCGCCGCTCCGGCGCGGACCGGCTCGCGTGGCTCCTGGGTCGCTTGCCGGCCCCCATCCGATGGCTCTCCGTCAAGGACGTGACGGTGTTCCGGCGCGACCCGGCGCAGTGGTCGCAGTTCGCCATCTTCTTTGGCATCCTGGCGCTCTACGTGGCCAACATGCGCACCTCCTCCCCCAAGTTCGAGCAGGCGTTCTGGCAGACCTTCATCACCCTGGCCAACACGGTGGCCTCGCTCCTGGTCCTGGCCACCCTCACCACGCGTTTCGTCTTTCCGCTGGTGAGCCTGGAGGGGCGGCGCTACTGGTTGCTGGGCCTCGCGCCCTTGCCGCGACGGCTGCTGGTGGTGCAGAAGTTCGCTTTGGCCTCGGCCGTCTGCTGCCCTCTGGTCGTGGGGCTGGTGGCGCTCTCCTCGTGGCGGCTCGGTCTCGCGCCGGCGCCCTTCGCCGTCGCCGTGGGCACCGCCCTCGTCTCGGGGTTCGCCCTTTCGGGGCTGGCGGTGGGTCTGGGCAGCCTCTACCCCGACTTCACAGCCGAGGAACCGGCCCGGGTGGTTTCGGGCATGGGGGGGACCCTCACCTTCATCGCCAGCCTGGCCTATGTGGTCCTTGCGGCGTCGGCGGAAACCGCAGCGTTGCGCTGGCTACGGCACCACCACGGCGGCCCTTGGCCACTGTTGCTGGCGCTGGCGTTCCTGGCGCTCCTCGCGGCGGCGGCCACGGTGGTGCCGTTGCGCCTGGGCATCCGCCACCTGGAGCGGGTCGAATTCTGAAGTGCCGGGGCCGGCCCGAGCGGTGCGCTAGAATTCCCGCCATGGCGCCGGGGTGCGTCCTATCTGTCGTTATCCCCGTGTTCAACGAGCGCGGCAATCTGGAGGCCTTGATCCAGGAGCTCGAAGCGGTACTGGGCCAGTTGGGGGAACCCTACGAGATCCTGCTGGTGGACGACGGCTCCACCGACGGTTCCGCCGAGCTCTGCGACGAACTGGCGCGGCGACACCCCCCAGTGCGCGCCCTCCACTTCGATGGCAACTACGGCCAGTCGGCGGCGCTGGACGCGGGGTTTCGCCACGCTACCGGCAGCGTCATCGTCATGCTGGACGCGGACCTGCAGTCCGACCCCCGGGACATCCCCCGCCTCCTCGAGGCCCTGGCGGCCTGCGACGCGGTGGTGGGCATTCGCACCCACCGCCACGACAGCGGGTGGAAGCGGTTCTCTTCCCGCTTCGCCAACGCCGTACGCAACCGACTCACCCGCGAAGACATCGTGGACACCGGCTGCCCCCTGAAGGCGTTTCGCGCCGAGGCCGTCCGCGCCGTGCGCATGTGGAACGGGGCCCACCGGTTCCTGCCCACCCTGTTGCGCCTGGAGGGGTACACCGTGCGCCAGGTCCCGGTGGGTCACCGGCCCCGGGCCAGCGGCCGGTCCAAGTACGGGACGTGGGACCGGGCGCTGCGGGGGCTGCGCGATGCATTGGGCGTGCGCTGGCTGCAGGACCGGCACCTGCGCTGGAGGCTCAAGCCATGAACCTGCCCTCCACCTCGCTCATGGCCTTTGGATTCCTGGGTCAGGCGCTGTTCTCGGCCCGCTTCCTGGTCCAGTGGCTGGTCTCCGAGTCCAAGCGCGAGAGCGTCATCCCCGTGACGTTCTGGTACCTGTCGCTGGCCGGGGGGTTGACGCTGCTCGCCTACGCCATCCTCCGCCACGATCCGGTCTTCACCCTGGGACAGGCGGCCGGAATCGTGGTCTACCTGCGCAACCTCATGCTCATCCGCCGCCAGCGCCGCCAGCAGGCGTGAGCCATCCAGCGGCAGCGGCCGCCCCGGTGGAGCGGCCGCTCGTTCGGCTCCCGCCGAAAGGGGGGCCTCGGGGCACGTCAGCGTGTGCCGTGCGAGGCCCGCATCGCCGCCACCAGCGGATCGCCCCGGTAGCCGAGGGCCTGCCAGTCGAGACGCCCCTTGGGCGCGTGGCAGTCCAGACACCCCAGCGCCTCCTGGGCTGGCACCACCTCATGGGAGATCCCCATGTAGCGGACCGTTTCCACCCACTCATAGGCGGCGTCTTTGGCGCCGTAGAACTCCTCCGCCGCCTTCTTCACCGCCGCCTCCAGCTGCCCCGAAGCGAAGAACTCCTCCACGGCGATGGGCAGGATCCAGTTCTTCCCCCCCAGGACCGGCAGCTTGGCCAGGTGCCGCTTGAAGGGAAAAATCTTGGCCTTGGGGTCGCTCCGGTCCCCCTGGGGCAGCATCATCCCCACGCGGCCGTCGCGGCCGCGGGTGACCGGCACGCCGGGGAGCTGCGCCCGGGTGGTGCCGTTGTACCAGGCGTAGACGGGCACCACGTCCTTGGCCAGGGTGATGGCGGCGCTCCATTTGTCCTGCTCCTGGTGGTAGACGGGGGTGGACCAGTCGCGCACCATGTCGGTGGGGTCGGCCTTGGCAAAGGTGGGGATGTGGCAGCTCTGGCAGGCCACGCGGCGGGTGTGCAGGTTGAGCGCCTCCGCCTCGTGGGGGGCTGACCCGTGGCAGGAGGCGTCCTCGCAGGAGAGTGGCCGATCGGGCATCTCGTCCCCGAAGAGGTCGGCGCCGCGCCCGCGCACCTTGTGGTCGCTGCCGCCGTGACAGTCGAGGCAGTCCAGTCCGGCCCCGTCCTTGGCCAGGTGCACGTCGAAGCTGCGGTCGCGCTCGGTCACCGCGTACTCCAGATCGCCCCGCTTGAAGTTGGGCCCACCCCCCGACCCGGCGTGGCAGCGCAGACAGGAGGTGGTCGTGGGTCGCCCGATCCGCTTCGCCACCGAGTCCAGACCTTCGCGGTTCTTCCACAGCACCGGCCGCCACTCCCACCCGCCGTCGGGGCGCTGGTAGAGGTCGCGGTTGTACCCCGCCGCGTGGCAGATGAGGCAGTCGATGTTGGCCAACTGCTCCGGGGACTCCACCGGCTCCGGGAGCTTCCCCAGCCCCGCGTGGCACTTGGAGCACCCCTTGGAGATCGCCTCCCCCCGCGAGTTGCTCGTCACACCGATCCAGGAAGGGCCCACAGCCGTGCAAAAGTCATTGATAACGTTTATTTTGCCGTACTCTTTCCGGCCGGCGTTGACGACGTTGGGGGTGGCTGCGCGCCACTGGTAGTGCCCCGAGTGGAAAAAGCTCCGCGCCTCGTCAAGATGGCACTGCAAGCAGGTGGCCGTCCCCTCGTAGTGCTCGAAGTACTTCTGGTGCGTGTACTCCCGTGCCTGGCCGGGGCGGCCCGGCAGGAGGAGAGTAACGGCAACGATGACAGCCTCGAGTCTCGGCAGCATGGCGGACCCTCCCGGCAGACGGCGAGCTGGGTCGGGTGGGCGCACCCCTCGGCGCGCCCACCCGCCGCCAGATCAGAACCTCGCGGACATGGAGAGCGTGAACATGCTCGCGCTCTCGTAGGTGGGAAAGCCGAGAATGGGGTTCTCGTCCAGCTTCTTCGGGGTGCCCAGGTGCCACCCCGAGCCGGAGTAGTCGTAGCTGTAGTCGATGTAGCCCAGCTTCACCAGGAAGCGCCTGGCCACCTTGTGGATGAGGTACGCCTCCACGACGTCGCCGCGTGTCGAGGTCTTCGGCGCAATGATGTCGTCCTGGGCGGGGGTGAAGTTGAACCAGTAGCGGGAACCGTGGTTCACCTCGAGCCCCACGAGGGTGGTCTCGCCGGGGAAGGTGTAGCGCCCGCCCAGGTACCACATGGAGCCGGAGTGGGAAGTGGGGGTTTCGAAGGGGTCGGAGAAGAGCCCGCCGAAGGGGGTCGTGACCGCGTCCGGGTGGCTCTTCACGTAGTCCCAGTTGACGAACCAGTCCACCGGCCCGTCGTGGCGCTGGAGCAGGATGCCAGCGATGTCCATGTCGCCCAGGTTCGCCGAGGGCGAAAAGCGCATCACCAGGGGGGCGCCGATAGGCTGGCCGGTGACGGGGTTGTTGGGCAGCACGATGAGGCCGTTGAAGCCGTCGGTGAGGTTGAAGGCGCGCGCCACCGTGGCCTGGAGGAGCATGTCGTCGGTGGCGTAAATGTCCCAGTTGATGCCGGCGAAGTCCGCGTCCTTGAGCCGGTCGGCGGGCTGCTGCAGCACGTCCCCGTTGCCGAAACCGCTCTCGTAGCCGCGGCCGTAACACAGGCGCAGCGTGGAGTTCTCGTTCAGGTGGTAGCCGAGGGTGATGCCGTCGAACTGGAAGTCGATCATCGCCCCCATGGGGCTCCCGCCCCGCAGCTCCCCCTGGCGGAGGTGCATCGGCGGGCCACCGGCGGAGGGGCGGCGGCCGATGGACAGGTACAGGCCCGTGCCGAAGAGGTTCGTCCAGTCAAAGTAGGCCCGCTCCACCCGCAGGATGTCGGAGTTGGGCACCCCCACCGTGTTCCCGTCGATGTTGAAGGAGTTGGCCTGGCCGTTGAACACCTGCACCCCGGTGGAGTCCCCCCAGGTCTTGTACATCGCCAGGCGGCCGGTGAACTTCACGTTCTGCGCCACCTCGGCCTCCATCGACAGGCGCAGGCGGTTGGTGTACGTGAGGGAGTTGTCCGCGTCGTAGCCGGCCACGGCCGTGGCGGGGAGGAGCATACCGAAGAGCTGCTGCTGCGCCGGCGCCGGGAACATGGCCATGGCCGCCTTGAGCTGGTCGAAGGTGAGCGAGTTGGTGAAGTAGAGGTAATCGGCGTAGTGGGAGCGGATCAGGTCGTTGACCGCCCCCAGGTCGGCCGGAAAGTTGCCCGTGGCTCCGTAGTAGAACATGGTGTTGACCAGCAGGTTCTGGAGCCTCATGCCGTCGAAGTGCGCCGGCACCTCGGCCGCGATGGAGTGCGCCTCGAAGCGGAAGTCGCCGGTGAAGCGCACGCGGTCCTGGGCCGCCGACCGCTCCACCTTCTGCAGCCGCTTTTCCAGCTCCTTGAGCTCCTTGCGCAGGGCTGCTGCGTCGTCAGCCGTCTGCGCCAGCGCCACCAGCGGCAGGAACGCCGCCGCCATCACCGCAACCAGTTGCTTTCTCATCGTCTCCTCCTCGTTTCCTTCGCCACCCTCGCCTAGCCGCAGGTCATGGGGTGCTCGGAGTCGGCCGCGTGCTCGACGGCGAACTCCTTGATCTTCTTGATCATCTCCGGCGTGATCACCTCCAGCACCGGGCGGTTGCCGTGCTTCGGGTCGAGAACCGAGCGGTGCGAGGGCTCCAGCTTCTCGGCAAAGAAGCGCTCCCACTGCTCCACGATCAGGCTCATGGGCGTCACCTCGCCGTGCGGCGAGTCCGGCCCGTGGCAGGGCTTGCAGTACTCCTTGTAGAGCTCCCTGCCGTCGGCGGGCTTGTCGGCAGCCATCGCCACCCCCACCAGCACCAGGAAGCCCAGCAGCACTCCGTAGACCAGCGGTTTCATCGCATCCTCCTTGTAATCTCTTTCACTTTCTTGCCCCCACTGTAAGCCACCCATGACCGGCGGCTCAGAATATAAGCATATTGCCAAATTACTGTTTTGTCAAGTCTGCCCCACCCCACCTTTGCCGCCGCGCCCCAGGCCCTTGACAGCCATCCCTTTGCTATACTTCCCCCGGCCACCGCTGGGAAGCGGCGGGCGCGGGACGGAACGTCCCGCCGAGGAGGAGGTAGCCATAGGAGAGGAACGCGAACGCGTACGTATCAACGAGATGATCCGTCTTTCCCCGGTGCGTCTCGTGGATGTCGACGGCACCCAGGTCGGCATCGTTCCCATCGAAGAGGCTCTGGCACTTGCCCGGACACGGGGGCTCGACCTCGTGGAGGTGGCGCCCACCGCGCGCCCCATCGTGTGCAAGGTGATGGACTGGGGCAAGTACCGCTACGAGCAGGAGAAGAAAGCCCGGGAAGCGCGCAAGAAGGAACACCAGATCGAGGTCAAGGAGGTCAAGTTCCGGCCGGGCGTGGCGGATCACGACTTCAACACCAAGCTCAACATGGCGCGCCGCTTCCTCGAGCAGGGCAAGCACGTCAAGGTGACGATCATGTTCCGGCGGCGCGAGATGCGCCGGCCCGAGAACGGTTACGAAGTGTTGGAGCGGGTGAAGCGGGAGCTGGCCGATCTCGTCCGCGTCGAGCGCGAGCCCGGTGCCCTCGAGGGACGCGACCTGACGATGGTGCTCGCACCGCAGCGCAAGGGCAGCTAGAACCCCCGCCGCTGAAAGGACGTCGCATGGTTTCCACACACACGGCAATCCGTGTGCCCGCCAGCGCTGTGCACGACACGCTGGCACGGCACATCCTGGTGGACGGCTTCCACATCGTCCCGGACCTCAGGCGGTCCCACGGCTCGCGCCTGGTGGACGAGCGGGACGGCCGCGAGTATTTGGACTTCTTCTCCAACTTCGCCTCCCAGGCGCTGGGTTGGAACCATCCCGGCCTGGGCGACCCGGAGTTCCGCGAGCGGCTCCTCCTGGCGGCGCTGCACAAGCCGGCCAACTCCGACGTGTACACCACCCTTTACGCCGAGTTCGTGACCACCTTCGCGCGGATCGCCGTCCCGGAGAGCCACGCCAGTCACCTCTTCTTCGTGGAGGGTGGCGCGCTGGCCGTGGAAAACGCCCTCAAGGCCGCCTTCGACTGGAAGATCCGCCGCAACCGCGCCCTGGGCAAGAAGGGGGAGCTGGGCACCCAGGTGCTGCACTTTCGGCAGGCGTTCCACGGCCGCTCGGGGTACACCCTCTCCCTCACCAACACCTTCGACCCGCGCAAGACCGAGCTCTTCCCCACCTTCAACTGGCCCCGCATCTCGAACCCGAAGATCGTCTTCCCGCTGGCGGAGCACCTGCGCGAGGTGGAAGCCGCTGAGGAGCGCGCGCTGGCCGAGCTTGCCCACGCCGTGGAGCGCTACGGGGACGACATTGCCTGCCTGATCGTCGAGCCGATCCAGGCCGAGGGTGGCGACAACCACTTCCGCCCCGAGTTCCTGGCCGCCCTGCGCCGCGCCGCCGACGAGCACGATTTCCTGCTCATCTTCGACGAGGTGCAGACGGGGCTGGGCCTCACCGGCAGCATGTGGGCGTGGCAGGGGCTCGGCGTGGAGCCGGACCTGTTCTGCTTCGGCAAGAAGGTCCAGGCCTGCGGCTTTGCCGCCAACCGCCGCATTGACCAGGTGCCGGATAACGTCTTCGTGGTCCCGTCGCGCATCAACTCCACCTGGGGCGGCAACCTCACCGACATGGTGCGCGCCACCCGCGTGTTGGAGATCATCGCCGCCGACCGCCTGGTGGACAACGCCGCCTCGCAAGGCGCGTACCTCCTGGCGGGGCTCCAGGAGCTGGCCCGGCAGTTCCCCGCCCTCGTCTCCCAGGTGCGCGGCCGCGGCCTGATGCTGGCCTTCGACTGCCCCCACCACGAGGCGCGGCACGCGCTCCTCCTGGCGCTGCGGGAGCGGGGGCTGTTGGTGCTCCCGTGCGGCCCCCAGGGCATCCGCCTGCGCCCGTTCCTGGACCTCGCCCGCGAAGACGCCGACCTCGCCCTCCAGCGCCTGGCGGAGACGCTCCACCAGCTGGCCTGAGCCCCCTTTTCCGCCCGCGCCTGCGCTACACTGGTGGCGACGAAAGGACGTGCGCCATGGCCGAGACGCTGCCACCGTTGCCGCCCGAGCCGCCCCCCAGCACGCCGCCGGGCCCGCCACCGCAGACGGGGAACCCCCTCCCCTGGGAACAGCCCGGCTACCCGTTCCTGGAGGCCCTCTTCGAGACCGCCAAGCTGATCCTCACCCGACCCAGCGAGGCCTTTGGCCGCATGTCCCTCACCGTGGACCTGTCGCGGCCGATCTTCTGGGCCATCGTCTTCGGCTGGCTCGGCGTCATCGCCTCCCAGGCCTACAACCTCGCCCTGCGCGGCGTGTTCGCCAACCTGCTGCCGCTCGGCGGCGGGTGGCGAGGGTTCGCCATGCCCGCCGCGTGGAGCCTCGGCGTCATGGTGATGGCGCCGGTCCTCGTGCTCCTGGGCGTCTTCCTCTGGTCGGCGGTGGTCCACCTCTTCCTGGCCCTGGCGGGCGGGGCCAACTCGGGGTTCGGCGCCACGGTGCGGGTGATCTGCTACGCCAGCACCGTGCAGATCCTCAACGTGGTCCCGTTCTGCGGCGGCCTCCTGGCCACGGTGTGGGCCGTGGTCCTGCAGATCATCGGGCTCGCCATCGCCCACCGCACGAGCCAGGGGAAGAGCGCGCTGGCGGTGCTCCTGCCGCTGCTGCTGTGCTGCGCCTGCGGCGTGATCCTCGCCGTGGCCTTTGGCGCGGCCATCGCCGCCGCCGTCTCCGGTCTGCGCTGAGGGGCGCCCGCGTGGAGTGGCGTGCCGCCACCCGAGAGGAGCGTACCCTCGCGTGGCTGTGGGCCGTGGCGGCGGTCGCCGCGCTGGCCCTGCGCCCCATCTGGCTGCGCCTGACCCCCTACCTCCCCCCCTGCGCCTTCCGCGCCCTCACCGGTCTCCCCTGTCCCAGCTGCGGCAGCACCCACGCCGCCCTGGCCCTCCTCCACGGGAACCCGCTGGAGGCGCTGCGGGCGAATCCCCTGGCGACCGGGGCGGCCCTGCTGTTCGTGCTGGGCGGGCTGGCCGCGCCGGTCTGGGTCCAGGTGCGACGAACCGTCCCCATCCTGCCCACACCCCTCCCCCTCGGGGTGCGGGTGGGGGTGGCCGCTGCCCTTGCCCTCGGCTGGATCTGGGTGATCGCCGTCTGGGGCTAACCCGCCGCCGGCGCCGGTCGGGACCCGGGTTTGGTCAGAGGAACCCCTGCGGCGCAGAGCGGGCAACTCTCCCGGGGGTAAGTGGGCACCTCCACCCGTAGCAACGCCCGGTACGGCAGCGGCGCAAAGGGGTTCTCGGCGGACGACCGGTTGACCAGGGAGCACACCCCCACCACCGTGCCACCCGACTGGCTGGCCACCGCCATCACCTCGCGGGTGGAGCCGCCCGTGGTCACCACATCCTCCACCACCAGCACGCGCGTCCCCGCCTCGATGGCGAACCCCCGGCGCAGGGCCATGGTGCCGTCGGCGGTCCGTTCCGTGAAGAAGAACGGCACACCCAGCGCCCGCGCCACCTCGTGGCCGATGATCACGCCGCCCAGCGCCGGCGCCAGCACCAGCTGGGCCGAACACCCCTTCAGGAGGGCCGCCAGCTGCCGCCCCGCCGCCTCGGCGCGCTCCGGTTCTGCCAGGTACAGGGCGCACTGCAGGTACCGGGGCGAGTGGAGCCCGGAGGAGAGCTGGAAATGCCCCTCCAGCAGCGCCCCCACTGCCGTCATGTCCTCGAGCGCGATGCCGCCCATCACTCCTCCCGGCGCAGGTTGTACGCCTCGATCTTCTTGTAAAGGTTGGAGCGCGGTGTGGCGATGGCCCGCGCTGTGGCCGCCACGTTCCAGCGGTGCCGCTGCAGCTGCCGCTCCAGGTACAGGCGCTCGGCCTTCTCCTGAAACGCGGCCAGCGACGGGGTGTCCAGCAGCTCCTCCAGGCGCGAGTCGGCGGCCCCGGCGCGACGGTCCAAGAGCTCCACGTGGGTGATCTCGTCCTCCAGCTCCATGATCACCATCCGCTCCACCAGGTTCTTCAACTCGCGCACGTTGCCCGGCCAGGGGTAGGCGGCCAGCTGGGCCAGCGCCTCACGGCTCCAGCGCTTGCAGCGGCGGTTGTACTCCTGGCAGGCGAGGCGGGTGAAGTGTTCCACCAGGATCGGGATGTCCTCGGGGTGGGAGCGCAGCGGGGGGGTGCGGAGGATCACCACCGACAGGCGAAAGTACAGATCCTCGCGGAAACGCCCGGCCTGAGTTTCCGCCACCAGGTCCTTGTTGGTAGCGGCAATGACCCGCACGTCGACGCGGCGCACGCGGCCCGCCCCCACCGGCTCCACCTCCCCGTCCTGGAGGACGCGGAGCACCTTGGCCTGGGTGCGCAACGACATGTCCCCCACCTCGTCGAGGAAGATGGTGCCCCCGTCCGCCTGGACGAACTTCCCCACCTGTTTGCGCACCGCGCCGGTGAAGGCGCCCCGTTCGTGACCGAACAGCTCCGACTCGATGAGTTCCTCGGGGATGGCGGCGCAGTTCACCCGCACGAAGGGCTGCCGGGCCCGCGGCGAAAGGTTGTGGATGCGCCGGGCCACCAGCTCCTTGCCGGTCCCCGACTCGCCCACGATCAGGGCGGTGGCCCGGGAAGGGGCGACGCGGGCGATGGCCTCGCGCAGCCGGCGCAGGTCCTCCGACTCCCCCAAGAGCGGCGGCGCTTCGTCGGCGCTTGCCGCGAGCCGGCGGTTCTCCTCCGCCAGGCGGCCCCGCTCTACGGCGTTGCGCACCGCGAGCAGCAGCTCGGCGCGGCGCGGCGGTTTGTCCAGGTAGGCCGCGGCGCCCGCCTCCAGGCACTGCGTCGCCGTGAACGTGTCGCCGTGGCCGGTGAGCACCACCACCGGCGCCTCCACCCCCCGTTGCCTGAGGTTCTCCAAGAGCCCGAGACCGTCCATGCCGGGCATCTTGAGATCGAGCAGGATGGCGTGCGGCGCGTAGTCCTCGATGGCGTCCAGGGCGGCGAAGGCGTCCCCCGCCTCCCGCACCGCGAAACCGGCGCCGGACAGAATGGTCTTCACCGCCATCCGGTTCGCCGGCTCGTCGTCCACCACCAGGACGCGCCCCCCCTCGGGCATGCCGGGAGTGTAGCGCATCCCGCCCCCCCGCCGCCGCGGGGCTAGGGCACCGTCACCACCACCTTGCCCACCGACCCCCGCCCCTGGAGGAGGGCGTGGGCCCGCGGCAGCTCGGCGAAGGGGAAGGCGGCCCCCACCACCGGGCGCAGCGTGCCGCCGGCGACGGCGGCCACGAGGCGCTCGAACCGCTCGTGCATCTCGGTAGCCAGGTGCGGGACGAGCGACAGGTTGAAACCGGCCAGGGTGCGGCAGGGAGAGACCAGGAGCGCCGGGACCACCACGCCCATGCTGGCCAGCTCCCACACCGCGCGCAGCCACCGCACCCGCCGCGGCCCCACCGCCGCGGCAAAACCAAAGAGGATGTACCGCCCGTCCCCGCGCAGCGCCCGCCAGCCGGTGCGGAACAACCGGCCGCCCACCGAATCGAGGATCACGTCCACCCCGCCGCGCACCGCCGTGCCGTACTCCTCGTAGCCGTAGGTGGCGCTGGCACCGAGGCGCGCCGCCAGTTCCCGCTTGGCCGGCGTCGAGGCCACCGCCACCACCTGGGCGCCGGCCGCCGCCGCCAGCTGCACCGCCACCGTGCCCACGCCCCCGGCGGCCGCTGTGATCACCACCCGCTCGCCGCGCCGCACCCGCCCCACGGTACGCAGCGCATGATCGGCGGTGATGCCGGTGACCGCCAGGGAGGCTCCGGTGACCGGGTCCACCCCGGCGGGCAGGGGGCGAAGGTGGGTGACCGGCACGCGCACCGCTTCCGCGTGGCCGCCAAAGACCGGCACCGCCGCCACCTGCGCCCCCACCAGCGACGGCTCCACCCCCGCGCCCACCGCCACCACCTCCCCCGCCACCTCCATGCCCGGCACGAAGGGCGGGCGGGGGACACGCGGGTAGACCCCCATGCGCGCCGCGCAGTCGGCAAAGTTTAAGCCAATGGCGCGCACCCGCACCACCGCCTCGCCGCGTCCCGGCTGGGGATCCGGCAGCTCTTGGAGCGCCAGGACCTCTGGGGGACCGTACCGGCGTGCCACCCATGCCCTCACCGCCCACCTCCTGCAAGCCGCTGCGGCCGGGGGGGCGGGAGGGTTGGCCCCTGCCCCCTCGCCCGGTCACCCCGCCGCCGCTCCTCGCCGATCACCCCTCGTCCGCCCCGGCCGACGGGCGCGCCAGGCTCGGCAGCATGCTCCGCAGCTTCGCCTCGATCTCCTCGGCCACTTCGGGGTGCTCCTTGAGGAACTGGCGGGCGTTTTCCCGCCCCTGGCCGAGGCGGATGTCGCCGTAGGACAGCCAGGTACCCGACTTGGAGAGCACGCGGTGCTCCAGCCCCAGGTCCAACAGCTCGCCGGCTTTGGAGATCCCCTCGCCGTACAGGATGTCGAACTCGGCGACCCGGAACGGCGCCGCCACCTTGTTCTTCACCACCTTCACCTTGGTCCGGTTCCCCACTACCTCTTCCCCCGACTTGATCGGGCCGATCCGCCGGATGTCCAGGCGCACCGAGGCGTAGAACTTGAGGGCGCGCCCGCCGGTGGTGGTCTCCGGGTTGCCGAACATGACGCCGATCTTCTCCCGGATCTGGTTGATGAAGATGACGCAGGTCTTGGACTTGGAAACGATGGCGGTGAGCTTCCGCATGGCCTGCGACATGAGCCGCGCCTGCAGCCCCACGGCCGCCTCGCCCATCTCCCCTTCCAGCTCGGCGCGCGGCACGAGGGCCGCCACCGAGTCCACGACGATCACGTCCACCGAACCAGAGCGGATGAGGGTTTCGGCAATCTCCAGCGCCTGCTCGCCGTTGTCGGGCTGGGCCACGAGCAGGTTGTCCACGTCCACACCCAGCTTGCCGCAGTACTCGGGGTCCAGGGCGTGCTCGGCGTCGATGAACGCGGCCAGGCCGCCGCTCCGCTGCGCCTGTGCCACCACCTGCAGGGCCAGCGTCGTCTTGCCGGACGACTCGGGGCCGAACACCTCGATCACCCGCCCCCGCGGCACCCCACCCACACCCAGCGCCGCGTCCAGCCCCAGCGAACCGGTGGGGATCACGTTGACGTTCACCGCCTCCTGCTGACCGAGCCGCATGATGGCGCCCTTGCCGAACTGGCGCTCGATCTGCGTGACGGCGGTCTCCAGTGCCTTCAACTTCTCCTGATCGACCGGTGCCATGACAGTCCTCCACTCGTGAGGGGTCCAGGCGTGGACGGGTTGGCCTCGAAGCCCGCCAGCATGCTAGGACCGGCCCCGCCCCAAGTCAAGAGCCGTGGCCAAGTACAGCCTAATTCCCGTCGGGGGTAAAGCGGTAACCGACGCCGCGCACCGAATGGATGTAGACCGGGCGGCGGGGGTCCTTCTCGAAATAGCGGCGCAGCCGGACGATGAAGTTGTCGATGGTGCGCGAGGAGGAGCCGTAGGGGTACCCCCACACCCGCTCCAGGATCAGCTCCCGCGACACCACCTGTCCTTGCCGCTCCACCAGGAGCTTTATCAGCATGCACTCCTTTTCGGTGAGCTGCACCTCACCCCTGGGCCCCCGGGCCTTGAAGGTGCGGAAGTTGACCTCGTTGTCCCCGAAGCGGAAGACGCCGCGTTCCGCCACCGGCGTCTGGTACCACTCCTGCCGCCTGAGGATGCCCCGGATGCGCAGCACCAGCTCTTCCAGCAGGAAGGGCTTGGTCATGTAATCGTCGCCGCCGTACCGCAGACCGGCCAGGCGGTCGGCGTCGGTGGTGCGGGCGGTGAGAAACAGCACCGGCACCCGGTTCGAGGCCTCGCGCAGGCGCTCGCACACCTCGAACCCCGAGATCCCGGGGAGCATCACGTCCAGCACCACCAGGTCGAACTCCTCGTTGGAGAGGCGCTCGAGCGCGGTTTCCCCGTCGCCCACCACCACCGCGTCGTACCCCTCGAACTTGAGGTTGTGGCCCAGCGCTTCGGCCAGGTGCTTCTCGTCCTCGACGATCAAGATGCGGCTCGGCATACGTCACCTCGTGTTCTCATCCTACTCCGAAATCTCGTCCTCCGAGAGCACGCTGGCGCCCGGCAAGACGATGCGGAACGTGGCGCCGAGCCCCCGTCCCCGGCTCCACGCCACGAGGCGTCCCCGGTGGGCGGCGACGATTTCCCGCGCCACGAAGAGCCCGATCCCCGTCCCCGGCGTCCGCCGCGTCACCTCGTCGGAGGAGCGGTAGAACGGCTCGAAGATCGCCTCCAGCTCCGCGGGCGAGATGCCCACCCCGGTGTCCTCCACCTCGAGGACCGCCTCCCCCCGCACCACCCGCAAACGCACCCACACGCGGGGGGGATTCCCCTGCGCGTACTTGAGGGCGTTTTCCAAGAGGTTGGAGACCGCGATGGCGAGGGCCTCGGGATCGAAGGGCGCCTGGACGAACGGTTCGATGGCCGACTCCAAGACCACGCCGCGCACCGTGGCGTGGCGCTCGGCGGCCACGATCTCCTCCTCCACCAGCTGGCTCAGGTCGTTGGGTGCCAGCTCGAAGCGGTGCGCCCCGCCGGCGAAGCGCGTGACCTCCAGCACCTTGCTCACGAGATCGGCGAGGCGATCCGCGTCGGCGAGGGCGTTGGAGAGGAACTGTCGGCTGCCGGCGGCGTCCACCCGCCCCGACAGCACCGTCTCGATGGCGAGACGGATCCCGGCGATCGGGGTCTTGAGCTCGTGCGTGATGCCGGAGACGAAGTTCTGGTGCTGCAGCTTCCGCATCCCCTCCCGCCGCAGCACGCCCCACAGCACCCCCACCGCCACGCCGATGGCGGCGAAGAAGAACACCGCCCCCCCCACCACCGCCACCACGCGCTGCCGGTAACTCGCCAAGACCCGCTGCCAGCCGGCGTCCTCCCCAACCACCGCCCACCCCGAAAGGGGCCCCTCCAGAGCCGCCTGGCCCGGCGCCGCGACGCCGCCCGTGGCGGGCACGAGCCGGTACGCTGGATGGGCGGAGGCCAGCCAGCGCGAGAGGGCCGCCACGTCCAGCTCGGCCACCGCGCTGCGCTGGCGCGACAACGGCCAAACCAACACGGGCGCCGGCCCTGAACGCTGCCACTCGAGGGCGGCGGACCGCTGCGGCACCACCTCGATGCGGGGGAACTCGTCGGTGGCCGCAGGGATCACCCCGTAGGGCACCGCGACGATCCGCTGCACCGCCTGTTCCAGGTGCTGCGTCACGGCGAGGGCCACACTCTCTGCCCTGGCCCGCGCCAGCTCCCGCTCCAGCTCGAGCACCTTCCGGTTCTCCCTGAGCGAGTTCACCACCCACCACGTGAACTGGAAGTTGAGCAGCGCCACCACCACGGCAAAGAGCACGAGCTGACCGAGTCCGAGCCTGGGTCCGCGGGCCATCGCGTGAGTATATCCCCCGCACCCGCGCCCCCCGAGGCGGCTGGCTCGCGCCGCGGTCCGTTTGACACCGGCGCCTCCGCTCCCCAGAATCTCGCCGGGATGGCGAGCGAGCGGCTCCTCCTGCGCGGCGGCACCGTGGTCCCCATGACCGAGCGGGGCCTTTTCTTCGAGGGCGACGTGCTCGTGGAGGGGGAGCGAATTCGCCAGGTGGGCCAAGTCCGCGTCGCAGGCGATTGCGACACGTTGGACGCCCGGGGCGCGCTGGTGTTGCCCGGGTTCGTGCAGGTGCACGTCCACGTGGTGCAGAGCCTCGCCCGTCACCGGGCCGAGAGGTTGCCGTTGCTCCGCTGGCTTGCGGAGCATATCTGGCCGTACGAGGCGGCCCTCACGGCGGGGGAAGCGGCGGCCGCGGCCCGGCTGGGGATGGCGGAGCTGCTGTGCTCCGGCACCACCGCGGCCCTGGACATGGGCACCACCCGCCACCAGGACGCCCTCTTCCAGGCCGCCCAGGAGCTGGGGATTCGCTTCACCTCCGGGGCCTGCCTCATGGACTCCGGGGAGGGGGTCCCCGCGGGGCTGGCCACCAGCACCGAAGACGCGCTGGCCGGCGCCGAGAGTTCCGGGCACCGCTGGCACGGCGCCGGCAGCGGGCGGTTGCGGTACGCGGTCTCGCCGCGCTTTGCCCTCTCCTGTTCCGAGCGGCTCCTGCGCGAGAGCGCCGCGCTGGCGCACCGGCACGGCTGGACCCTGCAGACGCACGCCAGCGAAAACCGCGACGAGACCGAGGCGGTGCGCCGCGCCACCGGGCGCGGCAACGTGGAGTACCTGGACTCGTTGGGCATAGCTGGGCCAGGAACTGTCCTCGCCCACTGCATCCACCTGGATGCCCAGGAGGTGGCTCTCCTGGCCGAGCGCGGCACCGGCGTCGCCCACTGCCCGGGCGCCAACCTCAAGCTCGCCTCCGGCGTGGCGGACGTGCCGCTGCTCCTCGCCCGCGGCGTGCGCGTCGGCCTCGGCGCCGACGGCCCCCCCTGCAACAACCGGCTGTCGATCTTCCACGAGATGGCCCTCGCCGGCACGCTGCACAACCTCCGCCACGGCGCCGGCGCGGTGGATCCGTGGACCGTGCTGGAGATGGCCACCTGGCGCGGCGCCGAGGTGGCGGGCCTTGCGCATGTGGGCCGCCTGTTGCCGGGGTGGCGGGCCGATCTCGTGGTCCTCCGCCTCGACGCCTGGGCCCTGCAGCCGTTCACCGATCCGGCAACCATGGTAGTGTACGGGGGCGGGGTGGAGAGCGTGCGCCACGTGGTCGTGGACGGGCACGTCGTGGTGCACGAGGGAGAGCTCGTGACCGCGCGCGCCGACGAAGTTCGCCACGACGCGCGGGCGGCCGCCGCCGCTCTTGCCGCGCGGTTGGGGTGGGGATGATCTTCAGACCGAGAGCCCGGATCGAGCTGCTCGACCAGTACCTGGCGAAGAGGGACTACGCCTCGGCGCACGAAGCCATTGCCGAGGAGCTCAAGAAGCATCCGGAGAATTTCAACCTGCTGCTCCGCCAGGCGGAGATTCTCGGTTTGGCCGGCGACCGGGAGCGCGCCATCGAACTGTACCGCAAGCTGGCCCAGTATTTTGCCGATCAGGGCTTCCACGCCCGCGCGATTGCCGTCACCAACAAGATCCTCCGCCTCGACCCCAACCGCACGGAGGTCACGAGGGAGCTGGCCGCCCTCATCGCCCGGCAGCAAGAAGAGGAAAAGGCGGCTCGGGAACGCCTGCAGCGGGCGATGCCGAGCCCGGCTCCCCCGGCGACCCGCGCCCCGCACCGCCCGCCCACCCCCCCCACCGCGCCAGCGGAAGCGGCCCCACCCCCCCCGCCACCCGCGCAGGCCGAACCCGTGCCAGTCGAACTCCCCGATCCAACCCCCGCCGTCCTCCCAGCCGAGGCGGGCCCTCATCAGCTCCAGCGCGAACGCGAAGCTTCCGCCTTCTTTTCCGCCTTCCCGCTGGGGGCGCTGGAGGAGCTGCTGAGCTCCACCAGTGTGCGGAGCTTCTCGACCGGCGAGACGATCGTCCGCGAAGGGGATCCGGGGGTCTCCCTGTTCCTCATCGAGGGGGGAACGGTGGAGGTCCGGACCAAGGACCCCGCCGGCCGGGAAGTGCTCCTCGCCCACCTGGGACCGGGCGACTTCTTCGGCGAGGTGGCTGTGCTCACGGGACGCCCGCGCACCGCCACCATCGTGGCCCGCGAGCCGGTGACCCTCATCGAGATCTTCGCCGAGGATTTGCAGCGCATCGTGGCGGCCTACCCGCAAGTTCGGACGGTGCTGGAGGAGTTCTACCAGCGGCGCGCCCGGGCCACGGTGGAGACCATGGTGCAACGGCTCCGCAAAGGTCATGAATGAAGTTCGTTGCCCGCTGGTGCGCGCGTTCCGCCGCCTCGCCGCGAGCGCGCCGCAGGCGCCCCTCCTGCTGGGGCCCGACGGCGAGGTGGTCGCCCGCCGTGGCGAGCTCGCCGCGGCGGCTGCAGGTCTGGCCCGCACCTTGGCGGAACGCATCCGGCCGGGCGCGACGGTGGTCCTCTCGCTGCCCAACGCCGGGGGGCTAGTCCCCGCGTTCCTGGCCCTCCGGGAGCTGGGGGCGCGGGTGGCGCTGGTGGACGCCGCCGCGCCCATGCACGAGCTGGCCCGCTGCGCCGCCACGGTGGGCGCCCAAACCATCGTTGCCTCCCAGGAGCGGCTGGCGCAGCTGGGCGTGGTGTGGTCGGACGGCCAACTCGCCCTGGCGGCGGGACCGCCCTTGGAGCCGGTGGCGTTGCCGCCCCGCGCCGCCGTGCTCAAGCTCACCTCCGGCTCGACGGGGCAGCCGCGCGCCGTGGCGGTGACGGCCCGCCAGCTGGTGGCCGACACGGTAAAGATCCTGCACACCATGGGGGTGCGGCCGGAGGACGTGACGCTGGCGGCCATCCCCATGACCCACTCCTACGGTCTGGGGTCCTGTCTCATCCCCGCCCTCATTGCCGGCACGCCGCTGGCCCTCCCCAGCTCCGCGCTTCCCGGCGCCCTCGCCCACACCCTCGCCGCCGCCCGCGTGGCCCACTTCCCCGCTGTGCCCGCCATGATCCGCGCCCTCGCCACCCTCGCCACGCCGCAGGCCACCGCCTGGCTACGCGTCTGCCTGGCCGCCGGCGCGCCCCTCCTGCCGGCGGACGCGGAGGCGTTCCGGCGCGCCACCGGCACCGCGGTCCACGTCTTCTACGGCTCCTCCGAGTGCGGCGGGATCACCTACGACCGCAGCGAAGCACCGCGGGAAAGCGCCGGGTACGTGGGCACCGCCATGGAGGGGGTGGTCGTGAAGGTGGTGGACGAGGCGGGCCGGGCGCTGCCCCCTGGCGTCGAGGGCCGTGTGCTGGTTCGCTCGCGCTCGGTGGCTGCCGGCACGGTACCGCCCTCGGACCCTGCCGTCTTCGCCCCCGGCCGGTTCCTCACCGGCGACCTGGGGGTCCTGGACGAGGCGGGGCGGCTCACTTTGACCGGTCGCGTGGCGGACCTCCTCAACGTGGCGGGCAAGAAGGTTCACCCCGACGAGGTGCGGCGGGTGCTGGAGGCCCTGCCCGGGGTGGTGGGGGCCGCAGTCCTGGGCCTGCCCGATCCCCACCGCGGCGAGCTGGTCGCCGCCGTGGTGGCGGTGGAACCAGCCGCTGGCCTCACCGTGCGCGCCGTCCTGTCGGCCTGTCGGCAGCGCCTGTCGCCCCACAAGGTGCCGCGCCGCATCGTCTTCGTCCGCGAGCTCCCGGTCTCGGAACGGGGCAAGCTGCGCCGGGACGAACTGCTCCGCCTCCTCACCGCCTGCCCCTCGAGCGAACCAGCGCCCTGAGGCGGCTGGGGAGCCGAGGACGGTGCTACTCTCGTGCTGTGAACCGGGAGCGCGGCGGCGGCACGGCGGGGGCACGGTACCTCCTGGTGGCGACTGGCGAGCACCTGTGCGCGGTGGCCGCGGCGCAGGTCCGCAGCATCGTGCCGGCGCTCACCGTCGTTCCCTGCCCCGCCACCGACCCGAACCTGCTGGGCCTGGCCGAGTACGCGGGCGAGCCGTTGCCGGTGTTCGACCTGGCGTCGTGGGTGGGAGCGCCCCCCGGGGCGGTGGCGGAGTTTCCCGTGACCGTGGTGGTGTGGGCCCGTGGGGGGGGTGCGTCGGTCGGGCTCGCCGCCGATGTGGCCGTGGGGCTCGCCGAGCTGCCGCCCCACCTGGAAGCGGTGGCGGCGGGTGGCCTCGTCACGGCCCGGGGGACGATGCACGGTACCGTCCTCCACGTCCTCGACCTGGCGGTGCTGGGGGGGGAGGGATGAGCGGCGGGGCGGGAACGGGCGGCAGGAGTCGCTCCGCCAAGGGCAGACGAAGGCGGGCGCGTTGCGGGCCCGAGGGGACGCTCGTAAGCGGCGAAAGGAGGCAGTGACCATGGGCGTGTCCACACCAACCGGGCGGGATAGAGCGGGGATCGGGCTTGCCGTGACGGTGGCACTGGCGCTCGTGGGGGGCGCCTGCCTCGTGGTCGCGGGGGCCCGCGGTGCCCCGTCCTGGGCCTTTGACGCGTTCCTCCTGGTGGCCGCTGCCTTGCTCGTGGCCTACGTGGTCGGCTCCTACCTGCCCCAGCGGCGCGGCCGCCAGGCTCTGGAGGCATCGCGCCAGGAAACCGAGTCGTTGCGCGAGGCGCTGCTCGCCGCACTGGAGAATATCCGGCGCGGCAACCTCACCGGCCTCGCGGACGCCACGGCCCCCATGCCCGGTGAACTCCGCGCCGCCTTCGAGGCGGCCGTCACATCCCTCACCGCCCTCGTGGAGCAGATCCAGAACAGCTCCACCGAAACCGCGGCAGCCAGCGACGTGGTTCACACCACCGCCGCGGACCTGGCTTCCGGCTCCGCGGAGCAGGCGGCTGCCGTGGTGGAAATCACCGCCACCATGGAACAACTGGCGCGCACGGCGGCCCAGATTGCCCGCAATGCCGCGACCCAGGCCGAGCTGGCAGCCAAGGCGGAGAGCAGCGGCACCGCTGGGGCGAACGCCGTGGCGGAGGCCCTGGCCGGCGTGGAGGCGGTGCAGCAGCGGATCGCCGACGTGGCGTCGCGGGCCGACGATCTCGGAAGTCGCGCCAAGGAGATCTACCGCATTCTCGACCTCATCACCGAGATCGCCCACGAGACGCACATCCTCTCCCTCAACGCCGCCATCGAGGCCTCCACCGGCGGCGAATCCGGCCGGCGCTTCGCGGTGGTGGCCGACGAGGTGCGGCGGCTGGCCCAGCGGTCCCGGGAGTCGGTGGAGTCGGTCCGCGCCCTCCTCGACGACTTTGCCGCCTCCATCCGCGCTGCCGTGGTCGCCACCGAAGAGGCCGGCAAAGAGGCGGTGCGGGTGCTGGAGCGCTCGCGTCGGGCCGCCGCCTCCATTGCCGAGCTTCGCGGCGCCCTCTCCGACACGGCCCGGGCGGCGCGCGAGATCTCACTGGCCACCGAGGAGCAGCGGACCGCCTCCGACCAGGTGGTGCTCACCCTGCGCGAGGTGAGCGAGGTCATCCACAAGATGGCGGATAGCCTCAAGAGCTTCCGGGGCGCCGCGGAACGGGTGGACACCCTGGCCCTCTCCATCCAGCTCCTCACCCAGTCGTTCCGCCTCGACTCCCGCCGCTCGCTGAAGAACCTGGCGGAGCACTGGGCCGCGGAGCTGTCCGCCCACACCGGCCACTGGGAGGCGGTGGAAGGGTGGCTGGCCCAGGCGGTGCGCGAGGCCCCTTCGGTGGAACTCGCCTACCTGGCCGACCGCAACGGCACGATGCTCGCCTTCGCGCTGGGCGGCGAGTTGAAGGGGGACACCAAGGTCCCGGCCAACGTAACGGTGGGTGCCAACTTTGCCGACCGCCCCTGGTTCCAGAGCGCGATGCGGGACGGCTGCGCCATCCTCACCCCCCTCTACGAGTCGATGCTCACCGGCGAGCCGTGCTTCACCGTGGCGGCACCTGTTCGAGACCGTACCGGCGCTATTGCCGCCGTCCTCGGCCTCGACGTGAACCTGCGCAGCTGGACCAAGATTTAGAGTTCGGGGGAGCGCGGTGAGCCGCCCGGAACGAGTTGGGAACGGGGAGCCAAAGGGGTGATCGGGGTCGAACGCAGCGAGGTCGTGGCGTGACGGCGCTGGACAGCGAGTTTGCCGATCTCCTGCCGCTCTTCGTCGGCGAGGCCCGGGAACGTGTGGAGCACCTCGCCACCCTCGTGACCCGTCTGCCGGCGGAGCCCCAGCTCGCCCAGGAGCTGCGCCGGGAATTGCACACCCTCAAAGGGGCGAGCCGCATGCTCTCCCTCTCGGCCATCGCCACCCTCTGCCACGCGGCGGAGGCGGTCCTTCAGAGCGACTCGCCCCCCCCACCGCCCCTCCTCACCCGGGTGGTGGACCGTTTGGCGGGGATGGTGGAGACGGTCGCGGCGGGGGCACAACCCAGCGACGATCCCGCCCTCCTGGAGGAACTCCACGCCGGCGAAGGGGGAGCAGGGACGGCCGCCACCCCTCCCGCCCCACCCCCGACCCCTGATGGGGGAGTAGCCCCGGCCGCGGCGGCTCCGGCGATCGGCCGCAGCAGCGAGGTGATCGACGAGCTGGCCGACGGAGCCGTGGCGCTGCGCATCCACGCGCGGGGGCTCGCCCGCTTTGCGTCCCGGCTCGACGAGCTGGCCTCCCTGGCCGAACAGGGCGTGAGCGAGGCGGGGCCAGCGCAGGTCCTGGCCGTTCTCATCGCCTCCCTGCGCCGCGAGGCGCTCGCGTTGGAACGCAGTCAGCGCCGGCTGGCGTGGGCCGCCGAGGTGCAACTGGACGCCCTGCTCTCCCTGCAGATGCAGCCGCTGCGCCCGTTCCTCCTCACCCTCGCCCGGCACGCGCGGGAGCTGGCGCGGGAGTTGGGCAAGGACATCGAGGTCCAGCTGAGCGGGGACGACACCACGCTGGACCGCCGCACCGTGAAGGACCTCGAAGAGGCGATGCTCCACCTGGTCCGCAACGCCATCGACCACGGGATCGAGACCCCCGAGCGGCGACGCGCGGCGGGGAAACGCCCCACCGGCACCCTGCGCATCGCGGCCGCCCCCGCCGGCGCCCGCGTGCGCCTCGAGATCCAGGACGACGGCGCCGGCGTCGACCCCGAGGCGGTGATCGCTGCTGCCGTCGCCCGCGGCATCCTGCCGGCGGGGAGCCGCCCGGCACCCGAGGAAATCCGGAACCTGCTCCTGCGGCCGGGGTTCTCGACGCGGCGCAGCGTCTCCACCGTTTCCGGGCGCGGCATCGGCCTCGACGTGGTGGCCAGCGTCGCCAGCCGGCTGGGGGGCGAGCTGTCCCTCGCCTGGGAGGCCGGGCAGGGCACCACCGTGACCCTGGAAGTGCCGGCGGCCCGCCGCGGCCAGCGCATTCTCGTGGCGCGGGCGGGGCCCATGCGGTGCGGCATCCCGGCTGCCGCGATACAGGGGGCGGAACCCCTGCAGGCGAGCCAGGTCCAGCAACGAGACGGGGAAAGCTTCGTCCTGAGCGGGGGTCGGCTCGTCCCCTTCCTGCCCCTGGCGGCCACGCTGGGGGTCGAACCCGCGCCGCGGCAAGTGCTCCTGCGCGGCCACGTGGGGGGCGACGCGGTGGCGGTGGCCGTGGACACCGTGGAGGGAGAGGAGGAGGTCCTGGTGCGCAGGGCCCCGAGCCTCGAGCGGGCGTCGCCCTTCCTCGAGGGGCTCGCCCTCCTCGCCTCGGGGGAACCGGTGGCGGTGCTCTCCCCCCTCGCCCTGGTGGCGGGGAGCAATGTGCGCCCCCAGCGCCTCGCCATGCCCCCGGCGGCCCGGCGCCGGTTGCGCGTGCTGCTGGTGGAGGATTCCTTCGTCACGCGAGAGATGGAGCGCCGGCTCCTGGAGGATGCCGGCTTCGAGGTGGTGGGTGCGGCCAGCGCCCCGGAAGCCCTCGAGCTGGTGGCCGGCAGTAGCTTCGACTGCGTGGTCACAGACATCGAGATGCCGGAGATGGATGGCCTCGACTTCACCCGGAAGCTGCGTTCCGAACCGCGGTTCGCCGCCCTGCCGGTGGTGGTCGTCTCGACCCACAGCCGGCGGGAGGACCGGCTGGCCGCCCTGCAGGCCGGAGCCGACGCCTACTTCGTGAAACAGGGGCTGGACGCAATCGAGCTGGTGGCGGTAGTACGGAGGCTGAGCGGGCGATGAATGGAGAACGGCAGCTCCGGGTGGTGATCGTGGACGACTCGCCCACGGTCCGCTCCCTGGTGCGCCGCCTCCTCCAGCGCGACCCAGACTGCCGCGTGGTGGGAGAGGCGGGCGACGGGGCCCGGGGCGTGGAACTGGTGGCAGAGCTGCGCCCGGACGTGGTGATCATGGACCTGGACATGCCCGTGCTCGACGGGCGCGCCGCCATCGAGCAAATTGCCCGCCGCCACCCCACCCCGGTGCTCGTCCTCACCGCCCACGCCCCCGCCGACCAGGCCGCCTCCGCCTTCGAGGCTACCCGCTGCGGCGCCGTGGAGGTGCTCTCGAAGCCCTCGGAACCGGACGGGTGGCGTCAGCTCGAGCACACCCTGCCGAGCCTAGCCCGGGCACTGGCCGAGGCGCGTCGCGTACCGCCCGTCAAAGCCGCGACGGGCCGGCCAACCAAGAAGGTTGCCGTGCCGCCCCTCTCTCGGCAGCTGCGGTACGTGGCCGTCGCCGCCTCCACGGGCGGACCGGAGGCCACGCTGCAGCTCCTCCAGCCGCTGCCCAGACCGCTGCCAGCCGCTCTCCTGCTCGTGCAGCACATCGCCGCCGGCTTCGAAGAGAGCCTGGCCAGCTGGCTGGCCGGCAAACTCAACGCCGATGTGGCCGTGGCGCGACAGGGGGAACCGGCCGCCGCCGGGTGCATCCGGCTTGCCCCCCACGACGCCCACCTCCTCCTCGCGGCGGACGGGACGCTGCACCTCGACCGCGACACCCCGCCCCGTGCCGGCCACCGCCCCTCGGCGGACGAGCTGTTCCTCTCCTGTGCCCGCACCTTCCCCACGGTCACGGCGGGAGTGGTGCTCACCGGCATGGGATCCGACGGCGCGCTCGGCCTGGCCGAGCTGCGCCGGTGTGGAGGCTTGACCATGGCCCAGGATCAAGAGTCCTCGGTCGTCTTCGGCATGCCCAGGGCGGCGCTGGAAAGCGGCGCCGCCGAGCTGTCCTTGCCCCCCAACGAGTTGGGCGAGCTGCTGGCGCGCTACCTCGCGAGGAGCGGCGCGTGAAACCGGCCCGAATCCTCGTGGTGGAAGACAGCGCCGTGGCGCGGGCGATGCTGGCCCGGACCTTGAGCCGGGCAGGGTTCGAGGTGATCGAGGCCACGGACGGTGCCGACGGGGCCCTCAAGGCCCTCGCCGACCCCCCGGACGCGGTGGTCACCGATCTCGAGATGCCCATCATGGACGGCTACCAGCTCCTCCGCCTGCTCAAGAGCGATCCCGCCACGGCCCACCTCCCGGTGGTCATCCTCACGAGCCACAGCGACGCGCCCTCCCGCTTCTGGGGGTACCGCACGGGCGCCGACCGGTACCTCACCAAGGACCAGGCCCAGGAAGAGATCGTGGAGCTGGTGCGCAGCCTCACCGACGGGGGGACGCTGCCCCCCGCGCCCCGGTCCGCCGTGACCCTGGGGACCACCGAGATCCTCGGCCGGGTGGCCCGTCACCTGGACACTACCCTGCTCCGCACCACCTTTGTCAACACGCTGCTGGAGCGGGGGATCGCGGCCACCGAGTTTCCCGAGACGCTGCGCACGCTCCTGGCCACCCTGAGCGAGGTGGTGGACGCCCACCTCCTAGGCATCGGCGTCACGGAGCCGCAACTGGTGACCCTGCACTGCCTCGCCCCCCGCCCCGTGGCGGAACAGACCGTCCAGGGGTTCGCGGCGCAGCTCCTGCAGCGGTTGCCCGCCATGCCCGGCACCCCCGTGGAGGTGGTGGTGCACGGCGAGCGAGAGGGCAACGAGGTGCTCCGCCTCGACAACCTCTTCACACTGGACCTGGAACTCCACGACGCGGTGGGTCAGTTGGCCATCCTCCCGCGCCACCGGCAGGAGTTCGCCGACACCTCGCAGCCCCTCATCCAAGCCTCGGTTCGCCACCTCGGGCTGGTGCTGGACAACTCGCGGTTGGCGCAGCGGCTGCGGGAGCTCTCCATGCTCGACGGGCTGACCCGCCTGCTCAACCACCGCGCGATCCACGAGCGTCTGGTCGAGGAGATCGGCCGCGCGAACCGCTACGGCACCACAATTTCCCTGGTCATCTGCGACCTGGACCACTTCAAGCAGGTCAATGACCACTTCGGGCATCTCACGGGCGACGCGGTGCTCCAGGCGGCGGCCCGAGCGATGCGGTCGGCGCTGCGAGCGGCCGACTCCCTCGGCCGTTTCGGCGGCGAGGAGTTCCTGGCGGTGCTGCCGGAAACCGACCTGGAGGCGGCGCGCGCCGCCGCCGAGCGGCTCCGCGTCGCAGTGGCCAACGAGCAGGTCATCCTCCCCGCAGGCGGAGCGGTGCGAATCACCGCCTCCTTCGGCGTGGCCGCCCTCGCCGAGGCGGGCAGCGACGCCACCGCCGACACCCTCATCTCCCTCGCCGACAGCCGCCTCTACCAGGCGAAGGAGGCCGGACGCAACTGCCTGAAGCCATGACGTTGCGCGACCCCGTCCTGGCCCGGCTGGCGGAGCTGGTGGAGGAGGCCAGCGGCAACGCGGTCGGCCCCGCCCAGGAGCCGCTCCTCGCCGAGGCGGGACGCCGCCGCGCCGCTGCCCGCGGCCTCGGCGACCTGGCCGCCTACGTCCAGGCCCTGGAGGGCGGAGCCCTGGCCGACGAGTGGCGCCAGCTCCTGCCCCTCGTCACCGTGAAGGAGTCGTACTTCTTCCGTACCCGGGAACACTTCCGGGCGGTGGCCGAGGTGGTGGTGCCGGAACTCCTGGCCGCGCGAGCGGGCACCCGCCGCCTGCGCCTCTGGTCCGCGGGTTGCGCCCGTGGGGAGGAGCCCGCCACGCTGGCCATGGTGCTCGCGGAGGTGCGGGAGCTGGCCGGTTGGGACTGGCGTATCCTCGCCACCGACCTGGACGAGGAAGCCCTGGCGAGGGCGAAGAGCGGCATCTACGGCGCCCGCGCCGTGGCAACGGTCCCCGAGCCGCTGCGCCGCCGTTACTTCCACGAGCGGGGCGGCACGTACCGTCTGAACGAAGCCCTGCTGGAACGGCTCGACTACCGGGCCCTCAACCTGGTCTACACCCCCTTCCACCTGCCCGACCAACCCTACGACCTCGTCTTCCTGCGCAACGTGCTCATCTACTTCCGACCCGAAGCGCAGCGTCGGCTGGTGCAGGCCCTGGTGCCCACCGTGGCGCCCGACGGGTTCCTCTTCCTCGGTCCCTGCGAGACCCTCTGGCAGCTCACCGACCAGCTGGTACCCGTGGATTTGGGGGACTGCTTCTGCTACCGCCACCCGGCCCCAGCAGCGCGCGCCGCGCCTCTCGCCCCACTCCAGCCATCCACCTGCCTCGCGCCTCCCACCCCGGAGGCGGACTCGCCCCTACCCCCCCATGGGGCGGCAGCTCGCCCAGCGAGCCCGCCTCGACTCGCGGGCGACGAGGCGGTGGCGACGGCAGTCCGAGCCCTCGCCCAGAACCGCTTGGACGAGGCGCGCTCGGCGGTGGCGGCAGCCCTCCTCGCCACCCCCACCGAGCCGGCCGCTCACGCCTTGGAAGGGCTCCTCGCCGACCTGTGCGGCAACCTACCGGCGGCCCTGGCCGGCTACCGGGCCGCGCTCTTCCTGGACCCCCAGCTCTTCCAGGTGCGCTTGCTCCTCGCCGACTGCCTCGCCCGTCAGGGCGCGCGGGAGCGAGCCCGCCTCGAGTACCGGGTCGTGCTGCGCACCATCGACTCGGGGCGGGGGCGGGAGCTGCCCTTCGCGGCCGCGCTCTCCCTGCCGCCCGGTCGGGAGGCTCGGGAGCGCGCCGCCCGCGCGTTGCGGTCGGAATTGCGACCGTCGAGCTAGAATCGGCGCGGGATGCCACCTGAAGCGATCGGTCGGTACCGTATCGTGAGGACGCTGGGCGTGGGGGGGATGGGCGAGGTGTACGAGGGGTGGGACGAGGAGCTGCAGCGGCCGGTGGCGATCAAGGGCTTGCTCTCCGGTACGCCCTCCCCGGAACAGCAGGCGCGGCTGCGGCGCGAGGCCCGCGCGGTGGCCGCCCTCTCGCACCCCAACGTGGCCCACGTCTACGAGATTGTCCAGGACAGCGGCCGGGAATGGATCGTCATGGAGTTCCTCGACGGCCAGTCCCTGGCCCGCATCGTCAAGGCCGGCCCGCTGGCCGCGAGCGAGGTGGCCCGCATCGGCGCCGCCGTGGCCGACGCCCTGGAGGCCGCCCACCAGCACGGTCTCGTCCACCGCGACGTGAAGGCCGAGAACGTCATGCTCACGGCGGATGGCCACGTCAAGGTCCTGGACTTCGGGCTGGCCAAGTGGACGGAGCCGCGGGACGCCCAGGCGAACCTCACCGCCGAGGGGCTCGTGGTGGGCACCACCAAGGCCATGTCGCCGGAACAGGCGCTTGGCCAGGCCCTCGACGCCCGCAGCGACATCTTTTCCCTGGGCTCGCTGCTCTACGAACTGGCGTGCGGCCAGCCGGCTTTCGACGGCGCCACGGCGGCGGAGATCATGCACCGGGTCGCGGAGTGCCGGCCCGTGCCGCTGTGGCAGCGCAACCCGCGGCTGCCGGCGGCCCTCGTCCGCGTCATTGAGCGGTGCATGGCCCGCCGCCCTGCCGACCGGTACCAAACCGCCGCGGAGGTGGCCCAAGCCTTACGCAGCCCCGACCTGGCGGGCGGGACGGCGGTGGCCACCCGCGCCCTGGCCGCCACGGCCCTGTACTGGCGCGTCAGGGAACACTGGCTCGCCGCCTCCCTGTCGGCCCTGGCGCTGGCCGCCTTGGTGGCTGGCGCCGTCGTCTTCGGCTGGCTCTCCAGCCCCGCGCCGCGCGTGGTCGCGGTGCTCCCGCCCACGGCCCCCACGTCGGCCGATGAGGCCGCGCTGGCCGCCACCGCAGTCGCCCACGCCATCGTGGAGCGGCTCGCCCGCCTGGAGGGCATCGTCACCGTCTCCGGCCGCGAGGTTCGCGCCGTTGCCACCGAGGGCCGGCGTCCCACCGACATCGCTCGCGAACTGGGGGCGAACGAACTCGTGGAGGCCACGCTCACACCGGGCGAGACGGGCCGCCTGTGGCGCGTCACCCTCTCCCGGATCGAGGGCACGAGCGGCCGGGTGGTGTGGAGTTATACCGTGGAGACGACAGCGGAGGATCTCTTCGTCCTGCAGGACCGGGTCACGACCACCCTCGAGGACGGTTACCGGGGTTTCGCCACCGCCCGTTCCGCCCCCCCGCGCGAGGCGAGCCCCGCCGCGCTGCGGGCCTTCCTGGAGGCCGCCACGCGGCTGGAGAGGGGCCGGGCGAGCCCCGGTTACCGCGAGGAGATCCAGTTGCTCCGTTCCGCCATGGCCTCATCGCCGCACTACCTGGAACCGTTGGTGACCCTGGCGGCGATTCACCGCTACCTCTACGCCACCACCCACGACGCCACCCACCGCGACGAGATGGACCGCCTCCTGGCGCGAGCGGCGGAGCTGGCGCCGGAGGACCCCGAGGTCCAGCTCGTGCAGGTGGCGGCGCTGGTGGCCAAGGGCGAGTCCGAGGCCGCCGCCGATCGCGCCCAGCAGTTGACCCGGCAGCGCCCGGGCGATCCATCCGCCTGGGCGGAACTGGGGAGAACCCTCGCCACGCTCGGCCGGTACGAGGAGGCGGAGCGCGCGCTCCGTCGCGCCTACGCCCTGCGCCCTGCCTGGCAGACGCTCTACCACCTGGCCGACGTGCGCCGCTCGCGCGGCGACTACGCCGCCGCCAGAGAATCCCTCGCCCCCATCCTGGCTGCCGCCCCGGCCAACGTCTCGGCTCTCGCCAAGCTGGCGGAAGTGGAAATGTACGCCGGCGACTTCGCCAGGTCGGAGTCGCTCTACCGGCAGGTGGCGGCCGATCGGGAGACCAAGAGCGACCTGGTGAACCTGGGCAACGCGGTGTTCTTCCAGGGCCGCTACCAGGAAGCGGCGGCGCTTTACCAACGGGCCAGCGCGCTGGCGCCGAACGATCCCCTGCCCGTTGCCAACCTGGCCGACGCCCTGCTGGTCCTGGGCCGGCACGCGGAGGCCCAGGCGGCCTACCGGCGCGCCCTGGCCCTGTGCACCGAACAGCTGGAGGCGGGCCGCCGTACGCGGACCCTCCTCGACCTACGAGCCCGGTGCCTGGCCCACCTGGGTTTCGGCGAACAGGCCGTCCTCGCCGTGCAGGAGGCGATCCGCGAGTTTCCGGACAACCCCGAAACGGTGTTCGTCGCGGCCCTCGTGGCCGCCATCAACGGCGACGACACCTCCTGCCTCGCCTGGACCCGGCGGGCCATTCAGCTCAACGCGCCGCGAGCCTGGTTCGCCACCCCGGACTTCGACCGTCTCCAGGCCAACCCCACCTTCCGCGAGCTCGTCGGGGCGGCGCGCTGACCGCCCCTCAGGGCACGGTCACGGCAAGGGGATATCGTCGTTGTCGCCTTCGGGGTCGGCCTGCGCCAGCAGTCTCCCGGCGCTGTCGTAGCAGTAAACGGCGTACTTGAACTTGCCCTTCTCCTTGACGTTCTGCGCGGTGACGATGTCACAAAGGTGCGACCCGCTCGTGGACGGCGCCACCCCCTGCGCGTGGAACATCGGCTTGTTCTTGTACTTGGGGTCGGTGGTCCGCTGCCACTCGATGACCACCGAGTCCACCTCCCGGGGCAGTCCCGGGAAGGTCCAGCGGATGTTCTCGGGCCCCGCCACCCAGTAGCACTTGACGGGGTCCGGGTCACAGGTGACGCGCTTTTTCTCGAGGTCCACCGTGACCTTGACCATGGCGAATCGTTCCTTTTCCATCGTGCCCTCCATTCCGGCGCCGGCCGGCCCGGGACAGTCAGCTCGCGGGTGTACCGCCTGCCCCACGCCCGTGCCGTCCGCGAGTCCTTCACTGCTCCGACCGTGCCTGTTCTCCTGGCATGCTACCACCAGGATCAGCACAGTCCAAGAGCGAGGCGGGCGGCTACGCGGCGCCCAGACGGGGGTGGCGGCGGGCGGCCAGAGCGATGAGGTCGGAGAGGAACGCCGCAAAGCTGCCGCGGTCCAGCGCTGCGGCGAGAGCCGTGCTCGTGTCGGTGGACAAGTCGCAGTTGGGGTTGACGTCCAGCACGTAGAAGACCCCGTCCTTCAGGCGCACGTCGATGCGCGCGTAGTCGCGACAGCGCACCGCTGTGTACGCAGCCACGACCACCGCCTCCAGTTGCCGCCGCTCGGCCGCCGAGAGCGGCGCCGGCAAGAGGAGCTCGATCGCCTCGTAGACCTGTGAGGAAGGGGTGAACTTGGCGTCGTAGCTGCACAGGCGGTCCCGCACGTCCGCCAGGGCCCCGAAGTCCATCTCCGCAGGCGGCAGGACGTGGAGCGTCCCGTTGCCCCACACCGAGACGTGGAACTCCCGACCGTCGATGAACTCCTCCACCAGCGCCGGCTGCCGCAACTGCGTGGCGACGTGACGCACCCGCTCGGCCAGCTCATCGCGATCGAACACCACCGACTCGCGGCCCACCCCGCAGCTGGCGTGCTCGTGCGCCGGCTTCACGATCGCCGGGAAGCGCTGCCAGCCGTTGCCGTGCGCGCTGCGGAAAACCTGCCACGGCGGCGTCGGCACGCCGGCCGCCGCCAGCAGCCGCTTCACCCGCTCCTTCTGCCACGACAGCGCCAGCACCGGCGGGGGCGAGCCCGTATAGGTGAACCGCAGCTGCTCCAACCCCTGCGCCACCTCGGCCTCGCTGTGGGGCACGCCGGGCAACCCATCGCACCAGTTGAAGACCAGCCAGGCGTCGGGATCCACCCCCGACAGGGCGGCGTTCAGCTCCGGCACCTCCGTCCCGCGGACCGCCACCTGGTGTCCTGCCGCAGCGAGGGCGTCGGCCAACCGGGCCACCTCGGCCACCACTTCCTCCCGTTCGAGGGGGAGCCAATCCGGATCCAGGTTGTAGAGGAGAAGCACCGGCACCGCGGCGGTTCCGCCGCTACGCCCCATCTCCCCGCCTCCGCCGGCGCATCACGCCTCTAGTGAAACCTATGGATGCCATCCTGTCAAGCCCCCCAGCCCAGGATGCTTGCCAGCCCCCGAGGCCGGGCGAGGGGCGTCTCGCCGACCCCGCAGCCGACGCGGGATTCTGAAAAGCCGCGCAGCCTTTAGCCGAAGCTCACGCTGCGGCTCAGGCGCTCCTCGAGCTCCTCGACGGTGGCGGGAGGTTCCCCCTCCAGGTAAGGGATGACGATGTGCCGCAGGTGGGCGGTGTCCTCGTGGACGCGGAGCTCGATGTCGTCGGGGACGATCACCCCCCGCTGCCGCAGAAACCCTCTGGGGTTACCCTCGAACACCACCATGAGGTCGCGGTCGTTGAGGATTTCCAGGAGAATCTCGTTGAACTTGCGCTCCGAAACCATCGCACCCTCCGCGGCGCGCAGGCCGTGGTCCTATCCTACCGTCGCCGGGGCGCCGCTGGCCAGGGGCGGGGGACCATCGCCCTACCTCCGCACTAGGAGCAGGGACAGCGCCGGAACGTAGGTGATCACGAGCACCGCCAGGAGAAGGAGGAGGACGAACGGCAGCGACGCTCGGTACAACTCCAGCACCGGTTTGCCGAAACGATAGCTGGCGATGAAGAGGTTCATGCCCACCGGCGGCGTGGAGTAGCCGATCTGCATGTTGGCCAGAAAGATCATGCCCAGGTGCAGGGGATCGATGCCGTATCCGGCCGCCAGGGGCAGCACGAGCGGTACGACGATGACCACCGCCGAGAAAATGTCTAGGATCATGCCCAGGATCAGCAAAAAGATGTTGAGCACCACGAGGAAGGTGAACTTCGAGGCCACGTGGGTGGTGACGAAGGCGAAGAGCTTTTCCGGCACCTGGGCGTCGATCAGGTAGTTGGTCGAGGCCAGCGAGGCACCGAGAATGACGAGGATGCCGCCCACCAGCACCGCCGACTCCCGCATCACCCCCGGCAGTTGGCGCCACGTGACTTCCCGGTGTACACCCACTTCCACCACGGTCACGTACAGCGCCGTCACCGCCGCCACCTCGGAGACCGCGAAGACTCCCGAATAGACCCCCCCGAGCACCAGCAGCGGCAGCGGCAGCTCCCAGGCGGCGGCGGCCAGCGCCGCGCCCGCCTCTCGCCAAGAGAACGGGGCTCCTTCCTGGATCCGTCCGCCTTGATGCAGACACCACACCCCGAGGAGAAGCACCATCACCAGCCCCGGCAGCACCCCGGCCAGGAACAGCCGGTCCACGTTGGTACCGGCCACGACCCCGTAAAGGATCAGGGGCAGCGAGGGGGGGAAGAGCAGCCCCAGGCTGCCCCCAGTGGTCAGGAGGCCGAGGGAAAACCGCTCCTCGTACCCCGCGTGGCGAAAAGCCGGGTAGAGGAGCGCGCCGACGGCCACGATCGTCACACCCGACGCGCCCGTGAAGGCGGTGAAGAGAGCACAGGTGACCAGGGCCACCAGGGCGAGCCCGCCGGGGAGCCAGGAGAGGAGGGCGTTGGAGAGGCGCACCAGCCGCTTCGGCGCCCCGCTCTCGCTCAGCAGGTAGCCGGCAAAAGTGAAGAGGGGGATGGCCAGGAGCACGGGCATGTCGGCAATGCGAAAGAACTCCCCCACCACCGCCATCGGGTCCACGCCGCCGCGCGCGAAACCGAGCAGCGCGGAGGCGGCAATGATGGCGAACAACGGCGTGCCCGCCAACGCCAGCACCAGCAACACGAGACCCGTGAGGATCAACCCGCCCTCCGCGCCAGCTCGCGCCCATCTCGCCACGCCATTGCCAGGTACCGCCAGGCCACCACCGCGAACGCCACCGGCAGCACCGCCTCGGCAAGCCAGGCAGGCACCCCCGAAAACGCCGTGGCGTCCGCGGCGCGGTCGGCGAGAACCAGGCGCGTGGCGTGGCGCGCCAGGAGGGCGGCCACCGCGGCGGTGAAGAGATCGGTTACGAGGCGGACCCCAGCCCGGGCGCGAGGTGGCAGGAGGCGGGGTAACGTGTCGATGGCAATGTGCCGGCCCTCGCGGCTGGCCAGCGCCGCCCCCGCCATACCCAGCCACAGCACCGCGAGGCGGAGCAGCGGGTCGGCCCACACCAACCCCCCGCCCAGTACGTTACGGAGCACGATCTGGGTGACGGCCAGAACGATCATCCCGGCCAACATCCCGACTAGCGCCCCCTCCTCGAGGCGGCGCAGCAGCGAGAGGACCTTCGGCCCAGGGGAGGACCGGATGCTCATGGGGGCGCCGCCACCCCCGACGCGCGAAAGGCGGCAAGCGCCCGCTGCACTTCCTCGTAGAGAGCTGCGGAGTACGCGCCGCGGGCCGAGAGGGTGGCGGTGGCCTGGGCCGCCACCACCTCCCACTGCTTGGCCGCCTCCGGCGCCACCGTCACCGCTTCCAGGCCCTGCTCCAACAGGGCCTGCTTGGCCGCGTCGTTGTCCGCGCGGGTGCGGCGGTCCAGCTCCCGCATCACCCCGGCGAACACCTCTCGCACCACCGCCCGGTCCTCGGCAGGCAAGCGTTCGAAGGCGGTGCGTTCCAGAACCATGGTGCCGTACACGTAAATCAGGGGGTAGTCGGTCAGGTACTTGGTCTTGGTGAACCACTGCAGGGCCACCGCTCCCACCGGCGTCGAGGCCACCGTGTCGATGAGGCCGGTCTGCAAGCCGGTGAGCACATCGGCCAACGGCAGGGCGACGGGGCTCACGCCCGCGGCGGCAAAGATCGCCTGGCCCACCACGTCCCCCTCAGGGACCCACGGCTTGCGACCGGCAAGATCGGCAAAGCTGCGGACGGGCTTGGTGGAGAGCAGGTAGGCGAACCCTCCCTCCACGAGGCCGAAGGACACGAAACCCCGCTCGGCGAGGCCCGCCAGCAGTCGCTCGTCGAGCTGCGCGCGGACCGCGTCTACCTCCGCGTAGGAGCGGAACAGGAGCGGCATGCTGTAGATCTGTGCATCGGCCCACACCGCCGCCAGCCCACCGGCGGTGAGAGCCCCGCCCTGGAGCTGGCCGATGCGGATCTTGCGCAGCACCGACTGGTCATTCCCCATCGTGCCGCCCGGAAAGAAGCGGAAGCTCACCCGTCCGGCGGTGCGGCGCGCCACCTCTGCGGCGCCGCGGCGCACCCCCTCCATCCACACGCTCCCCTCGGGGGCCAGCGTCGCCACCTTGAACACCTCGGCGCCGGCCGACAGAGCCGCTAGCGCCACCAGCACCCCCACCGCCGCGATCCTCGCACCGTCCATGCCTCACTCTCCAAAGTACTCGTCGGCCGTTGCCAGCAGTTGCCGCGCCTGCTGCTGGGCCAGGGTGTTGATCAGCGTCAGCCCCGGCGCGGCGGGCGAGGCGGCCAGCACCTCCCGGCACAGGCGATCGTGCTCCTCGCGGTCGAAGACCAGCCGAGCGTAGTGGCGGGCGTACAGCACCTTGACCATGAGGTTGCGGCCGCCGGAGAGGGCGATGGCCCGCTGGAAGTGGGCCTTCCCCTCTTCGGGGCGGCCCCCCAGGGCGGGGGGGAGGAGGGTGTCGAGCACGCCCAGGTAGAGGTGAGCGCTGCCGCCGTCCCACCCCTCGTCCAGCACCACCACCCGTTCCATCATCGCCCTCACGCGAGCGGTGTCGGCCACGGCGCGGAAGTCGGAGCTGTTCGCCTGGATCCACCCCGCCCAGGCGGCAGCGGCGGCGTGAAGCGCCGGCACATCGGCCCGGCGCAGCCGCGCCAGCGCGGCGGCAAACTCGTCGAAAGGCAGCTGCTCGATCCCGCAGGCCCGACGGCTGGCGCGGCACAGTGCCCGCAGCCCGTAGGTGCGCGCCGTGGCCGCCAGGAGCCGCGCCCGCTCCGGCTCGGTGACGAAGGCGGAGGCGTAGGCGGCGTAGAGCTGCGCGCCAGCCCGCAGCAACGCCTCCGACTCCGGCGCCCCGTGGATAAGACCGTCCACCAGCAGCAGGTACGCGGGCGCCCCCTGCCGCACCGTCTCCGGGTCCGGCTGGTCGAGGATGGCGGCCAGCAGGTTGTCCGCGAGCGGCCAGGAGGCCTTCGAGACGAAGGCAGAACAGCCGCAGAGCGCGGCGACAAGCGGCGCCAGCAACGCCCTGCCGCCTCGCCAGGGATGCAACCTGCACACCACTGCTTCCGCCTCCCGCACACCGGCGGGCGGACCTCCCCTTCCACCGCCGCCCGCTGCCCAGGTGCGCCGGTTGCCATTGTAGCAACGGGCAGCCCGCCGCAGCCGCTGGCGCCACAGCCGCCCCCTGTGCGATGCTATGTGGGGAGCCGGGGGCGGCCCCAGGCGCCGGGACGCCCCGCGACCCTGAGGGGTGAACAGCATGCCTGCACGGCACGGGTTTACCAGCAAGCTTCCCTGTCTCCTGCTGGTGGCGGCGGCCAGCGGCTGCATCGCCACTCACACCATCGGCCCGGGCCCCGATTCACCGCCCAGCCGCGAGGCTTGCTTTCAGCTTCGCAAGGTGGACAGCTTCACGCCGCTGCACGGGCGCTACGTGTACGTGCGGGTGCGCCCTGAGGAGCACTACCTCCTGACCCTGGACAGCATCTACCCCCACCTGACGACCGCCTCCGGGATCGCCATCGAAGGGGGGTGGGGGACGATCTGCTCGGACACGGGAGCGGTGCTCGTCTTCGCCGACTACGGCCGCCCCGTCCGCTGCCGCATCGTCAAGGTGGAAGCCGTCGAGAGCAAGGATGCCGCCCAGCAACTGGTCGAGGAACGCACCACGCCCCGCCCGAAGGGGTAGACGGCGGCCGGCGAGAGGGCGGGGATGGCGGCCCCGATGCGCAGCCGAAGGGCGGCGCTGCTGGTACCCTGGGGCGGCGGGTTTGGCCCCAGGAACGGAGGGTGCATGAGGGTGCTGTCCTGCTTCCTCGCGGTGTGGACGGTCTTCCCGGCGGCGTTGGCGCTGGCGGGGGACGTCCAGGTGCTGTGCGCGCCGGGTCTCCGCGTCCTCCTCGACGGCGTGCCGGTGGGGGTGTCGAACGCCCGGGAGGACGGCCTGTTCCTGCGTCACGTGGCGGAGGGGCGCCACACCATCCGCGTGGAGCGGGAGGGGTACGTGGCGCGGAGCGCCGAGGTGGAGGTGGGTCCCGGCCCCACCGAAGTGCGCTTCGAGGCCTTGGAGCCAGTGCCGCCCTTCCCCAGCCCCGGGCCGGCGGCCCCCCAGGAAACGGCACCACCGCTCGCCGCGCTCGTCGTCACCTCGGCCCCCCAGAACTGCACCGTCACCATCGGCGACCGCGTCGAACCGAAGACCACCCCGGTGCTCCGCCTCGGCCAGCTCCCCCCAGGGGAGCATCGGATCACCTTCTCCAAGGACGGCTACCCCCCCGTTTCCGGCACCATCCGGCTGCGCGCGGGCATCGAGCAGACCGTGCACGGCGACCTGATCGCCGGCACGGTGGCCGTGATCCACGAGGGGCACGGCTCGCTCCGCATCCTTTCCCGGCCGGAGTTCTGCACCGTGTGGTTTCTCGGGCGGCAGCGGGACAAGGTGCAGTCAGTTTTCAACGTGACGCGGGTCCCCGCCGGCGAGCACCGGCTCGTCGTGGCCTGCAAAGGGAGGAAGGTGACCACCGACGTGCTGATCAAGAAGGGCCAGCGGACGGTCGTGCGGGTGGACCTGCTGGGCGACCGCGAACCGCTCGCCGTCACCTACGAGCCGGAGTGACAGCGGGCGCGCGCCGGGGCGAGGCGCGGCTCGCCCTGGCGCCGAGCGGCCGGCGAGGGAGCGCTGCCACCGCCATGGAAAGGGGTTCGAACGCGGTAATCGCTGGCTTCCTCATCGCCCTCGTGGGCGCACCAGCGCTTGCGGGACTGTCCCCGCCGGGACGCCACCGTGCGGCGGCGGAGGCGCTGCTGTCCGGCCAGCTCCTGGGTGTGCCGCAGCCCCCACAGCTCCCCGTCACGGCAGCGCACCTCCTCGCCCTCTCGCCGGAGATGCGCGAGTTCCTCGCCACCCACGTGGACCCGCGGGGGAGCGGCAAGGTGAAGCTGCACAACCTCGTCGCTGCCATCTTTGCCGGCGGGACCTTTGCCCTCGATTACGACGACACGACCCGAAGCGCCGCCGAGACCTTCCGGCTCCGCCGGGGCAACTGCCTCTCCTTTGCCGGCATGTTCCTGGCCATGGCCCGTGCGGTCGGGCTCAACGCCCGCTTCCAGGAGGTGGAAGTACCCCCCGATTGGACCTTGGCCAACGACACCTTCGTGCTCAACCGCCACATCGACGTGTACGTGGACCTGGGCCGCGAGGGTACGCGGGTGGTGGACTTCAACATTGCCGACTTCCGCTCCTCCTACCCCATGCGCCGGATCTCCGACGCCCGCGCCATGGCCCACTACGCCAACAACCTCGGCGTGGAACGCCTGCAGGCCGGGGACACGGCGGGCGCCCTCGCCTACTTTCGCGCGGCCCTCCTGGAGAACGACTGGACTTTCTCGCCGGCGTGGACCAACCTGGGCACGCTCTACCAGCGCGCCGGCCACCTGGACCGGGCCGAGCTCGCCTACCGGCAGGCGCTGGAGGTGGCGCGGGGGGACCTGGTGGCGATGAGCAACCTGGCCCGCCTCTACGAACGCACCGGCGACCCCCAGCGCGCTGCCGCCTTCCGCGCCAAGGTGGCCGCCCACCGCCTGCGCAACCCTTACTACCGCTACCACCTGGCGCGCCAGGCGTTGGCCGCCGGCCAGCTCGACGAGGCCATCGCCCACCTGCGGTTCGCCACCCGCGCCCGCCCCGGCGAGGAGCGATTCTGCTTCTTGCTGGGCGTCGCCTATCAGCGCCGCGGCGACGAGCGGCAGGCCCGGAAATGGTTTGCCCAGGCACAGCGAATCGCCGCCTCGGCTGTCCCCGAAGTCCCCTACCCCGGCACGCTCGAACGGGTGCGGCCGCAACCTCCGCAGCCGGGCGAGGGGAACGAGCCGCCGTCCGCCTCGCCCTAAGGTGCCGTCGTGAAACGAGAGGCGGTCCCTTTCGGGACCGCCTCCACCGTCTGCGCCAAGGGCGCAATCAGAAGCTGAACTGGATGCTGGAGAACAGGTAGCGACCGTAGACGTCGTACGCGCCCCAGAAGCCCGGGCCGTAGTCCAGGTTGTCGATGCCGGAACCGAAGGGCGGCTCCTTGTCGAGGATGTTGTTGCAGCCGATCGTGAACTGGATGTTCTCGGTGAGGTCGTAGTTGAACGCCAGGTCGAAGTAGTGGGCCGGATCGATTTCGTACGAGCCGTTGACCTTCCAAAAGTCGGCGGACTCGGGGTCGGAGAGTCCGAGGTCGCTGCTGCGGGACTCGTGTTTCATCCGGTCGATGTACCGCCAGCCAAGGGTGAGCACAGCCGGGCCACTCTCCCAGGAGATGCGCGACAGGTGGCGCCACTTGGGGGTGAGGCCGTAGGCCACGCCGTAGAAGTTGTTGCACAGGTCGCCGAAGTAGCCCACGCAGTCGTAGGAGTACAGCCCAGTGTCCGTCATGTTGGCCATCAGGTACGTCCCGGTGAGGTTGAAGGACAGGATGCTCTTGCCCAGCGGCAGCACGTAGGAGAGGTTGAGGTCGATGCCCTCCGACTCCAGCCGGCCGATGTTCTGGTTGGTGACCTCGGTGTAGGCTTCACCCTGGACGATCCACAACGACCCGAAGCGATCGCGGTGGATGAGGTTGCACAGCACCGGGTTGCCGGTCTCGAGGCAGGCGGCGATCACGTCGTCGGCGCGCAGCGACCCGACGGTGTCATCCACCTGGATGTCGTAGTAGTCGATGGCCGCGGTGAAAGCGGAGCCCTCGGGGGTGAAGACGATACCGAAGCTCACCGTGTCCGCCACTTCGGGGTCCAAGTTGGGGTTGCCGCCGCCCAGCGTGTTGTACTGGCCAGCCGGGCTCTCGTCGATGTGGCCGTACTGGGAGGGGGTGACGCCGGTACGCTGGCACTGCTCCAACGTGGCCGTCGGGTGCTCGCCGGCGCAGGGGTCGGTGCTGCCGCCCAGGCCGTAGCTCTGCGGCGAGAAGAGCTCGATCACGTTCGGGGCCCGCGTGGCGCGGTTGAAGCCGGCGCGGAACTTGAGGCCGCCACCCGGCGCCCAGGAGGCCTGGGCCTTGTAGGTGGGCCAGCCGCCGCTGGTGGTGTAGTCGGACCAGCGGTAGCCGAGCTCCAGGGAGAGATCCTTGGCAAAGCGCGCACCCTGCACGACGGGGATCAGCGCTTCGGTGTAGAACTCCTTGACCTCGTACGCACCGTCCACCGGAACCGAGGTGCCGCCCTGGCCCGAGGCGATGCCGTCCTGGTAGGCCTGGTCGGGGCGGAAGAACATCTCGAAGCGGCCGTAATCGGCGCCGAACGCCACCTGGATGCCTTCGGAGGCGCCAGGGAGCTTCACGCCGTACTCACCCAGGTCGCCGTTGACCGTGCCGGTGAGCATCTTGGTGGTGGTGCCACCCTCGGAGAGCAGGTCGATGGTCAGCCAGTCGATCGCCTCCTGCGTCACCCCGCCGACCTTGAAGATGTTCCAGGGCACGCAGCCGGCGGCGCGGGCCGCCTCGTCGCGGCAGTGCCAGGTGCTGGGGTCGTTGGGATCCCCGTCAACGATCAGCGCGTTCTGGATGTTGAGCGAGTTGAAGTCGTTCTCGTAGGCCTCGGGGGCGCTCACCTGGGCCCACAGCCCGGAAACGTCCCAGTGCCACCCGCGGCTCAGGTCACCCTTCGCGCCGGCCACCATGCGCCACTGGTTGTGGGTGAGATGGTCCACCCGACCGCCCGACTCCACGCTGCGGCGGCCGATGATCACGGTGGCGATGTCGTGGGGGCCCCATCCCGCGTTGAGGAGCAGCTGCCGCTGCTGCGGCGAGAGCATGGGGTTGTCCACGTTGAGCTCGAAGGTGGAGCCGAAGAAGTCGCCGGAGGGGGCGATCTGCGCGTCCGTCTTGTCGTGCATGAAGCCCACTTCCATGTAACCCTGCACGTTGGGGGCGAACTCGTAGGTCATGAAGCCGCCCGCCACCCAGCGCGTGTCCGGCCGCTGCAGGTAGTTGTAGGGAGCGAAGTTCCACACGTAGCCGGCGCGATCCTTCCAGGTGTTGCCGGGACCGCTGGTGTCCAGCGTGAAGCTGCCGTAGCGGGAGCCGTCGGGACGGTAGATGTCGAAGCGGCCGGTATCCGAGGTGGAGGAACCGCTGCACACGGGGCCTGCATCGCCGCCGCTCGACACCGAGCAGTTGGTGTAGTCGCGCTGGGCCTTGAGCACGGCCGAGACGTCGCGGTAGTCCAGGTACAGCACCGCGTGCCCCTTGCCGTCGGCGAACTTGCCGCCCAGGGCCAGGTCCACGTTGAACTGGTTGCCGTCCCAGGTGCTGCCCCTGGGGGTGTCGAACCCACTCGCAGCCTGGATCTGGCGCGCCAGGTCGTTGTCGTTGGTGTGCTGGTAACCGGCGAAGCTGATGCCCCCCTTGATACCCTCGAAGTCGCGGTCCATGATGAAGTTGACCACGCCGCCCACGGCGTCCGCGCCGTAGGTGGAGGAGGCCCCGCCGGTGAGCACATCCACCCGCTTGACGAGCGAGGCGGGGATGAAGTTCAGGTCAGCACCGGGGGAACCGGGGTCGCCCGCGGTGACGCGGCGACCGTCGATCAGCACCAGGGTGCGGACCTCACCCAGGTTGCGCAGGTTGACCGTGGCCGTGCCGCTCGCGCCGTTGGCCACGATGGAGTTCTGCGACGCGAAGACCTGCGGCAGTGCCACCAGCAGGTCCTCCATCCGGGTCGAGCCGCGGTAGGTCAGCTCCTCGATGTCCAAGGTCGAGACCGGGCTCATCGCCTCCAGGGTGGGGCGCGGAATCAGGGTACCTGTCACCTCCACTTCTTCCGCAAACTTCTGTTCGACCGGCTGTTCCGCCTGTTGAGCAGGTGGCGGTGTCTCCTGCGCCAGCGCCGCCGAGCCGAAGCAGATCAGCCCGACGCCGACGGCGAGGAGCAGCGCCACAAGCCCGAGGTTCTTCCCTGTGGTCCTCTGCATATCGAGTTCCTCCTCTCCTCCCGATGCTCGTAACGGTCCCGAGTGTTTCCCACAGGCCCACCCTGCAGGAACCCTGGAACCTCGCTCCTGTACTGTTCGCGTTGCTCCGGTTACTCCTCCATCGCAGTCAAGTCCGACCTCACCCTAGCACCACCCGAAAAACGCTGTCAACTCGTCTACGCGCCGTCCCGCCCAAAGGTTACCCCGGGGACCGCCCCCGCCACGCCCGCGCCCAGGGGGTGGTTCAGCGGGGTTCGGACGCCCTGAGGCTCGCCAGCATGTCGCGGGCGGCCGGTGCTTCGGGGTGGTCGGGCGCCAGTTTGAGGAAGGTCTCGAGATGAGCCCTCGCCTCGGCAACGGCACCTTCGTTGATCAGGGCAATGGCCAGATAGTAGTGGGCGAGGGGTTGATTCGGGTCCACCTCCAGCGCCTTCACGAAGCGGTCCCTCGCCTCCCCCATTCGCCCCGCGTCGTAGGCGTCGAAGCCCAGCTTCAGCAGCCCGTCCCGGGCCACCTTCGGTTCCACCGCGGCCAGGCCCACCAGGGCATCGGCCAGGCGGGCCGCGTCGCCCAGCCCGAGGCAGGCGTTATAGCGTAGCCGCAGCGCCTTGGGGTTCTTGGGGTCGCCCTTGAGCACCGCTTCGGCGGCATCGGCGGCCTCCGCGTACTTCCCCAGCTCCAAGGCCACCGTGGCCAGACCCACCTGCGACTCCTCCAGGGTGGCATCCAGATTGACGGCCTGCTGGAACTTGGCCATGGCGGCTTCCCTGTTGCCGGCCCGCAGGAGGGCCACTGCCTCGTTGTGGATCCTCTTGGCCTCTTCGGTGCGGCGCCCGATCGCCTCCAGGTCGCGCAGGGCCTGCGCTGCCTTCTCCTCGTCCTTGAGGTTGGAGTAGGCCTGCCACCGGGCCGTCAGCACCGCCTCGTCCGTCGCCCCCAGGGCGATGGCCTTCTCGGCAGCCGCGGCGGCCTGTTCGAAAACCCCCAGCTCCACCTGCACCACGGCCAGTGCCGCCCAGGCCTGCTGGAGGTTCGGGTCGTACGTCACCGCTTCCTTGAACCGCGCCTCGGCAGCCTGGTATGCCTTGGCCTTGAGCGCGCGGATCCCCTCGTTGTAGGCCTCTACCGCCGGCGGCGAGGAACTCACCGGCTTCGCCCCGGCGACGAAGTCCACGGTGGCCGGTTGCAGCGTCCACTCGGCGTCCTGGGTCCCCTCTAGGTTCCAAACCTGGCGCACCTCCAGCGGCTGGTACCCCGTCTTCTCGAAGCGGTAGACGTAGGTGACGTTGACGCGCGAGTAGTCGACGATGAACATGCCGCGGCGATCGGTCTCCTTGGCGACGGAGAAGTTCGGGATATCCGGCGAGGTGACGGTCACGCTCACACCCTGAATCGGCTCCCCGTTGGCGTCCACGATCCGGCCGCGCAGGCGGGCCTTGCGCTCCGCCGCAGCCAAAGCTGGCAGCAGACACGCCAGCACCACCGCCACTACCACTGTGCGCTTCCTGGGAACCATCGCGCCACCCTCCCTCTCGGTGGGTCACCGCCTCACTGAGCCGGGGCGCCACCGCAGATCGCCCCATCCACCGGTGCTCCCGGTGGCGCCCAGTATACGACGGAACTCCTCCCGCCCCAGGTAGCCCGGGAAAGCGGCTGCGCCTCGCCTCTCGGGCCTCAGCCGAGGCGGGCGAGGATGGCGTTGAAGGTCGAACTTGGCCGCATCGCCGCCTCCGCCTTGGCGTCGTCCGGCAGGTAGTACCCGCCGATGTCCACCGGTTTCCCCTGGGCAGCCAGGAGCTCCTGGGCGATCGTCGCCTCCTGCGCCGCCAGCTCCCGGGCGATAGGCACGAACCGCGCGGCCAGCGCGGCGTCGTCCGTCTGGGCTGCCAGCGCCTGCGCCCAGTACAGTGTCAGGTAGAAGGTGGACCCCCGGTTGTCCAGCTCGTTCACCTTGCGCGACGGCAGCTTGCCGTTCTCCAGGTACTTCCCGATGGCCTGCTCCAGGGTGGCGGCGAGGACCCTCGCCGTGGCATTCCCGGACACCTCGGCGGCCAGTTCCAGGGACGGCACCAGGGCGCAGTACTCCCCGAGGGAATCCCAGCGCAGGTGCCCCTCGGAGAGGAACTGCGCCACATGCTTGGGCGCCGAGCCCCCCGCGCCGGTCTCGAACAGGCCGCCGCCGTTCATTAGCCGCACGATGGACAGCATCCTCGCGCTGGTCCCCAGCTCCAGGATCGGGAAGAGATCGGTGAGGTAGTCGCGGAGCACGTTGCCGGTGACGGAAATGGTGTCCAGCCCCTGGCGGACGCGCTGGAGCGAGAGCCGCATCGCCTCCACCGGCTTCAGGATGCGGATGTCGAGGCCGGAGGTGTCGTGCTCGGTCAGGTACGCCCTGACCTTCTTGGCAATCTCCCGGTCGTGGGCCCGCTCCTCGTCGAGCCAGAAGATGGCTGGCGCCCCTGTGGCCCGCGCCCGCGACACCGCCAGCCCCACCCAGTTGCGGATCGGCGCGTCCTTGGCCTGGCACATGCGGAAGATGTCGCCCCGCGCCACCTGCTGCTCCATGAGCACCCGCCCCGAGCCGTCCACGACGCGGACAACGCCGTCGCCGGGGACGATGAACGTCTTGTCGTGCGAGCCGTACTCCTCCGCCTTCTGGGCCATCAACCCCACGTTAGACACGTTGCCCATGGTGGCCGGATCGAACTGGCCGTGGCGCTGGCAGTCCTCGAACACCTCCGCGTAGACGGTGGCGTAGCAGCGGTCAGGGATCATGGCGATGCAGTCCTGCAGCTCGCCCTTGGCGTTCCACATCTTGCCGCCGTCGCGGATCACCACGGGCATCGAGGCGTCGATAATCACGTCGTTGGGCACGTGGAGGTTGGTGATGCCCTTGGCCGAGTCCACCATGGCCAGGGGGGCGCGGGTCCGCAGGGTCTCGGCAATGTCGTTTTGAATTTCGCTGCGCTTCTCGGCGGGGAGTCGCTCCAACCTGGCCAGGAGATCGGCGAGCCCGTTGTTGACGTTCACCCCCACCTGCCGGAGGGCTTCGGCGTGCTTCTCCAGCACGTCCTGGAAGTAGACGGACACGCAGTGCCCGAACATCACCGGGTCGGACACCTTCATCATCGTGCACTTGAGATGCAGCGACAGCAGCACGTCGTCGCGCTTGGCGGCCTCGATCTCTCGGGCGTAGAAGGCGCGCAGCGCGGCCACGTGCATCACCGCCGAGTCCACCACCTCGCCCGCCTGGAGGGCCAGCTTCTCCTTGAGCACCGTGCTGGCCCCCGCGGCGTCCACGAACTCGATGCGGACCTCGGTGGGCTGCTCGACGGTCACCGACTGCTCCGTGCCGTAGAAATCCCCCCCATCCATGTGGGCCACCCGCGATTTGGATCCCGAAGGGGGCCAGGGCTTCATCATGCGGTGGGGGTGCGTGCGCGCAAGCGCCTTGACGGTGGCCGCCGGTCGGCGGTCGGAGTTCCCCTCGCGCAGGACCGGGTTCACCGCCGAGCCCAGGCACACGGAGAAGCGCCGCTGCAGTTCACGCTCCGCGTCGTCGCGAGGCTCCTCCGGGTAGTCGGGGATGTCGTAGCCCTTTGCCTGCAACTCCGCGATGGCCTCCTTGAGCTGCGGCACCGTGGCCGAGATGTTGGGGAGCTTGATGATGTTCGCCTCGCGCTTCTTGGTCAGCTCGCCCAGGAGCGCCAGGTGGTCCGGGATCCGCTGCTCCGGCCGCAACCTCTCGGGAAAGGTGGCGATGATCCGGCCGGCCAGGGAAATGTCGGCCACCTCCACCTCGATGCCGGTGCCCTTGGTGAAGGCCTTGACGATGGGCAGCAGCGCGTAGCTGGCCAGCGCCGGTGCCTCGTCGGTCTTGGTCCAGACGATCTTCGCTTCGCTCATGGTTCACCCCCGCGGATACGGTGCGCCGCCCTCGCGAGCGGCACGGCAGTGTAGCGCGTCGCGGGATGTTTGTCAGGTGAAAGTGAGCACCGGTGCGCGGACCCTCGTCGCCCCCGATGGGGATAGGGGGCGACGGCAGGTCGCCGTCGCTCCCCTCCCACACCACCGGCCATGCGGGTCCGCATCCGGCGGTTTGGACGGCTGCGGTCAGGGCGCCAGGCGAGGTAGTCCGAGACGGTCGAAGAAGCTGGTGGGCAGTGCGAAGTTGAGCTTGAGTGCGGCGTTGTGCCACCAGCGCCGGGTGTTGGCGGCGACCTGCGCGGCGTCGTCCGCCGACATGCCCCGCGCCCGCAGCTCGCGAAACACGGTCCTGCCGCGTCGCCACTGCTTGAGCTGGAGGCAGCGGAGTCGGTGCCTGATCCACGGGTCCAGGTCGCGGAAGATCCCGGGCGTGTCGGCCAGCTTGAAGTACTCCCGCCAGCCGGTGAGGCATCCCGCCAGCTCTCGCACGACCGTGGGCACGCGGCGCCCCCCGTTCCGACCGGATAGCTCGCGCACGCTCGCCTGCATCGCATCAAGGGCTTTGCCGGCCACTCGCAGCTTCACGCAAGCTGTCGCGGCCACGCAGAAGCTGAAGCCGAGGAACTGCCGCCGTATCGCGAGCTCTACCGCGCTCTTGGCCTCGTTGATCTGGAGCCGAAGCCGTGCGTACAGCTTCTGCAAACCGGCCAGGACTCGCTGCCCGGCCCGCCGCGACCGCACGGAGACGGTGCAGTCGTCGGCGTACCGGACGAACGCGTGCCCGCGCCGCTCCAGCTCCTTGTCCACGTCGTCCAAGAGCACGTTGGCCCGCAGCGGCGACAGGGGGCCGCCTTGCGGGGTCCCCTCGTGCCACTCGATCACTACGCCCGAGGTCATGACACCGGCCTCGAGGGAGCGTCGAATCAGCCCCAGCATCCTCCGGTCCCTGATCTTCTTCTCCAGCTTCTTCTGACTTCTCGCTCCGCCTCCGAACGCGTCGCCCTTTCAGGCGTAAGGCGAGATCTCCCCAGGTAAGACCATCGGCTTTCGCAGCACAACCGCCGGATCTACGTCGCCTCCCCTTGGTCGCTGGAGCTTCGCGGTCGTCTGCCCGCTCGCCCCGGTCGGCGCCGCCTCGTACCCGGTTCCTGTTCGTCGCCCCGCCCCTCGGGCTCGGCGCTCCCTCCCGACACGTCCTCGTGGCCATGCCCTTGCGCTCCGCTTTGGGTCGCTGCGACCTCCTTCCCCCGAGACTCTCACCCGGCAACCGATGATCGTGCTGGGCGCACACACGAAAGCCCCTCCCCGCAGGGAGGGGCCTGGTGGCCAATGGTTGCGGGGGCAGGATTTGAACCTGCGACCTTTGGGTTATGAGCCCAACGAGCTACCGGACTGCTCCACCCCGCGTCGCGGCCCGACGGTGTTGCCGAACGGGCACTTTATTATAGCCACCGCCCGCCGATGGTCAAGGGGCCGCGGGGCCTTGCCCCGCGAAACGGGGACGGGCCGAGCGCCCTGCATTCCCAGGCCGAATGTTGCTACACTCGTGGCGTGGGGCCGAGCGCTGGCGACATTCGCGTCCTGGCCGGGGAGGATCTCGCGCCGTTTCTCGAGCGCTACCGCCACGACACCAACGTGCCCGAGATCATGGACGCGGGCGTGTTCATCCGCGAAATCCTGGATCGCGCCAGTGAATTCGTTCCCTCCGAAGCCGGTTCGGTCCTCCTCGACAACCCCTTCGAGCGGGCCGCCGACCCATCGGGGACACCCCTCTACTTCATTGCCGCCTTCGGCCCCCGCGCCGAGGAACTGCTGGGCGCGAGCATCCCCTCCAGCGAGGGGATCGTGGGGCATGTGTACCGCACTGGCACGTCGTACCTGATGGCGGAGCCGGGCCAGGACCCCTTCTTCTGCCCGCGCTTCGACGAGACCCACGACTTCGTCACGCGCAGCGTGCTCGCCGTACCGATTCGCATCGGCACCAGCGTCTGCGGCGTGCTCGAGCTGGTCAACCGCCGCGACGGTAACCCGTTCTCCCAGCGGGACCTGGGTCTGCTCGAGATCTTTGCCGCCTACACCTCGGTGGCGATCCAGAACCTCCTGGACGCTAAGCGCGCCGGGGAAGCGGCGCACAGCGACGACCTCACCGGTCTCGCCAACGATCGCCACTTTCACCGCCGCCTGGCCCAGGACTTGGAGACGGCGGACGCCAAGGGGGGGCGGGTCGCCCTGCTCTTCCTCGACCTGGACAACTTCAAGAGCATCAACGACACGCACGGCCATCTGGCGGGGAGCCAAGTGCTCAAGGAGGTCGGCTACCTCATGCGCCGGCTCATCCGCCTGCCCGGTGTAACCCTCGCCCGTTACGGCGGCGATGAGTTCGTGATCATCCTCCCCGACCACGACCTCCCGGCGGCGGTGCGGGTGGCCACCGACTTTGCTACGGCGCTGCGGCAGCAGGTGTTCCTGCGCGGCCGGTTCTCCTGGGCGCCCGGTCCGGTGGAGTTCGCCGGCCCCCTCACCTGCTCCATCGGCGTCGCTGTCTACCCCGACCACGTCCCCCGCTCCGGCACCTCCGACCAACGGCGCAACCTCCTCCTCGGCGCCGCGGACCGGGCCATGTACGCGGCCAAAGCTGCCGGCAAGAACCGCGTGCTGGTGGCTGCCCCGGTGCACCAGGCGTCATCTTGACGCCCCGCCGCGGACCCGTCGGGCTTCGCTCAGCCTGCCCCGCACCGGAATTTGGCATGAGTATTGCTTGTTGGTGCCGCTGGGCGGCGGCATCGCCCGCTCCGCCCACCTGTGGAGGGATCGAGCCCATGAAAGACCAGCAACGAACTCGAGCATTGACCCTGGGCGCCGTCGCAGTGGCCGCCATGACGCTGGGCATGGTGCTCACCGGTGGCCTCGGCCTCACACCCGCGGGATCCGCCAGCCGGCTCGCCCCACCAGCCGAAGCCGCGCCCGCGGCGGCCGCACTCCCGGATTTCGCCGCCCTGGCCGACCGGGTGGTGCCCTCGGTGATCTCCGTGACCACCACCGACATCGTCAGCGATCGCGAGATGCGGCGGTTCCACCCCAACATCGATCCGTTCGAATTCTTCTTCGGCCCCCAGCCCTTCGCCCCCGACTCGCGCCGACCGCGCAAGCGGGTGGGCGCCGGCAGCGGGTTCTTCATCACCGCCGAGGGGCTTGCCATCACCAACAACCACGTGGTCGAGGGTGCCGACACCATCAACGTCCAGCTCGCCGACAACACCCAGAGGAAGGCCAAGATCGTCGGTCTCGACCCGGCCACCGACGTGGCGCTCATCAAGGTGGAGGGCGGCCCGTTCACCCCTCTGCCGCTGGGGGATTCGGATGCCCTGCGCGTGGGCGAGTGGGTGATGGCAGTGGGCAACCCCCTGGCGATGGACCACACCGTCACCGTCGGGGTGGTGTCCGCCAAGGGGCGCTCCCTGGGGTTGCTGGAGCGCAGCTTCGAAAACTTCATCCAAACCGACGCGGCGATCAACGTGGGCAACTCCGGCGGCCCCCTGGTCAACCTGCGCGGCGAGGCGGTGGGGATCAACTCGGCCATCAACGCCGCCGGGCAGAACCTGGGGTTCGCCATCCCCATCAACACGGCCAAGGCGATCCTGCCGCAGCTGGAGAAGACCGGGAAGGTCACCCGCGGCTACCTGGGCGTGTTCGTGAAGGACGTGGAGGAGAAGGAGCAGGAGGCGTTCAACCTCCCCAACCGGCAAGGCGCTCTCGTGCAGGACCTGGAGAAGGACGGCCCGGCCGAGAAGGCCGGAGTCCAGGCGGGGGACGTGATCGTCAGCGTGAACAAGACGCCGGTCAAGACCACGCGCGACCTCATCGAGCGGGTTTCGGCGCTGCCGCCGGGGGAGAAGGTGCAGCTCGAACTCCTCCGGGGCGGGAAGCGGCTGACCGTGGTCGCCACGCTGAAGGAACGCCCGGGCAGTGCTGCTTCCTCCGAGACGCAGGATGAGGAAGACGGCACGCCGGTGGAGAAACTCGGCCTCGGCGTGGAGCGGCTCGACCGCACCACCCGGCGCGAGCTGGACATTCCCGACACCGTGAACGGCGTGGTGATATCCAGGGTGGACGACCTCTCCGCCGCCGACGAGGCCGGCCTGCGACCGGGGCTCGTCATCGTCAACGTGAACGGCAGCCCGGTGACTTCACCCGCGGAGCTGAGAGAAGCGCTCGCCGACGTACCCTCCGGCGCGATGGTACGGCTGTACGTGTTCGACCCCCGCATCGGCCGGTCGAGCTTCTACATCCTGCGCATGCCGTAGCTGGGTTGCGAAAGTGAAGGGCGCGGCTCCCCTCTGGCGGCCGCGCCCTTCTTCCCGTATCATGCCGCCAGCTATGGCGGAGTCGGCTACCGTCCTCGTCATCGACGACCAGCAGGAGAACCGCGAGGTATTGGCGCAGGCGCTGGAGCCGCTCGGCTACCGCGTCGTCCTGGCGGAGGACGGCGAGAGCGGCCTCGAGGCGGCATCCGGGCACGCCCCGGACGTGATCCTCCTCGATCTGATGATGCCCGGCATGGACGGCTTCGAGGTGTGCCGTCGGCTCAAGGCGAGCGATGACACGCGCCTGGTGCCGGTGGTCTTCCTCACCGGCTTCGACACCCGGGAAGCCCGCCTGCACGCGTTGGAGATCGGCGCCGCCGATTTCCTCTCCAAGTCCTTCGATCTCGTGGAGCTGGAGGTGCGCGTCCGCAACCTGGTGGCGTTCCACCGCCTCATCCAGGACCTGGACAGCGCCGAGCAGATCCTCTTTGCCGTGGCCCGGACCGTGGAGGCTCGCGACGAGGGTACCGGGGAACACTGCGACCGCTTGGCCCGTCTGGTGGCGCGGCTCGGCCAACGGCTCGGCCTCGACCAGGAGTCGCTGACCGCCCTGCGCCGCGCGGCCTACCTCCACGACATCGGCAAGATCGCCATCCCCGACGCGGTCCTCAACAAACGCGGTCCGCTCGACGCGGCCGAGTGGCAGGTGATGCGCTCCCACGTGCTCATCGGCGTGAGCATCTGCGAACCACTCCGCACCCTGCGCGGCGTCATCCCGATCGTGCGCTGCCACCACGAACGGCGCGACGGCTCCGGCTACCCGGACGGCCTGGTCGGCGACCAGATCCCGTACCTGGCTCGGGTGTTCCAGGTGGTGGATGTGTACGACGCGCTCACCAGCGACCGGCCGTACCGGGCCGCCATGTCCACGCAGCAGGCCATCGCCACCCTGCGCGCCGAGGTGGCGCGGGGGTGGTGGGACGAGGAGATCGTGGAAGTCTTCGCCGCGCTGCTCACCGAGGGAACGGCGGACTCTCCCCCCGCTGGCGCCGGGTAGGGTTGTGCTAAGCTGGCAGGCGAGCGGCGGCGCTGCGGCTGCCGCCGCCAATGATCGCAACAGTGACCGGCTCGCGGCCTCCTGCTCGCACGTCGAGGCGCGCCGTGTGCACGCGTTCAGCGACAAAGGGGCGTTTCAGCATGGTCGAAGAGGGGCAATCGGGACCTCCCACAGCAACCGAAGAGCCGGGGCCGTCGAGAAGCGCGCGGCGCAGCCGGCCGCGGCGACGCCGCGGCAAGCGCGGCGCCCGGGGCAGTACGGCGGCGGTGCCGGTGCGGGGCTACCTGCTCCGCCGCGACGATGGGCGGGCGTGCCTGATCACCGGCGAGCGGGGATTTCGGCAGTCCCCCACCGACCCGCTCGTCGACCCCGCCATCGTCACCACCTACAACCTCGAGACGGGGCTCCTCCTGGAGGGGTACGCCACCCCCGGCGGCGGCGGCCGGCGGCCGCTCGTGGTCCCGCCCGTGACGATCGAAGGGATGAGCGCAGAGGCGTACCGCGCCGCCGCCACCCCCTTTGCGGAGCTGGTCTCCATCGACCCCTTGGAGCGGTTCCGGCTGGAAACCGACCCCGAGGTGGTGGAGCCGCGCGTGGTGGAGCTCATCGCCCCCATCGGCAAGGGCCAGCGCTGCCTCATCGTGGCGCCCCCCAAGGCGGGGAAGACGGTACTCCTGCAACAGCTGGCGCATGCCATTGCCGTCAATCACCCCGAAACGATCATTTTCGTGCTCCTGGTGGATGAACGGCCGGAAGAGGTCACGGAGTGGAAGCGCAGCGTGGTGCGGGGCGAGGTCCACGCCTCCTCTTCCGACGAGTCCATCGAGAGCCACATCGAGATCTCCGAGGTGCTCCTGGAACGGGCGCGGCGGCTGGTGGAGATGGGGCGCGACGTGGTGATCTTCATGGACTCCCTCACGCGCATGTCGCGCGCCTACAACAACCAGCAAAAGGGGTCCGGGCGCATCCTCTCGGGGGGGATCGACGCCCGGACGATGGAAAAGCCGCGGCGCTTCTTCGGGTCGGCCCGCAATATCGAGGGTGGGGGCTCCCTCACCATCATCGCCACCTGCCTTGTGGACACCGGCTCGCGCATGGACGAGGTGATCTTCCAGGAGTTCAAGGGCACCGGCAACATGGAGATCACCCTCACCCGGGAGCTGTTCGAGCGCCGCATCTTCCCCTGCATGGCCATCGCCGAGTCGGGCACCCGCAAGGAAGAGAAGCTCTTCAGCCCGGAAGAGGTGGAGAAGGTGCGCCTCCTCCGCCGGGCCCTGGCGCCGCTGCCGGCGGCGGAAGCGATGCAGGCCCTCACCGCGAAGCTGCGGCAAATGAAGACTAACGCCGAGTTCCTGGCGAGCATCAAGGCCGGCAACGGCCGCTAGCGCTCCGTACAAAAAGAAACCGGCCCACCGCCAAGGTGGGCCGGTGAGACTCAGGGCATTTCAGACTAGAACTCGACCCGGAAGCCGAACTCGTAGCGGCGCGGCGTCTGCCAGGAGTCGGCCTCGCCGAGATCGTAGTCGCCACAGCCGCCTTCCCGCTCGCACAAGCCGGTCACGTTCTCGGTGCTGAGCACGTTCTGGACGGCGAGGATGAGCTGGAGGTTGGCCGGCCCCACCTGGAGCCCCTTGGAGACCTGCAGGTCGAGCTGGTAGTTGTCCTCGCCGCGGCGGCTGCCCCGCGGCTCCAGAAACTCGGTGCCATAGAGCGGCGAGGCGAGGTCGCGGTACGGCGCCCAGGCGAAGGCGGAGGACCAGAACGCCTCGAGCCCGACGATGAACTGGTAGGGCAGGAGCACGTAGCCGTTGAGCTTCACGCGGTGGCGCCGGTCGTCGGAGAGGTAGCCGTAGGTGTTGGTGAAGTGGTAGGGGTAAATGTCGAAGTCGGTGCCGGCGTTCTGCGTGTACTCCACGTTACCCCGCGACTTGGCGTAGGTGTAGGAGGCGAGGATGTGGAGCCAGCTCTTGGCGCGGGTCTCGAACTTGAGGATGCCAGCCTTGTAGTCGCGCTTCAGGCCGGGGATGTTGGTCATGATGTAGTAGTCGCAGGCACTGTCCTCGGCGGGAGTGGGCACGTTGCCGTTGCACGTGTCCTCCAGGATGTCCTTCGTCTCCTTGTCCACGAAGGTGACCTCCACCGAGGTGCGGGTGAAGAGCTCCCGCTCGAAACCGACGATCAGCTCGTCGGCGTAGGTGGCGCGGATGTCCGGGTCGATCTGGTTGGGCTCCGAGCTGAAGACGTTGCGGGGGTTGAGCCACCAGCCCGCCGGATCCCAGTTGTCCGGGCCGGCCTGCCAGCGGTAGCCGCGCGAGGCGCGCGCCGCCACGTAGGCCTGGCAGGCGGCCATGTCGCCGAAGAAGGTGGAGCAGGACAGCCAGGCGCTGGTGGGCTGGGTGGTGGTGCGGGCGAAGCTGGGAAGCGTCAAGGCGTTGGGGTGCATGAAGCGGCCCCACGAGAACTTGGCCACGTTCTTGGCGTCGCCGGTGATGTCCCAGGCCAGGCCCACACGCGGCTGCACCTTGTCCATCTTGCCCACTTCGCTGCCGTCGTTGGTGTTGTACTTCACGCCGTCCCACCGCACGCCGAGCTTGATGGTCAGGTTCGGCAGGAGCTTCCAGGCATCCTGGAGGTAGGCGGTCTGGAGCGTGCCGGTGTAGTCCTGGGCGCCGCTGTCGGGGCTCTCCCACATGGCGAAGGGGATCGGCGTCATGTCGTTGGGCGGGTCCACCGCGATGTCCTCGTAGTAGTAGCCGCCGCCCGTGGTGAAGTTGTGCGACCAGAAGCTCATGTCCGAGTACTCGACGCCGCCCTTGAACTCGTGGGAGCCCAGCAGCTGATCCACGAAGTAGGTGAGGTTCGCCTTGTACTCGTCGCGGTCGCGGTCGGAGTACTGCGCGTTGACGTAGTTGCCGCTCCACAGGCCCGTGTCGTCGTTGTAGTGGGCGACGGTGTCGAGGTCGCCGGTCTGGGGGTAGGAATCGAGGTAGGAACGGTAGAACCCCGTCTGGAAGCCGAAGAGCAGCGCGGGCGAAAGGATGCCGGACACCTCGCCCTGGTAGATCTTGCCGCCCTGGGTCTGGAAACGCGTGGTTTCCGGCGAGGCATACTGCGAAGCGTTGGCGTTGTCGATGTCCGCCGGGTCGCCGGAAATCTTGCCCACCACCCGCCAGTTGGGGTTCACTTGCCACGTCACCTTGCCGATGTAGTTCTGCCCCTGGTAGGAGCGCGTGGTGGGGGAAAGGTACGGCGTCAGGTCGGAGGTGATGTCCTCGTAGGAGGCGAAGAACCACACCTTGTCGCGGAGGATCGGGCCGCCCAGAGTGGCCGAGGGATCCACGAACTTCACCTCCTGCTCCTCAGCGTCGAAGTAGTCGCCCGAGGAGTAGAAAGAATCGGTGCGGTAGCGGATGTCGAAGGTGCCGGAGAAGGTGTTGCCCCCCGACTTGGTGATCAGGTTGACGACGCCGCCGGTGGCGCGCCCGTACTCCGCTTCGAAACCGCCGGTCTGGAGCGAGATCTCCTGGATGGCGTCGAAGTTGAAGTTGGTGCCGAAGGTGGCGGTCACCGGGTCGGTGGTGTCGAGGCCGTCCACGTAGTAGGCGTTCTCGCCCATGGTGGAGCCGAACACGTTGGGGTTGCCACCCCCCACCACACCGGCCGCCTGGGTCAACACGTTCTGGTACGAGCGGTTGGCCGAGCCGATGGCGGCGTACTTCAAGTAGTCGGCGGTGAAGTTCTGCGCCGTCGAAACCTGGCTCGGGTCCACCACCGGGGTCTCGGCCACCACGGTGATCTCTTCACCGAACTTCGACATCGGCATCTGGATGTTGAGCTCGGTGGTGCGATCGAGGCGGACCTGCACCTCGCTGCGCTCCTGGGTCACGAACCCCGCGAGCTCGGCCTTCACCGTGTACATGCCCGGCGCGATGGCCGCAAACGAAAAGCCTCCGTTCGCATCGGTCACCGCCATGCGAGCGCCGCCGATGAGTGCCGGCGACTGGATGGTGATCGTCACGCCGGGAAGGGGCTGGTTCTGGTCGTCCACCACGGTGCCGCTCAGGTTCCCCGTGGTACCCGCCCAGACCGGTGCCCCCAACAGGACGCAGAGGACACCTGTCAGTACCAATACGTTGCGCCTCATCTCCTCTCCTTTCTCCTCCCGTGCCCGCAGGCACGATATTGGTTGCCGCCGCCTCGGCGCCAGCGGGTGCTGGCGCCGCAGCGCGCGCAGTATACGGCAATTTTCGCTTGCAACCTCGGTGCCTGTGCCGCTACTTTCCGGGAACGGCCGGGACGCCCCCTGTGGCCGCTCCCTCGTACGGGCGTTCGGATATCCGAACGTCTCCCGCGCCTCAGCGCGTGCGGGTGAGGTCCACGCGGATCGTCACCGTTACCTCGGTCTTGACCTTAACCCCCCCCTTGGTGGCCGGCTTGTAGCGGTACTGCTTCACCGCGGCGACGCACGCCTCGTCGATCCCCAGCCCCTGGGTCGGGAACCCCCGGAGCACCTCCACAGCTTCCACCGTGCCCCGCTCGTTGACCGTCGCCCGGAGAATGACCATCCCCTGCCCGGACTTCGCGATGAGGGCAGCGCGGGGGAGCTGGGGCTTCTGCGTCACCAGCTCCTGGGGTGGCGTGTCCACCTGCGGGAAGGGCACGTAGTCCCCCTCGCGCACGGTGCCGGGCTCGGGGGTTGCGGCTGCCACCGGCGCTGGCGCCTCGGTGGGGAGCGCGTGCGGCGCTTCGGTGGCCACCGCTGTCGGCGCGGCAGTGACCGTCGCCGCGGGACGCGGCGTGGGCGTGGGCAGCTCCGGAGATGGCACCACGGGCGCCACCGTTGGCCGGACGCCGGTCGCCGCGGCCTTGGCGCTCTCCTCGCGCAACCGCTGGAGTTCGGCCTCGCGCTGGCGCACCTCAGCCTCGCGGCGGGCCACCTCCTGCCGCAACTCCTCCTGCCGCCGCTCCTCCTCCGGGGTGAGCTTCTTGGCGGTGCCGGCCGCCTTGGCCTGTTCGGCCAGCTGGTTGCGCAGCGCCTCGGTCTCTTTGCGCCACTGCTCCAGCTCCTGCTCCTTCTGTTTGAGCACCTCGGCCACCTGCGAGCTCACCAGCTCGGCCAGCATGCGCCGCTGAGCCTCCTCGTCCACCTTCTGTGGCGCGGGCCGGCCGAAGAGGAGGAAGGCGATGACGGCCAGGAGCACCGCCACCCCGCCCAAGGCCGCGTAGAGCCCCACCCGGCTCGAGGGTGCCGCCGCCGCGGCGGCCAGTTCGGCACCGGCGCTCTTGGGCGGCTTGTAGTAGGGGGTGACGTCGATGGTCTTCTCGCGCTGCAGCTCGCGATCTTCCTCCTCGATGTCCTGGCGGAACATCCGGTCCATGAACAAGGCCAGGTTGAAGGTGGTGGGGGAGTAAGCCCCCCCGTAGAGCAGTTTTTCCAGGTCTCGCTTGAAATCGGCGGCCGAGGAGTAGCGGTCTTCGGGGCGCGGCGCCAGGGCCTTGCGGAGAATCGCCGCAATGTCGTCCGGGATCGGCCCTTCGTCCAGGTGCAGGCGGGGTTCGGCCAGCACCCCCGCGCGCGCCTGCGCGTCGGCGGGCAGCGGAGCGCCAGCCAGGAGCTGGTAGAGAATCGCGCCCAGCGAGTAGACGTCGGAGCGACGGCTGGCGTGGAGCGTCTTCACCACCTCCGGCGCCAGGTACGGGGCGGCCATTTCGTAGACCGCCGTGCGGTCGAGGTTGGCGAGCAAGCCCCGGCCGAGCCCGAAGCCAGCCACCTGCGCTTCCCCGTCGTTGCCCACCATGACCATGGCGGGAATCAGGAAGCCATGGATCATCGGCTCGCCGCCCACATCCACCGCCAGCGCCGCAGCAAGCCCGGCGGCAATCTTCTCGGTGATCAGGAGGGCATTGTCGATGGCGACGGGGAACTGCTCCTTCTCGACCCGGGCGAGCAGTTGATCCAGGGGCTGCGCCGGCACGTAGTCCCAGGCCAGGTAGGGGACCCCCTCCTCGGTTCCGAAGACCGGCCCCCGGACGGCGTTGGTGGCCTTGAAGAGCTGATTGATCTCGCCCACGGCCGGCGCTTCGCTCTCCACGGCAGCCCGATCCAGGCCCACCCCGTCGAAGCGGCGCAGCCAGACGATCCTCTTGAAACCGCCCCGCTCCATCTCCCCGGCCCGCCACAGCGAGCCGAGCCCATCCTGAGCGCGCTGTTTGAGGAGCAGGAAGTTGCCGAAAGTGCCGTATGACGTCGCCATGGCCAAACCTCCCCCAACCGCCACGCAAAACCCTAGCATCGCCAACGACTCAGGTCAACGATTTCAGGGCGGCGCCGCGACGCGAACACCTCTTCCAGCAGGATGGCGGCGGCCCATCCGTCCACGAGCGCGGGCCAGCGGCGCCGTGGCACCCCGGCGGCCCGCAGCCGTGCCTGCGCCTCGGCGGTGGTCCCGCTCTCGTCCACGAGCACCAGGGAGAGGCCCGAGAGCTGCCCCAGGGCCTGCGCCACGGCGGTCACCCGCCGTTCGCCCCGGCTCGTCCCGGCGCGCGTCCGCGGTACCCCCAGCGCCACGCCGCCGCACCCCCATTCCGCCGCCAGCACCGCCACGCGGCGAGCCAAATCCTCGGGGGAGACGAGCGGGAGTGGTTCGAGGGCGGTCGCCACCCCGCCCGCCTCGTCGCCCACCGCCACGCCGACCCGGGACGCCCCCACGTCGAGGCCCAACCACCGCATCGCGGTGTCGAGCATACCCGAGCTCCGGCGACCGGCTACAATGACGCCACCCCGGGAGGGTCGGTGCAGCGTTCCCCAGGTGGCTCGTTCGATCCGGCACGGCAGCTGCGCAGGCGGCGGGGAATCCCCTCTGCGCCGCACGCTGGGGCCATCCTCTTCGCCCTGCTCACAGCAGCGCTGGGGGCGGGGTGGGCGCGGGCGGCGGAGCCGGGCGAGCAACTGGTGAAACTGGAAGCGCTCAACCAGCAGTGGATCCAGGATCAGGTCTGGTGCGGCACCACCGACGTGAAGATCGCCTACCAGGACGTGTCGCTGCGCTGCGACGAGATCGAGGTGGACCTCGCCACCATGTGGGTGAGGGCCGCTGGCAACGTGATCATGGACCAGGGCGACGTGCGGATCGCCTGCGAGCGCCTGGAGTTCGACCTGCGCGCCAAGGTCGGAACCTTCCACGAAGTGGACGCTTCCTTCCCGCCCAGCTATCGCTTCCGAGGCCGGGAGCTGGAGAAACTGGACGAGACCCACTACCGCGTCGTGGACGGCCTCTTCACCAGTTGCTCGCTCAGCGAGGGGGAGGCGCCACCGTGGAGCATCGAGATCCGCGAGGCCTCCTTCGAACTCGAGGGGTATGGCCACTTCAAGGGTGCTGCCCTCAAGGTCCGCGGCGTGCCGGTTTTCTACACCCCGCGCCTGCTCTGGCCGGTGAAGCGCGAGCGGGCCGCCGGGATGCTGGTCCCCAATATCGGGTACAACGACCGCCGCGGCGCCTATCTGGGCAACGCCTTCTTCTGGCCCATCTCGCGCTCCCTCGACACCACCACGTACCTGGACCTCTACTCCAAGGGGTACGTGGGGGTGGGGCAAGAGGTCCGCTGGGCCCCAGCCGAGAACGCCCGGGGAGACCTGCTGGGCTACGCGGTCCGCGACCCCGAGACGGACAACTGGCAGTGGAAACTCCTGGGGAATTACTCGCAGCTCTTCGCGGGGGGCTACTCCCTGAAATCGGAGATCAACGACGTCTCCGACCTGGATTTCTTCCAGCGGTTCGAGCGCACCTTCGACCAGAACGCCATGCGCACCCTCTTCTCGTATGTGACCCTGACGCGCTCCTGGGGGCCGCAGACCATCAACGCCCGCGCCGACCACCGCGAGACCTACTTTTCCTCCGCCACAAACGCCACCGCCGTGGTGCTGGAACGGCGCCCCGAGCTGGAGTACCGGCTGCGCTCCACCCGTATCGGCCACTCGCCCTTCTACCTTTCCCTCGTGGGCGTGGCCGACCAGTTCCGGGTCGAGCGCTCCGCCGCGCTCACCGGCACCTATGCCCGCTTCGACCTCTTCCCCACCGTCTCGCTCCTCACCCCCGGGCTCCCCTGGCTCAACCTCACCCCCAGCGTGGGGGCGCGCGCCACCTACTACACGGCGCAGTACGGCAGCAACCGCACCACGCTGGTCGAGGAGCCCATCACCCGCACGTACGGCACCCTCGGCCTGTCCGTGGTCGGGCCATCGTTTTCCCGCATCTGGACGGGCCAGGACATCAAGGTCAAACATCTCCTCGAACCGCGGCTGGAGTACGCCTACGTGTCCGACCCGGGCCCCGTGGCCACCATCCCGCTCTTCGACGAGAAGGACTCCGTCCTCGTCACCAATCGGCTGCGCGCCTCCCTCGCCAACCGGCTGTTCGTGAAGCAGGGCGGAGGGGCGGGACGGGAAGTGGCCACCTTCGAGATCACCCAGGAGTACTCCTTCTCCGACCTCCTCACCTTCCCGCGCAGCGGTTTCGAGGGGAGCCGGCGCGGCCCGCTGGGGCTGTGGCTGCGCACCAGCCCCACCCAGGGCACCACCGCCGACGCCCGAGCGGAACTGGACGCCGTCACGAAGAAGCTGCGGAGCACCGCCCTCTCTGCCGGGATGTCCCGCCCCGCAGCCCAGGTGAACCTCACCTGGTACTCCAGTTTCGACCCGGTGAGCGGGGAGACCACCTCCTCGCAGTCACGTATCGGCCTCGGTCTCGGCCCCCCGTCGGCGCCCTGGCGGCTCGACGCGAGTGCGGCCTACGACATCCACCGGGCCGAACTGTTGGAGCACCGGTACTCGCTGCGCTGGCGGGGGAGCTGCTGGACCGCGTACCTGGAGTTCCGCGACTACCGCATCGAGCCGTACCGGACCCGCGACTACCGGCTCGCCATCGACCTCACCGGTCTCGGCACCTTCCTGGACGTGCACGGTCGCACGGGGAGCGGCGGCAGTTGAAGGCCCTCGCCGCGCCGGCGCTCCCCGAGCGAGGGCGCCTGGGCGGCGCGGTTGCAGGGTGGCAGCGGCTGGTGTACGCTACGCACCCAGCCAGGTCGGGGCGTAGCTCAGCCTGGTAGAGCACACGGTTCGGGACCGTGTGGTCGGAGGTTCAAATCCTCTCGCCCCGACCACTCCTCCATCGCATGCCCTCAAGCGTGGCACGGAATTCGCAGCGTTCGCTTCACGTGTCGATGCGTCGCACCGTCCACCCGCCGTGGCGTGCCGCCACGTCCGCGCTGACCGCCGCTCGAAGGACCGGAGCTGCGACCCGTCCCGCTCGCAGCGTACCTGCCAAATGGGCACGAGGGGCGCGGCTCACTGGCACGCAGCCCCTCGGCACGCTACCATGCGCGCCGGGAACGCCGCCGTTTTCCGCGGGCGATCGGGCGGTGCGATCGCTCGGGAAAGCACAGACCCGCGCCGCCACGAGGGGGCGCGGAGGGGAGAACCGATGAGGAACCTTCACGCCACGTTGACCGTCGTCTGGCTCGCCGCTGCCGGGATGGCGGCAGGCGCCCGGGCACAGAGCGCCCCCGCCACGCCTCCCTCTGCCGACGAGCTGATCCGCAAGGCCTGCGATGCGGCTGGCGGGATCGAGGCCTTTCGCGCGCTGGGCATCGTCCACCTCACCCTCGACCGCACCGAGGTGGCCAAGGACGGGGCCGAAAACAAGACCCAGACGTTCTTTTTCTTCCGCGCTCCCGGCCCCATCCCAGCGCGCCTCGAGAACGTGGCGAGCCAGATCGTCGCGGGAGACGACGGCACCGGGGGCTGGGCCGTCAACAAGGGGGCGGTGGACAAGCGGGCGATGACGCAATTCATGATCGAGCGGGTGGTCCGCACCGACCTCTTCCAGCTCCTCATGCCCTTCTCCCTCACCTGGGAGGGGGTGACGGTCCGCAACGTGGCAGCGGACACGGTGGACGGCACACCTGCCTGGCGCCTGGACCTGGTGTTACCGGCCAACTTCTTCTTCACGCCGCAGATCTCCCCCAACTGGCGGATCTACCTGCACCGCGAGCGCGCCACCGTGTTGCGGGCCGAGAGCGATCCCACCGATCTCGGCGGGGACATGAAGGCCGACGGCATGCTCATCACCTGGGCCAAACCCGTCAAGCTGGGAGAGGTGTGGCTCTTCTCGGAAATGGTCACGCTGGGACGCAACCTCAAGGGCGAAATCCTTCCCCACAGCCGACGCGACGCCATGACGTACCGGCTCCTGCCCCTCACCGAGGCGCCCAAGCTCTTCCCCAACCCAATCCCGCCGGACAAGCGGCCGAAGCCGTACAAGCTGCAGCCGCCGGCACAACCGGCGCCGCCCCCGGGGGAGTGAGCCCCCACACCAGGGAGGTGCCGAGGAGGATGCAATGTCCATGACCCGCCAATTCGTTGTCACCGCCGTGGCCCTCTTGTTCGCGCTGCCGGGGTTGTCCCGCCCCGGCGACCCGCCGCCGGGCGGCGAGGACGTGGCGAAGCAGCTGGCGGAGTTGCGGGCCGCCCAGGAGAGCCTGGAGCATCGCCTGGACGAACTGGCCAAGGCCATCGACGACGTGGCCTGGTTCCACCGCGTTGGCGATGTGGCGCTGGTGGACAAGTGGCGCATCACCGGCCCCCCCGACCCCAACCCGCCCAACCCTTCGGCCCCCGGTGCCACCAACCCCATCAAGTTCTACACCTACACCTTCGTCCCCCGCCAGCGGCCGGCGGGCAGCAAGCTGCCCGCCATCGTCCTCCCCCATGGCGGCGTGCACGCGGATTTCACCACCTACCACGCCCACATCGTCCGGGAACTCGTGGAGCAGGGCTACGTGGTCATCGCCCCCGACTACCGCGGCTCCACCGGCTATGGCCAGGGTTTCTACCGCCTCATCGACTACGGTGGGCGCGAGGTGGAGGACGTGCACGCGGCCAAAGAGTGGGCCCTCGCCACCTTCGACTTCCTGGACCGGAGGCGCATCGGGCTCGTGGGGTGGAGTCACGGCGGACTGATCGTCCTCATGGAGGCCTTCGCCCACCCGCAGGATTACGCCTGCGTCTTCGCCGGCGTGCCGGTATCGGACCTCGTCATGCGGATGGGGTACCACGACAAGGACTACCTCGACTTGTACAGCGCCGACTACCACATCGGCAAGACGGTGCGCCAGGACATCGAAGAGTACAAGCGCCGCTCCCCCGTATGGCACGTGGAGAAGCTCAAGGTGCCGCTGCGCATCCACACCACCACCAACGACGAGGACGTGAACGTCATCGAGGTGGAGCACCTCATCCAGGCCCTCAAGGCGGCGGGGAAGCAGTTCGAGTACGAAATCTTCCAGGACGCGCCCGGCGGCCACAGCTTCGACCGCCTGGACATCCCCACCGCCCGCGCCGCCCGGGCCAAGATCTGGGCGTTCCTGGCACGCTACCTGTCGCCGCCCAACCCCCCGCGATGACGCGTCGAGGCTCCCGCCGCCTGGCCCATGGGCCAGTTGGCGCTGCAACCGGCGGGCGCCTGGCCGCCCCCTTGCCGCTGGCCGTGCTCCTCCTCGCCGGGGCGACCGCCGGGTCGGCTTGCCGCCACCAGCCGGCGGCCCTGGCGATCGTGGGGGAACGCCCGGTGACCATGGCAGAGGTGGGCGAAGCGGTGCAGTACCACACCGGCCGGCCCTACCAGGAGGCGAGCCCCGCCCTGGTGGCGGCCATCTTCGAGTCCTACCTGGAGGAGGAAGTCCTCCTGGCGGCTTCCAAGAACCCCGAGGACCGACTCCTGCCGCTGGCGCAGCGCGGGCTGCGCAGCCGAGCGCTCCTCGAGGAGCTCTGCCCGCCGCCGCCACCGCCCAGCGAGGCGGATATTGCCGCCCATCTCGGCGACCGGGCCCCGCAAGCCGAGCGGGTCCTGCTGCGGCAACTCATCCTCCCCGATCTCCCCACCGCGCAGGCGGCCCGCCGGCGCCTGGAGGCGGGAGAGGATTTCGTCGCCCTGTCGCGGGAACTCTCCCGGGCCCCCAACGCGGCCCAGGGGGGGGCCATCGGCTGGGTGGAACGAGGGCAACTCGTGCCCGAGTTCGAGGCGGCCATCTTCCAGCTCCGCGAGGGGGCCGTCAGCCAGCCGGTGGCCAGCAACGCTGGCTGGCACATCTTCCAGGTTACGGCCCGGCAGGCGCCGGGCAGCGGCCCCGACGCCACCGCGCGCGCCCGGGTCCGGGAGGAACTGCGCAGCGCCGCGGCCGAAAAGACCCGCCGCGAGTGCCTGATCCGGCTCGCCCGGACGGTGGGCGTCACCGTCACCTGCGACGGCGCCCCCTTCCCCTGCCGCAACCCCTTCGAGGAGTCCCCATGACCCTGCGAGTTGCCCTGTGCGGGCTGCTGGTGGCTTCCCTGGCAGCCGCGGACCGGCACCTGGTGGAAGCCATCGTGGTCCGCGTCAACGACCGTGTCCTCACCATTCGCGACATGCGCCGCCGCATGGTGGAGCGGGCTGCCGAGACCGGCCGCCCGTTGCAGCCCTCGGAGTACGAGCGCTTCGCCGTGGAAACGGCCGACGAGCTGTGCCTGCTGGAGCGGGCTGCCGAGCTGAAGCTCGACGTCACCAAGGAAGAGGTGGACGAGGCGGTGGAGCAGCTCAAGAAGGACAACCGCATTGCCGACGAGGCGGCGTTCCGCGCCATGCTCACGGCCAGCGGCATGACCGAGAAGCAGTTGCGCGATCGCTTGCACGACACCCTGCTGGTGCGCCGCGTCCTCGCCCGCGAGGTGGGTGCCTTGCCCATCACCGAGGAGGAGGTGCGGCAGCGGTATGAACGGGAAAAAGAGTCGTTCGTGATCCCGGAGCGCGTGCACCTGCAGCACGTGGTGCTGGCCCTCGCCGCCGACGGCCACGACCGGGCGGCCAAGTGGGCGCGCCTCGAGCGGCTGGCCGCCGCCGTCCGCGCGGGCGACGACTTCCTCACCCTGGTGGAGCGGGAGGTGGCGGCGGGGGATGCGGTGGGCGGGGACCTGGGCGAACTGGTCGTGAGCGACCTGCGGCGGGAAGTGGCGACCGCTATCGAGGGGTTGGGCCCCGGCCAGCTCGCCGGCCCCTTCGAGAGCCCGGCCGGGCTGCACCTGGTGCTGGTGGTGGCGCGCCTCGCCCCCTCCTTCAAGCCCTTCGAACAGGTGGCCCAGGAGGTCCGGGAACGCGAGCTCAACGAGCGGCACTACCGCCGGCTCGCCGGCGTGGTCGCGGAGCTGAAGGCCCGCTACATCGTCGAGGTGCACCCCGAGTACCTGACGGCACCCTGACCCCTCGCGCCCATTGCCACCCCTCTTGACATCGCCTCCGCTGCGCCTCAATATGGCAGTGGAAAAAAGTGGATCGAAGTGGACCCTTGTGGCCAAGCTGTTGATCCGCGGGCGGCAGGATGGGGGCGATGGACATCTTCAGGGGCAGCTACCAGGCAACGGTTGACGAGAAGGGGCGGCTCAAGCTGCCCGCTCGCCTCAAGAGTCAACTGGAGCAGTGGTTCGGCCCCAGCGTCTTCATCACCTCCCTCGCCCCGCACGAACTGCGCATCTACCCCCTGGCCGTGTGGGAAGAGATCGAACGGCGCTTCCTGGCGCGGCCCTCCATGGACCCCCTCGTGACCCGCCTCCTGGAGCACGCTAACTACGGCCAGGACGACGAAATGGACAGTCAGGGGCGGGTGCTGGTGCCGGCGCTGCTGCGCGAGGCCATCGGCATGAACGGCGAAGTGGTGGTGTCCGGGCGCGGCCGGTTCCTCGCGGTGGTGTCCCGCGAACGGGCCCAGGCGGAGCTGGCCAAGCCCTTCACCGTCGAGGAGCTGGCCGCTCTTGCGGCGCTCGAGCAATGAACCGCGACGACCGGCCCGCCGCCTGCGCCGCGCTCGTCCCCCTCTCCCCGAACCCGGGGGCGGGACGCCCCCGCGAGGTTTGGTCAGCCAGCCGGGCGACGTCGGCGCCGTGCACCGACCCGTGCTGGTGGCGGAGGTGCTCGACGCCCTGGCGCCGGTGGCCACCGGGTTGCTGGTGGATGCCACGGTGGGACTCGGCGGGCATGCCGCCGCCCTGCTGGCCCGCTTCCCTTCGGCCCGGCTGGTGGGGCTCGACGTGGATCCCGAAGCGCTGCGCGTGGCCCGCTCCACCCTGGCGCCGTTCGGAGAACGGGCGGTGGTGGTGGAGGCATCCTACGGCGAGCTGGCCCAGGTCCTCGCACGGCTGGGAGTCCAGACCGTGGACGGCATCGTCTTCGATCTGGGGGTGTCGTCGCTGCAGCTCGACACCCCAGAGCGTGGCTTTTCGTTTCGCTACGAGGCGCCGCTCGACATGCGCTTTGCCCCAGGTGGCATGACGGCTGCGGCGTGGCTCGAGCGAGCGAGCGAGGAGGAGCTGGTGCGGGCGCTCCGCGATTTCGGAGGGGAACCTAGGGCCCGGCGCATCGCCCGCACCATCGCCAACGCCCGTCGCCGGGGCCCCATCACCACCACCACCGAGCTGCGGCGCATCGTCCTCGCCGCGACCCGCCGCCCGTCCGGCCGCATCGACCCGGCGACCCGCACCTTCCAGGCGATCCGGATCGCCACCAACCGGGAGCTGGAGGGACTGCCCGCAGCTCTCGCCCAGGCTGCCCGCCAGTTGCGCCCGGGCGGGCGGTTGGCGGTCATCGCCTTCCACTCGCTGGAGGACCGCCTCGTCAAGACCACCCTGCGGCGGCTCGCGGGCCGGTGCGTGTGCCCACCCGGAACGACGCGGTGCGCGTGCGCGCCCGAGCAGCTCCTCGAGGTGCTCACCGCCAAGCCGATTCGCCCCTCCGCCGAGGAGGTCCGGGCCAACCCCCGCTCCCGCTCGGCCCGGTTGCGGGTGGCCGAACGGAGGGCCGAGTGAGAATCACCGCCTATCGCCCCGCCAACGCCTGGCTCGAGCGGCAGCTCGACCGCCGTTGGACTCGCTGGCTTTCCTGGTGCGCCGGCGGGGGTGTGGTGGTGGTCCTGGCGCTGTGGTCCTTCATCGCCCCGCACCAGGCGGTCATCCGCCTGCGGTACGAAACGGCCAAGCTCAGCGCCGAGGTGGAGCGTCTCGAGCGGGAGCACCGCACCCTCCTGCTGGAGCGGGAGCGGCTGACGTCGGTGCGGGTCCTGGCCGAGCAGGCGGCGGTCCTGGGCCTGGTGCCGATCCCCCTGGAGCGGGTCGCGTTCCTGAGCGAGGAGGGACGCCTCGTCCCCTCCCCCACGCCGCCCGCCCCGGAAGCCGCCCGGGAGGGTTCGAAGTGACTTTCTCCCGCAGCCGGTTCCGCGTCCTGCTGGGCCTCCTCGCTGCGTGGTGCGCCGTGGTGCTCGTTCGCCTGGTGCAGGTGCAGGTCGTGGAGAGCCCCGAGTGGGCGGCGGAAGCAGCCCGGCAGCAGGAGCAAACCGTGCACCTGGATGCGCCGCGGGGCGACATCTTGAGTCGTGACGGACGGGTCCTCGCCGGCACCCTGGAGCGCATTGCGGTGTACGTCAACCCGCGCAAGATCCCCCGCGAGAAGTGGGGCGAGGTGGCCCGGCACGTGGCCCCGTTGGTCGGCCAGTCAGCCGAGACGGTGCAGCGGGAGCTGGCTGCCCATCCCGGCTTCTTCTACCTCGCCAAGGACCTGGACCCGGCGGTGGCAGAGCGGGTGGCGCGGCTGGATCAGCGCGGCGTTGGCGCGCTGCGGGTGGAGCGGCGCGAGTACCCGCACGGCGCCTTCGCCGGGCCGGTGATCGGCTTCGTGGACGCCGAGGGGACGGGGAAGGCGGGGATCGAGGCGTTCTACGACCGCACCCTGGCGGGGGTACCGGCGGTCTACCGGCTGCTGCGGGACGGCAAACGCTTCCCGACCCCCCTGGACCTGACGCTGGAGCGGCCGGGACGAGCGGGGTTGTCGGTGCGGCTGACCCTCGACAGCCGGGCCCAGTACATCCTGGAGGAGGAGCTGGAGCGTACCCGGGAGGAGGTGCGGGCACGCCTCGCCGTCGGCGTGGTGATGGCGGCCCACAGCGGCGAGCTGCTGGCGGTCGCCTCGCTCCCCGCCTACGACCCGGCGCGCGTGGGCGCGTCGCCGCCCGACGCCTGGCACAACTACGCGGTGGAGGCGGTGTTCGAGCCCGGCTCCGTCTTCAAACCCTTCATCGTGGCGGCGGCCCTGTCCGCCGGGGTGCTGGAGCCGTTCGAACTCGTGGACTGCTCCGGCGGCGGCGTCCAGGTCGCCGGCATGTTCATCCGGGATCACGCCCGCTACGGGCTACTCCCTCTGCGCCAGGTGCTGGCCAAGTCCTCCAACGCGGGAGCGATCCGCATTGCCTACCGCCTCTCCCCGCCGCAGCTGGACGAGACCCTGCGCCGCCTCGGGTTCGGCGCCGCCACCGGCGTGGAGCTGCCCGCCGAGGCGCGCGGCCTTTACCGGCCAGTGGAGAAGTGGCAGGCGGTGTCGCGGGCAGGACTGGCCATCGGCCAGGAGGTCAGTGTCACCCCCCTGCAGATCGCCCGGGCCTACGCGGCCATTGCCAACGGGGGGCTGCTCGTGGTGCCTCGCCTCGTGCTGGAAACCCGTGACCGATCTGGCAACGTGGTCACCCCCGCTCGCCCGGAAGAGCCCAGGAGGGTGTTGCCCGAGGAGGTGGCGGCGGTGCTGCGCGAGATGCTGGCCGCGGTGGTGGAGGAGGGGACCGGCCGCGCCGCCGCGGTGCCGGGCGTGCGCATCGCCGGCAAGACCGGCACCGCGCAGAAGGCCATCGGCGGCAGTTACGCGGCCGGCGAGCACACCGCCTGGTTTGCCGGCTTCTTCCCCCTCCCGAACCCCCAGGTGGTGGTGGTGGTGTGCCTCGACCAGCCCCAGTCGCAGTTCTGGGCCGCGGACGTGGCGGCACCCGCCTTCGGTCGGATCGCGGCGCGGCTCGTCCCCCTACTGGGCATCCGGCCCGCGGTCGGGGAGCGGGCATGAGGCTGGGAGAGCTGGCCGCGGCCTGCGGGGCGACGCCGCGGGGCGATGCCAACGCGGTCGCTACCGGGATTTCGCACGTCTCCAGCTCCCTGCTCCCCGGCCAGGTGTTCGCGGCGCTCCCCGGCTCGCACCACCACGGCATCGAGTTCGTAGCCGAAGCCCGAGCCCGGGGCGCCGTGGCCGTCCTCTCGGATCGGGACCCGGGCGGCTCGCTCCCCTGGCTCGCCACCCCCGAGCCGCGCCGGGCGACCGCCCTGGCGGCCTGGGCCCTCGCCGGCTACCCGCACCGCCGCCTGCGCCTCGTCGGGGTCACCGGGACCAACGGCAAGAGCACGGTGGTCGACCTGATCGGCCGCATCGCCCGGGCCGCCGGGCAACGCCCCGGCGTCTTCGGCACGTTGGCCTACACCCTGCCCAACCGAACCCAGCCGGCGACGCGCACCACCCCGGAGGCCCCGGACCTGGCGCCGCTCTTGGCCGAGCTCGTGGCCAGCGGCGGGACGGTGGCGGCGATGGAGGTGTCGTCCCACGCCTTGATGCTGGACCGAGTGGCCGGCCTCGAGTTCGACGTGGCCGTCTTCACCAACCTCACGCGCGATCATCTGGACTTCCACGGCGACCTCGAGAGCTACTTCGCCGCCAAGCGGCGCCTCGAGGAGCTGCTCCGCGCCGATCCGCCGGGACGACGGGTGGTCGGCGCGGACGATCCCACCATGGCACGCCTGCTCGCCGCAAGCCGCCCGGGCGACCTGAGCTTCGGCCTGGAGCCCTCCTCCTCGATCCGGGCAGAAGCGCTCACCCTCACGGTGCGCGGCTCGCGCTTCCGCCTCGTCACCCCCCTCGGCGACACCCAGGTGGAGATGGCCCTGGTGGGACGCCACAACGTGCGCAACGCCCTGGCGGCAGCCGGCGCCGCGGTGGCGCTCGGCTGGGGGCTGGACGCCATCACCCGCGGGCTCAGCGAGGCCGTGCCGCTGCCCGGACGGCTGGAACCTGTCGAGGCGGGGACCGGCTTCCCCGTCCTCGTGGACTACGCCCATACCCCTGATGCCCTGCAGCAGGTCCTGCTGGCGCTGCGCGAGGTGGGGGCGAAGAGGCTCATCGTCGTGTTCGGCTGTGGTGGCGACCGCGACCGCGGCAAGCGCGCGCCCATGGGGGAGGTGGTGGGTCGCCTGGCCGACGTTCCCATCGTCACCTCGGACAACCCCAGGAGCGAGGACCCCGAGACAATCATCGCCTCGATCATGGAGGGGGTGCGGGCCAGCGGCAACACGCGGGCGCTGGCCATCGCCGACCGCCGCGAAGCCATCACCGCCGCCCTGGCCATCGCCGACCCCTCCAGCGTGGTCGTGGTCGCGGGCAAGGGGCACGAGACGGAACAGATCTTCGCCGATCGCCGTGTCCCCTTCGACGACCGGGTGGTGATCGGCGAGGTGGCCCGCCGGAGGCGCGGATGATGCGGCGGCGTTCCGGCGAGCTGGCCGCCCTCCTGGGCGCCACCCTCCTGGGCCCGGCCGACGCCCTCGTCGCGGGAGTGGCCATCGATTCGCGGCAGGTGGAGCGGGGCAACCTGTTCGTGGCGCTGCCCGGGGAGCGGAGCGACGGCCACGATTTTGTCGGCGACGCCGCCCGTCGCGGCGCTGCCGCCGCCCTGGTCTCCCGCCCCCTGGACACCGACCTGCCGCAGTTGGTGGTGGCGGATACCCTAGCCGCCCTGCACAGGCTGGCGACCGCGGAACGCGAGCGGGGGCAGTTCCGCCTCGCCGCCGTCACCGGCTCGGTGGGGAAGACCTCCACCAAGGAGCTGCTGGCGGCGCTGCTCGCCACCACCTACCCCACCGGCCGCACCCGCGAGAGCCGCAACTCGCAGGCCGGCTTCCCCGCCGAGCTGTGCAACCAGGGCGACGGCATCGCCTGGATGGTGGCCGAGCTGGGCATGAACCACGCCGGCGAGCTGGACCGACTGGGCCGCATCGCCCGGCCCGACGCCCTCCTCTACACCGTCGTCGCTCCGGTCCACCTGGAGTTCTTCGCCGACCTGGACGGCATCGCCGAGGCCAAGGCGGAACTCATTCCGCACCTCCACCCCGAGGGACTGCTGGTGCTCAACGCCGCCGACGAGCGCGTCGCCCGCTTCGCTGCGCGCTTCCGCGGCCCCACGAAACGGTACGGCCTGGCCGACGCCAGCGACTACTGGATCGAGGACTACACCAGCCGCGGCCTGCTGGGCTCGCGCTTCGCCCTGCGCGGCCCCGGCCTCGAGGTGGCCATCGACTGGCCGCTCCCCGGCCGGCACAGCGCCGACAACCTCCTGGCGGCGGCTGCCTGTGCGCTGCCCCTGGGGGTCCCGGCAGCCGCCATCCCGCCCTGCGCCGCCCGCGCCACCCCCCCGC